>NZ_JBWKZP010000002.1:558746-776711 GCF_059424585.1 Hydrogenophaga sp. GW101-3F08
GAAGGCCGGCAACAACATCGTGGCGCTGGACCTGGCCGAGACCCAGCGCTGGCGCCGCACCGCCGGCACGGTGGAGAGCGACTGGGTCACCGAGATGAAGGGCAAGAACATCGACGGCGCCAAGCTGGCCTCGGAGGCCCGTGCACTGATCGCCAAATACGCCCGTTGAACAATCCCCGGCGGCGAGGGTGGCCGGGCACGCAGGGACGTCGTGCGTTGGGCGCTTTTCGTCAGAAAGCCTCCCACACGCTGGGCACGATAATCCTTCGGGATCGGTTGAGGCACCGGCCCGACGCCTTCTGTGGCAGATTCGACCGTTCTCTGGCGCCACGCCCACTGTTTTTCAAGGTGATCAATTGAAACTGTTATCTGCTCTGGCAAGACTCTGCGCCATCCTGGCCGGTGTCTTGATGACCCTCATCACGCTGGTGACGTGTGCAAGCCTGATTGGCCGCAACACCATCGGTACCACGTTGCTGGGAGACTATGAACTCACGGCCGTGACGGCCGGTGCCGCCGTGGCGCTGTTTCTGCCATGGTGCCAGCTCAAGCGCGGCAACATCATCGTCGACTTCTTCACCTCCAAGGTGCCTGATGGCATCAACGCGGTGCTCGACCGCTTTGGCGCGCTGGTGCTCGCGGCCGTGATGACCCTGCTGGCGTGGCGCACCGTGGTGGGGGGCATCAACTCCTACGATTCCCAGACCACGACCATGATGCTCGGCTTTCCCGAGTGGATCGTCTATGCGGCGATCGTGCCGCCCCTGTGCTTGACCAGTGTCATCGCCTTGTGTCAGGCCTTTGTGGGCAACTTCGAGGAGCAGGCGCAATGAGTTCCCTGTCCATGGCGGGTGCCATCTTCGGCGTGATGCTGCTCCTGATGGCGCTGCGTGTGCCCATCGCCATTTCGATGTTCACCGCGGGTATTTTTGGCTACATCAGCCAGGTCGGCTGGATGCCGTTCTCGAACAACCTCAATGGCCTGGCGTTCGCGCGTTTCGCCAGTTACGACTTGTCGGTGATCCCGCTGTTCATCCTGATGGGCAACTTCGCCACCCAGGGCGGCATCTCCAAGTCGCTTTTCGAGCTGGCCGCGACCATCATGGCGCGCTTCCGCGGTGGCCTGGCCATGGCGGCGGTGATGGCCAGCGCGGCCTTCGGAGCCATCTGCGGTTCGTCCATCGCCACGGCGGCCACCATCACCTCGGTGGCCCTGCCCGAGATGAGGCGCCACGGCTACTCAGGCCGCCTGTCCACCGGCACGCTCGCCGCCGGCGGCACACTCGGCATCCTGATTCCGCCCTCGGTGCCGCTCGTGATCTACGCCATCCTGACCGAGCAGAACATCGCCAAACTGTTCGCGGCGGCCATGATCCCCGGCGTGATTGCCATGGTGGGCTACATCATCGCCATTGCGATCTATGTGCGTCTGGTGCCCGGCCAGGCGCCCGAGCACGACGAAGAGAACATGCCCCGCGTGAGCGCCAAGCTGCTGCTGGGTGTGTTGCCGATCGCCGTGGTGTTCCTGATCGTCTTCGGTGGCATTTACGGCGGCCTGTTCACCCCCACCGAAGGTGCGGGCGTGGGTGCGGCCTGCACCTTCGTGGCCGCGCTGCTCAAGCGCGAGCTGACCTGGGCCAAGGTCAAGAAGTGCTTCTACGCAACGGCCGAAGCCAGCGCGATGATCTTCATGATCTTCATTGGTGCCGATCTGATGAACTCGGCCCTCGCATTGACCCAGGTGCCCGCGATGCTCGCCGAGGTTGTCAACGGCTGGGGTTTGTCGCCATTCATGGTGGTGACCGCGATCCTGTTGTTCTACGTGATCCTCGGTGCGGTGATGGATGAGCTGTCCATGATCCTGCTGACTGTCCCGATCTTCTTCCCCATGGTCATGTCCATGGACTTCGGCATGAGCCAGGAAATGACGGCGATCTGGTTCGGCATCATGGTGCTGATGACCGTGGGCTTCGGCCTGCTGGCGCCGCCAGTGGGGCTCAACGTCTATGTGGTGAACGGCATGGCCAAGGGCGTGCCGATCAGTGAGAGCTACAAGGGCGTGATGCCATTCCTGATCAGCGACGTGTTCCGCACCACGCTGCTGCTGCTGTTCCCGCCAATCTCGCTCTGGCTGGTGCAGTACGTCGGATAGGTTTTTCCTCAAACAGACTGGAGACCACGCCATGAACATGCGTTGCTTTGCCCGTCCTCGCAGCATGGTGTTGACGGCCCTCTCTGCCGTGGTGGTGTTCGCCGCACCCTTGGTCACCACGGCACAGGTCTTCCCGAGCAAGAGCCTGCGCATCGTGGTGCCGTTCGCGGCCGGCGGCGTGGGCGACCTCACGGCGCGCATCGTGGCGGCCGAGATGAGCCGGTCGCTGGGCCAGCCGGTGACCGTCGAGAACCGGCCCGGTGCCGGCGGCGTGGTGGCGGCCGACACGGTGGCGCGCGCCGAGCCCGATGGCCACACCCTGTTTCTCATGTCCAACGGCACGGCGGTGACGGCCGGCCTGTTCAAGAGCCTGCCCTACGACACTGTCAAGAGCTTCGCGCCCGTGTCCACCCTGGGCACGTTCGACATCGCGGTGCTGGTGCCGGCCGACTCGCCGCACAAGACCCTGGGCGAACTGGTGGCCTTTGCCAAGGCCCACCCCGACCAGCTCAACATCGGCAGCATCAACATCGGCAGCACGCAGAATCTGGCGGCCGAACTGTTCAAGGCCAGCGCCGGCATCGACGCGCAGGTGGTGCCTTTCAATGGCACGCCCGCGCTGATCGGTGCGCTGCGCGGCAAGCAGGTGGACGTGGCGGTGGAGATCCTCGGGCCCGCGCTCACGCATATCAAGGCCGGCACCTTCCGCGCGCTGGCCGTGACCGGGCAGAAGCGCTCCACGGTGTTGCCCGATGTGCCCACGGCGGTGGAACAGGGCGTCAAGGGTTTCGTGGCCTCGTCCTGGAACGCCTTGGCCGCGCCGGGCAAGACCCCGCGCCCGGTGATCGACCGGCTGAACAAGGACATCAACGCCGCGCTCGCCTTGCCCGAGGTGAAGAAGAAACTGGCCGACCTCAACATCGACGCCGGCGGCAGCACGCCCGAGCAGGCCGCCGAGCTGCTGGCGAGCGACATCCAGCGTTGGGGCGCCGTGATCCAGCGCGCCGGTATAGAGAAGCAGTAACCACCCCGCCGCGCTGCGCGCGACCCCCTTTCAAGGGGGCAACACCTGCGGCCTGGCAGAGCCAGTTCCGCGGTGTTCCCGGTTTGGGCAGGTCGCTCCGGCCAGACCAGCTGTCCTGCGATGCATCGCGCCGGACCGCATTCTTGAATGGAGTTTTTCATGGACACCTTGCGTATCGGACTCATCGGCTACGGAGAAGTGGGCCGCATCTTCAGCGAAGGGCTCAAGGCCACTGCGGCCTGGGACCTGAAGTTCGCCGACCCGGCGCAGCGCGAGGAGCCGCTGGCCCATGCCGCCGCGCTCGGTGTGGAGGCCTGCGACGGCGTGGCGAGCCTGTGCGCGAAATCCACGCTGGTGATCTCGGCCGTGACCGCGTCCAGCGCGCTGGCGGTGGCGCAAGCCGCCGCGCCACACCTGCGCCCGGGCAGTTATTTCCTGGACCTCAATTCCGCGTCGCCCGGCACCAAGCAGCAGGCCGCCGCGTTGATCGATGCCGCCGGGGGCCGCTACGTGGAGGCCGGCGTCATGACCTCGGTGCCGCCCTACGGCATCCGCGTGCCCATGCTGCTGGGCGGCCCGCACGCGGCTGGCCTGCTGCCCGCGCTGCAGGCCCTGGGCATGGTGCCCCAGCTGGCCAGCGAGCGCGTCGGCGTGGCCTCGGCCACCAAGATGTGCCGCAGCATCATGATCAAGGGGCTGGAGGCCCTGGTGCTGGAGAGCTACACCACGGCGCGCGCCTACGGCGTGGAAGACGCCATGATCGCCACCCTGCAGGAGACCTTTCCCGGCATCGACTGGTCGGCCCAGGGCAGCTACTTCTTCAGCCGCGTGGCGCAGCACGGCAAGCGCCGCGCCGAAGAAATGCGCGAGGTGGCCAACACCGTGCGCGAAGCGGGTTTCGAGCCGTTCATGGCGTCGGCCATCGCGGAAAAACACGACTGGATGGCCGCGCAGGCACGCGCCGGCCGGTTCGCGGACCTGGGCAAGTCGCCGCACTGGGCGGACTACGCCGACCGCCTGATCGCCGCACACCCGCCGGGGTAGGGGCGGGCTTCAGGCGGCGTTGAGCGTGCCGATGGTCTGGCGGATCAGCGCCAGCGTGGTCTGCAGGGTCAGGGTGGCGGGGCGTTGTGAACTCGTGGCCAGGCACAGGCGGGTGCGCAGCGTCGGGTTGCACACTGCGCGCGTCTGGTAGGCCGAGGGTCGGATCGAGCTGGCCACCGCGTTGCGCGAGAGCAGGGCCGCACCGGCGCCGTCGGCCACCAGATCCAGGATGGCCGACACACCGTCGATCTCCAGCGCGATGAGCGGGCGGCAGCCGATGTTGGCCATCTCGGTTTCCACGTGCATGCGGATCGCGTTGGGCCGGCTCGGAATCACCAGCGGCAGCTTCGCCACCTCGGCCAGTGGAATCGGGGGCGGGGGCGGGTCTTCGGGCAGGCCCGGCGGGCGCGGCTGCACCAGCAGCAGGTCTTCGTCGAGCAGCGGCGCGATCTCGATGTCGGGCGCGGGCATCGCGTTGTAGAGCACGGCGATGTCCAGCCGCCCGGTCTGCAGCCATTCCTGCATGTGGGCCGACAGGCCTTCGCTGATGGAGATGCTGGCCTGCGGCAGCTGCAGGCGAAAGGCGCGCGTGAGCGGCACCGTGAGCACGCGCGCCAGGCTGGGCGGCAGGCCGATCGCGACCCGCCCGGCCAGCGCGCCGCGCACCCGGCCCAGCTCTTCCCGCGCCCGCTCCACCTGGTGCAGGATGCCGCGCGCATGTTCCAGCAGCAGCTTGCCCGCCTCGGTGGGTGTGGCGCCGCGGCCGTTGCGCACCAGCAGGTTCTGCCGCAGTTCCACCTCCAGCAGCCGCACCTGGCGCGAGAGCGCGGGCTGTGCCACGTCCAGCGCCAGCGCCGCTCGGGTGAAGCTGCCCAGCTCGGCGACGCGCACGAAATACTCCAGTTGTTTGAGATCCATGGTCCGGGGTGGAGATATATCAAAAAGGAATGGCTAATAGTACGGTATGCCGCTTGTGGTTTTCCGGTGCCTGAGCACAATCCGGCTCATGCCATCCTTTGCATCCCCCAGTGCTACCGACACACCGCCCGGGCCGATCCGCGGCATTTCGTCCATGGCCACGCGCCAGGTGCTGGCCGATCTGGTGTCGGCCTACGAGCAGCGTTCGGGCGTGCAGGTGCAGATCGAATCGGTGGGCGGCGTGGACGCCGCCAAGCGCGTCATGGCGGACGAGCCGTTTGATCTGGTGGTGCTCGCCTCCGACGCCATCGACAAGCTGCTCGCGGCGGGCAAGCTCGTGGCCGGCAGCAAGATGGACCTGGTGCATTCGGGGGTCGCGGTGGCGGTGCGCGCCGGTGCGGCCCGGCCCGACATCGGCTCGGAAGACGCGGTGCGCAGCGCCGTGCTGGCCGCGCGCAGCCTGAGCTACTCCACCGGCCCCAGTGGCGTGGCGCTGGCCCGGCTGTTCGAGCGCTGGGGCATTGCCGGGCAGATTCAGGACCGCATCGTCCAGGCGCCCCCCGGCGTGCCGGTGGGCACCCTGGTGGCGCGCGGCGAGGTGGAGCTGGGCTTCCAGCAACTCAGCGAGCTGCTGCACGTCGAGGGCATCGAGTTGCTGGGCGCCTTGCCCGCCGAGATCCAGATCGTCACCACCTTTTCCGCTGGTGTCTGCGCCAGTGCCACACAGCCAGGCGCCGCGCGCGAACTGATCGCTTTCATGGCCTCGCCCGCCGCGGCCGAGGCCAAGCGGCGCCAGGGCATGGACCCGGCCTGACCCTTCATCTGCACAGGCCCACATTCCGACAGGAGACTTCCCCCATGAGCCAGCAAAAGCCCCTCATCATCGACTGCCACGGCCACTACACCACGGCCCCCAAGGCGCTGGAGACCTGGCGCAACGCGCAGATCGCCGGCATCAAGGACCCGGCCTCCATGCCGAAGGTGAGCGATCTCAAGATCAGCGACGATGAACTGCGCGAGTCCATCGAGACCAACCAACTGCGCCTGATGAAGGAGAGGGGTTCCGACCTCACCATTTTCTCGCCGCGCGCCAGCTTCATGGCCCACCACATCGGCGACTTCAACATCAGCTCCACCTGGGCCGCCATCTGCAACGAGCTCTGCTACCGCGTGAGCCAGCTGTTTCCGGACAACTTCATCCCCGCCGCCATGCTGCCGCAGAGCCCGGGCGTGGACCCGGCCACCTGCATCCCCGAGCTGGAGCGCTGCGTCAAGGAATACGGCAACGTCGGCATCAACCTCAACCCGGATCCCTCGGGCGGCCACTGGACGTCCCCCCCGCTCTCCGATAAGGCCTGGTACCCGATCTACGAGAAGATGGTGGAGTACGACATCCCGGCCATGGTGCACGTGTCCACCAGCTGCAACAGCTGCTTCCACACCACCGGGGCCCATTACCTGAACGCCGACACCACGGCCTTCATGCAGTGCCTGACCAGCGACCTGTTCAAGGACTTCCCGACGCTGAAGTTCATCATTCCCCATGGCGGCGGCGCGGTGCCTTACCACTGGGGCCGTTTCCGTGGCCTGGCGCAGGAGCTGAAGAAGCCGCTGCTCAAGGACCACCTGCTGAACAACATCTTCTTCGACACCTGCGTGTACCACCAGCCGGGCATCGACCTGTTGACCAAGGTGATTCCGGTGGACAACATCCTGTTCGCGTCGGAAATGATCGGCGCCGTGCGCGGCATCGACCCCGAGACCGGCCACTACTACGACGACACCAAGCGCTACATCGAAGCGAGCACCATCGTCGTGGGGGACGACCGCTACAAGGTCTATGAAGGCAATGCGCGGCGCGTGTTTCCGCGTCTCGATGCAGCGCTCAAAGCGAAGAGCCTCTGACTTAGCTCCCTCTCCCGCTTGCGGGAGAGGGCTGGGGTGAGGGTCTTGGAGCGCCCGCCCCCTCACCCTAACCCTCTCCCGCAAGCGGGAGAGGGAATCAAAACCGGAGATCACCATGTACGAACTCGGCGTCGTTTACCGCAACATCACCCGGGCCGACCGCGCTGCGGCCGACGGCCTGGCCGCCCTCGGCTCGGCCACCGTGCACGAGGCCATGGGCCGTGTTGGCTTGTTGAAACCCTACATGCGGCCGATCCAGACGGGGGTGCAGGTGTCCGGCACGGCCATCACCGTGCTGCTGCAGCCCGGTGACAACTGGATGATGCATGTGGCGGCCGAGCAGATCCAGCCCGGCGACATCGTGGTCGCGGCCGTCACGGCCGAATGCACCGACGGCTATTTCGGCGACCTGCTGGCCACCAGCTTCCAGGCGCGCGGCGCTCGCGGCCTGGTCATCGACGCCGGCGTGCGCGACGTGAAGACGCTCAAGGAAATGAACTTCCCGGTGTGGTCCAAGGCGATCTCTTCCAAGGGCACCATCAAGGCCACGCTGGGTTCGGTGAACATCCCCATCGTCTGCGCCGGCATGCTGGTCACGCCCGGTGACGTGATCGTGGCCGACGACGACGGTGTGGTCTGCGTGCCCGCGGCGCGTGCGGCGGCAACGCTGGCGGCCGCCATCAAGCGCGAGAGTTTCGAGGGTGAGAAGCGCGAGAAGCTGGCCTCGGGTGTGCTGGGGCTGGACATGTACAAGATGCGCGAGCCGCTGGCAGCCGCTGGTTTGAAATACATCGATTGAGGACGCACGATGAGCAAACCCACCTCTGGTGATTTCACCAAAACCGCAGGCTGGATGGACTGGTACACCGGTCCGTCCAAGCCGAAGTTCCAGCTGCCCGCCGGCGCGGTGGACGCGCACTGTCACGTGTTCGGCCCGGGGGCCGAGTTCCCCTACGCGCCAGAACGCAAGTACACGCCCTGCGACGCGAGCAAGCACGAGCTGTACGCGCTGCGCGACCACCTGGGCTTTGCCCGCAACGTGGTGGTGCAGGCCACCTGCCACGGCGCCGACAACCGCGCCATGGTCGACGCCTGTCTGTCCAGCGGCGGCAAAGCGCGTGGCGTGGCCACGGTCAAGCGCTCGGTGACGGACGAGGAGCTGCAGGCCCTGCACGCGGCCGGCGTGCGCGGCGTGCGCTTCAACTTCGTCAAGCGCCTGGTCGACTTCACGCCCAAGGACGAGCTGATGGAGATCGCCGGCCGCATCGCCAAACTGGGCTGGCACGTGGTCATCTACTTCGAGGCGGTGGACCTGCCCGAGCTGTGGGACTTCTTCACCGCGCTGCCCACCACCGTGGTGGTCGATCACATGGGCCGACCCGATGTGTCGCTGCCGGTCGATGGCCCGCAGTTCGCGCTGTTCGAGAAGTTCATGCGCGAGCACAGCAATGTGTGGAGCAAGGTGAGCTGCCCCGAGCGCCTGAGCGTGACCGGCCCCAAGGCGCTGAACGGCGAGCAGAACGCCTACACCGACGTGATCCCGTTCGCCCGCCGCATCGTCGAGCAGTTCCCCGACCGCGTGCTCTGGGGCACCGACTGGCCGCACCCCAACCTGAAGGACCACATGCCCGACGACGGCCTGCTGGTGGACTTCATCCCGCACATCGCGCCGACCGCCGAACTGCAGCGCAAACTGCTGGTGGACAACCCGATGCGTCTCTATTGGCCCGAGGAGGTTTGAACATGGCACTCGATAAACCCTACAAAGACGTGCCCGGCACGATCATCTTTGACGCCGAACAGTCCCGCAAAGGCTTCTGGCTCAACCAGTTCTGCATGTCGCTCATGAAAGCCGAGAACCGCGAGAAGTTCAAGGCCGACGAACGCGCCTACCTCGACCAGTGGCCGATGACCGAAGAGCAGAAGCAGGCCGTGCTGGCGCGCGACCTCAACTGGTGCATGCGCACAGGCGGCAACATCTACTTCCTGGCCAAGATCGGCGCCACCGACGGCAAGAGCTTCCAGCAGATGGCGGGCTCCATGACCGGCATGACCGAAGAGGAGTACCGCAACATGATGATCGGCGGCGGACGTTCGGTTGAAGGCAACCGTTATGTGGGCGAAGACGGCGATGCGCAGGCGCACCGCCAGCCCCAGGGTTCTGGCGCCGCAGGAAAGAAGGCTTGACCATGGCAAAAATCACCGCATCCGTTTTCACCTCGCACGTGCCCGCCATCGGCGCGGCCATGGACCTGGGCAAGACCAAAGAGGACTACTGGAAGCCGCTGTTCGCGGGGTACGACTACTCCAAGCAGTGGATGAAGGACAACAAGCCCGACGTGATCTTCCTCGTCTACAACGACCACGCCACGGCTTTCAGCCTGGAGATGATCCCCACGTTCGCCATCGGCACGGCGGCCGAGTTCACGCCGGCCGACGAAGGCTGGGGCCCGCGCCCGGTGCCCAAGGTCATCGGCCACCCCGACCTGGCATCGCACATCGCGCAGAGCGTGATCCAGCAGGACTTCGACCTCACCATCGTCAACAAGATGGACGTGGACCACGGCCTGACGGTGCCGCTGTCGCTGATGTGCGGCGAGCTCGACCCCAAGAAGGACGCCTGGCCCTGCCCGGTGATCCCGTTCGCGGTCAACGTGGTGCAGTACCCGGTGCCTTCGGGCAAGCGCTGCTTCATGCTCGGCCAGGCCATCCGCAAGGCAGTGGAAAGCTACGACGAAGACCTCAACGTGCACATCTGGGGCACGGGCGGCATGAGCCACCAGCTGCAGGGCGCGCGCGCCGGCCTGATCAACCGCGAGTGGGACAACGCCTGGCTCGACAAGATGATTGCCGACCCCGTGGGCTGTGCCGACACGCCGCACATCGACTACGTGCGCGAAGCCGGCAGCGAGGGCATTGAACTCGTGATGTGGCTGATCGCCCGCGGCGCCATGTCCGATATCGTCGACGGCAAGGTGCAGGGGCCAGCGCCCATCGTCAAGCACCGCTTCTACCATGTGCCCGCGTCGAACACGGCGGTGGGCCACCTCATCCTGGAGAACAACTGACATGACCATCAAAGTAGCCCTCGCCGGCGCCGGCGCCTTCGGTATCAAACACCTCGACGGCATCCAGAACATCGATGGCGTTGAAGTGGTGTCGCTGATCAGCCGCGACCTGGAGAAGACCAAGGAAGTGGCTGACAAGTACGGCATCAAACACATCACCACCGACCTGGCCGACAGCCTGGCGCTCAAGGACGTTGACGCCGTGATCCTCTGCACGCCGACGCAGATGCACGCCGAGCAGACCCTGGCCTGCCTGAAGGCCGGCAAACACGTGCAGGTGGAGATTCCGCTGGCCGACAGCCTCAAGGGCGCCGAAGACGTGGTGGCGCTGCAGAAGCAGACCGGCCTGGTCGCGATGTGCGGCCACACCCGCCGCTTCAACCCCAGCCACCAGTACGTAAACCAGAAGATCACGGCCGGCGAATTCAATATCCAGCAGATGGATGTGCAGACCTACTTCTTCCGCCGCACCAACACCAACGCGCTGGGCCAGGCGCGCAGCTGGACCGACCACCTGCTGTGGCACCACGCCGCCCACACCGTGGACCTGTTCGCCTACCAGTGCAACAGCCCGATCGTGCAAGCCAACGCCATCCAGGGCCCGATCCACCCCGTGCTGGGCATCGCCATGGACATGAGCATCCAGCTCAAAGCCGCCAACGGCGCCATCTGCACGCTGAGCCTGAGCTTCAACAACGACGGCCCGCTCGGCACCTTCTTCCGCTACATCGGCGACACCGCGACCTACATCGCGCGCTACGACGACCTGTTCACCGGCAAGGAAGAGAAGATCGACGTGAGCCAGGTGGCGGTGTCCATGAACGGCATCGAGCTGCAGGACCGCGAGTTCTTCGCCGCCATCAAAGAGGGCCGCGAGCCGAACTCCAGCGTGGCCAAGGTGTTCAACTGCTACCAGGTGCTGCACAAGCTGGAACAGCAACTCAACGCGAACTGAAGTGCCTTGCCCCCTCTCCCCCCTGGGAGAGGGCAGGGGTGAGGGCTCTGCGCACCCCAAGCACAATAGGGCCAGACGCCTCGCAGCACCGCGATGGGTCTGGCCCTTTTTCTTGATGCGAGGAAATCTGACCATGCAACAACGCCAACTCGGCCCCTTCAAAGTCTCAGCCATCGGCCTGGGCTGCATGAACATCTGCCACGCCTACGGTGCGCCGGTTTCCGAACAGCAGGCCGAGCGCGTGCTGCTCGGCGCGCTGGATGCGGGCGTGACCCATTTCGACACCGCAGCGCTCTACGGCTTTGGCGCCAGCGAAACGCTGGTGGGCAAATACCTGTCCAAACACCGCTCGAAGTTCACCCTCGCCAGCAAGTGCGGCATGCAGGGCGTGCCCAACGCCGACGGTGTGAAGGTGCGCGTCATCGACGGCCGGCCCGAGACCCTCAAGGCCACCTGCGAAGCGGCGCTCAAACGGCTCAAGACCGAGGTGATCGACCTGTACTACCTGCACCGCTGGGACAAGCAGGTGCCCATCGAAGACAGCGTGGGCGCGCTGGCCGATCTGGTGCGCGCGGGCAAGATCCAGACCATTGGCCTCTCCGAAGTGTCGGCGGCCACCTTGCGCCGTGCGCAGGCGGTGCACCCCATCACCGCCGTGCAGACCGAGTACTCGCTGTGGACGCGCAACCCCGAGATCGCCGTGCTCGACACCTGCCGCGAGTTCGGCATCGCCTTCGTGGCCTTCAGCCCGGTGGCGCGGGGTTTCCTCTGCGGCGAGCTCAACGTGAATGCCTTCGATGCCAAGGACATCCGCCGCAGCATGCCGCGCTTCGCGCCCGAGAACTACGCGGCCAACCTCACCCTGCTGCCCGGTTACCTGGCCATGGCCAACGAGGTGGGTTGCACGCCGGCCCAGCTCGCCATCGCCTGGCTGCTGCACCGCGGTGAGAACATCCTGCCCATCCCTGGCACCACCAGCCTGGCCCACCTGAAGGACGACCTGGGTGCGGCGAACGTGAAGCTTGACGCCTCGGTCATGGCGCGGCTCAACGACCACATCAACCAGCACACCGTGAAGGGCGAGCGCTACAACGCGCAGGGCAGCAGCGAGGTGGACACCGAGGTGTTTGCGCACGCCTGACGGCGCCGGGTGCGGGCGTGGTTCCGGGGGCCACCGCCGATACAAAACGAAAAGAACCGAAACCGCGCCGAGACCACCGCTGAGCCCTCGGCCGGCACCATGACGGACATGTTCAACAAGGTTCTGAAAGGACCCACCGTCATGAAACCCTGGATCAAGAAAACCCTCGTCGGCGTCTTCGGCGCGACCATCCTCGTCGGCGGCCTCACGGCCTGCGGATCGCGCGGCCACCACCACGGCGGCGACTGGAGCCCCGAGCGGGTGACCGAAGTGCGCGGCAAGGTGGTTGACAAAATCAGCAGCAAGCTCGAACTCAACGAGGCCCAGAAACAGAAGCTGGGTGTGCTGGCCGACGAGATCATTGCCCAGCGCACCGCCTTGCGTGGCCAGGGCACCGACCCGCGCGCCGACTTCAAGGCCCTGGTCGCCGGCGACAAGTTCGACCGCGCCCGTGCCCAGGCGCTGCTGGATCAGAAGACGCAGGCCGTGCAGGGCAATGGCCCGAAAGTGATCGCCGCGTTGGCCGACTTCTACGACAGCCTCAACCCCGAGCAGCAGAAGCAGGTGCGCGAGCGCCTGGAGCAGCGCCGCGGCTGGTGGGGCCGGGGTTGAGCGCGGGATGACGGCCATGTCACCCCGCCTCGAACCCATCCACCACCTGGCCCAGCAGAGCCGGGTCTTCGCCCCGGTCTTGCTGGCCGGGGCCGAAGACCCCCACGCCGAGCTGCTGGCCATGGTGTGGGGCCCGCGCTTCGACCGCGAGCACGCGCTGGGCCTGTGGGCCCGGCTCTCGCAGCGCCAGCCCGGCGAGGCGGTGCCGGTGCTGCCGGCCCTGCTGTCGGCGGCCGACCGCTTCGACGCACTGGGCGCGCCGGTGCAGCAGCGCTTGCGCCGCCTCATCGTGCGCCACCAGACGCTGGGCGCGGTGGCAATGTAAGAATCGCGCATGCACCGCGTTTTGCTCATCGACGACGACGAACAGCTGGGCCCGCCGCTGGCCACGTATTTCCAGCGTTTCGAACTCTCGCTGACCCATGCCCTGCGGCCCAGCGAGGGTTTGCAGCGGCTGCGCGCGGGCGGGTTCGACGCCGCCATCCTCGACGTGATGCTGCCCGAGATGGACGGCTTCGAACTCTGCCGCACCATCCGCAAGGAGAGCGACATCCCCATCGTCATGCTCACCGCGCGCGGTGACGTGATGGACCGCGTGGTCGGCCTGGAGATCGGGGCCGACGACTACCTGCCCAAACCCTTCGAGCCGCGTGAGCTGGTGGCGCGCCTGCAGACGGTGCTGCGCCGCCGCCGCGCCAGCCTGGCGCCGCAGTCGCCCGCCGCGGCCGACGCGGCGCAGGGCGAGCTGCGCTTCGAAGGCCTCACGCTCGACCCCGCGCGCCGCAGCGTCACCCGCCAGGGCGAGCCGGTGGAGCTCACCGGCACCGAATTCGAGCTGCTGATGCTGCTGGCGCGCGAGCCGGGCCGCGTGCACAGCCGCGACGACATCCTGAACCAGCTGCGCGGCCACGAGGCCGAGCTCTACACCCGCGCGGTGGACATCGTGGTGAGCCGCCTGCGCAAGAAGCTGGAGCCGCTGGACTGCATCAAGACCCTGCGCAACGCCGGCTACTCGCTCGCGCTGCGCCGCCTCACGCCATGAAACACCGGGCCACGCCCCACGCGTGCGCTGCGACCGCCCCCCACGCGCGCAAGCCCTGGCACCGCCGCGCGCGCCAGCGCCTGAGCCACTCCATCAAGCTGCGGCTGGTGCTGGTGTTCGTGCTGCTCGCGCTGGCCATGGCCTTCACTTTCGTCGGCGGTGCGCAGAAAGCGTTTTCGCTCGGCTGGCGCGAGGCCGCGCGCCCACTGCTCATGGACTACGTGGACCGCCTCGCCGCCGACGCCACCGTCGGCGGCGCGCCCGACATCGAGCGCGCGCAGGCCATCACCCGGCGCCTGCCGCTTACCATCGACATCACCGGCCCGCGCATTCGCTGGCGCTCGCACCCCGATCAGGGCAAGCCCGACTGGCTGCGCGACCACCCGGGAATCGAGCGCCAGGCCGGCACCGGTGAGCGGAACGGCGAGCGCTGGGGTGGCGAGAGCGACTGGCAGCGCCTGCTCTCGCGCACCACGGCCGACGGCCACACCATCGAGTTCGGCCTCAACGACGCGGCCTTCGAGCGCCGCCCGCGTCTGCTGGGCTATACCTTGAGCGCGCTGCTGCTGCTCACCCTGCTGGCCTTCCTGTACGTGCGGCGCCTGCTGCGCCCGCTCGACGACATCCAGGCCGGCGCGCAGCGCTTTGGCGCCGGCGATTTCGGCCAGCCCATCCCCGTGCGCCACCCGCGCAAGCCCGACGAACTCGGCCAGCTCGCCACCACCATCAACACCATGGGGCAGGACATCCGCCAGATGCTCGACGCCAAGCGCGCGCTGCTGCTCGCCATCAGCCACGAGCTGCGCAGCCCGCTCACCCGCGCCCGGCTCAACACCGAGCTGCTGCCCGAAACCGCCGAGGTGAACCCGCAACGCGAAGCCCTGCTGCGCGACTTGCAGGAAATGGCCCGCCTCATCACCGACCTGCTGGAGAGCGAACGCCTGGCCGCCAACCACGCCGCCCTGCAGACCGAGCCGGTGGCGCTGGAGGCGCTGGCGCGCGAAGTCATCGGCGAGCTGCAGGCCCGCCACCCCGAGGCGGCCCACATCGCCGTGCACGCCACGCCCGGCCTGCCCACGCTGGCGCTGGACCCCGCGCGCATGCGCCTGCTGCTGCGCAACCTGCTCGACAACGCCCTGCGCCACAGCGCCGAAGCGCCGCTGCCGCCCGAGCTGTACCTGCGCGCCGAGGGCGAAGGCATCCAGATCGAGGTGCGCGACCACGGCCCTGGCGTGCCCGACGAGCAGATTCCCCACCTGGCCGAACCCTTCTTCCGCCCCGACACCGCCCGCACCCGCGCGCAGGGCGGCGTGGGCCTGGGTCTGTACCTGTGCAGGCTGGTGGCCCAGGCACACGGCGGCACCTTCGCCGTGCGCAACGCGCGGCCCGGGTTGTCGGTGGTGGTGTCCTTGCCGCCGCGCTGAGGGCCGGCGGCTTACTTCTGGGCCAGGCGCTCGCCCTCGCGGCCCGGGCGGCGGCTGAGCCCCTCGAAGAACGCGAGCATGCGATCGCGGCTGTCGTCGGCGGCCTGGGGGTTGCGGCCCACCAGCTTGCCCAGGTAGCGCTGGGGCACGATGTCCAGGTCGAAGGAATGGGCCGCTTCGGGGTAGATGATCAGCTGCAGGTCCGCACCGGTGGAGCGCACGCCTTCGCATTCGCTGGCGGGCACCCAGTCGTCCTGGCCGCCGCCGAACACCAGCAGCGGAGCCTTCAGTTGCACGGAGCGGCGCTCGAAGGCGCCACACCAGGGGTAGAAGGCCACCACCCCGCGAAAGCCGTCGGTGGCGCCGGTCTGGCCATGCGGGCCATCGCCTTTGGCCACCTTGATCGCCACGGCGCCGCCGTTGCTCTGGCCCATGAGGAACACGCTGCCACGGTCGACAAAGGGTTGTGCCTGCAGGTAGCGCAGCGCGTCGTGGGCGTCGTAGGTGCGGTAGTCGAGTGCTTCCGTCAGCCGATCGATGCTCTCGCACATCTTGCCGCCGCCCTGGTTGCGGGGGCCGAAGCTGTCGAGGTTGAGCACCACGAAGCCCTTGCTCACCAGATGTTCGGCGTAGCGGTTCATGGTGTAGCGAACCGGCGCTTGCCAGCCACCGCAGCCGTGCATCAGCACCACGGCCGGAAAGGGGCCGTCGCCTTCGGGCCGTGAGAGTTCGGCCCGCAGGGTGACCTTGTTCGCGCTGTGGCCCTGTGTGGCCTCGAACGTCACCCGTTCGCTGGCATGCGCCGAGTGGGCCAATAGCAGGCCGATGGCCAGTTTGCCCAGCCACCGTGGCAGCCAGCATGGCAGGGCGCGTTTGGCGAGACCGCTTGTGTGCTTCAAATCGTTCAACCCTATGGCGTTGCGTTGTCGGGCGCCCCGTCATGGGCCGATCCAAGGCCTGAATTTTCGGATGCGCCCCTTGGCACTTGAGGGTGCAACCGGCCAAAGGCGCTCATTCCCGCGCGAACGGCGCGCCTGGCTTGCCGCCACGACCCCCATCGCCCAAGGTCAAAACACGTGAAAAAGCAACCTTTCGTGTGATTTTTGGCTACAAATCTGTAACCATTTTCATTAAACTGTGTAGGCACTTAGGCTCGGTAACCTGAAGATGGCCAGTCATTTCGTACTCAGGTACGAACATGGGTGGGCATGGGGTGGACCGAATCAAAAGGAGCCTTCATGAACGAGACGAACAGGCCAGGCGCAGAGGCCTTGGACCCCGATCAGGCCCTGCCAAAGGGTTCGGGGCGGCTGCGGTTCTTCGGCGAAGAATTCGTGCTTGACACGGTGTCGGGCCTGTTCTACCGGCTCACACCGGCGGCCCATTTCGTGTTGCGGGCCCATGAACGGGGTGTGCGGACCCACCAGTTTCCCGGGCTTTTGCGGCAGCGCTACGGCATCGACCCGGCGAGCGCCACGCGCGACGTCGAGTTGCTGCTCAATCAGATGGCCTCCATGGGGTTGCTGGACCCGCCACCACAGCGGACCCAGGAGGCCGGGGTATGAGCGCCGCCCGGCCGTTCCGAAGGCGCTCAGCCCCGAAGTGCGCAGCACGGAGGGGACTTCCATGACCGCCGCCCAGCGCAGCGTGGCGGTCACCGGCATGCACCGTGGCGAGAGCCCCCAGCCCGGGGCTTCCGTGGTGGCCAGTCTGCGCCGCCAGTTTCCCGGGCTGCGCACGGTCGGCCTTTCCTACGATCCGCTGGAGAGCAGCCTGTACGGGCAGGGGGACGATCACCCCGATGCGGCCTACCTGATCCCGTTCCCCGGTGCGGGCGCGCAGGCCTTGCTCGACCGGCTGGACATGATCCGCCAGAGCGAAGACATCGGCCACATCATTCCCTGTCTCGACTCTGAAATTGACAACTTCCTGCAGCTCGAAGAGCCGCTGAAGGAGCGCGGCATCCGCTGCGTTCTGCCCACCCGGCGCTCGTTCGAGGATCGGCACAAGGCCTCGCTCTACGGTTTCTGTCTGCGCCACGGCATCCCGAGTCCGCTCACCCTCGTTGCCCACGATCCGCTGGCGGTGGAGCGTTGTGCGGCCGAGGCCGGCTATCCGGTCTATGTGAAGGGCTGGCTCTACCACGCCGAGCTGGTTCACTCGCGCGAGGGGCTGGTGGCCGGGTACGACGAGATCGTGCGGGCCTGGGGCTGGCCCGTGGTGGTGCAGGAAGTCCTCGTGGGTGAGGAGTACGACGTGGCGGGCGTGGGCGATGGCGAGGGCGGCATCGTGCAGAGCTGTTCCATCCGCAAGCTCCTGCGCACCGCGCATGGCAAAGGTTTCGCCGGCATCGTCGTCTCGGACCCGGCCATGGATGCGCTGTCCGAAAAAATCATCCGTGCGCTGCGCTGGAACGGCCCCTTCGAACTCGAGTTCATCAAGGTGCCCGGTCGCCCGCACGCGCTGATGGAGATCAACCCGCGCTTTCCGGCCTGGATCGACTTCCCCTCGCAGATCGGGTGCAACCTGCCCGCGCTGCTGTTCGAGCGACTGCTCGGGCACGACGTCAAGCCCCCACCGGCCTGCAAACCCGGCCAGATGTTCGTGCGCCACAGCGTGGATCTCGTGGGGGATTTCGCCGACTTTGCGGCCATGGCCAGCAGCGGAGAGCGCATCTTCCGGCCCCTTCAGAAACCAGAGCAGCTCACACCATGAACATGAACAACGACTACCTCCCGCCCACCATCAGCGCCGAGCTGGGGCGGCACGCGCTGGATGCTGCCGCCGACCGCAACCTCTACGCACGCGGCACGCGCACGCCCACCCTGTTCGAGATCGACGGCCTCCCCGTGGCTGCGCTGGTGCAGCAGTTCGGCTCGCCGCTGTTCGTGTTCTCCGAGCACGACCTGCGTGAAAAGGCGCGCCACTTCCGGGCCGCCTTCACCAGCCGCTACGAGAACACGCGTTTCGCCTGGTCCTACAAGACCAACTACCTCTCGGCCATCTGCCAGGTGTTTCACGAGGAAGGCTGGATGGCCGAGGTGGTGTCGGACTTTGAATACCAGAAGGCCCGCAAGCTGGGCATCAAGGGCAAGGACATCGTGTTCAACGGGCCGTTCAAGCCGCGTGCGATCCTGGAGCAGGCCATTCGAGAGCGGGCGCTGATCCAGATCGACAACTGGGACGAGCTCGGCCTCATCGAGGCCCTGACCCGGGATCTCGATGAACCGCTGGAGGTGGGCATCCGCGTCTGGCTCGATGCCGGCATCCGCCCGATCTGGACGAAATTCGGCTTCGCGGTGGAAAACGGCGAAGCGGCGCGCGCGGCCCACCGCATCCAGGCGAACCTGAAGCTCTCGTTGCACACGCTGCACACGCACATCGGCACCTACATCCTCGATCCCGATGCCTACCGCGTGGCCGTCACCAAACTGCTGGCCCTGCGCGAGCAGCTCCATGCCGCCCAGCAGCACTGGGTGCCCTGCATCAACCTGGGAGGGGGCTTCCCCTCGAACAGCCTGCTGCACGGCATGACCGGACCCGCCGAACGGGTCGTGCCGCCCATCGACGCCTACGCCGAGGCGATCACCGAGGTGCTCAACCACCTGCCCCCCGAACAGCGGCCCCAACTGCGCTTCGAGAGCGGGCGCCACCTGGTGGACGAGGCCGGTTATCTGCTCACCTCGGTGGTGACCATCAAGGGCATCCGGCACCCCATGACCGAGCAGGCCGGTCTGCGCGACTACAAGGAACAGCTGCTCGTGGGCGAGGCCACCCAGACCAGCTACGTCATGGACGCCGGCATCAACCTGCTTTACACCGCGGCCTGGTACCAGATGGACGTGCTGCCCTCGCGCACCATCGAGGCGCCGCCAGCGCCGTCGCGTCTGTACGGCCCCCTGTGCATGGTGATCGACGTGCTTCGCTACAGCATCGATCTGCCGCCGCTGAAGGTGGGTGACATCCTCACCATGCGCCCGGTGGGGGCCTACAACGTGTCGCAGGCCATGCAGTTCATCGACTACCGCCCGGCGGTGGTGCTCATCGGCATGGATGGCAAGCCCGAGCTCATCCGGGCGCGCGAGGTGCTGCACGACGTGGACGGCCCCGAGCGCATGCCCGCTCACCTGGTGCACCCATGAGACACCCTGTGTCAACCCCCGGCCGTTCCGAAGGCGCTCAGCCCCGCAATGCGCAGCACGAAGGGTAGCCCTGTGAACACAGCCCAATCGCCCCCCATCGCCGTGCACGCCGAAGCCGCCGCACCGACAGGCGCCACGTTGCGGGCCCTGCGTGCGTCGGTGCGGGGCTGGGTCGAGGCCTTCGGGCAGGCGCTGGGCAGCGTCTTTTTCATCGGGCGGCCCTGGCTGGGGCTGCTGCTCTGGGGCGCGTTGCTGAGCAGTCCGGCGCTGGCCTTGTTCGCGCTGTGCGGTCTGCTGTCGGGCGTGCTGGTCCAGTGGGTCCTGCGCATCCAGGACGCGCCGGGTCTGGGGGGTGGCATCAAGGCCAATGCGCTGCTGACGGCGGTGGTCTCGGGCTGGATGAGCAGCCCCACGGGCATGCCCTGGGCGCAGCAACTGGTGCTGGCCGCTGCCGCGGCGATCGCCGCGGCGCTGGTGACCGCGGCCCTCATGCGCATGCTGGCGCGCAGCTTCCTGCCCGTGCTGCTCTGGGGCTATTGCCTGGTCGCGGCGATGTTGTTCAGTGTCTGCCCGGATTGCACCGTGCGCGCGGCTTACACCCTGCCGGTCTGGCCGGTGCCGACCGATGCCCAGGGCTGGCTGGGCAGCTTCCTGCGTTCCATGGCATCGCTCATGTACTCGCCGCATGCCGTGGCCGGCGTGCTGGTGTGCATCGCGGTGGTGATGTGGTCGCGCGCCATGTTCCTGGCCGGGTTGGCGGGCTGGATCGGGGGGGTGGTGCTGTCGCTGGGCTTCCAGCGGCTGGGGCTGAGTTTTGTCTGGCTGCCGCTGTCGTACAACTATTTCATTGCCGGCATGGCGCTGGGCGCGGTGATCTTCCTGCCGGGGCGGCTGAGCCTGCCGGTGGCCGCCGTGGCCGGCGCTCTCACCGCCTTCTTCGGGCTGGTGCTGCAGTACGTGCTGGGCTGGTCGGCCGCCAGCTACCTGCCGATGTCTTCGGCGCTGGCCATCTGGGTGGGCATGGGCGCGCTCACGCTCGCTGGCGAGCGGGCCATCGTGGAGCGCAACGCCACGCCGGGCGAGCCGCCCGAACAGCGTTGGTGGAAAGAAGCTTGCTGGCACGCGCGCTACGGTCGCACCGTGCCGCTGTTTGCCGTGCCCGTGGCCGGTGAACTGCAGATCGCCCAGGGCTTTGACGGGCGCACCAGCCACATGGGCATGTACCGCCATGCGCTGGACTTTCAGCGTTCCCCCGCGGCCGAGGCAGTGGCCGGTTCGATCTGGGGGGCCGCCGTCACGGCACCGGCGCCCGGCATGGTCGAGCGGGTGCACGACGGTGTGGCCGACAACCCGCTGGGCGTCTGCAACTACGCCGAAAAGTGGGGCAACCATGTGGTGATCCGCCTGGACGCTGGTGGCTGGGCCATGCTCGCGCACCTGCAGCTGGGCACGGTGGCGGTGGTGCCGGGGGCCCGGGTCGAGACCGGCAGCTACCTCGGCCGGGTGGGCAATTCCGGGCGTTCACCGGTGCCGCACCTGCACCTGCATCTGCAGGGTTCACCCGAGCCCGGTGCGGCCACGCGCCCGTTCCGGCTGGCCAACTATTTCACCGCCGAGGCGCCCGCCAGTGCACTGACGCACTGGCACGCTTCGGCGGTCCCCCCCGAGGGGGAGATCCTGGCCCAGGCCCAGGCCAATCCCGCGGTCTACGGCACCCTGGTCGGCATGGCCCCGGGCACGGCGGTGTGGACCAGCGAGGTGGAGGGCGACATCCCGCGTGCGATCCATCCCGGGCCAGCCCGCATGCAGCAGCTCCAGGTGCGTATCGACAGCCTGGGCGAGCAGGTGCTGGACGCGGGCCCGCAAGGGGGGCGTCTGGTGCTGGGCCTCGATCCCGATGCGCTGCGCGTCATGGCACTGGACGACGCGAGCGCGCCGCTGCTGCGCTTGCTGGCGATGGGGGCTGTTTCCATCCCGTATGCGGTGCGCGTGGGCACCCAATGGAGCGACGTTGCACCGGTGGTGCCCGGCGGCGGCTGGTGGCGGCCCTGGTCGCTGCTGCTGGCGCCTTACCGGCCCCATCCGTTTCCCGTCGTCAATTGCACCTGCGCCGTCATCGTGGACACCGGTGTGAGCGGTTCGACGCTGGCGTGGGTGAGCACGCTGCAGACACCCGATGCGTCGGGGCCGCACAGGCTCACGTGTCGGTTTGCACCCCTGCGGGGGTTTGTGAAGCTCCAGGCCGAGTTTGCGACCGGGGTTCTTACCTTCCGTCTGCTGTCCTTTGATCCTGCCCCACCGGGTTGAGGACGTGGGCGGCTCGGAGGGTTTTGTTTTGTGTCAACCCTGATGGAGGCCATCATGAAGATGAAGTTGGAAAGAAGATCCGCATTGGCGCTGGCCGTTCTGGCCGTGCCTTTGGTGCTGACGGGCTGCGCCAACGTGCTGCGCGTGGCGCCCCACGCCGAACTCAAGGTCTATGACCCGGTGTGGACCACCGCGTACATCACGCGCAACCACGGCTACCTGATCTACGACACCCTGTTCGCGATGGACGAAAACTTCGAGCCCCAGCCACAGATGGTGGACCAGTGGACCGTCTCGGCCGACAACAAGACCTGGACCTTCACCCTGCGCGCAGGCCTGAAGTGGCACGACGGCACCGACGTGACCGCCGAGGACTGCGTGGCCTCGTTGCAGCGCTGGGGCAAGCGCGATGGCGCGGGGCAACTGCTGTTTCGCGATGTCGAAAGCCTCACCGCCCAGGACGCCCGCAGCTTCACCCTGAAACTGCGCGAGCCCAACGGCCAGGTGCTGCAGACGCTGGCGAAGGTGTCGGCCAACGTGCCTTTCATGATGCCCAAGGCGGTCGCTGCAACCGACCCCTTCAAGCCGATCAAGAGCAAGGTCGGGTCTGGCCCTTATCTTTACAGCTGGGCGCAGTCGAACCCCTTCTTCAAGACGGTCTATCTCAAGAACACGCACTACGTGCCACGCACGGAGCCGCTGTCGATGGCCGCGGGCAACAAGGCCGGCCAGGCCGACCGCATCGAGTGGATCTACCACGACACGCCCGAGGACATGGCCGAGGCGCTGATCCGCGGCGATGTGGACTACATCGAGTCGCCCCCGGCCCGGGTGCTGCCCCGGTTCGAAGGCCAGGAAAAGATCGTGGTGAACTCCACCGATCCGCTGGGCAACATCGCCATGGCGCGCTTCAACATGCTGCAGCCCCCGTTTGACAACGTGGCGGTGCGCAGGGCGGTCCTCATGGTGATGCAGCAGGAGGACTACATGCTCGCCGCGCTGGGGGACCCCAAGTACTGGCGCACCTGCTACTCCATCTTCCCCTGCGGCACCCCGTTGTCCAACGACGCGGGCAGCGCCGCCATGAAAGCGCCCGGCCTGGACGCGGCCCGCAAGGCCCTGCAGGACGCCAAGTACGACGGCACACCGGTGGTGATCCTCAACCCGGTGGACAGCCCGGTGATCTCGGCCCTCACGCAGGTCACCGCTGGCAAGCTGCACGCCATGGGCATGACGGTGCAGGTGCAGAACATGCCGTGGGCCGAGCTCACGCAGCGCCGCGTGAACCGCGGGCCGGTGAAAGACGGGGGCTGGAGCATGTTTCACACCTGGTGGCTCGCCGGTGACCTGCTTGACCCCTCGACCATCGCCTACTCGGGCGATCCCGAGACCGGCTGGTTCGGCTGGCTCAAAGACGCCGAGCTCGAAGCCCAGCGCGCCGCCTTCGCCCGGGCCATGACGCCCGCCGACCGCAAGGCCGCGGCCGAGAAAGTGCAGCAGCGCATCGTCGACGACGCGGCCGTGGGCATCCTCGGGCAATTCTTCGAGCCCGTGGCCTACCGCACCAACGTCAACGGCATCACCGGTCCCATCCAGTTCTACTGGCAGATGTGGGTCGAGTCGCCTTTCATGCGCTCGCCCAAGCAGCCCGCCCGCTAGGATGAAACACCCCCCGCGCCGCTTCGCGTCACCCCCCTCAAGGGGGGGCGGCACTGGCCGTCCGGCAAAGCCGGCCCGGCGGTGCCCTGGGTTGGGCCGTTTCATACGGCGCGGGTGGCGCTCCGGCACCATAGAAAACTGAAGTGGAGTGGGCGCCGCAGCTTCCCCTGGCTTGTTGTACGTCATGGCCGGCGGGCCGGGGGTATGCGATGCTGCGGCATGAACACCCCCACGCTCCCCGGCTTCGCCACCGCGCCCACGCGCTTCCTGTTTTTCACCGGCAAGGGCGGCGTGGGCAAGACCTCGCTGTCCACCGCCACCGCCATCGTGCTGGCCGATGCGGGCCAGCGGGTGCTGCTGGTCAGCACGGACGCGGCGTCGAACCTGGACGAAATGCTCGGCGTGCCGCTGTCCAACCGGCCGGTTCCCGTGCCCGGCGTGCCGGGGCTGCAGATGCTCAACATCGACCCCGACACCGCCGCCGAGGCCTACCGCCAGCGCGTGCTCGCACAGCTCGAAGCCGACGCCAGCGACGAAGAACGCAGCACTGTGCGCGAACAGCTCTCGGGCGCCTGCACCACCGAGATCGCCGCCTTCGACGAATTCGCCGCGCTGCTGGCGGGCGAGGGCATCGATGGGGGTTACGACCACGTGGTCTTCGACACCGCGCCCACCGGCCACACCCTGCGCCTCTTGAGCCTGCCCAAGGCCTGGACCGGCTTCCTCGCCGGCAACGACCGCGGCGCCTCGTGCCTGGGCCCGCACTCGGGCCTCAAGATGCAGGAAGCGCGTTTCAAAGCCGCGCT
Source organism: Hydrogenophaga sp. GW101-3F08 (assembly GCF_059424585.1). Taxonomy (NCBI): domain Bacteria; kingdom Pseudomonadati; phylum Pseudomonadota; class Betaproteobacteria; order Burkholderiales; family Comamonadaceae; genus Hydrogenophaga; species Hydrogenophaga sp. GW101-3F08. The sequence continues at coordinate 582,946 of NZ_JBWKZP010000002.1, forward strand.
GCAGGCCCTGAGCGACCCCGCGCTCACCACCGTGGTGCTCGTCACCCGGCCCGACCCGCGCCCCATGCGGGAAGCCGCGCGCACCGCCGAAGAGTTGCGCCAGCTCGGTCTGGCCAACCAGCGCCTGGCCGTCAACGGCGTGTTTCACGCCACCAGCGCCAACGACCCGATCGCCAACGCCATCGAAGCCCTCGGCCGCCAGGCCCTGAACGAGATGCCCGACGCGCTGGCCCGCCTGCCACGCGACGAAGTGCCACTGCGCGCCTTCGACACCGTGGGTGTGCCCGCGCTGCGTGCGCTGCTGCAAGGCGGAGTTGAAACAGTCGCCAACAAAAAACCCGGTCGCGCTGTGCCCGGCGGCGAACCCACCAACCCCGTTCGCCCTGAGCCTGTCGAAGGGCTCGCAAGGTTTCAACAAGCTCAACCCGAACGAGGTTTCGTGTTGCCCGCAGAGCCGTTGTCCCGCATGGCCGACGAGCTCGCCGCCATCGGCCACGGCCTCATCATGGTCATGGGCAAAGGCGGCGTGGGAAAAACCACCATCGCCGCCGCGCTCGCCGTGGGCCTGGTGCAGCGCGGCCACAGCGTGCACCTCACCACCACCGACCCGGCGGCCCATGTGGCCGACGCGCTGAACGGCAGCCTCGAAGGACTCAAGGTCGGCCGCATCGACCCCAAGGCCGAGACCGCCGCCTACATCGCCAAGATCATGGCCACGCGCGGCAAGGCGCTTGATCAACAAGGCCAGGCTCTGCTGCTCGAAGACCTGCAATCGCCCTGCACCGAAGAAGTCGCCGTGTTCCACGCCTTCAGCCGCGTGGTCAACGAAGCGCGCAGCGCCTTTGTGGTGCTCGACACCGCCCCCACCGGCCACAGCCTGCTGCTCATGGACGCCACCGGCGCCTACCACCGCCAGATGACCCAGCAGTACGAAGGCCAGGCAGCCGCCAAAGGCCTGCACATCATCACGCCGCTCATGCGCCTGCAAGACGCCAGCATGACGCGCGTGATCATCGTCACCCTGCCCGAAGTCACCCCGGTCAGCCAGGCCGCCGCGCTGCAGGACGACCTGCGCCGCGCCCAGATCGAACCCTGGGCCTGGGTCATCAACAAAAGCATCGCCGCCACCGGCACCACCGACCCGCTGCTGCAGGCTCGGCTGGCGGGGGAAATCCGGCAGACCGAGCGGATCGCGGGCGGGCTGGCGAAGCGGACGTTTGTGCTGCCTTGGTTGCCGCAGGCGCCGGTGGGGGTGGCGGCTTTGGGCGCGTTGGTGGAATCGGATTCAATTGTTGTAACCGGTTGATTTCATTCATTTTTCCGTAGAAATCTAGAAAACCTGCATGAAACGGAAGCGACAGCTTGTGAATATCGGTACGGTGTTTTATATTCTGTGTTCTTGATTTTCGAATGAAGAATAAAATGCAGCTCAAACCCCAAGATTTCCTCGTCGCCCTCAAGCTTGTTGCTTGGGGTGATCAGCGCTGGACGTATGCGCGCTTGGCGCACGAGCTTGGGTTGAGCGCTTCAGAAGTGCATGCAGCGGTGAAGCGTGGTCTGCAGGCTGGGTTGCTGGTGGATACAGCGTTGCTTGTGCCGCCGCCGGCTGCGGTGTCGGGGGTTCAGGAGGCTGCCGCCATTTACCGGGTGCGCGCCAGGCCGCGCCGAGCCCTGGCTGAAGCGGCCAGCAGTGCCGACAACCCGGCGCGGGTGCACAGCCGCAACCTCGCTGAGTTCGCGGTGCACGGAGCGAAGTACGCCTTTGCGGCAGACCGGTTGCCGGTGGCGGTGGGCGTGCCCACGAGCCACAGCGCGCCCGCTTTTGCGGGCGTGTTTGCGCCGGGGTCTGACGACTGGGTGTGGCCGCACCCCAATGGCACGGCCCGCGGGCAAGGGCTGGAGCCTTTGCACCCCAGCGCTCCCTTCGCAGCCATGCAAGACGCCAAGCTCTACGAAATGTTGGCCCTGTTTGACGCCCTGCGCGTAGGCCGCGCCCGGGAGCGGGGCATGGCGCTTAAGCGGCTACCGCTGTTGATCTATCCGGACGGCCCCAAGCCCGAAGAGAGGCCCATGTATGGCTGACCCCAACATCGAGCTGCTTTCGGGAATGGCGCACGCCATGGGGCCGTTGTGCGAGCAGGTGGTTTTCGTGGGTGGCTGCGCAACGGGTTTGCTCATCACCCAACCGTTGGTGGCAGACGCCCGCGCCACAGAAGATGTGGATGCGATTGTGGAAGTGGCCTCCTTGGTCGGGTATCACGCGCTGGCGGAGCAACTGATGAAGCGCGGATTCAAACAGACCATGGCCGACAACACGCCGCCGTTTCGCTGGTTCTGGCAAAGCATGCAGCTGGACTTGGTGCCGCTGGATGAGAAGGTGCTCGGCTTTGCGAACCGTTGGTACAAGCCTGGTTTTGAGGCCGCCCACATCGCGACGCTGCCTTCGGGCCAGTCGTTGCGCCATCTGTCAGCCCCGTATTTCGTTGCCACCAAGCTGGAAGCCTTCAAGGACCGCGGCAACAACGACGTTTATCTGAGTCACGACCTGGAGGACATCATCACGGTGGTCGATGGTCGCGAGGAACTGGTGGCAGAGTTGGCCGTCGCTCCATTCAACGTTCGCCACTTCGTTGCGCAGACCTTTCAAGCGGTGTTGAACAATCCCGACTTTTCGAACGTGTTGCCCGGGATCGTTTCGCAGAGCACTCGCGCCGGTCTGGTACTCAGGCGGTTTTCAGATATCGCCAAGCTGTAGAAAGAACCCGCTCGTTCGAAACGCGTTTGCAGGACCACTGTGATGAAAACCCTCCCCATCCGCCTCACCCCCGGCCAGGACCTGCGCGAAGCGCTCGAAGCCGCCGTGCGCGCCCAGGGTTGCCAGGCTGCGTTCGTGCTCTCGGGTGTCGGCAGCTTGGTGGATGCGCGCATCCGTTTCGCTGGGGCGGACGAGCCGCTGTGCATCTGCGGGGACTCGGAAATCCTGGGCCTGAGTGGCACGGTGGGCATAGGCGATGCCGGGCGGGGCCATTCGCACCTGCACATGGCCGTGGCGGCCGCCACGGGCGAGGTGTTTGGCGGCCATGTGGCGCCGGGTTGCCGGGTGCGCACCACGGCCGAGGTGTTGCTGGCCCTGCTGCCCGAATGGGCGTTCACGCGTGAGCCGGATGTCGCCACCGGGTTCGCCGAGTTGGTGGTGAAGGCGCGTGATGGTGCGTGAGGCCTGAGCCCCGCGCAGCCGCTCACTTCACCAGCAGACCCGCCAAATCAAACGCCACATCGCCCGCCTGCTCGCGCGTGGGTGAGACGCTGGCGTCGAGCAGCTTGCGCACCTGCAGGTGGTCTTTGCTGGCGTTGACGCTGTCGGCGGCGATGAGTCGGTCGCCCTTGAAGTGGTAGACGGTGAACGTGCCGGCGGCCATGTCGCCGCGCACGGCCCAGGCGTCCGCGCCCATGGAGAGGCCGGCCATCTGCAGCTTCTTGTCGTACTGGTCGCTCCAGAACCAGGGCGTGGCGGTGAAGGGGCGCTCTTGCCCGAGCAGCGCGGCGGCGGCGCTCTTGCCTTGTTCGGTGGCGTTCTGCACCGATTCGAGCCTTAGCAGGCTGCCGTCGGCCAGGCGGCGCGCGGTGCAGTCGCCGGCGGCCACGATTGCGGGGTCGCTGGTGCGGCCGCAGGCGTCGACCACGATGCCGCGCTCGCATTCGAGACCGGCGGCTTGGGCCAACTGGTCGTTGGCGCTGACGCCGATGCCCACCACCACCAGGCCCGCGGGCACGACGCTGCCGTCGGCCAGTCTCACGCCGCTGACCGCGCCGTCGGCGGCGGTTTCGATGGCGGCGACCTGCGCACCCAGCATCAGCTGCACGCCGTGGCCGCGGTGCAGCTCGGCGTACCAGTCGGACAGCACCGGCGCGAGCACGCGGCCGAGCAGGCGCGGCGCGGCTTCGAGCACGGTGACGGCCAGGCCTTTCTTGCGCGCGGTGGCCGCCACTTCGAGGCCGATGAAGCCGCCACCGATGACGACCACCGGGCGCTGCTGTTCGATGCAGGCGGCCAGGCGGTCGGCGATGGCGCTGGCGTCGTCGCGCGTGCGCAGCGCCAGCACACCGGGCGCGTCGCCGCCGGGCAGGGGCAGGGCGCGCGGCGTGCTGCCGGTGGCGAGCACCAGGCCGGTGTAGGGCAGGGCGCTGCCGTCGCCGAGGATCACGGTCTGGGCGCTGCGGTCGATGGCTCTGACGCTCACGCCGGTGCGCAGCCCGATGTTCTTGCGTGCCAGCATCTCGGGCGCGCGCATCACCAGCTGGGCCGCGTCCATCTCACCGGCCATCCAGGCTTTGGAGAGCGGCGGGCGGTGGTAGGGGCCGTGGGGTTCGTCGCCCAGCAGGGTGATGCTGCCCTCAAAGCCGCCGCTGCGCAGGGCCTCGGCCGTCATCACGCCGGCCTGGCCCGCGCCGACGATGACGATGCCGGCCGCGCTGGTTTCGGCGCTCATTCCTGGCATTCCGGCAGGTGCACCACGCCGCCTTCCAGCGCGGGGCCGGTCTTGATCTGGCAGGCCAGGCGGCTGTTGGGGCGGCGCTCGGCGACCACGTTCTCTAGCATGTCGAGCTCGCCCTGCGAGGGCGCGGGCAGCACACCGGCCAGCAGCTCGTCCACGTAGCAGTGGCAGGTGGCGCAGGCGCAGGAGCCGCCGCATTCGCCGACGATGCCGTCCACGCCGTTGGCGGTGGCGCCCTGCATCAGGCTCCAGCCGTCGGTGAGGTTGAGAGTGGTGGACTGGCCGTTGGCCTCGACGAAGGTGATGTTTGCCATGGTGTCTCCAGAAAACAAAAGGCGCTGCCCGGTTGAGGGCAGCGCGATGGTGGGGCCGCAGGCTTAAGCGGCGCTGAGCTCAAGCACCAGCGGGCTGCGGAAAGTGCTGGAGGGCATCCAGGGCAGTTGGTCGGCCACACGGTGGTAGTCGGGCACCACTTTGTGGAATTCCTCGAAGGCGATCTTCACCGCCAGGCGCGCGATGGCCGTGCCCAGGCAGGCGTGCACGCCGCCGCCAAAACCGAGGTGGCCGCGCGGCTTGCGGCCGATGTCGTACACGTCGGGGTTGGGGTACTGGCGCTCGTCGCGGTTGCCGCTGCCGTAGGCCAGGCAGACGAAATCGCCTTCCTTCATGGTCTGGCCGTGCATCGTCACGTCTTTCATCAGGCGGCGGCGGAAACGCTGGGCCGAGGTGTTGAAGCGCAGGCTTTCTTCGATCGCGTCGGGCAGCAGCTCGGGGTTGGCCACCACGGCCTTGCGGGCTTCGTCAAACGTGGCGAGGTTGTAGGCGAACATCATCATGAAGCCGCCGAGCGATTCGACGCCGGCCATGATCAACGTGGTGGTGGTCAGCAGCACCTCGCGGTCGTCCAGCCGGTCGCCGTCGATCTCGGCCAGCGCGAAGTTGCTGATCAGATCGTTGCGCGGCTCGGCGCGGCGCATCGCGATCACCTGGCTCGCGTAGTCCTGCATCCAGTTGTAGGCGGCAATGTGTTCCGGGCCCTTGGCGCGGGTGCGGGCGTCGCTCTGCACCATCAGCACGGCGTTGTCGCGCACGATCTGCTCGTCCACGATGGCCTCTTCGCCCATGGGCAGGCCGAGCGCGGCCATCAGCACCTTGACGGTGAACTGCGACGAGACGTCCTTGAAGTCGAACTGCTTCACCTCTTTCAGCTGGCCAAAGACCTGCCGTGCGATGTCGCGCATCGGTTCCTCCAGCGCGAGCAGGTTGCGCTTCATGAACGCGTGCTGGATCAGGCCACGCAGGCGGTCGTGCTTCGGTGGGTCGGAGCTGCCGAGCGTGGCGCCGGCGCGGCCGGGCAGCTCGGTCATGAGGTTGCCGCTGGCGCTGGAGTAGGTCTGCCAGTCCTGGCCGGCGGAGACGATGTCGGCGTAGCGCGAGAGGACCCACATCTGGGCTTCTTCGCTCCAGAAGCAGGGTGCCTCGTCGCGCAGATGCTTGTAATAGGGGAAGGGGTCAGCGTCAACGGCCGGCGAGTACGGGTCGAAATGGAAGCTCATGGCTTTTGTCTCCTGTGGGTGGAACCGGGGTGCACTGTAGGCCTACCGGCTCCGATTGACACTGCACTAAGCAGGGATAATTCTTGTACTTTTGGATCAGGGTATTCCGCCATGCCGCAAACCAGCCAACCCCCGCCACGCACCCGGCCCTCACGCGGCCAGCCAGCGGCCATCCCGCGTTTTGCGCTTTACGGCGAGGCGGCGGCACCCGGCCAGGACATGCTGCACATCGAGTCGGTGGAATCGCGCAGCCGGCTCTACCACTGGGAGATCGAGCCCCACGTGCACCAGGGGCTGTACCAGATCCTCTGGCTGCAGAGGGGTTCGGCCGAGGTGGTGCTGGACGAATGGCGCGCGTCGGTGGCCGGGCCGGCCGCCATCGTGGTGCCGCCGGGGGTGGTGCACGGCTTTGTTTTTGCGCCCGAAACCGATGGCCGCGTGCTCACGCTCAGCGCGCGTTTTCTGGTGGAGGGCGAGTTCCAGGCCGTGGGTGAGGCGTTCCGAGCGCTGTTCTCGGCGCCTGGGGTCTTGCATTTTTCGCCAGACGATGGCGAGGCCCAGCGCCTGAGCGTGCAGCTCGGCGAGCTGGCCGCCGAGTTCGCCTTGCCCGGTTCGGCCGACGCGCCGGTGGTGCAGTGGCTGGCGCGGGCCGTGGTCTGGCGCCTGGCCCGCGCGAGCGAGCAGGGCCACCGCGAGGGCGGCGAGCGCGCCCACCAGCACCAGGCGCTGTTCACGCGCTTCCTGCTGCTGGTGGAACAGCATTTTCTGGAGCACTGGCCGCTGGAGCGCTACGCCTCGCGCCTGGGGTTGTCCACGCAGCGGCTCAACCGCCTGGCGCGCGCGGGCAGCGGGCGCAGCGCGCTGGAGCTGGTGCACGAGCGCCTCACGCGCGAGGCCTGCCGGCGGCTGGTCTACATCGCCGCGCCGGCGGCCAGCCTGGCGCTGGAGCTGGGTTTTGAAGACCCGGCCTACTTCTCCCGCTTTTTCAAACGCCGCACGGGCTTGAGCCCGCAGCGCTGGCGCGAGGCGCAGCGCCCGCCGACGGCGTGAAGTGCTCCCCCCTGCGTCATGCGTCGGGGTGGCGCTCCGGTGCCATGGAAAACTGATCAACGCTTGGCACCCCGGTCGTCGCGCCCGGCGCCAGCGCGTCGAGCCGTTCGCGCAGCCAGCGGTGGGCGGCGTCGTCCTGGTGGCGCCGGTGCCAGATCATGTACATCGGCAGCGTGGGGCAGGGCGTGGGCACCTCGGCCCGGGCGAATTCGCGCATGAAGCTGTCGTGCAGCAGGGCCGGCGCCGTGGCCAGCAGCGGGCTGCCGCGCAGGAAGGTGGGCAGGCCGCAGAAGCCCGGCACCATGACGGCAAAGCGCCGGTGGATGCCTTGGGCAGCGAGCGTGCGGTCCAGGTAGAGCGTGCGCCGGGGTTCATAGACCACGGTGATGTGATCGGCGGCCGTGTAGTCGGCCAGCGTGGCCGGGGCCTCGCGCACCGCCGCATCAAAGTAGACGCAGTACCGGTCTTCGAAGATGCGCTTCTGCACGATGTCGCTGCCTTCGGGTGGGCGCGGGCTGATGGCGATGTCGCAGACGCCGTCGCGCAGCATCTCCAGGCTCGGGATGTCCGAGGGGATCACGCGCAGCGCCACGCCGGGCGCCTGCGCGCGCAGCACCTGTGCGAGCGCGGGCAGCAGCACGTCGCGCTGGAAGTCGTTGGCGGCGATGGTGATCGTGGTCTGCCAGCGCGCGGGGTCGAAAGCCCCGGTGTGCGCAAAGCCCTGCAATTGGCGCAGCAGTTCGCGCGCTTGCATGGCCAGCTCGCCCGCCCGTGCCGTGGCCACGATGCCGCGCCCGCTTTTCACGAACAGCGCGTCGCCGGTGATGGCGCGCAGCTTGTCGAGCTGGTGGCTCACGGCCGACTGCGTGACGCCCAGCGACTGCGCCGCGCCGGTGATGCTGCCCGCCTCCACCACCGCCACCAGCAGTTGCAGCAGGCGGGCATCCAGGTCTGACCAATCGAAATCATTCATGTGTTTGATGATCATTCATCGGTTTATCTTTGGCAATGGGTTGGAAATACTCGCGGCTTGACACAAGTCAATCCACCCACGCAGGAGACGAATGTGAGCCAAACAATCCCCGGCACCACGCCCTTTGACGGCGGCATGGCCCAGAAGGGCTACGCCCTGAACAAGATGTGTTTCTCGTTCAACGAGAAAGCCAACCGCGAAGCCTTTGTGGCCGACCCTGAGGCCTACATGGCGAAGTACGGGCTGAGCCCGCAGCAAGCGGACGCGATCCGCTCCAAGCAGGTGCTGGCCTTGCTGGACGCGGGCGGCAACGCCTACTACCTGGCCAAGTTCGCCGGCATCTTCGGCCTGGACATGCAGGACATCGGCGCGCAGCAGACGGGCATGACCAAAGAACAGTTCAAAGCCAAATTGGTGGCGGCGAACGAGCAGTGCTGAACCAGGAGACACGAACATGGCACAACTCATCGGTGGCCTGGCCACATCGCACATCCCCGCCATCGGCGGCGCTATCCACAAGGGCCTGCAGAACGAGCCCTACTGGAAACCCTTCTTCGACGGCTTCCCGCCGATTCACGACTGGCTGGGCAAGGTCAAACCCGACGTGGTCGTGGTGTTCTACAACGACCACGGCCTGAACTTCTTCCTGGACAAGATGCCGACCTTCGCGGTGGGCGCGGCGGCCAGCTACAGCAACGCCGACGAGGGCTGGGGCATCCCGACCTTGCCGCCGATGGCCGGCTGCCCGGAGCTGTCGTGGCACATCATCAACCAGCTGATCGCGAAAGAGTTCGACATCGTGACCTGCCAGGAAATGCTGGTGGACCACGCCTGCAGTCTGCCGATGAAGCTGTTCTGGCCGAACGATGCGGTGGCGCCGGTGCAGATCGTGCCGATCAACATCAACACGGTGCAGTTCCCGTTGCCCACGGCCAAGCGGGTCTACAAACTGGGCAAGGCGGTGGGTGAGGCGATCCAGAGCTGGGACAGCAACCAGCGCGTGGCGGTGATGGCCACGGGCGGTCTGTCGCACCAGCTCGAAGGGGAGCGCGCGGGCTTCATCAACAAGAAATTCGACCTGCAGTTCCTCGACAGCATGGAGACCAACCCGGAGTGGGTGACGCAGTTCAGCGATCTGGAGATCGTGGAGAAGGCGGGAACCCAGGGCGTGGAGTTGCTGATGTGGGTGGCGATGCGCGCGGCGCTGACGGTGGGCGGGGCGGGGGTGCGCAAGGTGCACAGCAATTACCACATCCCGATTTCGAACACCGCCACGGGGGTGTTGGCGTTGGAGACGGTTTGATTCTTTGTCTTCTGTTTTTGTGCGAAAGGGGGAGCCGTTGGCTCCCTTTTTTGTTCTTGCCTGCTTTTGTGGTGAGGCCGAGAGCACCGGGCGCTTGACTCCGCTCATGTCCCCCGGAACGGGCTTTGCCCGTTCCTCCTCCTTTACTTCGCTGCGCCAAGCACCCGGCGCTCCCGGCCTGCCAGTTGGTGGGCGCGCCCGCGGGGGGGAGCCAGCAACGTGTCCGGTTCGATGCAGTCGGGTGTTCTGCATAGCGAAGTAAAGGAGGAGGCGGCCGGGGGACATGAGCGGCGCAGAGCGCCCGACTGCATCGAACCCACCAACCCAGCTGGCACGAAAAAAAAGGGAGCCAAAGGCTCCCTTTCCAGGCACGTCAGAAAGACTGCCGATTACAGCGTGTCGATGAAGCTGCGCAGCTTGTCCGAACGGCTGGGGTGCTTGAGCTTGCGCACCGCCTTCGACTCGATCTGACGGATGCGCTCGCGCGTCACGTCAAACTGCTTGCCCACTTCTTCCAGCGTGTGGTCGGTGGACATCTCGATGCCGAAACGCATGCGCAGCACCTTGGCTTCGCGCGGCGTGAGGCTGTCCAGAATCTCTTTCACCACCTCACGCAGACCGGCCTGCATCGCCGCCTCGATCGGCGCGGTGTTCGCCTGGTCTTCGATGAAATCGCCCAGGTGCGAATCGTCGTCGTCACCGATCGGGGTTTCCATCGAGATCGGCTCTTTCGCGATCTTCATGATCTTGCGGATCTTCTCCTCCGGCATCTCCATCTTCTCGGCCAGGATCGACGCATCGGGTTCGAAACCGAACTCCTGCAGATGCTGGCGGCTGATGCGGTTCATCTTGTTGATCGTCTCGATCATGTGCACCGGGATGCGGATGGTGCGCGCCTGGTCGGCGATCGAACGCGTGATGGCCTGGCGGATCCACCACGTCGCGTAGGTCGAGAACTTGTAGCCACGGCGGTATTCGAACTTGTCCACCGCCTTCATCAGACCGATGTTGCCTTCCTGGATCAGGTCCAGGAATTGCAGGCCGCGGTTGGTGTACTTCTTCGCGATCGAGATCACGAGGCGCAGGTTGGCCTCGATCATTTCCTTCTTGGCGTCGCGCGAGGTGGACTCGCCCTGGTTCATCCGCTTGTGGATGTCCTTCAGGTGCGCCAGCGGCACGACCACGCTGCTCTGGATCGTCATCAGGCCCTGTTGCAGTTCCTGGATGGGCGGGATGTTGCGCGCCATCACCACGCTCCAGGGCTTGCCGGCGGCGGCCTGCTTCTCCACCCACTTCAGGTTCAGCAGGTTGGCCGGGAAGTCGGCGATGAACTTCTCCTGCGGCATGCCGCACTTGTCCACGATGATGCGGCGCAGTTCGCGTTCCTTCTTGCGCACGTCGTCGACCTGGCTGCGCATGGTGCTGCACAGCTTTTCGATCGCCTTGGCGGTGAAGCGGATCGACATCAGCGTCTCGGTGATGGCTGCCTGCGTCTTGAGGTAGGTCGGGCCGCCGTAGCCTTCCTTGTCGTAGGTCTTGTGCAGCTTCTCGAACAGCGTGCGCATGGCGTCGAAGCGGGTGAGAGCTTCGCGCTTGAGTTCTTCGAGCTTGCGGGTGAGCGCCTTGGAGCCGCCCTTGCCGTCGTCGTCATCGGCTTCGTCGTAGTCGTCGAAGTCTTCTTCGGCCACGTAGTCGTCGGCCGCGTTGGCGTCGGCAAAACCGTCCACCACGGTGGAGATCACGACCTTGCCGTTGCGGATTTCCTCGGCCATGGCCAGGATGTCGGCGATGGTGGCGGGCGATTCGGAGATCGCGGCCATCATGTCGTTCAGACCACCTTCGATACGCTTGGCGATCTCGATTTCACCTTCGCGCGTCAGCAGCTCGACCGTGCCCATTTCGCGCATGTACATGCGCACCGGGTCGGTGGTGCGGCCGAATTCCGAGTCCACCGTGGAGAGCGCGGCTTCGGCTTCTTCTTCGGCTTCTTCTTCGGTCGCGGCGGTGGGGCCGGTGTTGTTCAGCAGCAGGGTTTCGGCGTCGGGCGTCTGTTCGTAGACGGCCACGCCCATGTCGTTGAGCAACGAGACCACCACCTCCAGCGTCTCGGCCTCGACCAGCTTGTCGGGCAGGTGGTCGTTGATTTCGCCGTGCGTGAGGTAGCCGCGCGTCTTGCCCAGCTTGATCAGGGTCTTCAGGCGCTCTCGGCGGTTCTTGGCTTCTTCTTCGGACAGGACGGTTTCGTCCAGGCCGAATTCCTTCATCAGCGCGCGCTCCTTGGCCTTGCTGATCTTCATGCGCAGCGGCTTGACCTTTTCGGTCGGCTGCGCGGAGGCGTCCACCACCTCGGCTTCGACTTCACCGGTCAGGTCGTCTTCAATGTCGCTCAGGTCGGCGTCGTCGAGATCGGCACCAGTGCTGACCGACGAGGCCTTGGGCTTGCGGCCACGCTTGGCGGCGGGTTTGTCGGACGCGGCCTTGGCGGGGCGACCGGCCTTTTTCTTGACGCTGCCTTCGAGTTCGTCGTCGAGCGCTTCGGGGGTGGCCTTGCGGGCGGTCGTCTTGGCGGCCGGGGTTTTGGCCGCGGCCGGGGTGGGGGTCTTGGATGTCGTCACAGGGGCTTTCTTCGGGGGCGCTTTGGGGGTCACCGCAGCGGCGCTGGCTTTCTGGACGGGTTTCTTGCTGGACACGGCGGACGTACTGGACTTCTTCGCAGGCATGAGGACCTCAAAAAAAATGTCAGGAAAAGAACCGGCAGGACTCACAAAAAACGCCAGACAGCCGCAGCCTGCGGACAACCCCGGTGATTTTGTTGGGCACTACACCCACCTTTCGCCGGAAAGGGTGGGCCTGCAAGCTGTTGGGGCGAACATTTGGTGTGCAGTCCTTGCGGGGTTCCGTCAGGACCTGGGTGGGTCGCTGAGGTGGCCAGGAGAGGCATCCATCGAGCCCCGATGCTTGGGGGCCGGGCCGGTGCCGGAGGTGCTGCTGTCGCGCTTGCGGTGCAAAGCCTTGGATTATACCGCTGAACCGGTTTTCAGGGCCTGCAGCTCGGCGCTGATGCGCTTGTAATCCTCCATGGCGCCAGGGTCTCCCCGGGCCACGCGCTCGGCGATCTGGCGGGCGAGTTCTTCCAGCCGGTCGCGCCGCAGGCGGGCCATCACGTCGGCGAGCTCGGCCGTTTCCGAGGCCGGGTCGTTGCCGATGGTCGCCTGTTCCACCTCGGTGCAGGCGAAAGCCTCGTGTTCGCTGCCGCGCAGGGCCTCGCGCAGGGCCGCCCAGGGTTGGGGGCCGTGCTCGTGCAACTGGGCTTCGAGCCAGGCGAACACAGGGCCGTGCGGCACCGGCAGGTGGGCCAGCAGGGCGTGGTCGTCGGCCGAGAGGCTGTCCCAGGCCTGGGCATTGGCCAGCAACAGGCCCACGGCCCTGTCGGCCCGGCTGCCGCCCGCGCGGCGCTGGCCGAGCATGCGCGGCGGCGGCGGAGGGCCCTTGCGCCATTTGCCATACCCCTTGTTGCCGTAGGAGCCTTTGCCGTAGCCGCTGTTTCCGCCACCGCCGCCATAGCCCCCGCCGCCCGATGGGCTGTAGGACGGGGCGTAGCCGCCACCCATGGGATCCCCGTGGTCCTGGGGGTGGCTGCCGCCGTCATAGCCGTGCGCCGGGGACGCCGATGGCTCATGGTTCGCCGGGCGCTGGGCGCGGGCGCCTCCACCGGTTTGTTGCCAGAGCTGCAGCAGGTCGGAACTGCCGATGCCGATGCCGTTGGCCAGTTCGGTGATCAGCTGGCGTTTCAGGGCTCCGTCGGGCAGGGCGCTCCACAGCGGGCGGGCCTGGCTGGCCATGCGCGCGCGGCCTTCGGCGGTGGTGAGGTCGCAGTCGGCGCTGGCGGCATCGACCAGAAAGCGCGAGAGCGGCACCGCCTCTTTCACGCATTGGGCAAAGGCTTCTTCGCCGTTGGCGCGGATGAAACTGTCGGGGTCGTGCTCGGCGGGCAGGAACAGGAACTTCACGCTGCGCGTGTCGGTGGCCAGGGGCAGGGCGGCGTCGAGCGCCTTGCGCGCGGCGCGCCGGCCGGCGCCGTCGCCGTCGAAGCTGAAGACCACGCTGTCGGTGAAGCGGAACAGCTTTTGCACATGGTCGGCGGTGCAGGCCGTGCCCAGCGTGGCCACGGCGTTGGCAAAGCCGAGCTGGGCCAGGGCGACCACGTCCATGTAGCCCTCGGTGACCAGGGCGTAGCCCGCCACGCGGATGGCGGTGCGGCCCTCGAACAGGCCGTAGAGTTCGCGGCCTTTGCTGAACACCGGCGTCTCGGGGGAATTCAGGTACTTGGGCTCACCCTTGTCGAGCACGCGTCCGCCAAAGCCGATGTATTCGCCCTTGACGTTGCGGATCGGGAACATGATGCGGTCGCGAAAGCGGTCGTAGCGCTTGGCCTCACCGTCCTGGCCTTTTTCATCTTCGTGCACGATCACCATGCCGGACTCGACCAGCAGCGCATCGGCGTAGTCCGGGAACACGCTGGCCAGGCTGCGCCAGCCTTCGGGCGCGTAGCCCAGGCCGAAGGTCTTGGCGATCTCGCCCGAGAGGCCGCGCCCTTTGAGGTAACTCACGGCACGCGGCGAGGCCTTCAGGTGCTTCATGTAGGCGTGTGCCGCCTTCTCCAGCACGTCGTTCAGCGTCACCTGCTTCTGGCGCTGCAACGCGGCGCGCTCGCGGTCTTGCGGCGAGGCGTCGTCTTCGGGCACCTGCAGGCCGGTCTGCTGGGCGAGGTCTTTCACGGCTTCGATGAAGCTCATGCCGGCGTGATCCATCAGGAAGCCGATCGCGTTGCCGTTGGCGCCGCAGCCGAAGCAGTGGTAGAACTGTTTGGTCGGGCTGACGCTGAACGACGGCGATTTTTCGCCGTGGAACGGGCACAGCCCCATCAGGTTGGCTCCGCCCTTCTTCAACTGGACGTAGCGGCCCACCACGTCGACCACGTCGACGCGGTTGAGCAGTTCCTGGATGAAGGTTTGCGGTATGGCCACCTGGCTATTCTCCCCCACGCGTCAAGATCAACAGGAGACATCACATGACCAGCATCTACGACCGGGATCTGCCCCGCAACGAGGCCAATTTCGCCCCGATCTCGCCGTTGTCGTTCATTGAGCGCACCGCCGAGGTCTACCCGGACCGGCTGGCCATCGTGCACGGCGCGCTGCGCCAGACCTGGGCCCAGACCTATGCGCGGGCGCGCCAGCTGGCCAGCGCCCTGCTGCGCGCCGGCATCGCCAAGAACGACACGGTGGCCGTGATGCTGCCCAACACGCCGCCGATGGTGGAGGCGCACTTCGGCGTGCCCATGGCCGGCGCCGTGCTCAACGCGCTCAACACCCGGCTGGACCCCGAGGCGATTGCCTTCATGCTGGACCATGGCGAGGCCAAGGCGGTGATCGTGGACCCGGAATTCGCCGGCACCCTGCGCAAGGCGCTGGATCTGCGGCAACACAAATCGCCCTTGCTGGTGATCGATGTGGAAGACGCCCTCTTCACCGGGGAGGCGCAGACGGTGGGCAGCACCACCTATGAAACCTTCCTGGATACCGGCGACCCGGCCTTCGCCTGGAGCCTGCCAGCCGACGAGTGGGACGCGATTGCGCTCAACTACACCAGCGGCACCACCGGCAACCCCAAGGGCGTGGTCTACCACCACCGGGGTGCGGCCACGAACGCGATCAGCAACATCCTCGAATGGGACATGCCCAAACACGCGGTCTACCTCTGGACGCTGCCCATGTTCCACTGCAATGGCTGGTGTTTCCCCTGGACGGTGGCGGCGCGCGCGGGTGTCAACGTCTGCCTGCGCCGCGTCGAGGCACCGGCCATTTTTGACGCCATGCGCGAGCACGGGGTCACCCACTATTGCGGCGCGCCCATCGTGCACGGTCTGTTGGTCAACGCCCCGGCCGCCATGAAGGTGGGGGTGCCTGCGGGCATCAAGGCCATGGTGGCGGGCGCCGCACCGCCGGCCTCGATGATCGAAGGCATGGAGCAGATGGGTTTTGACCTCACCCATGTGTACGGTCTGACCGAGGTCTACGGACCGGCCACGGTCTGCGCCAAACACGATGCCTGGGATGCGCTGGACATTGGCGAACGCGCCCGGCTCAACGCGCGCCAGGGCGTGCGTTACCACCTGCAGCGTGACGTGCGCGTGCTCGACCCCGAGACCATGAAGCCCGTGCCGCAGGACGGCGAAACCATGGGCGAGATCATGTTCAAGGGCAACATCGTGATGAAGGGCTACCTGAAGAACCCCAAAGCGACGGCGGAGGCGTTTGCCGGCGGTTGGTTCCACAGCGGCGACCTGGCGGTGCAGTACCCCGACGGCTATTTCAAGATCAAGGACCGCAGCAAGGACATCATCATCTCGGGCGGCGAGAACATCTCGTCCATCGAGGTGGAAGATGTGCTGTACCGCCACCCCGACGTGTTGGCCGCCGCTGTGGTGGCGCGGCCGGACCCGAAGTGGGGCGAGACGCCGTGTGCCTTCGTGGAACTGAAGTTCGGCGTGCACACCACACCCGAAGAGATCGTGGCGCACTGCAGGAAGCACCTCGCGGGTTTCAAGGTGCCGCGTTTCGTGGTGTTCGGTGAACTGCCCAAGACGAGCACCGGGAAGATCCAGAAGTTCGAGTTGCGCAAGCGGGCTGGGTCGGCGGCGGCGATTGACGTCTGACTTTTTTCGAACCTGCACCTCGCGCCGATGCCTCGAACCTGCACCTCGCGCAGGTCGATGGCGTCACCCCCGTTCTCCGGCCCACGCTCGCCGTCGGCCGTTCGTGCGCTTAGCCGTTACGAACAAGTGGCATCAATCCCCCGCCACGATCCCCTCGCGCCGCGGGTCGGCGCCGCCGAACCACACCGGCTCGCCGTGTGCCTGGCCACGCACGATGGCCTGCAGGCCGCTGGGCATGGGGGTTTCGCTGACCGTGTGACCGCGCTGCTGCAGCGCCTGCACCGTGGTGGCGGGGAAGCGCCCGGCTTCCAGCATCAGCGGGCCGCCCAGCGTGCCGAAATTGGGCAGGTCGATGGCGGCCTGCGGCAGCAGGCCCCAGTGCAGCACGCCCAGCAGCGTCTTGGCGGTGAAGTGGATGATCAACGCGCCGCCGGGGCTGCCCGCGCTCATGAGCAACTGGCCACTGTCTCGATCAAACACCAGGGTGGGCGACATGGACGAACGCGGTCGTTTGCCGGGCTCGACGCGGTTGGCCACCGGCCGGCCCTGCGCGTCGGCGGGTGTGAAGCTGAAATCGGTGAGCTGGTTGTTGAGCAGGAAGCCGCCGGGGCGCGTGGGGTCGGTGCTCACCATCAGCCGCGCGCCAAAGCCCGCTTCGATGGTGGTGGTCATGGCCAGGGCGTTGCCCAGGCCATCGACGATGCTGATGTGGCTGGTGCCGTACTCGGGTTGCTCGGGCATCGCGGCCCAGGCACTGGGCACGCCGCCGGGCTGGCCGGCCGGGGCCTGTGGCGAACGCGTGGGGCCCAGCAGCCGGGCGCGCTCGTCGAGGTAGCGGGCGTCGAGCAGGCTGCCCCAGCGGCCGGCCGGCGGGGCGACGAAGTCCGGGTCGGCCAGGTACTGGGCGCGGTCGGCGAAGGCCAGGCGGGACGCCTCGGCGTAGGCGTGCAGCCAGTCGGGGCCGGGCCGGCCGTCGGCCAGCGGGGTGGTCGCTTGCGGCGTGCGCGCCAGCAGGCCCAGGATCTGGCCGATGGCGATCGCGCCCGAGCTGGGCGGCGGAAAGCCGCACAGGCGCAGCGCGCGCTGCGGCGCCGCGTGCTCGTGGCACAGCGCCTCGCGTTCTTTCGGCCGGTAGCTGGCCAGGTCGTCCAGGCTCAGCTGGCCGGGGTTGGCCGGATGCGCCTGCACCTTGTGCACGATGGCCCGCGCCACCGGGCCGCTGTACAAAGCCTGCGGTCCCTGCGCCGCGATGGCCCGCAGCACCGCGGCGAGCTCGGGGTTGCGCAGCACATGGCCCACCGGGTGGGGCTGGCCGTCCGTGCGGTAGAAGTAGGCGGCGGCCACCGGGTCCTGCCGCAGTGCGGTCTCGCCCTGCAGCAGGGTGTGCAGGCGGGGGCTGACGGCGAAGCCCTGTTCGGCCAGCGCAATGGCGGGCTCGAACAATCGCGCCCAGGGCAGGCGGCCGTGTTGCCGGTGCGCCTGGGCCAGCATCGCCACGGCGCCGGGCACGCCGACCGAGCGGCCGCCCACCACCGCTTGCGCGAAAGGCAGGGGTTGGCCATCGGTGTCCAGGAACAGCTTCTCGTTCACCGCCGCGGGCGCGGTTTCGCGGCCGTCGAAGGCCTGTACCCGCCGGCCGTCGTGGTGCAGCAGAAAGGCGCCGCCCCCGATGCCGCTGGACTGCGGTTCCACCAACGTCAGCACCATCTGCACCGCGATCGCGGCGTCCACCGCGCTGCCGCCCGCGCGCAGCACCTGGGCGCCCGCGTCGGTGGCCAGCGGGTTGGCCGCCGCCACGGCGAAGTGGCGCGTGGTCCAGCCCGGCTTGTCGGTGATGCCGGAGGCGCTTTCGGGTTGCACCGGCAGGTCTGGCGCGCGGTAGGCCCAGCCGCGTCCGGCCGGTGGTGCGCCGCAGGCGGTCAGCAGCAGCGCCGTGAGCAAAACGGGCAGCCATGCAAACAAACCGTAACCATTGACGGGCGTGCGATGCGGCGAAAGTGTGTGTTTGGTCATGACAAGTCCAGTTGGCGGATGGGCGGTCACAGGGATGCGTGATGGATTGCCGCTGGTCAAGCGGTGACGATTGGCCTCGCGCTATTCTGAAGTTCTGAAGCTTAAAGTCGAGCCTTTGTCCCCACACACCAAGCAAGAAGGACGTCCGGATGTCGTTTTCCCCGCCGCCGCTCGTGGTTCCCGGTGCCCCCAGTGCGGCGTTCCGTTCCGATGTGCACAGCCTGCCCTTGCTCATGGTGGCGATTCAGGCCCAGCACAGCCAGCCCATCGTGAGCCTGCGCGAGGCCTTGCTGCAACTGCACATCCTGGATGCCGCCACGATCAGGGCCCTCGTCGAGGAAGACCCCAACTTGCTGCGCTCGCGCGCGGGGGAACTGGTGCAGCGCGTGCTGTTGACGGACGATGAGCTGCACCGGGCACTGGCGCGGGTCGCGGGTGTGGTGGAGGTGGAAGTGCTGGGGTTCGACGTGCCGCGCAAGGCTTTCGAGCTGCTGCCGCTGCGCCAGGCCTTTGCCCACCACGTGGTCCCGCTGGGCATGGCCGACGAGCAGTTTTTTATCGCCTCCTGCATGCCCACCAGCCCGGAGCTGCACCGCGAGCTGTGCTCGCTGACGGGGCACTCGGTCAGCCTGGTCTGGGCCAGCCGGGAGGCGATCGCGCGGCGGCTGGAGCTGCAGTCCCGCATCGAACACGCAAGCCACGGCCAGATCGATGGCGCGGTCGCGGGTGACGTGGTCCACAAGCTGGCGCCGACGCCGCCCGCGGCCACATCCGGCGATCAGTCGATGATCGAGGATCTGGTCATGCAGGCCATGCTGGAGGCGGGTAGTGGGGCCGAGGCCGAGCAGCTCGCTTCGGCCAGCGAGTCGGCCGGCCTGGTGCGGCTGATCAACCAGATGATCGCCGAGGCGCAACGCACGCATGCGTCCGACATCCACATAGAAACCAACCCGGGCGACGCGCTCACGGCGATCCGGTTCCGCCGCGACGGCGATCTGGAACCCTATGTGTGGCTGCCCGCCAAACTGCGGGCACCATTGGTCTCACGCATCAAGATCATGGCCCGGCTGGACATTGCCGAGCGGCGGCGCCCGCAGGACGGCAAGATCGATTTCTCGGAGTTCGGCGGCAATGCCCTGGAGCTGCGCGTGGCCGTGATGCCCACGCACGACGGGCTGGAGGACGTGGTGCTGCGCCTGCTCGAATCGGCCAAGCCGCTGCCGCTGTCCCGGCTGGGCCTGCAGCCACGCGACCTGGACCTGATCGCCGGGTTTTCACAACGCACCTATGGCATGGTGCTCGCCGCAGGCCCCACCGGCTCGGGCAAGACCACCACGCTGCACTCCATGCTGTCGGAGGTGAACACCAGCGAGCGCAAGATCTGGACCGCCGAGGACCCGATCGAGATCACCCAGCCGGGGCTGCGCCAGGTGCAGATGAACACCAAGATCGGCCTGACTTTTGCCAGCGCCATGCGCGGCTTCCTGCGGGCCGATCCGGACATCATCATGATCGGTGAAATCCGCGACAGCGAAACCGCCAAGATCGCGATCGAAGCCTCGCTCACCGGCCACCTCGTGCTCTCGACGCTGCACACCAACAACGCGTGCGAGAGCGTGGTGCGGCTGCTCGATCTGGGCATGGACCCGATGAACTTCGCCGACTCGCTGCTGGGCATCGTGGCGCAGCGCCTGGTGCGTGCCTTGTGCACCCACTGTGCGCAGTCCTCCCCGCTGGACGAAGAAGCCTGGGAGGCCTTGCTGCAGGAGTACATGGAAGGCAGCGAACTGAGCCGTCCGCAGGCCGTGGAGCGTCTGCTGGCCGCCACGGGCGCCGAATCGCAGGGGCAGCTCCAGATCCGCCATGCGGTGGGCTGCGAACACTGCGGTGGCAAAGGCTACAAGGGGCGGGTGGGCATCTATGAAATCCTGCAGAACAGCCACGCCATCAAAGAGCTGATCCAGAACCGGGCCCGGCCGTCGGAGATCTTCGAGACGGCGGTGAACGAAGGCATGCGCAGCCTGCGCCACGACGCGCTGGAAAAGGTGGTGCAGGGCCGGATCGACCTCAAACAGGCTCGCACGGCTTACCGGTAAGCCCCTTAGATACTGACACGTTCAGGGATGGATCCTCCGGCGCGAGATGCCGCACCCAGGATGCGGTGGAACCGGCTCTGCCGGGCCACACGCATCGCCCCCTTGAGGGGGGCGCGCGAAGCGCGGCGGGGGTGTTCCGTCTTAGCGCGGCGCCAGGCGGATCGCGCCGTCCAGGCGGATCACCTCGCCGTTGAGCATGTCGTTTTCGATGATGTGTTTGGCCAGCTTGGCGTAGTCCTGTGGTGTGCCCAGGCGGCTGGGGAAGGGCACGCTGGCGGCCAGCGCGTCCTGCACTTCCTGGGGCATGCCGAACAGCATGGGCGTGCCGAAGATGCCGGGGGCGATGGTCATGTTGCGGATGCCGTTGCGCGCCAGGTCGCGCGCGATCGGCAGCGTCATGCCGACCACGCCGCCCTTGGAGGCCGCGTAGGCCGCTTGGCCGATCTGGCCGTCGTAGGCCGCGACGCTGGCGGTGCTGATCATCACGCCGCGCTCGCCGGTGGCCTCGGGCTCGTTCTTGCACATGGCTTCCGAGGCCAGGCGGATCATGTTGAAGCTGCCGACCAGGTTGACCATGATGGTCTTGGTGTAGACGGCCAGCGAGTGCGCGCCGTTCTTGCCCACGGTCTTCTCGGCCGGCGCGATGCCGGCGCAGTTGACCAGGCCCATGAGCTTGCCCAGCGACACAGCCTTGGCCACCACGGCCTGGCCGTCGGCCTCGCTGCTCACGTCGCATTTGACGAAGGCGCCACCGATCTCCTTGGCGACCGCTTCGCCTTTTTCGGCCTGCATGTCGGCGATGACGACCGTGCCGCCATTGGCCGCCAGCATGCGCGCCGTGCCTTCGCCCAGACCGGACGCGCCGCCGGTGACGATGAATACCTTGCCTTGAATGTCCATGGGTGTGCTCCTCGGATGGTGAGTTGACGTTGACGTAAACGTCAATTATCACCCACATGAACGACCGGTTTCAGGCGGCCGGGAGTTCGAGGGTGATGTCGGTGCCCCGGCCCGGTTCGCTGGACACCTGCAGCCAGCCGCCGTGCAGATCGACGATGCGTTTCACGATCGCCAGGCCCAGACCTTTGCCGCCTTCGCCGGTGGCGGGCGCCACGCTGGATCGGCTCTGGTAGAAGCGGTCGAACAGGCGGGGGATCTCCTGGGCCGGAATGCCCGACCCGTTGTCGTTCACCCGCACCGTGACCACCTCGCCGTGTGTGCTGGTGCGGTGGTCGGCGCTCAGCTGGATCACGCTGCCGCTGCCCGAGAACTTGAGCGCGTTGTCCACCAGGTTGGCCACCGCGCGTTCGAACAATTCGATGTCCACCGCGGCCAGCGCGGGGCGTTGTGGGGCGCCGGGGCGCTCGGCCATCTGCAGGCGAATGCCCTGAAGGCGCGCCCGCTCGGCAAAACGCATGACCACGTCGTCCAGCAGCTCGCCCAGGTCCAGCACCTCGGCGTTGAGCTTGAAAGCCGGTTCGTCCAGGCGCGCCAGATCCCCCAGGCTTTGGACGAGGCGGGTCGCGTTGTGCGTGTTGCGCAAGGCCACCGCGACCAGCCGGCGGTCTTCGTCGCGGGTGGCGTCGCCGGTCCAGCGGGCGTCGAGGGTTTCGAGGCAGGCGGTGGTGGCGGTCAGCGGCGAGCGCAGATCGTGCGAGAGGTTGCTCACGCCCTCGCGGCGGAAGTGGTCCAGGCGCCGCAGCGTGCTCCACTGCCGCCGCAGGGTCTGGAGCATGGCGTCGATGCCGCCCGCGAGCTGGCCGAATTCATCGTTGCCATGGGCATCGGGCAGGTCGAGCGATGGACCCGGCCCGTCCGGGTCGCTCGAGGCCATACCTTCGAGGCCTTCCTGCGTGACCCGGCCGACCGATTGGGTGAGTCGCGACAGCGGGCGCGTGATGGTGGCGGTGGCCCAGGTGGCAAGCAGGGTGGCGAAGGCCACCACCGCGAGCACCATCAGCAAGGCGGGCTGGGACAGCGTGCTGCGCAGGGCCGCCATGCGCCCCTCGCCGAAAGCGCGGGGGCGCGAGACCAGATACAGGTAGCCGTCGACGGGCCGGTTGGGCTGTATGGCGGCGAACCGCAAAGGGCGCGCCGCGATGACCACGCGCTTGTCCATGTGCTCGGGGTCGTCGCCCAGCACATAGGGCATGGGCGTGTCGCCAGCGGCCTCCAGGACCGGCCCGATGCGCACCTTGAAACCCGGCGCGAGTTGGGCCTTTCCGGTGGAGCTGAGCACGGTGCCCTGCGTGTCCAGCAGGTAGAGCTGGGTGTCGGGCTCGTAGAGCACCAGGTTGGACAGGAAGTCGTCGAAGTCTTCGCCAAAACGCGACCGCATCCCCAGCAGGTCGTTGTGCTGCAGGACCACGCGTTTCAGGAAAGCGTCGGCCCGGTAGTAGGCCGACTCGTGTTCAAAACGCTCATAGGCCAGCACGATGGCGACCACCACGCCCAGCGCGGTGAACAGACCGGTGAGGAAGATCGTGAGGGCGATCTTGAGGCGAACCTTCATGGTTCAGTGCCAGGGCGCTCGCGCATCTTGTAGCCGGCACCCCGCACGGTGAGGATGAACTCCGGGCGCAGCGGGTCGGCCTCCAGCTTCGCGCGCAAGCGGTTGATGTGGGTGGTCACCGTGTGTTCATAGCCGTCGTGCGTGTAGCCCCAGACGGCGTTGAGCAGTTGCCCGCGTGAAAACACGTGGCCGGGGTGCTGGGCGAAATGCAGCAGGAGGTCGAATTCGAGCGCCGTGAAATCGAGCGCCATGCCGCGCACTCGGGCCACGCGCTTGACCTGTTGGATCTCCAGCTCGCCGTTGACCAACCAGGCGCTGGTGTCCGCGGCCTGGCTCTGGGCCGCCTGCGCCGCGCGCAGCAACTCCGAGCGGCGCAACAGCGCCTTCACGCGCGCCAGCAATTCGGCGATGGAGAAGGGCTTGGTGAGGTAGTCGTCGGCCCCGAGCTCCAGGCCCAGCACCCGATCGAGCTCGGTGGATTTTGCGGTGAGCATCAGGATGGGGGTGTGGTCGCCACGGGCGCGCAAGGTCTTGCACACCTCCAGCCCGTCCAGGCCCGGCATCATCAGATCGAGCACCAGCAGGTCGTGTCCCGCCGTGGTCTGCAGCGCCAGCGCCGACGGTCCGTCGCGGGTTTCGCTCACGCCATAGCCGGCACCGCGCAGGTTCAGGGCCAGCAGGTCCCGGATGTCGGTCTGGTCCTCGGCGATCAGGATCTGCTTCATGGCGTTCATGGGAGTGGGTCCGCTGCGTGAGCGATTTCTTACGCGATTGTTATCGAAATGTGATCTTTCGATAGCGGGCTGTGATCTGGGCTGACCACATTGGAGGCACCGAACCCGACCTGGAGCCCGCCATGAACACCTCCCACTTGTCTGCCTTGCCAACGCCCAACCTGGGCACCGTCTGCTGGACGGAGATGGTGAGCCACCGGAGCTATCTGATCCGCTTTGCCCAGCGCAAGCTCCACGACCCGATGCTGGCCGAAGACTTGGTCCACGACGTGTTCGAGGCGGTGATGTCCGGATGCGCCGCGTTTTCCGGCCGCAGCGCGCTGCGCAGCTGGCTCACCGGCATCCTGAAGAACAAGCTGGTCGATCTGATCCGGGACCGCGCCCGCTACCAGGAGATGGACGCCGAAGACGACGATGCCGTGTCATTCGAATGCGACGCCGCCCGTCCGGACGAACTGGCCGAGCACCGCGAGCGCCTGGCCCAGACCCTGGCGCGCATCGAAGACCTGCCCCAGGGTTTGCGCGATGTGATGCGCTGGCGCGTGCTGCACGACGACGACACCGAGGTGGTGTGCGAGCGTCTGGCGATCAGCCAGGACAGCCTGTTCGTGCGCCTGCACCGGGCGCGCAAACAACTGCTCTGCTGAAAGCCCGCAGGGTCGTTGTGCCGTGGACGTCGACCGCAGCCCAGGTGGCGTTGCTGGAACTGTCACCGGTTTGGCACCCGGTTTTCACCAACCTGTCACACAGGGGCGGTAGCCTGCGATCACCATTGACCCGCGCACGGAGCCGCCCATGTTTGACAGCCACGACGAGTTGCTCGCCCGAATCCACAACGACCTCATGGACGGCTACGACGAAGAGCTGGAGATGGAGATCGAAGACCGCCACGTGGACGCGCTCGGCGGTGCGCTGGACCCCGAAGCGCTGCGGCAGCAGAAAGAGAGTCGGCGCACGTATTTCCGCGAACTGTTCCGCCTGCAGGCCGAACTGGTGAAGCTGCAGGACTGGGTGCAGGCCACCGGGCACAAGGTGGTGATCGTGTTCGAGGGGCGCGACGCGGCCGGCAAGGGCGGGGTGATCAAACGCATCACCCAGCGCCTGAACCCGCGTGTGTGCCGCGTGGTCGCGCTGCCAGCGCCCAACGACCGCGAGCGCACGCAGTGGTACTTCCAGCGCTACGTGCCGCACCTGCCGGCGGGCGGCGAGATCGTGCTGTTCGACCGCAGCTGGTACAACCGCGCCGGCGTGGAAAAGGTGATGGGCTTCTGCACCGAGGAGCAGTACGAGGCCTTCTTCCGCGACGTGCCCGAGTTCGAGAAGATGATCGCGCGCTCGGGCATCCAGCTCATCAAGTACTGGTTTTCTGTGTCCGACGCCGAACAGGAACTGCGCTTTCTCGGCCGCATCCACGACCCGCTCAAGCAATGGAAGCTCAGCCCCATGGACCTGGAGAGCCGCCGCCGCTGGGAGCTCTACACAAAGGCCAAGGAAGTGATGCTGGAGCGCACCCATATCCCCGAGTCGCCCTGGTGGGTGGTGCCGGCCGACGACAAGAAAAAGGCCCGCCTCAACTGCATCCACCACCTGCTGTCACAGATGCCGTACCACGAGATCGAACGCCCGGGCATTGAACTGCCCGAACGCATGCGTCACGAAGACTACCGCCGCCACCAAGTGCCGGGCGAGATCTACGTACCGCAAGTGTTCTAAAAAGCCAAAGGCCCGCACAGCGGGCCTTTGGCTTTGAACCGGGAACGCGGTGGAACCGGCTTCGCCGGGCCACTCGCGTTGTCCCCCTTCGGGGGGAAGCCGCGAAGCGGCGCAGGGGGGTACTTACTTATAGCCCACGCGGTCCAGCATCTGCTGCACCTTGGTCATGTTCTTCGCCACAACGCCCAGCGGAATCTGCTCGGCCTTGAAGTTGTCGCCGCCCATGGCCTTGATGGCCGGGTTGTCCACCTTCAGACCCTTGGCGGCCGGGAACTCGTTGTTGCCGTTGGCGAAGTAGTCCTGTGCGAAGGGGCTGGACAGGAACTCCATGAAGGCGATGGCGTTGTCCTTGTTCTTGGCGTGTTTGGCCACGGCCGCGCCGGCGATGTTCACGTGGGTGCCGCTGGTGCCCTGGTTGGGGAACACCACGCGCACTTTTTCCATCACCGCGCGGTCTTCGGGTTTGCTGGACTTGATCAGGCGGGCCACGTAGTAGGTGTTGGTCAGTGCCACACCGCATTCGCCGGAGGCCACGGCCTTGACCTGATCGGTATCACCGCCCTTGGGTGCGCGTGCCATGTTGTCCACCACGCCCTTGAGCCAGGCTTCACCCTTGGCATCGCCCAGGCGCTCGACCACGGTGGAGAACAACGACATGTTGTAAGGATGCGAGCCCGAGCGGGTGCAGACCAGGCCCTTGAGCTTAGGGTCGGCCAGTTGTTCGTAGGTGGCCACGTCGTCGGCCTTGACACGCAGCGGGTCGTACACGATCACGCGGGCGCGGGTGGAGAAGCCGGTCCAGGTCACGCCATCCTTCGTTGCGTCCGCACGCAGGTTGGCGGGAATGGCAGCGTCCAGTTTGGCCGACTTGATCGGCTGGAACAGGCCTTGGCTGTCGGCGCTGGCCATGCGGGCCGCGTCCACCAGCATGATCACATCGGCGGGCGAGGCGGCGCCCTCGGCGCGCAGGCGCGCCACAATGCCCGCGTCGTCCGCGTCCACCCGGTTGATCTTGATGCCCGTGGTCCTGGTGAACGTGTCGTACATCACCTCGTCGGTCTGGTAGTGACGGGCGGAGTACAGATTGAGCACCTTGTCCTGGGCCAGTGCCTGGCTCTGGATGGCCAGGGCACAGGCCGCGGTGGCCAGAACGACGGGAAGCTTGACGGTGTTTCGCATGGGTGGGGCTTTCAGGATGGCAAGGAATCCCGCGCATGGCTGGAAACATCCAGTAACGCAGGCAGGTTTAAACTGTAAAAGATGCTAACACAAACACGAATGCTTCTTAATAAGTTCCTGTTGACCTGGGTCAATGTCCTGGCACTGGCGGTGCTCGCTGGCTGCTCCATCCTGCCCATGGGTACGCCCAAGCCGCCTCCAGGGCCCGAGGTCACGGTGCCCCCGGACGTAGCGCCCGCGCGCCGGCCGCCCCGCCTGGGTCTGGCGCTGGGTGGCGGCGCAGCGCGGGGTTTCGCCCATGTCGGGGTGATTCAGGTGCTGGAGCAAAACGGCATCCGGCCGGATCTGGTGGTCGGCACCTCCGCGGGCAGCCTGGTCGCGGCGCTCTACGCCAGCGGCAAGAGCGCCGCCGAGCTCGAACGCGCCGCGCTCACCATGGAGGAGGCCGCGCTGACCGACTGGACCATGCCCTTGTTCAGCCGCGGCATGCTGCGCGGCGAGGCGCTGGCGCGCTATGTGCGCCAGGCCGTCGATGGGCGCCGGATCGAAGACATGGCACTGCCCCTTGGCATTCTGGCCACCGATCTGGGAACCGGGCAGGGCGTGCTGTTCCGGCGTGGCGATGCTGCCC
The DNA here is from genome assembly GCF_059424585.1 of Hydrogenophaga sp. GW101-3F08. Lineage (NCBI taxonomy): Bacteria > Pseudomonadati > Pseudomonadota > Betaproteobacteria > Burkholderiales > Comamonadaceae > Hydrogenophaga > Hydrogenophaga sp. GW101-3F08. The sequence continues at coordinate 609,920 of NZ_JBWKZP010000002.1, forward strand.
AGGCGGTGCGGGCGTCGAGCGCGGTGCCGGGTGTCTTCAACCCCGTGAGCATCACGGGCCGCGACTATGTGGACGGTGGGCTGGTGGCGCCCGTGCCGGTGAGTCAGGCGCGCGCCATGGGGGCCGAGGTGGTGTTGGCGGTGGACATTTCCAACGTGCCCGAGGGGAACCACCCCAACGGCAGCCTGCAGGTGCTGTTGCAGACCTTTGCCATCATGGGGCAGACCATCAACAAGTACGAGCTCGCGGGGGCCGACGTGTTGCTGCGCCCGGCACTGACCGGCGTGGGCAGCGCCGACTTCGCGGCCCGCCAGCGCTCCATCGAGGCGGGGCGGGTGGCCATGCGTGCAGCCATGCCACGGCTGAAGGCACAGCTGGCGCAACTGAAGTAGCTGTGTTTGCGGCGGCCATAAAAAAAGCCCTCACTTTGCAGCGAGGGCTTAAGGGGTCCGATGAAACCGAATTTCGAAAAGGACCCGAGGAGACAACCAGAAAAAACGGACCAGATGAATGGCGCCGCCTTCCGAGGTCTGGCGCCATCATGCCGTGACCATATGGTGGTCGATTTGACCGAAGTCAAGACCCCGATCAACGGCACGATTGCGGGTCAGTTCAACGCTTCTTGGCAGCGGCCTTGGTGGCGCTGACGGCTTGCGAAGTCACGGTGTTGAAGTTGGCTTCGGCCATTTCGGTGGCTTGCTTGACAGCCTTCTGCACCGATTCCATGGCGTTGTTGGCGGCGGAGACGGCGCTCTTCATCACGGCCACGGCGGTTTCGGAACCGGCGGGAGCGTTCTTGGAAGCGTTGTCCACGACGGACATGAATTTCTTCTGTGCGTCGGCGGCCTGGGCTTCAGCGGCCTTGCCGAATTCGGCGCCGGTGCCCGAAGCGATGTCGTACAGGTGGCGGCTGTAGGCCACGGTCTTTTCGGCCAGGGGCTGCATCAGGCTGGCTTGCAGCGTCAGCAGTTCCTGTGCGTCTTTCACGCTCAGGATGGCTTGGGCGCTGTTGGCGGATTCGGAAAGGGCGGCCTTGGTGGCCTGCACATTGAGCTCGACCAGTTTTTCAACGCCTTCGAAGGCTTTCTGGGTCAGGCCGAAAATGGTTTCGATGTTGGCTTTCTGGGCGGCAACGATTTGTTCAGCGGTCAACATAGTGAATACTCCTTGAGTTTGGTTTACAGGTTTAGTTGAGAGCTGCTCGAGAACACCGCGCTGTCTGTACGCTGTTGTTTTCGTTCGCTTTGCTGCACTGCAACATGACTCGAATTATAGGGATAACCCGATCGAGCGCAAGTGGTTTTTGTTGCACTGCAGCAATCTAGGGGCGGTTTTCTAAAACACGGGCGATCCACCCCGGTTTCCCGCTGCGGACACAATGGGTTCGCCCATCTGTCGAGGTCCCGCCCGCCGTGCACGCTTACTACGCCGACCACTTCATCCTGCCCCTACCCAGTGGCCACCGCTTTCCGATGGCCAAGTACGGGCGCTTGCGCGAGCGCCTCGCCGCCGAATGGCCGCAGGTGCGTCTGGGGCAGGCGCTGCCCGCCAGCGACGGCGAGCTGGCGCTGGTGCACACGCCGGGCTATATCGGCGCCATCCGCCAGGGCACGCTGGAAGCCAGTGCGCAGCGCGAAATCGGTTTCCCCTGGAGCCCGGCCATGTGCGAACGGGCCCGGCGCTCGGTGGGTGCAACCATCCAGGCCTGTCGCGATGCGATGGCGGGCGATGGGCTGGCGGCCAACCTGGCCGGGGGCACGCACCACGCCTACGCCCACAAAGGCAGCGGCTTCTGCGTCTTCAACGACGCCGCCGTCGCGGCCCGGCTGATGCAGGCCGAACACGCGCGCCGTCACCGCGCCCAGGGCCCGCTGCGCGTGGCCATCATCGATCTGGACGTGCACCAGGGCAACGGCACGGCCAGCGTCTTCGCCACCGATGACTCGGTGTTCACGCTCTCGCTGCACGGTGCGAAGAACTTCCCCTTTCGCAAGGAGCCGAGCGACCTCGACGTGGAACTGCCCGACGGCTGCGGCGATGCCGAGTACATGGAGGCGCTGGAGCGTGCGCTCGACGAGTTGGCGCGCCGCTTCGATCCCGGTCTGGTGATCTACCTGGCCGGCGCCGACCCGCACGAGGGCGACCGCCTCGGACGCCTGAAGCTCAGCTTCGACGGGCTGGAAGCGCGCGATCGCCGCGTGATGGACTGGGCCTGGCAGCGCCGCCTGCCGCTGGCCTTTGCCATGGCCGGCGGCTACGGCACCGACATGGAGGCCACGGTGCAGGCGCAGGTGAACACCTACCGCGTGGCCCTGGACTACCACGCGCGCTGGGCCGCGCTGGCCCGGCGCGCGGCACCCGATGCCCCCGCGGTTGTGGCGACCTGGGCGACAGCCGGCGCCGGGCCCCGCTGGCAGAATGCCGCGCCATGAACACCAACGCCCCAGCGACCCTCGCCGCGCGCCCCCAGGCCAAGGCCCGGGACCACTACCGCGTCTTCCGCACCATCGGCACGCGCTGGAGCGACAACGACATCTACGGACACGTCAACAACGTCGTCTACTACAGCTGGTTCGACACCGCCGTGAACGCCTGGCTGATCGAGCGGGGTGCGCTGGACATTCACGGTGGTGAGGTCATTGGTCTCGTGGTGGAGACCCAGTGCAATTACTTCGCGCCGCTGGCGTTCCCGCAAGCCGTGGAGGCCGGCCTGCGCGTGGCCCACCTGGGCAGCTCCAGCGTGCGCTACGAGGTGGGTCTTTTTGCGCAGGACAGCGACTCCGCCGCCGCCTGCGGCCACTTCGTCCACGTGTACGTGGACCGCGAAACACGCCGCCCCGTGCCCTTGCCGGCCGCGCTCAAGTCGGCGCTGGAGTCGATCCTGTGACAGCGGCAGCGCCTTGCCGGGGTTCTTGACATAATTGACGTTTACGTAAACGTCAATAAAACGGAGATCACGCATGACCCTCAATCCCCCGTCTTCGGCCCCCACGGCGCCCATCGACGCCGCCAGCGTGGACACCGCCATCACCAGCCGCATGTCGGTCCGCGCCTTCCTGCCCCAACCGGTGCCGCGCGAGACCATCGAGCACCTGTTGCGCGTGGCCAGTCGTGCACCGTCGGGCACCAACACCCAGCCCTGGAGGGTCTACGTGCTCCAGGGTGCGAGCCGCGACACGCTGGTGGAGAAATGTTGTGCCGCGCACGACGCCCTGCGTGCCGATCCGTCGCTGGCGTCCGAGTACCGGGAGGAATACGACTACTACCCGGAGAAGTGGGTCAGCCCCTATATCGACCGCCGGCGTGAAAACGGCTGGGGGCTCTACGGCCTGCTCGGCATCACCAAGGGCGACAAGGACAAGATGCACGCGCAGCACCAGCGCAACTTCCGTTTCTTCGACGCGCCCGTGGGGCTCATGTTCACGCTCGACCGCGTGATGGGCCGTGGCTCGCTGGTGGACTACGGCATGTTCATGCAGAACCTCATGGTCGCCGCGCGCGGCCACGGCCTGCACACCTGCCCCCAGGCGGCCTGGAACGGTTTCGCGAAGATCATCCTGCCCCACATCGGCGCGGGCGAGAACGAGATGCTGGTCTGCGGCATGTCGCTCGGCTACGCCGACCCGGCCGACAAGGTCAACACTTTCGTCACGCCGCGCGAACCGGTCGAGAGCTTCACGCACTGGCTGGCGTAAAGCCCCCCCTGCGCCGCTTCGCGTCACCCCCCCCCAGGGGGGGGCGCCACCAGCCGTCTGGCAAAGCCAGCCCGGCGGTGGCCCCGGTTGGTGTTGCTTCAAGCGCAGGGGAGGGGTCACTCCGGGTCCGGCACGTAGCCCGGGTGTTCGCCGGGGAAGGCGCGGGGATGGTATTCACGCGGCGGGCGATGGTAGGTCGGAATGATGCCCATGGCCATGAGGTTGGCGCGGCTGTCGTAGCGGATGCGCACGATCTCATCGGGCCGCGAGCTGCGTCGCTCGAAATCGGTGCGGCCCACCGGGTCGCGTTCCCGATCGCCGTGGCCGGTGCCCAATTGGGGACCGGCGGCCGACGGCTCGCTCCAGCGTTGCGACTTCTCCTGGAACGCGGGGCCGGAATCCGTCCCCGGCACCGGCGCGCTGCGCTCGTAGGGACGGATCTCCGGCTCGGGCGCGCGGTAGAACCTGCGTTCGCGGAACACCGCCACGCCGATCACGCCGACATCGTCCGGGCGGCCGGTGCGCGCGGCGTAGGAGCGCGACAAGCGGGTGAATTCGAAGGCCGCGATCTCGCGGCGGCTCTTGCGCCAGCCGCTCACGTCGTAGCGCTGCCCCGGCGCGAGCACGTAGCCGGGCTGGTCGAAGTCCGCGGTTTCGCCGGTGATGACGTTCACCCCATCGACCGACACCACGTTGAGCAGCCGTCCGCGGGTGGGGTTGTACAGCTCCACCGCGTAGCGCGCGCCCGGTTCACCCGCCACCCAGAACTCGCCCCGGTGGCGGTAGAGCGGCAGGATTTCACCGCTGTCGCGGTTGATGATGCGCACATCGGCCAGCTGGCCCTGGGCCATGGCGGGCAGCGCCGCCAGCAAGGCCGTGCCGGCGATGGCGCCCAGCGCCATGCGGCGGGTGAGGGGGGTGGGATTGGGGTTCATGTCTAGTCTCCTGACACCTGTGTTGGTTGGGAGTCTGCAGTACACCCGGCGCGCGTTAACGCTTGCCATGGTCGATGAAAAGCTTGTGTAAATCCGTGTTGCCAATGGTGCGACGTGCGGGCTTTGCGCCGGGGCTGGAATAATCGCCCCTTCCTATTTAATACCATCCAAGGACATTTCATGATCACCACCCCCAGCGGCCTGCAATACGAAGACACCGTGGTCGGCGGCGGCGAAGTCGCCCAGGCCGGTCGCCCGGTGCAGGTGCACTACACCGGCTGGCTGTTCAACGACGGCGTGCAAGGCGCCAAGTTCGACTCCAGCAAGGACCGCGGCCAGCCCTTCGAATTCCCGCTCGGTGCCGGCCACGTCATCAAGGGCTGGGACGAGGGCGTGCAAGGCATGGCCGTGGGCGGCACGCGCCGCCTGGTCATCCCGGCCGCGCTGGGCTACGGCGCGCGCGGTGCGGGCGGGGTGATTCCGCCCAACGCCACGCTGCTGTTCGAAGTGGATCTCCTGGCGGTATAAGGCTTCCCCCCTGCGCCGCTTCGCGGCTTCCCCCCAGGGGGACCACGCCCTTGGACCGGCGGAGCCGGGTCTTCGGCGTGTGCTGGGTGGGTCCTCGCGCTCCGGATGAGCGCGGGTCAATCGTTTAAACCGGAGTCATGCCTTGACCCAACGCCCCGCCATCCTGATCGCACGTGCCGTGTTTCCCGAGGTGGTGGCGCGCCTGCGTGAGCATTTCGAGGTCGAGACCAACGAGCTGGACGCGCCCTTCACGCCCGCGCAGCTGATCGAGCGGCTGCAGGGCAAGGTGGGGGTGATGACCACGGGCAGCGAGCGGATCGACGCGGCGCTGCTGGCGGCCTGCCCGCAACTGCGTGTCGTGGCCAACATCGCGGTGGGCTACAACAATTTTGACGTGCCGGCCATGACGGCCGCCGGCGTGCTCGCGACCAACACACCCGACGTGTTGACCGAGACCACCGCCGACTTCGGTTTTGCATTGCTCATGGCCACGGCGCGGCGCATCAGCGAGAGCGAGCATTTCCTGCGCGCCGGTCAGTGGAACCGCTGGGCGCTGGACATGTTTGCCGGTGCCGAGGTGCACGGCAGCACGCTGGGCATCCTGGGCATGGGGCGCATTGGCCAAGGCATCGCCCGGCGCGGCGCGCACGGCTTTGGCATGAACGTGATCTACCACAACCGCTCGCGGCTCGACGCCGAGAGCGAAGCCGCCTGCCGGGCGCGCTACGTCAGCAAGGCCGAGCTGCTGCAACAGGCCGACCACCTGGTGCTCGTCGTGCCCTACAGCGCCGAATCGCACCACACCATCGGTGCGGCCGAGCTCGCGCAGATGAAGCCCACGGCCACACTGATCAACATCGCGCGCGGCGGCATCGTGGACGACGCGGCGCTGGCCGTGGCGCTGCGCGAGAAGCGCATCGCCGCTGCGGGGCTGGACGTGTTCGAGGGGGAACCCCGGGTGCACCCGGACCTGTTGACCGTGCCCAACGTGGTGCTCACGCCGCACATCGCCAGCGCCACCTTGCCCACCCGTCTGGCGATGGCGAATCTGGCGGCCGACAACCTGATCGCCTATCTGGGCACCGGGCAGGCACTGACCCCCCTGAATCCTTCGGTTCAGGCGGGCAGCGGGCGCTGACCGCCGTCTGATCACTGTCTGGCCGCTGGGCCAGTCCATGGGTGTCAGCGGTCCGGGTCCACCCGCAGCAGCGGCAACACCGCTTCTTCGCCGGCCTGGCGGGCGTGTTCGCTGGCGTTGCGCCCATCGTGGTCGGCGCGCCGAAGGTCGGCGCCCGCGCCCAGCAGCAGACGGATCAGCGCGGCGTCACCGCGCCGCGCGGCCCACATGAGCGCGGTGCGGCCGTCGGCGTCGACGCTGTTCACGTCAACCCCTTGCGCCAGCAGGCTGCGCACCGCCGCAGCATTGCCCCGTGCGGCGGCGTCCAGCAGCTCGGAACCCGCTGGGGAAACGCCGCGGCGGGCCACCCCCGCCCCCATCTGTTGGCGGGACGAGTCCATGGGCGCGGCCTGCACTGGAGCTGGTGCTGGCGCCGCAGCGCCAACCGCATCGGCCGCATCGCGGTTCGCGCTGGCTTCCTCGCGGGCCAGTGGGCTGGCCGGTGCCGGGCGCATGGACCCGGGGGCCCCGGGTGCGGCGCGCGGTGATGACAACGGAGCAGGAGCAGGCGGCGGCGCTGGAGGGGCAGCGGTCGCCGGCAGGGGTTCTGACGTCGCTTCGTTGCGTTGGCGTTGCGCTTTGGCCTTGGGAGCCGGGGCCGCCTCTTGGACCGGAGCGGGTTCCACCGCCTTTCGGGAGGTGTCTGCGGCCGGTGGTGTGGCTTCGGGTGCGGGTGCGGCCGATGGCGGGGCTGGCAGGCCGAACGCGGCCTCACGCTCCTCGGGTGTGCCGCGGTCGAACTGCAGGACCAGCAGGCCGACCAGGCCAAGCACGGCCACGCTGCCCAGGGCCCGCCAGGCCCAGCGGTGGTCGTTGGCGGCGGGCTGCGGCTTCACGCCGGGCGTGCCGGCACGGCTGGCGGACTGGGCGGCGGCCACACTGCGTGCGTGGGCCAGCACGGCGTCGCGCAGCGCCGGGTCGGGGCGCGCGCTGTCGAGCGCGTTGGCCTCGTGGTAACGGCGCAGCAGCAGGTCCTCGGGGCCCGGGCCGTGCGCTGGCGGGTGTGGCTGGTCGCGGTTCATGCGTGCGCCTCCAGGGTTTCGCGCAGGCGGGCGCGGGCGTAGCGCAGCCGGCTCTTGGCCGTCTCCGGGCTGACGCCGGTGGTCTGTGCGATCTCGGCCAGGCTCAGGCCGCCTTCGGCCTGCAGCAGGAACGCTTCGCGCTGCGCAGCGGGCAAGGCCGCGAGCGCGTCCAGCAGGGCCTGCGCCTGCTCGCGCGAGGTCAGCTGGCGCTCGGGGCCGAAGCCGGATGCGGCCGCCAGCGTGTCGGCCAGCGTCGCGCCTTCTTCGGTCTGTGCGTCCAGGCTGGTGTGGTGCTTGTGGGTGCGCCAGTGGTCCACCAGGCGGTGGTGGGCCAGGGTGAAGAGCCAGGTCCGAAAGCGCGCGCGGGCCTCGTATGCCGGGGCCTGCCGCGCGAGGCTGAACCACACGTCCTGCACCAGGTCGTCGGCCAGGGCGCTGTTGTTCACGCTGCGCTGAACGAAGCGCCACACCGGCAGGGCGTGGCGGTCGTACAGGGTTTCGAAAGCGCGTGCGTCACCGGCCACAAAAGCGTGCATGAGTTGCTCGTCGCTGGGGGAACCGGCCGCGTCCATGCGACCGATTATGGTGCTGCGCCCCCGCGACGCATCCGCGTGTCCGGCCCCTCAGCCGCTCAGTTCGGATCGGGCGCGTAGCGCGGGTAGGGGGCGCCGGGGAAGGGGTTGGGGCGGTGGGGCATCGCATCGGGGGGGATGACGCCCATGGCGATCAGGTTCTCACGGCTGTCGTAGCGGATGCGGATCAGCTCATCGGGCCGCTGGCTGCGGCGCTCGAACGTGGTGTGGCCCACCCAGGAGCCCTCGCGCTCGCCGTGGCCGGTGCCCAGGCGCGGCGCCGGGCTGGCGGGCGCCATGCGGCGCGATGCCACGGCCTCTTCGCGCGCCAGGGAGCCGTCGTGCTGTGCCTTGGCCTCGGCAGCGGGCGCCGGTGGGGGTGGTGGCACGCTGCTCGGCGCGGCGCTGCTGTCCTGGCTCATGGCCTGGGCCGATTCCCCCGCGCCCAGGCGTTCGCGCAGGGGGGCCTGGCTGTAGGGCTCGGGCGCGATCACCGCGGGCATCGGTGTCTTTTCGCGGAACACGGCGACTCCGATCACGCCCACCTGGGCGGCCCGCCCGGTGCGCGCGGCGTAGGACGCGGGCGCTGCGGTGAAGTGGAATGCGGCCACCTCGGCGTCGCTCTTGCGCCAGCCGGTGATGTCGTAGCGCTGCCAGGGACTGAGCACGTAGCCGGTCTGCTCCCACGAGGCGGTTTCGCCCGAAACGACGTTCACCCCATCAACCGACACCACGCTCATGATGCGGGCGTCCAAGGTGTTGCGCACCGACACGGCGTAACGCGCGCCTGGGCGGCCGACCACCCAATGTTCACCCCGGTGCCGGATCACCGGCAGCACCTCGCCGCTGTCGCGGTCGATCACGTGGACGTCGGCGATCCGTCCGACGGCCTGGGCGGGCAGGGCGCTGAACAGGGCCAGGGCGGCGAGCGCGGGCAGAGCCAGGCGCTGAAGAGGGGAACGACGGGGTTTCATGAAAGCTCCAGAAAGTGGATGGAGCTCACTGAAACGAACGGGGTCGCCAAACGGGGTTGAGCCGCCGCAGGTTCTTGTGAAACCGGTTGTAACGGCGCTTCAGCAGGCCTCGCAGGCGGCCAGGGCGTTGACCACAGCCAGCTGGGTCTGCACGGTCAGGAAGTCCAGAAACACGCGGGTGCGCCGCGGCATGAACTTGCGGCTCGGCAGCGCGGCGTAGAGCGTGTAGCGGCCGGTGATCCAGGGCGCGAGCACGCGCACCAGGGCGCCTCTGGCCAGGTGGGGCGCCGCCAGTTCCACCGTGGTCGCCGCGATGCCGGCGCCGTCGAGCGCGGCGCGCAGCTGCGTGTCGGTGTGGTTGGTCCAGAGCACGGCAGGCACGTCGATTTCGACGCTCTCATCGGCCTTGTCCGACCGGAACAGCTGCCAGCCGAGCTTGCGGTGGTTGTCGGGTTTGATGCGCAGGCACTCGTGCTGGACGAGCTCGGCGGGCGTCTGCGGCGCGGGCCGGCGCGCGAGGTAGGCCGGCGAGGCCACCAGGATGGCTTCGCCAGAGATGATCTTGCGCGCGATCACGTCGGCATCGAAGGACGTGGGGGCGCCGAGCAGGGTGACGTCGTAGTCTTCGATCGGTGGCTCGCGGTGGTTGTTCACCTCGATGTCGAGCTGGATCTTGGGATACGCCTGGCGGAAACCCGCGACCAGTGGCGCGAGGACGTGCGTGGCCAGCACCGGCGGGGCCAGGATGCGCAGCACCCCGGCGAGCTCGTTCGTGTGCGAGCTAACCAGCGCGTGGGCCTCGTCCAGGTCCTGCAGGATCTGGCGCACCCGTTCCAGGTAGGTTTCGCCCGCCTCGGTGAGCGACAGACGTCGGGTGGTCCGGTGCAGCAGCCGGGTGCCCAGGTGCTCTTCCAGATCGGCCACCAGACGGGTCACCACCGCCGGGGAGATGTCCAGGGCACGACCGGCGGCGGCAAAGCCGCCTTCGTCGATCACGCGCTGAAAAACACGCATGGAGGTCAGTCGGTCCATAGGGCAGTCTTCAGGGTTTCAAGGGGACATTGTTTCTGTTTCAGCAATATAGCAGAGAGGATTTGCCTGTTTTTCTATGGAAACGGAAACTTTAAAGTTCACCCCATCGCAGCGCAAAACCTCAATCAACGCTTCGATGCTGGGCAGACCCTGATGTGTTTTGCGGCCTTTCCAGCCTCACCAACCCTGAAAGGAAACTTGTCATGAAACGCTCTTACTTCACCGCCATCACCCTCGCCATTGCCACCCTGTCCGCCGGTCACGCCCTGGCGGCCGACCCCGCAACGGCCAAGACCCGCGAGCAGGTCCGCGCCGAGCTGCTGGAAGCCCAGCGCACCGGCAACATCGTGGCCAACGCCGAAACCGGCGAGTTGCAGAACCAGGTCTACCCGGGCCGCTATGCCGCCGAGGTGGTTGCCCAGGGCAAGACCCGCGCCGAAGTCCAGGCCGAGCTGCGCGACGCGGTCCGCACGGGCGACGTCGTGGCCAACAGCGAAACCGGTGAAACGTTGAGCCAGCTCCATCCGCAGAACTACCCCGCCCAGGTCGTGGCCCAGCCCAGGACGCGTGTGGAAGTTCAGGCCGAACTGCGCGAAGCGGTCCGCACGGGCGACCTCGTGGCCAACGCCGAAACCGGTGAAAAGCTGAACCAGGTGTACCCCGGCCGCTACGCTTCCGAGGCGGTGGCCCAGGGCAAGACCCGCGCCGAAGTCCGCGCCGAGCTGATCGAAGCCCAGCGCACGGGCGACATCGTGGCCAACGGCGAAACCGGCCAGAAGCTCAACGAGCTGTACCCGAACCGCTACTCCGCGAAGTCGGTGAACTGATCACCGGATGCCGGTTCGACAGCCTGGTGGCCACCAGCCACCAGGCTGTTGTCGCATCTGGCGCCGATGCGGCGGGCGGTCCGTGAAAGGCCATCTGGTACAACCGGGCTCCAACCGAGGAGCGCGTGATGAGTCAGTTCAACAAGGTGGTGCTGTACACCGACAGCGATGGCCGTGCGAAATTTCGCGAGGAGGCCGTGCCTCTGACCGAGGGCACGCCCGCGGCCCGGCTGTCGCCGCTCATGGCCAGCGGCGGCTACCAGTTGCGCCAGAGTCCGGTGGGCTTTCGCAGCCAGTTCCATTGCACCGGTGCGCCGCAGTGGTTGTTCGTGCTGCAGGGGCGGATGGAGATCGGTCTGCAGGATGGCAGCTCGCGCGTCTTTGGCCCGGGTGATCACTTCTATTCCGCCGACACCTTGCCCGAGGGCGCCACGTTCGACCCGAAGCTGCACGGCCACTGGAGCCGGCAGGTGGGGGACGAGCCGCTGGTGACCTTGTTCGTGCGAGGGTGATTCGGGTGCACGGCCCGACCCGTTGAGAGGAAAACCAGGCCCCGGTTTACAGCGGCTTACACGCCCCGCTGGCGCCGCTTGCACACGCCCGGGCAATGGCTGAAACTGGTGGACCCGCCCGTCAGCCGCCATGGTCCACGTCGAATTCGCCCCCAGCCTGCGCCGCCATGTGGACTGCGCGCCGCAGCAGGTCGTGCCCGGCACGCTGCGCGAGGTGCTGGAGACCGCGTTGAGGGCCGCCCCCGAACTCGCGCACTACGTGTTTGACGACCAGCGTGCGGTGCGCAAACACGTGGCGGTTTTCGTGAACCGGCAGATGGTGCAGGACCGTGTGACGTTGAATCAGGGTTTGGTGGCCGGCGACAAGGTGCTGGTCGTCCAGGCGCTGAGCGGCGGCTGAACCCCACATCGAACCAAGGAGCCGGACATGCAGCCACTGTTGGTCGCCACCCGAAAAGGCCTGTTCGTGTTGCGTGGTGCTGGCACGGACTGGACCATCGCCGCCCACCACTTCCCGGGTGAGCCCGTCACCAGCGTGCTGGCCGACGCACGCGATGGGGCCTGGTACGCCGCGCTGCGCATGGGCCATTTCGGCGTCAAGCTGCGCCGCAGCGCTGACCAGGGCCAGACTTGGCAAGAGATCGCTGCACCGGCCTTTCCCCTCAAACCCACCGAAGGCCCCTGGGCCGACGATCCGACCCCATGGAGCGTGGACCTTGTCTGGTCGCTCGCGTCGGGTGGCCCGGACCAGCCCGGCACCCTGTGGGCGGGCTGCATTCCGGCCGGGCTGTTCCGCTCCAACGACGCCGGCGCCAGTTGGACGCTCAACACCGCGCTGTGGGAACAGCCGGGGCGCCGCGACTGGTTCGGTGGTGGTTACGACCACGCCGGCATCCACTCCATCGTGGTGGACCCGCGCGATGCGCGCCACGTGACGGTGGCCGTGTCCTGCGGCGGTGTCTGGCAGACGCACGATGGCGGCGAGCATTGGGCGCTCACCGCAGAGGGCATGAGGGCCGACTACCTGCCGGTCGAAAACGCCGAGGACGGCAATACGCAGGATCCCCATTGCCCGGTGCAATGCGCCGCCCATCCCGACGTGCTGTGGGTGCAGCACCACTGCGGCATCTACCGCTCGGACAACGGTGGCCAGCGGTGGACGGGCATCGACGCTCCTGCGCCGTCCGGCTTTGGCTTTGCGGTGGCCTGTGATCCGCAGAACCCCAAGCGCGCCTGGTTCGTGCCGGCACAGGCCGATGCCTGCCGCATCCCGGTGGACGGCCGCATGGTGGTGACGCGCACCGACGACGGTGGTGCCAGCTTCCGGGTCTTTTCCAGCGGTCTGCCGCAGGCCCACGCGTACCACCTGGTCTATCGACATGGTCTGGCTGTGGCCGACGACGGTCAGACCTTGGCCATGGCCTCGACCACCGGCGGCCTGTGGCTGAGCGCCGACGCGGGCGAGCACTGGCAAGGCGTGTCCAACGACCTGCCACCGGTGGCGATGCTGCGCTTCGCCTAAGGCGTTTCCTTCCTTCCCCCCTTCCTTCGTTTCCGATCGCGCGGTTCGAGCCGTCGCGGCAGCGTCTGCGCCTGCACGAAAGGCATGAACATCGGCGTGGTGGGCGCCGAAGCGCTGCCCGATTCTGTGCAAACAAACCCCTGGCGCTCGCCCAGACCGGCTGTGTCTTAAGTGATTCTTAAGTTTCCGTTCTTTACATTTTCCGGTTGGCTGCGACTTGGGCAGACGTTCAATTCACTTGGAGGTGCTATTGATACGGATCGTTTGATGGCTCGCGGCATGGATGTGAACGAACAGTGTCGAGGAGCACACAATGGATGCGCACGGATTGAGCAGCCGCTTTGTTTTTGATGACCCGAAATACGCGGCCCTGGCGGCCGAGAGCGTGGACAAATACGCGCAAGGGTCTCCATTTCCCCATATCGCGTTTGACAACTTTCTGCCCGAGGATGTGGCGCAGGCGGTGTTGAGCGAATTCCCCAAGCCCGGCGACATCGACTGGCACAACTACAACCGCCAGACCGAAATCAAGCTGGTGTGCGCCGATGAAACCAAGTTCGGCCCGGTGACCCGCAACCTGTTCTACCAGTTGCATTCCCTGCCGTTTCTGCGCTTTCTCGAAAAAGTCACCGGCATTCCAAACCTGATTCCCGACCCGGCTTTGCGGGGTGGTGGGTTGCACCAGATCCGCAAGGGTGGCCTGCTCAAGCTGCACGCCGATTTCAACCACCACGACGCCACCTTTCTGGACCGCCGGGTGAACATCCTGCTGTACCTGAACAAGGATTGGAAAGAGGAGTACGGCGGCCACCTGGAGTTGTGGAACAAGGACACGTCGTTCTGTGGCGACAAGATCCTGCCGGTCTTCAACCGGCTGGCCATCTTTTCGACCACCAGCGAATCGTTCCACGGGCACCCCGACCCGCTCAATTGCCCGGAAGACGTGACCCGCAAGTCGCTGGCGCTGTATTACTACTCCAACGGTCGGCCCAAGGGCGAGGCCGACGGCATCCACACCACCATCTTCAAAGAGCGTCCCACCGAAGAGTTCAAAGGTGTTCTCTGGCGCATGGGCCAGGACTTTGCCCCGCCCATCCTGTGGCGCGCGGCCCGGCGCATGCGTGAGCGCTATTTCAGCGGAACGATCCAGAAGCGGGGCTGAGCGCTGAGCGCTCCGGCCTGACCGGTCGGGTGTTCAGGTTGGGGTTGGGGTGTCGGCGGCCATGGGAAAGCGGATGCGCGCCAGCAGCCCCCCGGACGGCGCATCGGTGATCTCGAAATGGGCCGCGTGCAGATCGGCGATGCTTCTCACGATCGCCAGGCCCAACCCGCTGCCGGTGGATTGCCCCTGATCGAGCCGGACGAAGCGCTCCTGCACCCGCTCGCGGTCCGCGGCCGCGATGCCCGGTCCGTTGTCCATGACTTCCACCACCGCGTGGTGGCCTTCCACGCGCAAGGCGAGGTCCACGCGGGCCCCTTCGCCGGCGTAGCGCAGGGCGTTGTCCACCAGGTTGTCCAGCATGGCCCGCAGCGCCTGCGCATCGCCCCGCACACAGGCCGGGTCGGCCGAGGTCAGACCCAGATCGATGCGGTGTTCGGCGGCACGCGCCGCGAAGGACACCACCACCTCGCGCACCAGCGCGTCCAGTTGCACCATGGCGTGTTCGGAACGGCGGGCATCGGGTTCCAGCCGCGCCAGCTGCAAGAGCTGGGACACCAGGTGGCTGGTGCGCAGGATGCCCCGGTCCAGTTCGTCCAGCGCGGCGACGCGTTCGGCCTCCGGCGTGCGTCGCACCAGCTGGGCCTGCAGCCGGATGGCAGCCAGTGGCGTGTTGAGTTCGTGCGCGGCGTCGGCGAGGAACTGCCGCTGGTGGGCCAGCAGGACGTCCATGCGCGTGAGCAGCTGATTCAGGGTTTCGGCCAGTGGCACGATCTCCGCGGGCAACCCGGTGGTGGACACCGCTTGCAGGTCCGCGACATCGCGCTGGCCCAGTTCGCGGCGCATGTTTTCCAGCGGACGCAACGAGCGCAGGACCGCCTGGTGGATCAGCATGCCCAGCACCACCACCAGAACGCCCAGCGGGATCAACAGCCAGGTGGTCAGCTCGTAGAAGTGCTGCCGCCGGATATGGGTGGTGACGGCCACCTGGACCAGGCGGTCCCCCTGGGGCAGGGTGTAGAGGCGCCAACTCTGGCCACGCCAGGTCACGATGTGGTGCCCCGAGGGCTGCATCGGTGGACCGACCTCGGGCAGCGACGAGTACTGCAGCACACCCTGGTTGCTCCAGATCTGGCTGACGAACTGGTCCAGATACCTGTCTTCGGCGAACCACTTCTTTTCCAGGATGGACAGGTCTTGCGGTGCCTTGGGTGCCGCGTTGGCGCTGCCGGCATTCAAGGTCTTGTCATGCCGCAACACCGCCTGGGCAATCTGCTCCAGGCCCTGGTCCCGCACGTCGTTGAATCCACCCCAGGCGAGCCGAAACGTCAGAACACCGACCACCACCGAGGTCAGAACCAGGGCCGAGATCTGCCAGAGCAGAAGGCGCGATCGGATGGAGTTCAAGCGAGCGGCACCAGTTTGTAGCCCACACCCCGCACGTTGACGATCCAGGGCTCGCCTAGCTTCTTGCGCAGGTGGTGCAGATGCACCTCGACGGCGTTGCTGGTGACCTCGTTGCCCCAGTTGTAGAGTTGCTTTTCCAGCACATTCACCGACAGCACGGCACCGGGCTGGCGCATCAGTATTTCCAGCAGATCGAACTCGCGCGGCGACAGCGCCAGCGGCGTGTCTCCGAGCCGTGCCTGTCGCTCGATCGGATTCAGTTGCAGCCGACCCAGCTGAAGCTGCGGCTGGCTTTGACCGCTTCGGCGGCGCGCGAGCGCGTGGATGCGGGCGATCAGTTCATCCAGATCAAAGGGTTTGCTCAGGTAGTCGTCGGCCCCCAGGTTCAATCCGGCCACGCGATCCTGAACAGCATCCCGTGCCGTCACCAGCATCACCGGGGTCTGCAGCCCCTGCTGACGCATCCGACGCAGTATCTGCAGGCCATCGATCTTGGGCAGCCCGATGTCGAGCAGGATCACGTCGTAGGTGTGGCTTTCGAGTGCGTTCAGCACATGCTGGCCGTCTCGCACCCGGTCCAGGGTGAACCCGGCCAGGGTCAGGCCTTTTTCCATGCTGGCGCCCAGCATGGCGTCGTCTTCGGCAAGCAGCAATTTCATGGGATCAGGAGGGTTCGTGTTCCGCACCGGTATTGGAACAGAACGGAACCTGTTCTTGGCCCTGCCGTTGCACCGGGTCCGGCAGCCGCAGGCGCAACAGCGCGCGCACGAACCCATGGTCGCTGCGGCTGCGGTCGCGGCCTTCGAACAGGTGGTCGTTGAAGACGTCGACGCGCTTCACATCGCCGATGGAGGCGCGGCTGGTGGCCACGAACTCTTCGCTCACCAGCACCTGGTCAAGCACCTCGGGGTAGCCCTGGTGGATGTGGGAGAAGGCCACGTCCCGGCGCAGCGCGGCCTCGCCCATCACGTCCCAGGCGCTGAAGAGCGCGTTGTCGCGCGCGCCCTTGTCGTAAGCCACTTGCGAGGTGGCGGCGATGAGTTGTGTGGTGACGCTGTGCGGTCCATCGTTCAGGTCGCCCATCACGATCAGTGGCAGTCGTGTGCGGTGCAGCAGCTCCACCACCTTCAGGCGCAGCGCCAGCGCTTCGCCAGCGCGCATGATGAGCGAGCGCAGCGAGCCGATGGCCTGCACGGTGGGGTCGTCCGGGTCTTCCAGTGGCCGGCCCTCGGCGTCTTGCAGGTACTTGGGGCGTTTGGATTTCAGGTGCGCGGTGATCACGCCCACGGCCTGGCCGTGCTTCATGCGCAGGGTGGCGAACAGCGGCGGGCGCTCGAAGCGGGTATGCGGCCCGAGGCCCGGCACATCCACCACCGCAGCGGCCGGAAAATCGACCAGCGACAGGACCGACTCGACCTTGAGGCGGCTGACGATGCCCACGCGCGGCGTGCCCTGCGCGCCGTGCTGGCCGGGGCCGTTCTCCGCGCCCGGCACGCTCACGAAGCCGTACTGCAGGCCGCTGCGCGCCACCGCCGCGCGCAACGCGACCTCGTCCCACACCTCCTGCACCGCGATCACATCGGCGTTGAGCACCTTGAAGCGTGCGCCGAGCCATTCGACCTTGCGCTCGAACTCGTTCTGGCTGTAGGGGTCCTGACCGTCGTAGAAGTGCCGCCCGGGCTGCGCCAGGTTGAGCAGATTGCAAGTTGCCACCATGAGGGTGGCGAAACGCGACTGCGCCCCGTTGCCGGTGAGGGCAGACGGGGCGACAGGGACTTGCGGGACGGGATACGTGCGGTCAGTTTCCATGACCGCACTGTAGTGCCAAACCCGGCGGGCCACGGGGTGCCCGCGCCGTCGAGGTCCGGGGCGCTGGAACCGCCCGGGAACCGACGGTGGAGGGGAAGTTACCGGATCCGGCCGAAGCTGGTGCGCAGCGGATCGGCGGGGCCTCCGCGCGGCGCGTCGCCGTTGCGGCCCTGGCCACCACGGCCCTGGCCGGAGCGGTTGCCGCGGTTGCCGGTGCGCATCGAGTCGATGCTGGTGCGCAGCGGGTCGGGCTGACCACCCGGGGCGGCGGTGCGTGGACGCGGTTCGCGGATGCGCAGGCTGCCCAGGTGGGCGTTGGGTCCAGGCTGGCGCTCTGCGCCGCCCTCGCCACGCGCCGGGCCACGGTCGCCGCGCTCGGGGCGATCGCCCCGATCCATGCGGTCACCCTGGGCCTGGCGCGGCGGGCGTTGGCCCTGCGCGCCATTGCGGTTGCCGCCGTTGCGCGGCTGGCCATTGCCGTTACCGTTGGGGCGCTGACCCGCCTGGGCGCGGCGACCTTCGCCGCGCGGGCCGTCGGCGGCCGGGCTGCCGTCACCGGCCGGGCGCTGGCGCTGGCCACCGCCGTTGCCGCGGCCACCTTGTGGCGCGTCGGCCTTCTTCTCGCGCACGCGCTGCAGCATCTCGGTGCGCGCGGCCTTGGCGGCGGCGGCCATCACCTCGCGGCTCGGCGGCTTGCCGGCGCCGCCCCAGATGGTCTGGCGGCCCATGGCGATGGGCTCGGCCTTTTCACCCGGCTCGGGCATGAACTCCTGGAAGATCTGCACCGGGATCTGCTGCTTGGTGAAGCGCTCGATGTCCATCATGAAGCCTTCTTCGTCCAGGCTCACGAGGTTGACGGCTTCACCGCTGTTGCCAGCGCGGCCGGTGCGGCCGATGCGGTGCACGTAGTCTTCGCAGACGTTGGGGATCTCGTAATTCACCACGTGCGGCAGCTCGTCGATGTCGATGCCGCGCGCCGCGATGTCGGTGGCCACCAGGGCCCGGATGTCGCCGCTCTTGAAGCCGGCCAGTGCCTGGGTGCGGGCACCCTGACTCTTGTTGCCGTGCAGCGCCATCGCCTGGATGCCGTTTTTCGTGAGGTACTCGGCGACGTTGTTGGCGCCGAACTTGGTGCGGGTGAACACCAGCACCTGGCTCCAGTTGTGCTCGTTGATGATGTGCACCAGCAGGGCCTTCTTCTTGCCGCGGCCCACGGGGTGGATCACCTGGCTGATGCGCTGCACCGTGGTGTTGCGCGGGGTGACCTGGATGTGCAGCGGATCTTTCAGCAGGGCGCTGGCGAGGTCGCGGATTTCGTCGCTGAAGGTGGCGGAGAACAGCAGGCTCTGCTTTTCCTTGGGCACCAGGGCCAGGATCTTCTTCACGTCGTGGATGAAGCCCATGTCCAGCATGCGGTCGGCTTCGTCCAGCACCAGCATCTGCACGCCGGAGAGGTCGAGGAAACCCTGTTGCTGCAGATCGAGCAGGCGCCCGGGCGTGGCCACCAGGATGTCCACGCCGCGCTTCATGGCGTTGATCTGCGGGTTCATGCCCACGCCGCCGAAGACGACGGTGGAGGTCAGCGAGAGGTGCTTGCCGTAAGTGCGCACCGATTCTTCGACCTGGGCGGCCAGCTCGCGGGTGGGGGTGAGCACGAGGGCGCGGATGGCCACGCCGCCGAATTTGCTCTTGGCGCGTTCGCCCTGGCTCAGCAGGTGCAGCAGGGGCAGGGTGAAGGCGGCGGTCTTGCCGGTGCCGGTCTGGGCACCACCGAGCAGATCGCGTCCGGCCAGCACGGCGGGGATCGCCTCGGCCTGGATGGGGGTGGGGGTTTCGTAACCGTGCTCGCGCACAGCTTGCACGATGGCCGGGGCCAGATTCAGTTCTTCGAAGTTCATTGCTTGATGAGGCGCCCGTCCAGGGCGCTGGGGGCATCGGCCACTCCGGCTGCTGTCCTCTGTGTAGGAGGGCGGCGGCCGGTCAGTCTGGGGCTGATGGATTCACAAGGTGGGTGGCGGCCAGTGGCTGGTGCACACCCCCAGCATTGTGCTGGTGCCGGGCCTACTGAAGTGCCCAACAGCCGGTATTGTCGCATGCTGGGATAATCATGGGTTGCGCGGCCTTTCGGCCGCAGATCACTCGGACAGACAGACACCATGGCTCAATACGTTTTCTCCATGAACCGGGTCGGCAAAATCGTGCCGCCCAAGCGCCAGATTCTCAAGGACATCTCCCTCTCTTTCTTCCCCGGCGCCAAGATCGGCGTGCTCGGCACCAACGGCTCTGGCAAGTCCACGCTGCTCAAGATCATGGCCGGCCTGGACAAGGAGATCGAGGGCGAAGCCATCCCGATGCCGGGCATCCGCATCGGCTACCTGCCGCAGGAACCCCAGCTCGACCCCGAACAGAACGTGCGCGAAGCGGTCGAGGCCAGCATGAGCGGCGTGCGCGCCGCCCAGAAGCGGCTCGAAGAGGTGTACGCGGCCTACGCCGAAGAAGACGCCGACTTCGATGCCCTGGCCGCCGAGCAGGCCCAGCTCGAAGCCATCATTTCCACCGCTGGCACCGACAGCGAACACCAGCTCGAGATCGCCGCCGACGCGTTGCGCCTGCCGCCCTGGGAGGCCAAGATCGGCCTGCTCTCCGGCGGTGAAAAACGCCGTGTGGCGCTGTGCTGCATGCTGTTGTCCAAGCCCGACATGCTGCTGCTGGACGAACCCACCAACCACCTGGACGCCGAGTCGGTGGAATGGCTGGAGCAGTTCCTCAAGCGCTTCTCGGGCACCGTGGTGGCCATCACCCACGACCGCTACTTCCTGGACAACGCGGCCGAGTGGATTCTTGAACTCGACCGCGGCCAAGGCATCCCCTACAAGGGCAATTACTCCACATGGCTGGAGCAGAAGGAAGCCCGTCTGGAGCAGGAGCAGCGCACCGAAGACGCCCGCACCAAGGCCATGAAGAAGGAACTGGAGTGGGTGCGCCAGAACCCCAAGGGTCGGCAAGCCAAGAGCAAGGCCCGCCTGGCGCGCTTTGAAGAGCTGAGCGACGTCGACTACCAAAAGCGCAACGAAACCAACGAGATCTTCATTCCCGTGGCCGAGCGCCTGGGCAACGAGGTGTTCGAGTTCAAGAACGTGAGCAAGAGCTATGGCGACCGCCTGCTGATCGACAACCTGAGCTTCCAGATCCCGGCGGGCGCCATCGTCGGCATCATCGGCCCCAACGGCGCGGGCAAGTCCACGCTGTTCAAGCTGATCTCGGGCAAGGAGCAGCCCGACAGCGGTGAAGTCAAGATCGGCCAGACCGTGAAGATGGCGGTGGTGGACCAGAGCCGCGACGACCTGTCGAACGAAAAGACCGTCTGGGAAGACATCTCGGGCGGCCTGGACATGATCACCGTGGGCAAGTTCCAGATGCCCAGCCGGGCCTACTGCGGCCGTTTCAACTTCTCCGGCGGTGACCAGCAGAAACGCGTGGGCACGCTTTCGGGCGGTGAACGCGGTCGCCTGCACCTGGCCAAGACCCTGGCCGAAGGCGGCAACGTGCTGCTGCTGGACGAACCTTCGAACGACCTGGACGTGGAAACCCTGCGCGCGCTGGAAGACGCGTTGCTGGAGTTCGCCGGCTGCGCGCTGGTGATCAGCCACGATCGCTGGTTCCTGGACCGCATCGCCACCCACATCCTGGCCGCCGAAGGCGACAGCCAGTGGGTGTTCTTCAACGGCAACTACCAGGAATACGAGGCCGACAAGAAGAAGCGCCTGGGCGAAGAGGGTGCGCGGCCGCATCGGTTCCGCTACAAAGCCTTGAAGTGAGGCCCACCCCCGCGCCGCGCCTTGCGGCGCGTCACCCCCTCAAGGGGGCAATGCCTGCGGACCGGGAAACCCGGACCCGCGGCATTCTGCGATAGCTACCCTTTTCTCGATTTGCACTTTCTCTTATGACCGACGAACAAGTTCTTGCCGACACCCGCCACTGGATCGAGGAGGCGGTGATCGGGCTGAACCTGTGTCCGTTCGCGCGGTCGGTCTATGTGAAGAACCAGGTGCGCATCGTGGTGAGCCGGGCGCGGCATCTGGATGCGTTCCTGGACGAGCTGGACCGGGAGCTGGACCTGCTGGTGAACACGCCGGCCGACGAAATCGACACCACGTTGCTGGTGCACCCCACGCTGTTTCCGGATTTTTTCGTCTTCAACGACTTCATGGGCGTGGTGGACGATGTGGTGGAAGAGCACGGGCTCGACGGCGTGATCCAGGTCGCGAGCTTCCACCCTCAGTTCCAGTTTGAGGGCGTTGAACCCGACGACATCAGTAACGCCACCAACCGCGCGCCTTTCCCCACGCTGCACCTGTTGCGCGAAGAAAGCGTGGCGCGTGCGGTGGCTTCCGATGGCGGGGACGCGGACGCGATCGTCGAGCGCAACATCCAGACCCTGCGGGCCCTGGGCGCCTCGGGGTGGCAGGCGTTGTTGGCAAAGCCCTGAACTGGCGGGTTTGGGCGCGCACATCCGGGTTTCGCGTACCAGGCTGGGTGGTGATAATGCAAGGCATACCAACCCTCACTCCTCGCGGAGATGAAAGGTACCCGGCCCCATGGACGCCAGCCCCAACGAGTCCTTTGATGCGTGCCTGAAAGAAGCCCTTGTGCAAACGCGCGAGTGGATTCCGCGCTGGCTTGCCAAACTGCACGAGACGCTGCAACAGCGCGAAAGCGTTGCAAGCCACCTGCATGAAAAGCAGGCACTCGGTCAGGCCCGGACCACACTGGAGAGCCACCGCGAGGTGATCGCGGCGCGTTTTCTGGAAGCCTTTGCCGAGTCGGTGGAAGGCGCGCTGCCTTCCTCCGGCAGCAAGGTTCGCAGCCTGAAATCGCTGAGCTTTGACGAACTGGAGCTCATGGGCGACGAGCAGGTGCAGGAGACGGTGGAGCTCGCCCGGGTGCAGCAGGTGATCAAGATGTCGGCCGACGAGGAACTGGTCGGACTCAACGCGCGCATGAGCCGCGCCCGTGGCCTGCAGCGGGTGCGCATCGAGGCCAACCCGTTGCGCTCCGAGGTGGTGGTAACAGCCTTGATACGCGCGCTCAGCGGGTTGCATGTGGACCCGGCGGTGCGTTCGCGCTGGTTGCAGACCGGTGCCGTGGCCCTCGGCGAGGAGTTGCAGGGCATGTACGCGCGCCTGAGTGCGCTGCTCGACAGCTGGGGCGTCGTGCCCGCGGGCTACACCGTGATCCAGACGCCCCAGGGCCGGACACCGACCCCGGCAGGGCCGGAGAGCGGCTCGCGCAGCGAATCGGTTTCGACGGAAGCGGTGCGCGGCCCCGATGCGCTGCTCACCCTGGACCACCTGCACCAGTTGCTGGTGGGCAACCTCGATCAGGCGGGCAGCGGCCCCAGCGACCAGGGCGCCTCGGGCTCGGGCAACGCCATGGTGCGCACCCTGGCGGCCGAGGTGGTCACGCTGATGCTGCGGCGCCTGACGACCGATGAGCGGCTGCTGGCCCCGCTGCGTGAGATGCTGCAGGGCCTGAAGCCGGCGCTCTTGCAGCTCGCGCGCAGCGACCCGCGTTTTTTTGCCGATCGGCACAACCCCGCTCGCCGCCTGCTCGATGCCATCGCCGAGCGCGGCCTGGCATTCACCAGCGAGCAGGACTCGGGATACACCGCGTTCGCCACCCAGGTGAACGACGTCGTGCGCGCGTTGCAGGCTCCGGGTGCCGATCTGCCGGACCGTTTTCCCGGCTTGCTGGAGCAACTGACGCGCTCGCAGGCCGAGGCCCTGGCGCCCCGGCAGGCGCAGGCCCGCGGGCTGGCCGTGCAGACCCTGATGCGGGTGGAGCAGCGCAACCTGCTGGCCGAACGGGTGGCGGCCGAGTTCCGCGCGCGCAACGATTTCGAGCGCGCGCCCGGCGTGGTGCGGCGCTTTCTGACCGGACCCTGGTCGCAGGTGGTGGCGCAGGCCCGCATGGACGCGGCCGAAAAGCCGGCGACGTCCGCATCCCTGGCACCCGCGCAGACGCCCGCGGTGCGTTACACCGAGATCCTGCCCGACCTGTTGTGGTCTTCCCAGCTGGCGCAGGCCAGTCGCAACCGGCCGCGCCTGATCAAGGTCATCCCCGGCTTGCTGCGCACCTTGCGCGAGGGGCTGGACGCGATCGATTACCCACGGGCCCAGACCGAGGCGTTTTTCGCGGCCCTGATGGGCCTGCACGAGGCCGCGTACAAGACCCAGCGCAACGAACCCGTCGAGGAAGCGCCACCGAGTGCTCAGTTCGAACCGGATGGCGACGAGCTCTGGATGCAACCGGCCGAAGCGCGCGACACCGGTTTCATGGAAGACGCGCTGATTGACACGCAGCCGGCTTTCGTGGACACCGAGATCCTGCCGCGCGACTGGGCCGATCTCAAGGAGGAGATGGCCGATGAGCAGGTGCAGGTTCTGCCCGTGGGCGCCTGGGTCGATGTCTGGCACGAGGGCCGTGCACTGCGCTGCCAGGTCACCTGGGCCAGTCCCCACGGGACCATGTTCCTGTTCACCGGGGCGGACGGGCGTTCCCTGTCCATGACGAAGCGGGGGGTGGAGCGCCTGCTGGCCCAGGACCGGCTGCGCGTGGTGGCCGACCATGGCATGGTCGACGACGCGCTGGACGACGTGACGCGCCAGGCCTGGATCAACAGCGCCCGGCAGCCATAGGCCTCGTCGTGCGGCGTCGGGGGTGGGTTTCGCTGGAGGCCCCCCCCTGCGAGGCCGCTTTGCTCAGGTCTTTCGCAGCAGTTTCTTGCGCACCAGGTGGATGTTGTTGCGCAGGGCGTAGAGCTCGTCGGTGTGCGACAGGGGCACCACGATTTTTTCCACCTTCAGTTCCATCGCGTCGAGCTGGTCGAGCAGCTCCTGCACCGGGGTGCCCCCTGGCTCGGCCGAGCCTTCGCTGCGCTGCTCGATGTCGCGCAGCTCGGCGTACCAGCGGAACACCCGTGAGCGGATGCGGAAGGTGTAGAGCGGCGGCACGATGCGCGAGAGCGGCAGCGCCAGCGCGATGATCAGGCCCATGGCCAGCCACATGCGTTCGACCAGGTTGGCCAGCCAGAACGGCAGGTAGCGTTGCAGGAACGGCGGGCCGTTGCGGATGGCGCGCACCGCCTCGGGCGACAGCGGCACTTCGCTGTGTTCCAGGCTGGGGTATTCGCGGGCTCGGCTGAACCAGCCAGCGCCCCCGTGCAGGCCGGTGGCGGTCTGGGCGAACAGCTGCAGGATGGCCGGGTGTGTCTTGCTGGTGGCCAGCAGGCTGGTGGTGGAGGCCACGAGCCGCATGTCGTGCGTGGGGATGTTCTTGGAGAGATCGACCACCCCTTGCGGCATCACCACCGGCGTGAGGTACCCAAAACGGCGCGAATAGGCTTCGCTCTGCGCGAAGTCCAGCAGCTTGATGCCCGGCGACTGCAGCAGCATCTGCACCATGAGCGATTCGGGGGCCGAGGCGAACACCACGGCGTCCACCTGGCCGTCCAGGAAGGCGACGGTGGCCGGGGTCTGTTCCAGTTCGCTGAGCTGGAGCTGGTTGCGCTCGACGCGGTTGACGTCGAGCAGGGTGGAGAACAGGCGCGGCACGCCGCTGCCGGGGGTGCCCACGTTGACGCGCCAGCCCTGCAGCTCGGTCAGGGTGGTGATGGTGTCGGTCTGGTTCAGGCGTTGCGCCGAGTCTTCCCGGTAAAACAGCCACAGCGGTTCGACGAACAGGCTGCCCAGCGAAGAAATCGACTCCTCGTCGTCATAGCCGATGTCGGCGCTGCCGCCCTGCACGAATCCCAGGTCGGCCCGGCCGGTGCGCAGCAGTTCGAGGTTGGCCGACGAGCCTTCGGAGGGCAGCAGTTCCACGGTGATGCCGTAGCGCGCCAGCGCGTCGGCGTAGCGTTTGCCGAACTCGTCGTAGGCGCTTTGCGCCGGGCCGGTGGCCAGCACCACGCGCTTGGGTGGGTTGGGGTCGAGCCACCAGTAGGTGAGCGCGAGCAGGGCGATGGTCAGCAGCGCGAACGGGCCGAAGGACACCGCCAGATCGCGCAGCGACAGCAGGGTGTAGCGGATGTTGTGGGGCATTGCGCTACCTTAGCACGCAGCCGTTGCGTGCCGGTGGCGCTCAGGCGTGGCCGTGCGTGGACAGGTTGCTCAAGCGGAAGATCTGCACCGCGTCGTGCATCACCCGGGCCTGGCTCTGCAGCGAACTGGCCGCCGCGGCCAGTTCTTCGACCATGGCCGAGTTCTGCTGCGTCACGGTGTCGAGCTGCACCACCGCCTGGTTGATCTGCGACAGGCCCAGGGACTGTTCGCGCGTGGCACCGGTGATCTCGCCGATCAGGTTGTTGACCTGCTGCACCGCGCCGACGATGTTGCCCATGGTCTTGCCGGCGTTGTGCACCAGTTGGCTGCCCTGCGAGACCTGGCTGGCCGAGGTGTCGATCAGGAGCTTGATTTCCTTGGCGGCACCCAGCGTGCGCTGCGCCAGGCTGCGCACCTCGGCGGCCACGACCGCGAAGCCGCGGCCCTGTTCGCCCGCCCGCGCCGCCTCCACAGCGGCGTTCAGCGCGAGGATGTTGGTCTGGAACGAAATGCTGTCGATCACCTGGATGATTTCTCCGATGCGGCTGGACGAGCGGCTGATCTCGTCCATGGTCGAGACCACCGCGCCCATGGCCTCGTTGCCCTCGCGTGCGACCTGCGTCGCCTGGCCGGCCAGCACGCCCGCTTCGCGTGCCGAGTGGGCACTCTGCGCCACCGTGTTGGTGAGCTGCTCCATCGAGGCCGCGGTTTCCTCCAGGCTGCTGGCCTGCGATTCGGTGCGCGCCGAGAGGTCGTGGTTGCCGCTGGCGATCTCGCCAGACGCGACCTGCACGCCTTCCACTTCGTGGCGAACGTCGGTGACCACGGCCTGCAGGTTGACGTTGAGCTGGTTCAGCGCGCGCGCCAGGTCGCCCAGTTCACCGGTCAGCTGCCCCCGGAAGCGCGCCGAAAGGTCGCCCGCGGCCATCTGGTTGGCAAACCGAACGGCCTCTTCCACGGGCCGCACCATCAGACGGCGCATGAAGGCCGAGGCCATGATCGCAAGCGCGGCGGTGGCGCCAAACGCCGCGTAATGCACGGCGTCGGGCATGCCTTCGGTGGCGCTTTCGAGCATCTGCACCAGAAAAGCCAGCGCGAGGGCGATCACTCCCATCCGGCGGCCCAGGGTCGGGCGGGTCCAGCGCTGCAGCGCGCCGCGCCAGCCGGTGCGCACCACCCGGGCGCGGTGCAGCGCGATGCTGGGTCGGCCGCTCTCGGTCTCCGAGCGCATGCGCTGGTACAGCGCTTCGGCCTCTTCCACTTGCTGGCGTGTGGGCTTGGTGCGCACCGACATGTAGCCTACGGGCTGGCCGTTCTCGACGATCGGTGTGGCGTTGGCCAGGACCCAGTAGTGGTCGCCGCTCTTGCGGCGGTTCTTCACCATGGCCGACCAGGGCGAGCCGCTTTGCAGCGTGGCCCACATGTCGCGGAAGGCCTCGGCGGGCATGTCGGGGTGGCGCACGATGTTGTGCGGTTGGCCGATCAGTTCCTCACGGCTGTAGCCGCTGACCGCCACGAAATTCGGGTTGCAGTAGGTGATGCGGCTTTGCAGGTCGGTGGTGGAGACAAGTGTGACCCCGTCCGGAATGACGAACTCCTGGTGCGTGACGGGCAAATTGGTGCGCATGCGAACACCCCGAAAGGTTGGGTGGAACGGGCGGCATCACTGGGGAACGGATGCCGATCTACCCAACCCAGTATCGGGTTCCGGCGCTTTCGCAAAGCCCCGAATACCCCTGGTTTCACCGGCTATATATAAGTGTTTGGTGTTAAGGTTCCTTAAGGTTCGTGCCGGGATCGCGTGCCCTTCATTCGCCGCGTTGCCGTTCCATCACCGGGTAGCTGCCCAGCAGCGCGAGGGTGGTGATTGCCAGGATCTTCTGCATGGGGGCTCCGGGAGACAGGCGGCCTTCAGCTGCGGAAATAGGACTGGTAGACCTGACCGCTGCCGTCGGGCAGCACCAGCACCACGTCGTAGGGGTCCTTGCGGCCACCGTACACGGGGCCGTCCATGCCCGGGCTGCCCACTGGCATGCCCGGCACCGATAGTCCGATGGCCTTGGGTTTTTCCGCCAGCAGGCGGCGGATTTCGCGCGCGTTGACATGGCCTTCGACCACGTAGCCGCCGATGAGCGCCGTGTGGCACGAGGCGTATTTGTCGGGCAGGCCCAGGCGCTTGCGCACCGCGGTGTTGCCCGTTTCGAAGAGTTGGACCTGGAAGCCGTCGCGCTGCAGGTAGGCAACCCAGTCTTTGCAGCAGCCGCAGCTCGGGTCTTTCCAGACCTGCAGCACCGGCAGGGCGTTGGCGGCGGGGGTGACGGCCCAGACGGGCAGGGCGGTGGCAGCCAGCAGGGCGGGGCCGGCGGCGAGGAGGAGGGAACGTCTTTGCATGGTGGCTCCTGAAAAAGAAACAGAAACGAAAGAAGGGTCAGACACTGGGGCTGAACGTGGACGGTGCCGCGCCCGCCCGCGTCGAAGAGTCAGGGGAGGTCGCAAGCGGCGCGGAAGACGGCGGCTGGCGCCGTCGGGAATGGCTCATGAAAACCTCTTGAAAACACAGACCGGCGTCGGCCGTGGCCACAGTCGGGGCGGCGGTGGACGCACCAAGGGCGTGTGAACTCAGGAAATGGGCGGCTTGTGGCCCTGCTGCGGCTCGGCGCTGGCGAACCGCACGGTCTGCGGCGCCGCGAGCAGCGGGTGGGCTTGCCGCGCGGGCACGCCAGGCGGGGTCGGCTGGGCCATGGCCACGCCGTTGCAGACGTCGCAGGTGCTGTGCGTCAGGGTACTGCCGTCCTGCGCCTGCGCGGTCGGTGCGTCTTGCGTCGCCATGCCGTGCGCAGTGGGCGCCTGCAACACGGTCGCCAGAGCCGGTGGGCCCAGGTTCTCGGCGCAGCCGGCGTGGGCAGCGCCTTGCGCCGGGGGCACCAGCATGGAAACCGCCATGGCATCGCCCACCCAGCCGCGCAGGGGCAGCAGGGCGATCAGGCAGGCGATGAGGAAGTGGCGCATGTGCAGGGAATGATAGGGCTGGCCCGGGGGAAGTTCCATGCGCGGGATCAAATGCCGGGATGGTCGGGTGTGGGCGTCATCGCTCAGGAGCAGCTCAGCACCAGCGCCTGCACGGGGCGGGTGCCACCACTGTCGGTGACCACGAAGGCCACGCGCAGACCGACGGCCACCGCCGGCAGATCGAGCTGCACGCGGTGCGCCTGCGCCGCCGACCAGGCCGGCACCGGCCGGTACAGGCCCACCACGTGGTCGTGCTTCAGGTGTTCGCCCGCGTTTTCGCCGCGCGTGACCTGGCTGCTCAACCCGTCCCGCAGCACCGCCCAGTAGCCCGCGAACATGGGCTGGCCGCCGCTGGCGTCGATGTGGGCCGTGACCTGGTGATCCACACGGCGCAGACGCAGAGCGGGGGCCTGCGCCGCCGGCAGGCGGGGCAACTGCCGGGCGGTCTGCCCCTGCCAGTTCCGGTGGTCCTGGCCGTTGAGCACCACCTGGGGCGTGTACACGTAACGGCCCCCGAGCGCTGCCTTGATCTGGTGCTGCCTGGCCGTGGTCTGCGGTGTGGCGAAACGGTCCAGCCAGCCCAGATGGTCCCAATAGCTCACGTGAAACGCCAACGCAATCACACCCTCCTGCGCCTTCAGGCCGGAGAGCCAGCGGTCGGCCGGCGGGCAGGAGCTGCAGCCCTCGGAGGTGTAGAGCTCCACCACGGCGGGCGGTTGCGCGTCGGTGCTGGCCTCGCAGGTCTGGGCGCGGGCGTTGTGCGCGATGGCGGCGCCGGCCAGCAGCGCCAGCCAGAGCCCGGGCTGCCACGCATTGGGGCGGCTCGGTGGGGTGGCTGGGGTCGGAGGGGGGCGGGTGCGGGGCATGGCGATCTCCTTGGGCGCGGAGGCCGTTGGTCGCCCTTGGAGGCGGCCTTCTTTCAGCCGACCCGGCCTGGCCCGACGGACGGTTGCCGTCTGCGCCGGCGGCGCGGGTCAGTGCACATGGCCCTGACCCTGGACCCGAGACGGCAATCCGGCGAGTTCGCCCCGGGCCTGGCGCAGCACCGAGGTGCCCGCGCTGATGGCCAGTGCCGCCATGACCGCGGCCACGCCGAGATCGGGCCAGGCCGAACCGGTGCCGAACACCCCCACCGCCGCGCCCATGACCGCGAGGTTGGACAGCGCGTCGTTGCGCGAGCACAGCCACACGCTGCGCATGTTGGCGTCGCCACTGCGGAAGCGGTAGAGCAACACCGCCACGCCCGCGTTGACCAGCAGCGCGACGAAGCCGACCACACCCATGGTCAGGGGCTCGGGCACGCTGCCGGTGTGCAGCGTCCAGCCGGCGCGCGCCAGCACGAACACCCCGTAGGCGAACATGGTGGCGCCTTTGATCCAGGCCGCGCGGCTGCGCCACACCATCGCCATGCCGAACACCGCGAGCGAGAGCCCGTAGTTGGCGGCGTCGCCGGCGAAGTCCACCGCGTCGGCCAGCAGCGAGACCGAGCCGGCTTGCAGGCCCGCCACCAGTTCGACACCGAACATCGCGGCGTTCAGGACCAGGGCGATCCACAGCGCGCGGCGCCAGCGCGGATCGAGCAGGGCGGGGTTGGTGGCCGTTTCGGAAGAGCAGCCGGTGGAGCAGGAACAGGCCATGGTGGGGGCTTTCGTGGAGGGTGGTGCGCCGGTGGGCGGGAGGTCTGCCATGATTGGAAACCTTGAAGCCACTTGAAGGTCAAGCATGACGCAACCCCCTGTGTCGCAGGTGCCACGGCACCGCATTGGCGAAGCCGCCCAACGCTCGGGCGTGAGCGCGGCCAACATCCGCTACTACGAGCGCGAGGGCCTGCTGCAGGCCCAGACCCGCGCCGACAATGACTACCGCCTCTACAGCGAGGCCGACATCCACCGCCTGCGCTTTGTGCGCCAGTGCCGGGCCATGGACATGTCGCTTGACGAGGTGCGCACCCTGCTGGCACTGGACCTGAACGACAAGACCGACTGCGCCACCGCCAGCGCCGCGCTCGATGAACATCTGGGCCATGTGCGGCAGCGGCTGCGCGAGCTGCGCGCGCTGGAGAAAGACCTGCTCGCCTTGCGCAACCGCTGCGACGGTTCCGACGACCACTGCCACATCATCGAAGCGCTGCACCAACGGGCCGATGCGGTGCTGCTCGAATCCCCAGGTCCTGTTCCCCGGCGTCACGTCTGAAAAAAACCGGTCCGCGGGCAAAAAAAAGGGCCGCCCCAGCATAAGGGCCGCCCTTCTTCTTTGTGGCCCCGCAGGTGGGGCGACGCCGGGGCTCAATGCCCCAGGATCTTGGACAGGAAGTCCTTGCTCCGGTCGGTCTGCGGGTGGTTGAAGAACTCCTCGGGCGTGTTCTGCTCCACCACCTGGCCCTGGTCCATAAAGATCACGCGGTCGGCCACGGCCTTGGCGAAGCCCATTTCGTGCGTCACGCACAACATGGTCATGCCCTGGTCGGCCAGGCCGATCATCACGTCCAGCACTTCCTTGATCATCTCCGGGTCGAGCGCCGAGGTGGGCTCGTCGAACAGCATGATCTTGGGCGTGAGACACAGCGCGCGCGCAATCGCCACGCGCTGCTGCTGACCGCCCGAGAGCTGCAGCGGGTACTTGTGGGCGTGTTCGGCGATGCGCACGCGCTCCAGCTGCACCATGGCCTTTTCGATCGCCACGTTGCGTGGCAGCTTGGCCACCCAGGTGGGCGAGAGGATCAGGTTTTCCAGCACGGTCAGGTGCGGGAACAGGTTGAACTGCTGGAACACCATGCCCACTTCGCGGCGCACCTTGTCGATGCCCTTGACGTCGTCACCGACCACGGTGCCGTCCACCGTGAGCTTGCCTTCCTGGTATTCCTCCAGCGCGTTGACGCAGCGGATCAGGGTGGACTTGCCCGAGCCCGAGGGGCCGCAGATCACGACCTTCTCGCCCTTGGCGAAACTGAGGTTGACGTCGCGCAGCACGTGGTAGCCATTGCTGGCATACCACTTGTTGACGCCTTCGAAATGAATGATGGGGGCTTCTTGTTGGGTCATGAGAGGCTTTCTGATTTTGGGATGTTCTGCGTTCAGCGGACTTTGCTGACGGCGGTGCGCTTTTCCACCCACAGGCTGTAGCGCGACATGGCAAAACAGAACACGAAATAGATCAGCGTGATGAAGAAATAGGCTTCGAGCTTGAACGGGCGCCAGTCGGCGTCGGCGTTGAGTGCCAGGGCCAGTGCGCCGGTGAGCTCGTAAAGCGAGACGATGGTGACCAGCGAGGTGTCCTTGAACATGCCGATGAAGGTGTTCATGAGCGAAGGCACCACCATGGACAGTGCCTGCGGCAGCACGATCTTGCGCTGGGTCTGCCAATAGGTGAGACCCAGCGTGGCCGCGGCCTCGGTCTGGCCCTTGGGCAGGGCCTGCAGGCCACCGCGCACCACTTCGGCCATGTAGGCCGCCGAGAACAGCGTGATGCCCACCACCACGCGGATCAACACGTCAATGCTCACGCCCTCGGGCATGAACAGCGGCAGCATGAACGAGGCCATGAACAGCACCGTGATCAGCGGCACACCGCGGATCAGCTCCACGTAGAGCGTGCACAGTGTCTTGATGGCCGGCATGTTGGAGCGCCGGCCCAGCGCCACGAAGATCGAAAGTGGAAACGCCATCGTCATGGACACCACGGTCAGCATCACGGTCAGTGGCAGGCCACCCCACTGGTCGGTGGGCACCGCGGTCAGGCCGAGCACGCCACCCTTCATGAGCAGGAAATACACCACCAGCATGGTCAGCCAGATGGGGCCGAGCAAGCGGTTCCAGAAACGCGGCATGCAGCTGATGCCGACCACGCCCAGCATGAGCGCGGTGGCGATCACCGGGCGCCAGTGTTCGGTGTCCGGGTAGCGGCCCATCACGATGAGCCGGCCCTTTTCGGCGACCACACCCCAGCAGGCGCCGATGCCGCGCACGCTGTTGCAGGCCTCCAGGTTGGCGCCGAAGACGGCGTTCGTGAACACCCAGCCCGCAGCACCATACAGGGCCCACAGCGCCAGCGCCGCCACGATCAGCGTCTTCACGCTGTTGGCGGCGGAGGAGAACAGGTTGGTCTTGAGCCAGGCCAGGGCGCCCACGCTCAGGCCCGGCATGGGCCGGGCTTCGATCGGTTGGTAAATCTGTTGCATGGGGTGTCTCCTAGCGTTCCTGGATCGCTGCACTGGCGTTGAACCAGTTCATGAGCGCTGAAGTGACGAGCGAGAGCGTGAGGTAGACCAGCATCACGATCGAGAGTGCTTCGATGGCGCGGCCGGTCTGGTTGAGCGTGGTGTTGGCGATCGAGACCAGGTCCGGGTAGCCAATGGCCACGGCGAGCGAGGAGTTCTTGGTCAGGTTCAGGTACTGGCTGGTCAGCGGCGGAATGATCACGCGCAGGGCCTGCGGCAACACCACCAGCCGCATCGCCTGGCGCTTGCCCAGACCGAGCGAGGCGGCCGCTTCGTGCTGGCCCAGCGACACCGACGAGATGCCCGAGCGCACGATCTCGGCGATGAACGAGGCGGTGTAGAGCACCAGGCCGAGCAGCAGCGCGAGGAACTCGGGGCTGAAGGCGGCACCTTCTTCGATCTGGAAATCGCCTTTGACCGGCAGGTTCCAGCCGGTGGGCGCGCCACCGGCCAGCCAGCCCAACACGCCCAGGCCGACGATCAGCGCCAGCGACACCAGCAGCACCGGTCTTTGCTGACCCGTCAGGTCAAAGTGTTTGCTGGCCTTGCGGGCGTAGACGTAGGAGCCCGCAACGCCGAGCAGCAGCCCGATGAGCGCCAACGTCTGCCCCAGTTTCCAGATCGGCCAGGGGAAGGAGAAACCGCTTTTGCTCAGGTAGAAGTGACCCACCTGCCAGGCGTCCTCGAAGCTGGGCAGGACTTCGGTGAAGACGATGTACCAGATCAGCAGTTGCAGGTAAATGGGAACGTTGCGGAAGAACTCCACGTAACCGTAGCAGATCTTGCGCAGCAGGAAGTTGGGCGAGAAGCGGCCCACGCCGAGCAGGGTGCCCAGGATCGTGGCCAGCACGATGCCGATGATGGCGACCTTGAGGGTGTTGAGCATGCCGATGGAGAACGCGGTCCAGTACGTGCTCATCACGTCGTACGGGATCATGGTTTCGCTGACGTCGAAACCGAACGGCTGACCCATGAAGTCGTAACCGCTCTGGATGCCGCGCTCGCGCATGTTGCGCAGCGTGTTGCGCACCAGCAGCCAGATCAGGGCCACCACCGATGCGATGGCGACCACCTGGTAGATGACGCTGCGGCCTTCGCGGCTGTTCCAGGACATGGAGCGCTTCTTGCGGGCGGGCAGGGGCCGCGCTTCAATCATGGGGGAATGGGACATGGACGATGTTCCAGAAGAGAAAGCTGTAAAAAAACCGGCACAAACGCCCTACGAACCAGGTTCGCAGAGCGTTTGTGCCAGCTGGGGGCCAAGTGCCTGAGAGGAACGGATCAGCGCAGCGGGGCCGCGTACATGAAGCCGCCTGCGCTCCACAGGTTGTTCTTGCCGCGCGGCAGGTTGATCGGGGTCTTGGGGCCGACGTTGCGCTCGAAGCTCTCACCGTAGTTGCCCACGGCCTTGATGGAGCGGGCCAGCCATTCCTTGTCCAGGCCCAGGTGCTTGCCCAGGTCTTCGGTGGAGCCCAGCATGCGGCCGACCTGCGGGTCGGTGCTCTTCTTCATCTCTTCCACGTTGGCCTGGGTGATGCCGTATTCCTCGGCTTCGATTAGGCCGTTGAGCACCCACTTGGTGAT
This sequence comes from Hydrogenophaga sp. GW101-3F08, assembly GCF_059424585.1. NCBI lineage: Bacteria > Pseudomonadati > Pseudomonadota > Betaproteobacteria > Burkholderiales > Comamonadaceae > Hydrogenophaga > Hydrogenophaga sp. GW101-3F08. The sequence continues at coordinate 643,999 of NZ_JBWKZP010000002.1, forward strand.
GGCGAAGAATTCGTCGTCACCGCGGCGGACCATCGGGCCCAGCGGCTCCTTGGAGATCAGGTCGGGCAGGATCACGTGGTCGGCCGGCACCTTGGCTTCCTTGGCGCGCACCGAGGCGAGGCCCGAGGCGTCGGTGGTGTAGGCCTGGCAACGGCCAGCGAAGTAGGCGCCGGTGGAGGCTTCCACTTTCTCGAACACCACGGGTTTGATGTTGAGCTTGTTGGCGCGGGAGAAGTCGGTCAGGTTCTTCTCGGTGGTGGTGCCGGACTGCACGCACACCGTGGCACCCTTGAGCTGCTTGGCGCTGGTGATCTTGCCCTTGTTGACCAGGAAGCCCTGGCCGTCGTAGTAGTTCACGCCCACGAAGTGCAGACCCAGCGAGGCGTCGCGGGACAGGGTGTTGGTGGTGTTGCGCGCAAGAATGTCCACCTCGCCCGACTGCAGGGCCGTGAAACGCTGCTGGGCATTCAATGGCACCCATTTGACCTTGGTGGCGTCGCCCAGCACAGCAGCGGCCACCGCCTTGCAGTAGTCCACGTCCAGGCCCGTCCAGGCCCCGTTGCTGTCGGCTTGCGAGAACCCTGCCAGACCGGTGTTCACGCCGCAGACCAGCTGGCCCCGGCTCTTGATGGCGTCCAGCGTCTTGCCAGCGTGCGCGGGCAGACTCATCAGAGTGGCGGCAGCGCCCAGGGCGGTGGCGGTCAGTTTCAGGGAATTCAATTTCATTCGGGTCACTCCATTGGCTGTTGAATGTTGATTTGTCAGGCCGGACTTGCACCAGAAATGGGCACTGCCGGTCCGCAGGGCGACTGTAGCCCCGCCCCTGCGGGCGAGTCATCGGGGTTTACGTGGGCGGTTCATGCAAAAAAGACATGACTCCATCGACGCGCGCCCCATTCACGCTCCTGGGTTTGAGCGTCAGCAGGTTCCATGCCAGTAGGTCCGGTCCCAACCGCGACAAGCCCGGGTGCCATGTTGTGCGGCAGCCCCGTATGCTTGCCGGCAAAACAGACCCAGGAGACAAGCCCATGAGTCACACCGCACCCACGGCGTCCGCATTGGCGCCCGTTGAGCCCGCGCGGGCACACCACCGCTTCTGGCCCGCGCGCCTGCCGCACCGGCTGCACCCGCCCGCCACCTCGCTGTGGCACAACCTGGCCGTGAGTGCCCTGCGTTACCCCGACAAGCCGGCGCTGGTGTTCTTCGACCAGGTGCTGAGCTACCGGCAACTGCACGATCAGGCCGAACGCCTGGCGGCCCATCTGCGGCAACAGGGTGTGCAGGACGGCGACCGCGTGATTCTGCTGATGCAGAACTGCCCGCAGTGGGTGGTGGCGCACTTCGCCATCCTGCGGGCCAACGCGGTGGTGGTGCCGGTCAATCCCATGAACCGCGCCGAAGAGCTCAAGCACTACATCAGCGACCCGGACGCGCGGGTGGCCATCGCGGCGGCCGATCTGGCCGGCGAGCTGCTGCAGGCCAGCGCCGAATTGCCCGAGGCCGAGCGCCTGCGCCATCTGGTGGTGTCCCACTACCGCGACGCCATGGGCCCCGAGGCCGAGGTGCCTCCGGCCTGGGCCAACTGGCTCGGCACCCGCCACCCGGCGCCCACGTTGCCCGGCGGCAGCGTGAGCGACTGGGCCAGCGCCTTGGCCTGTGCGGACACTCCGCCCGCGCACAACCGCACCCCGGAGGACCTGGCTGTGTTGCCCTACACCAGTGGCACCACCGGCCTGCCCAAGGGCTGCATGCACCCGCACCGCTCGCTCATGCACAACGCGGTGGCCAGTTGCCTGTGGGGCAATGGCACGCCTGAGAACACCCAGTTGCTGGTGGTGCCGCTGTTCCACATCACCGGCATGGTCGCCGGCATGCACGCGGGGGTGTACGTTGGCGCCACCATCGTGCTCATGCCGCGCTGGGACCGCGAACTCGCCGGGCGGCTGATCTCGACCTGGCGTGTCACGCACTGGACCAACATTCCCACCATGGTGATCGACCTGCTGGCGAGCCCCAGCTTCGAGCATTACGACCTCTCCAGCCTGGTCTACATCGGCGGTGGCGGCGCGGCCATGCCCCAGGCGGTGGCGCAGCGGCTGCTCGATCGGTTCGGGCTGCGCTACGCCGAAGGCTATGGCCTGACCGAAACCGCCGCGCCCTCGCACAGCAACCCGCCCGACCGCCCGAAGCAGCAGTGCCTGGGCGTGCCGTTCATGAGCACCGATGCGCGCGTGGTCGACCCCGACGCGCTGCAGGAGATGCCGCCGGGGGAGGCGGGCGAGATCATCATCCACGGCCCCGAGGTGTTCGACGGTTACTGGAAACGGCCGCAGGCGACCGAGGCCGCGTTCATCACCTTCGAGGGCAAGCGCTTCTTCCGCTCGGGCGACCTGGGCCGGGTGGACGAGGACGGTTATTTCTTCATCACCGACCGCCTCAAACGCATGATCAACGCCAGCGGTTTCAAGGTCTGGCCGGCCGAGGTGGAGCTGCTGATGTACAAGCACCCGGCGATCGCCGAGGCCTGTGTGATCGCCACCCGCGACGCCTACCGTGGCGAAAGCGTGAAGGCGGTGGTGGTGCTGCGCGAGAGCGCGCGCGGCAGCACCAGCGAGCAGGACATCATCGACTGGTGCCGCGAGCACATGGCGGTCTACAAATGCCCGCGCACGGTGCAGCTGGTCGATACGCTGCCCAAGAGCGGGACCGGCAAGGTGATGTGGCGCCTGCTGCAGGAGCAGGAAGCCGCGGCGGCCACGGGGCGCGCGGCACAATGACCGCATGCCTTTTCAACCGTCTTCGCTCAAGCGCCTGTGGCAGCCACACCGTGGCCTGTTCTGGCTCATGCTGGCGTTCAACCTGCTGTCGTCCGCGCTGGTCTGGTACGTGCACCTCGCGCAGCCGGCCGAGGGCCTGCGCCTGGGCCTGAGTCTGCTGGCGCTGTCCAACGCCGGCCTGGGCTGGTGGATCGCCGTGCGCCTGTGGCGCGAAGGCGGCACGCGGTAGGGGGCTTCTGCCGGCGGCCGGGCGCCCGCACGGCGGCGCTGTGGTGGGGCCTATCGTTCCCAGCGCGCCGGGTCGGCGCCCAGCGTGGGCGGCGGCAGATCGGCGGTGGGGCGCTGCCCGTCGAACACCATGGGGTTGGCGATCATCGGCGGGGCCGAGTCGTTGCCGGGCGTGAGCCGCAGGCCGCGCGCGGCCACGTGCGGGTGGGCCATCACCTGGGCGATGTCCAGGATCGGCGAACACGGCACACCGGCGCGGTCCAGCAGCTGCACCCAGTCGGCGGTGTCGCGCTGCAGGGTCCAGCCGGTGAGCAGCGGCACCAGCGTGGCGCGGTGCTCCACCCGCGCTGGGTTGGTGGAAAAGCGCGTGTCGCGCGAGACGGCGGGTTGCCCGGCGGCTTCGCACAGGCGGGCGAACTGGCCGTCGTTGCCCACGGCCAGCACCATGTGGCCGTCGCGCGTGGGGAACACCTGGTAGGGCACGATGTTCGGGTGCGCGTTGCCCATGCGGGTCGGCGTCTTGTTTCCGATCAGCTGGTTGGCGCCCTGGTTGGCCAGCATGGCGACCTGCACGTCGAACAGCGCGGCGTCGATGTGGCGCCCGCGCCCTGTGCGCTCGCGCTCGTGCAGCGCGGCCAGGATGGCGGTGGTGGCGTAGACCCCCGTCATCAGGTCGGTCACGGCCACGCCCACCTTCTGTGGCTCTTCCCCTTTATTCCCGGTAATGCTCATGAGCCCGGCTTCCGCCTGGATGGCGAAGTCGTAACCGGCCTTGTGCGCCAGCGGGCCGTTCTGCCCGTAGCCGGTGATCGAGCAATAGATCAGCCGCGGGTTGATGGCCTGCAGGCTGGTGGCGTCGAGCCCGTATTTGGCCAACTGGCCGACCTTGTAGTTCTCGATCAGCACGTCCGCTTCGCGCGCGAGTTCGCGCACCTGCTGGATGCCTTCGGCGCTGGCGATGTCGATCGTGACCGAGCGCTTGCCGCGGTTGGCGCAGATGAAGTAGGCGGCCACGCGGTCGGCGCCTTCGCCCCACCAGGGCGGGCCCCAGGTCCGGGTGTCGTCGCCCACGCCCGGGCGCTCCACCTTCAGGACCTCGGCGCCGTAGTCGGCCAGCAACTGGCCGGCCCAGGGGCCGGCGAGCACGCGCGAGAGGTCGAGCACACGCACGCCCGCGAGCGGGCGGGGAGGGGTGGGGCTCATTCGAGCCGACGCCGGGCCGCCCCAAGCCGGATCAGCCCCCTCGGGGGGCAGCGACCCGCGAAGCGGTGGAGCGTGGGGGCTCATCCTGCCAAAGCGGCTTCGAGCGACGCAGCGATGATCGCCAGACCCTCGTCCAGCACGGCATCGCTCGCGGTCAGCGGCACCAGGATGCGCACCACGTTGCCGTAGGTGCCGCAGGTGAGGATGATCAGGCCGCGCTTCGTGGCCTCAGTGGCGAGCGCCTTGGTCAGGTCGGCGTCGGGCTGGTGCGGGTCGCCGTTCTTGCACAGCTCCATGGCCACCATGGCGCCCAGGCCGCGCACGTCGGCGATGCACTTGTGCTTCTTCGCCAGCGTCTGTAGGCTGGCGGTGATGCGTTGGCCCACGTCGCGGCTGCGCTGCAGCAGGTCGTGTTTTTCAAACTCGTCGAGCACGGCCAGGGCCGCGGCGCAGGCCAGCGGGCTGCCGGCGTAGGTGCCGCCCAGGCCACCGGCGGCGGGCGCGTCCATCACCTCGGCGCGGCCGACCACGGCCGAGATCGGGAACCCACCGGCCATGGACTTGGCCAGGGTGATCAGGTCGGGCGCCACGCCGGTCTGCTCGCAGGCGAACCAGGTGCCGGTGCGGCCGGCGCCGGTCTGCACCTCGTCGCAGACCAGCAGGATGCCGTGCTGGTCGCACAACGCGCGCAGGCGCTGCATCAGCTCGGGCGGCGCCACGTTGAAGCCGCCTTCACCCTGCACCGGCTCGATGATGATCGCCGCCACGCGGCGCGCTTCGATGTCGTTCTTGAAGATCTGTTCGACCGAGTCGATCGCGTCCTGAACGCTCACGCCGTGCAGCGCGTTCGGGAAGCGGGCGTGGAAGATTTCGCCGGGAAAGGGGCCGAAACCGGTCTTGTACGGCGCGACCTTGCCGGTCAGGCCCAGCGTCATCATGGTGCGGCCGTGGTAGCCGCCGGTGAAGGCGATCACGCCCGAGCGGCCGGTGTGGGCGCGGGCGATCTTGATCGCGTTTTCCACCGCTTCGGCGCCGGTGGTGAGGAACAGGGTCTTCTTGGCGAAGTCACCGGGGGCCTTGGCGTTCAGGCGCTCGGCCAGTTCCACGTAGGGCTCGTAGGCCAGCACCTGGAAGCAGGTGTGGGTGTACTGGTCGAGCTGGGCCTTCACGGCCTCGATCACGGCCGGGTTGCGGTGGCCGGTGTTGAGCACGGCGATGCCGCCGGCGAAGTCGATGTAGCGGCGACCTTCCACGTCCCAGATCTCGGCGTTCTCGCCCTTGGCGATGAAGATGGCATGGCTTTGGCCCACGCCGCGTGGGATGGCGGCCTGGCGGCGGGCCATGAGCATGGCGTTGGTGGCTTGGGGTTCGCGTTGCATACAGGGCTCCAGAGGGTGAAGAGAATTCAGGCTGTCGCACACTGTAGGGGCCGCTGGCCGGCGCTAACATATACAGACACCGAGCCCGGGGCGATGCACTGTATAGCCGCATCGACCGGTACACAACAACCCGGAAGCGCCGCGCATGTTCACCCTGAACCCCAAAAACACCACGCCCCTGGTGGTGCAAATCGTCGAGGGGTTTAGCGACCTGATCCAGAGCGGCAACCTGCGCCCGGGCTCCAAGGCCCCCTCCATCCGCCAGTTCGCCCATGCCCACGGCGTGAGCGTGTACACCGTGGTCGACGCCTACGACCGGCTGGTGGCGCTGGGCTATTTCGTCTCGCGCCCGCATTCGGGCTTCTTCGTGCGCAAGCGCGAGGGCGTGCCCCGCGTGGCGCCGGGTGGCGCGACCACCGAGGCCGCCAACTACAACTTCGACTCCATGTGGTACCTGCGCCGGGTGTTCGAAGCCCGTGCGCTGCGCATGAAGCCGGGCTGCGGCTGGCTGCCGGGCGACTGGCTGTTTGAAGAGGGCCTGCGGCGCAGCCTGCGCGCGCTGGCGGCCGAAAACGTGGACCTGGGTGGCTACGGCGAGCCCAAGGGCTTCGCGCCGCTGCGCCAGCTGGTGCGCGACCTGCTGGCCGAGCAGGAGATCGCCGTCAGCGCCGACCAGGTGCTGCTCACCCAGGGCTCCAGCCAGGCCATGGACCTGGTGGCGCGCCGCCTGGTGCGCCCGGGCGACGCGGTGCTGGTGGACGACCCGGGCTACCCCAATCTGCTGTTTTCGCTGCGCTTCCTGGGTGCGCGGCTGATCGGCGTGCCGCGCACGCCCAACGGCTACGACCTGGCCGCGCTCGAAGCGCTGGTGATCGAACACAAGCCCAAGGTGTTCTTCACCCAGCCCCGGCTGCAGAGCCCCACCGGCTCGGTGGCCAACCTGGCGCACCTGCATCGCGTGGTGCAGCTCGCCGAGCAGCACCAGTTCACCGTGGTGGAAAACGACATCTACGCCGACCTCGACCCCGAGCCGCGCCCCTCGCTGGCCAGCCTGGACCAGTTGCAGCGTGTCGTCTACATCAGCAGTTTTTCCAAGACCATCTCGCCCAACATCCGCGTCGGCTTCCTGGCCGCGCCGCCCGATCTGCTGGAAGACTTCGCCCAGCTCAAAATGATCTCGGGCCTGACCTCGTCCGAGTTCAGCGAGCGCCTGGCCTACGGCGCGCTGGTGGACGGGCGCTGGCGCAAGCACCTGCGCGGCCTGCGCGAGCGCCTGGCGCAGGCGCACCAGCGCGTGGCCCAGCAGCTGGAGAACCTGGGCTTCGAGCTGTTCTGCGAGCCCAAGGCCGGCATGTTCCTCTGGGCCCGTCACCCGGACATTCAGAACGCCACCGAGCTGGCCTACAAGGCGGCCGAACAGGACATCCTGCTCGGCCCCGGCCACCTGTTCGCGCCCGACCTGCAGCCCAGCCCCTGGTCCCGCTTCAACGTGGCCTTCACCGAAGAGCCGCAGGTGCTGGCCTTCCTGAAAGCCCAGGCCCGGGCGGGCTGAAAACCCCTGAATCCGGCGGATTCGGGACAACGCGCGCCAGTTTGCGAAAATAGCCGGTTCGGTGCCGCCCGATGCGTTGGCGCACCCACCCGATTCCGACCGATAACCACCCGCCAAGGCCACCATGACCCGTCCCGCTTCCGTCGCCGACATCCGCAAGACCTTCCTGGACTTCTTCGCCTCCAAGGGCCACACCGTGGTGGCGTCCAGCCCGCTCGTTCCCGGCAACGACCCCACGCTCATGTTCACCAACTCGGGCATGGTCCAGTTCAAGGACGTGTTCCTCGGCACCGACAAGCGCCCCTACGTGCGCGCCGCCTCGGTGCAGGCCTGCCTGCGCGCCGGTGGCAAACACAACGACCTGGAAAACGTGGGCTACACCGCGCGCCACCACACCTTCTTCGAGATGCTGGGCAACTGGTCGTTTGGCGACTACTTCAAGCGCGAGAGCCTGAAGTGGGCCTGGGAGCTGCTGACCGAGGTCTACAAGCTGCCCGCCGAGCGCCTGCTCGCTACCGTCTACGCCGAAGACGACGAGGCCTACGACATCTGGACCAAAGAGATCGGCCTGCCACCCGAGCGCGTGATCCGCATCGGCGACAACAAGGGCGGCCGCTACAAGAGCGACAACTTCTGGATGATGGCCGATACGGGACCTTGCGGCCCCTGCTCGGAAATCTTTTACGACCACGGCGACCACATCCCCGGTGGCCCTCCGGGCAGCCCCGATGAAGACGGCGACCGCTTCATCGAGATCTGGAACAACGTGTTCATGCAGTTCAACATGGACGAAACCGGCGCCGTCACGCCGCTGCCCGCGCCCTGCGTGGACACCGGCATGGGCCTGGAGCGCCTGGCCGCCATCCTGCAGCACGTGCACAGCAACTACGAGATCGACATCTTCGACGCGCTGATCAAGGCCGCCGGCCGCGAGACCGGCACCGCCGACCTCACGAACCCCTCGCTCAAGGTGATCGCCGACCACATCCGCGCCACGGCCTTCCTGATCAGCGACGGCGTGATCCCCAGCAATGAAGGCCGCGGTTACGTGCAGCGCCGCATCGTGCGCCGCGCCATCCGCCACGGCTACAAGCTGGGCCAGAAGACCCCGTTCTTCCACAAGCTGGTGCCCGATCTGGTGAAGATGATGGGCGAGGCCTACCCCAACATGGCCTCGCAAGCACAGCGCATCACCGAGGTGCTCAAGGCCGAGGAAGAGCGCTTCTACGAGACGCTGGCCAACGGCATGGAGATCCTGGATGCGGCCCTGGCCGACGGCGCCCAGGTGCTGCCAGGCGACGTGGCCTTCAAGCTGCACGACACCTACGGCTTCCCGCTCGACCTCTCGGCCGACGTCTGCCGCGAGCGTGGTCTGACGGTGGACGAGGCCGGTTTCCACGCCGCCATGGAAGCGCAGAAGGCCAAGGGCCGCGCGGCCGGCAAGTTCAAGATGGACAAGGCGCTGGATTACACCGGCGCCGGCAACAGCTTCGTCGGCTACGAGCAGCTCGAAGCCCCGGCCAAGGTGGTGGCGCTGTACCTGGACGGCACGCCCGTGGCCGAGCTCAAGGCGGGTCAACAAGGCGTCGTGGTGCTGGACACCACCCCCTTCTACGCCGAGAGCGGTGGCCAGGTGGGTGACGAAGGTCTCATCACCAGCGGTTCGGCCAAGTTCGCCGTGGGCGACACGCAGAAGATCAAGGCCGACGTGTTCGGCCACCACGGCGCGATGGAGCAGGGCACGCTCGCCGTGGGCGACACCGTGACCGCCTGCGTGAATACCGCCTTGCGCGCCGCCACGGTGCGCAACCACAGCGCCACGCACCTGATGCACAAGGCGCTGCGCGAAGTGCTGGGCACGCATGTACAGCAGAAGGGCTCGCTGGTGAACGCCGAGCGCACCCGCTTCGACTTCGCGCACAACGCGCCGGTGACGGACGCGCAGATCCGCCAGATCGAGGCCATCGTCAACGCCGAGGTGCTGGCCAACGCGGCGGCCAAGGCGGAGCTGATGGACATCGAGGCAGCCCAGAAGACCGGCGCGATGATGCTGTTCGGCGAGAAGTACGGGGAGATCGTGCGCGTGCTGAGCATCGGCTCGACGCAGGAGCTGTGCGGCGGTACCCATGTGCAGCGCACCGGTGACATCGGCCTGTTCAAGGTGGTGGGCGAGAGCGGCGTGGCCGCGGGCGTGCGCCGCATCGAGGCGGTGACCGGCGCCAACGCGCTGGCCTACCTGCAGTCGCTGGAAGACACCGTGGCCCAGGCGGCCGGCGCGCTGAAGGCGCCCGCCGCCGAGCTGACCGGCCGCATCGGCCAGACGCTGGAGCAGGTCAAGGCGCTGGAAAAAGAAGTCGCCGCCCTCAAGGGCAAGCTGGCCTCCAGCCAGGGTGATGAACTCATGGCGCAGGCCGTGGACGTGAAGGGCCTCAAGGTGTTGGCCGCCGTGCTCAACGGCGCCGACGCCAAGACCCTGCGCGACACCATGGACAAGCTGAAAGACAAGCTCAAGACCGCCGCCATCGTGCTGGCCGCCGTGGACGGCGGCAAGGTGCAGCTGGCCGCCGGTGTCACGGCCGACAGCGTGGGCAAGGTGAAAGCTGGCGAGTTGGTGAACTTTGTCGCCCAGCAGGTGGGCGGTAAGGGCGGCGGCAAGCCCGACATGGCCATGGCCGGCGGCACGGACGCCAGCGGTCTGCCCAAGGCCCTGGCTTCGGTGCAGGGCTGGGTGGCAGAGCGTCTGTGAAACACGGCCTGACACGGCGCGGCCTGCTCGGCGCTTCGCTGGGCCTGTGGGCCGGCGCGCTGCCGACCACCGCGCTGCACGCGGCCGACACCGCCACTGGCCAGCGCCCGGGCTACCAGCTCAGCGACTGGCCCGCGCAGCGGCCCACGCCGGCGCTGGATGCGCAGAACCTGCAGGGCGAGCGCGTGCGCCTGGCGGACTTCCAGGGCCGCGTGGTGTTGCTCAATTTCTGGGCCACCTGGTGCCCGCCCTGCCGCGCGGAAATGCCCACCCTGCAGGCCGTGCCCGAGTGGCTGGGCGAAGACAAGGTGGTGGTGCTGGCGCTCAACCACCGGGAGGCCGGCCGCACCGCGCGCCGCTTCCTCGCGGCCAGCGGCCTGACGCTGCCCGTGCTGCTGGACCCGCAGGGCGACATCACCCAGGCCTGGGGCGTGCGCGCCTTTCCCACCACGGTGTTGATCGACGCCCAGGGCCGGGCGCGCCAGGTGGTGCAGGGCGAGGTGGACTGGAGCAGCCCGACCGCCCTGGGGTGGGTGGAGCGCCTGCTCGCACAACGCTGATCGGTACGGGATAATCCGTCCTCCCCCGGTCGGCCGCCGACCGGCCTTCCTGGCTCTGCGTGGCACCCTGTGTGTGCGACTCGGCCTTTTGATCATTCCGGAGCTCCTTTCATGACCCCCGATCGCCGCCATTTCCTGCGCTGCGCCGCCTCGTCCATGGCCGCCAGCGTGCCCTTGTTCCACAGCGCTGGCGCGTTCGCGCAGGCCGCCGCCCAGCCGGCGTTCAACCCCCAGCCGAGCGGCTGGCGCACCTTCGATGTGACGACCCGCGTGGACATCCTCGATGCCGAGGGGCAGACCCAGGCCTGGCTGCCGGTGCCCTCCATCGAGAGCGACTGGCAGCGCGGCCTGACGCACGACTTCAGCACCAACGGCCAGGGCCGGCTGGTGGAAGACGGCCGCTACGGTGCCCGCATGCTGCACGTGGAGTTCTCGGCCGGCGAAAAAGCGCCCTTCGTCGAGATCACCAGCCGCGTGCAGACCCGCAACCGCGGGATCGACTGGGTGCAGAAAGGCGTGACCGAAGACCCGGCCACGCTGCGCTTCTGGACCCAGCCGACCAAGCTGCTGCCCACCGATGGCATCGTGCGCGAAACGGCGCAAAAGGCCATCCGCGGCACCCGCACCGACGTTCAAAAGGCCCAGGCCATCTACGACTGGGTGGTCACCAACACCTACCGCGAGCCCACCACCCGCGGCTGCGGTCCGGGAGACATCAAGGCTCTGCTGGAAACCGGCAACCTGGGCGGCAAATGCGCCGACCTCAACGCCCTGTTCGTGGGGCTGTGTCGCGCCGCGGGCGTGCCGGCGCGCGACGTGTACGGCGTGCGCCTGGCCCCGTCGGCCTTTGGCTACAAGCAGCTGGGCGCCGGCTCGGCCAGCCTCAAGGGTGCGCAGCACTGCCGCGCCGAGGTGTTCCTGACCGGCCTGGGCTGGGTGGCCATGGACCCGGCCGACGTGACCAAGGTGATGCGCCACGAGGCACCCGAGTGGATCAAGACCGCGCAACACCCGCTGGTGTCGCCGGTGAACAAGGCCCTGTTCGGCAGCTGGGAAGGCAACTGGATGGGCTGGAACATGGCGCACGACCTCACGCTGCCGGGCGCCCAGGGGCCGGAGCTGGGCTTCTTCATGTACCCGGCGGCGGAAACCGGTGGCGAGCGGCTCGACTCCTACGCGCCCGACGATTTCAAGTACCAGATCTCGGCGCGCGAAATCCAGGCCTGATCGCTCCCGGCAACCACCCGCGGGTGTTGGAGTGGCCTATTCGGGCCAGTCCAGCGCCCGCCGGCTTTGGAAGTGGCGGTGTTCGCCGGTCACCGGATCGTCGAAGGCCAGGGTCTGCGCCAGCAGGCGCAGCGGTGCGGCGAAATCTTCGGCTTCATTCGGCCCGCGCAGCACGCTCGGGTAGAACTGGTCCCCCGCGATGGGCCGACCCAGCGCGTTCATGTGCACCCGCAGCTGGTGGCGCTTGCCCGTCACCGGCTCCAGCGCATAGCGCGCCCAGTCGCCACGGCGCTCGCGCAGCGTGATGCGCGTTTCGCTGTTGGCCTCGCCCTCGGCCTCGCACATCCGGAAAAACGCGCCGTCTTCTTCCACGATGCGGCTGCGGCGCACCAGCGGGAAGGCCAGGTCGTCGCGGCAGGGCGCGATGGCTTCGTAGACCTTGTGCACCGCGCGCTCGCGAAACAGCGCCTGGTAGGCCGCACGCTCCTGTGGCCGCACCGCGAAGGCCACCAGCCCGGCGGTTTCGCGGTCGATGCGGTGGATCGGGCTCAGGTCTTCCAGCCCCAGCCGGCGCTTGAGCCGCACCAGCAGGCTCTGCTGCACATAGCGCCCACCCGGCGTCACGGGCAGAAAGTGCGGCTTGTCCGCCACCACCAGATGGGCGTCCTGGAACACCAGGCCTTCTTCGAACGGCACAGCCGGCTCGCCGGGCAGGGCGCGGTAGTAATACAGGCGGGTGCCGCCCCGGTAGGGCGCTTCGGGCGCCAGGGGCCGGCCGCTGTCGTCCAGCACCTCGCCGTTGGCCAGTCGCTCGGCCCAGGCGCCGCGGTCCACCGCGGGCAGGCGCTCGGCCAGAAAGTCGATCACGCCGGGCCAGCGCGCATCACCGGCCTTGAGCGCCGGCAGCGCCACGCAACTGGGCGAGACGCCATCGCGCACGGGGATCAAGGGGTTCTTCGACGGACGGGCCACGGGGTTGAAAGGGGACAAGCAAATGCGGTTATTCTCTGCGCCTTCGGGGGCCGCCGGCGCCGCTCTGGCGCAACGGCCCCGTTCACAGGAATCCACTTTGACCATGCACAACGCTGCCCCACCGCATCCGGATCACGCCGCACGCCAATGCGCGCCGCGCGCGCGCCTGCTGCGCCTGACGGCCGCGGTGGGCCTGTCGTCCCTGCTGCTGGGGGGCTGTGCCGTGGTCGCCGTGGTTGACGTGGCCGCGTCGGCGGTGGTGGGTGTGGCCGGCCTGGCGGTGGACGCGGCGGTGGGCACGGCCCGCATCGGCGGCAAGATCATCGGCGCTGGCGCCGATGCGGCGCTGGACCCGGACGAACCCGAGGACGAGTGAGGCCGGGCACGCTGGCGGCTCGCGCCGGGTGGCGTGCCGTTTCTTCTCAGTTCACCACGCCGGAGCGTGGCTCGCGACGCATGAAACGGTGTAGCCCAGGGCACCGCCGGGCCGCCCTTCGACAAGCTCAGGACGGACGGCCAGTGCGCCTTGCAGGCCGCAGCCTCGCCAGAGGCGAGGCTTCTTCGGGCCGTCCAAGCCTGCGCAGGCAGGCTCGGAGCCGCGGCCCTCAGCCCCCTTGAGGGGGTCGCGCGAAGCGCGGCAGGGGTGGTTCATCCTACATGCGTTGGAACACCAGATCCCACACGCCGTGGCCGAGCTTGAGGCCGCGGTTCTCGAACTTGGTGAGGGGCCGGTAGTCCGGCTTGGGCACATAGCCGTCGCTGCCCGGCGCCGCCGTGTTCTTCAGCAGCGGCTCGGCGCTCAGCACCTCCAGCATCTGCTGGGCATAGGGTTCCCAGTCGGTCGCCAGGTGCAGGTAACCGTCCGGTTTGAGGTGCCGCGCCAGGCGGTTCACGAAAGGGGTCTGGATCAGGCGGCGCTTGTGGTGCCGGGTCTTGTGCCAGGGGTCGGGGAAGAAGATGTGCACGCCGTCCAGACTGGCCTCGGGCAGCATGTGGTCGAGCACCTCGACCGCGTCGTGGCGGAAGATGCGGATGTTCTCCAGCCCTTGTTCGCCCACGAGCTTGAGCAGCGCGCCCACACCGGGTTCGTGCACCTCGCAGCAGAGGAAGTTGTCGCCCGGGCGCACGCTGGCGATGTGGGCCGTGGCGCCGCCCATGCCGAAGCCGATCTCCATGATCAGCGGCGCCTGGCGGCCAAACGCCGCGTTCACGTCCAGTGTCTGGCTGGCGTCGTAGTGGAGCAGGAAGCGTGGGCCGAACTGCTCGTAGGCGCGGGCCTGGCCCGGGCCGGTGCGTCCGGCGCGCAGCACATAGCTCTTGATGACGCGCATGTAGGGCACGCCCTCGGGCTTGGGGTGCTCGGGCTGGGCGGGCGCGTTGTTGCCGGGTTCGGCGGGAGAGGTCGGGGGGGAGGATGTCATGGCACGGCGGAAACAGGGTGCCAGATTGTAGGTGGCGGGGTGGCGTGGATCGCCACCGTCAGGCGGGTTCGACCTCGATCCAGCCGATGGCCAGGCCGAGCCAGCGCCGGTCGTTGTTGATGTCCAGGTCGATCGGGCGGTGGGTGGTGGGCACCGAGAGGGTGAGCAGCAGGGGAGCCCGTTCCCCGTCGGGCAGTTGGTCCGGGGCGATGTGCGCGGTCCAGAGAAAACCACCCGCTTCGGCGGGCCGGTGGTCGGCCTCCACCGTGCGGCCGTTCACGCTCAGGCGCGACGCGGCCAGCAGGCCGGCCTGGATCTCGTGGATCACCTGGAGCGTGAGCTTCAATGGCCGGTCGACGCGCACGGGCAGCACCCGTGCCGAGTGGCACGCGGGGCCGCTCCAGCGAAAGGCCGAGCCGTTGCCGTCCTGTTCGAGCGAATGCCACTCGTAGCCGGCGTTCTCGTTGACGCACGGAAACCGGACCGGTCGATCGACCGGCCGGCAGTGGCTGGCGTCGCCCCAGTGGTGCGAGCCCTTGAAGGTCTGGTTCAGGACCGCGCCCGCGCTGGCCTTGTCGCTGGTGTTCATGGGGGTCTCGACCCGCAGCAGCCGGTCTTCGCTGGCCGCGCGCAGGGCGGTGGTCAGTTCCCGCCGCAGATGGGCCTGGTGGTCCTCGCGCAGTGCCGCGAGGCAGGCGCTTTGTTCACCGACGTCGCGGCGCCGGTAGGCGTTCCTGCGCCAGGCCGCGTTGAACTTGAACACGGAGAGCTGGCCCGTCATGGCGAAGGTGGCACCGGCTTCGTGGCAGCGCACAATGAACTCATAGTCCACCGCGACGCGCGCCTCGTCGGGCCCCACCCAGCCGCCGACATCCCGCGCGATCTGCCGCGTGTGCAGCAGGGACGAGGGCGGGAAAAAATGCCGGGGTGTGAAGCGATCGTTCGGAAAGAAACCGGTCACGGCGCGCAGACCCGAGCTCGGGGGGCCGTAGAGCAGGCAGACGGCCGCCACCACGTCGGCCCCGGTGCGCTCGAAGGTGTCGCGGGCCGCCCGCAGATGGCCCGGCGCCCAGAGGTCGTCGTGGCCGAGGTAGGCGATGTAGCGGCCCCGGGCCATGGCCAGGCCGGTGTTGTTGGGGCCCCATTGGCTGCCGCAGTTGTGTTCGAGGTTGACCCAGACCAGGCGGCTGTCGCCCAAGGACCGCGCCACCGCTTCGCTATCGTCGCTGCAGTGGTCGCCGATCACCAGCAGCTCGAAGTCGCGCTCGGTCTGCTCCAGCACCGAAGCCAGCGCCAGGCGCAGCGCCGCGCTCCAGTTGTAGGTGGCGACGATGACGCTGAAGGTGGGCGCTGGTGCCAGGTTCACCAGCCGTGTCCTTTGTCGAAGCTGTAGGGCACGCTCTCCGGCGCCACACGGTATTTGTCGGGGTTCTCGTGGTTGTAGGGTTCGGTCGGCATGTTGACGAAAACCGCATCGACCAGGCCGATGTTCTGCACGGCGTGCACCACGTACGGCGGGATCAGCAGCAGGCCGCGGTTGCGTTCAGTCAGGTAGATCTCGTTGATCAGGCCGTGGGTGGGCGAGTCGGGGCGCGTGTCCCACAGCACGTATTTGACGAACCCGGAGAGGGAAAACATGCGGTCGGACTGGATCTTGTGATAGACCCAGCCCTTGACCTTGCCGGGGCGGATCATGGACGCGTACACATGGTGCAAGGGGGCCGGGTGGAAGCCCCAGGCCCGGCTCATCATCTCCACGATCTCTCCCCGTTCGTCCTCGTGGGTGATGGCGGGGCGCACCACCACGTCGGCGATCAGGCGCTGCTTGCGCTCGCCCGAGGCCGTGACGGTGGAGACGTCTTTGGTGGCCAGGATCGGGTCCGTGGCTGCGGTGGGGGTCTTGCTCATTCAGGGGCTCCGGTCGCACACGGGGTGTGACGGCCCAGCTGGCCGTGCACTGCGGGCCAGTCTAGCCCATCGTTACAAGGCGTTGCGCTCCGCTGAGCCCCTTGTCTTCACACGCCTGCGGAGCCAGCGCCGAACGCCCACGCCCCGACCCAGGACGCCAGCACCTGGTCCACGCTGCCGCCCGACCCGGGCAGGCCCAGGTGGGCGGCCGCCCGGGTCAGCGCCGCCACCGGATCGCCCAGATCCAGGGCCTGGGCACTGTTTTGTTTGCTGAGCTTTTCACCGTTGGCCCCCAGCACCAGGGGCGTGTGCAGATAACCCGGCGTGGGCAGACCCAGCGCGCGCTGCAGCAGGATCTGGCGCGCGGTGTTGTCGCAAAGGTCCTCACCGCGCACCACCTGGGTGATGCCTTGCGCGGCGTCGTCCACCACCACGGCGAGCTGGTAGGCCCAGAGGCCATCGGCGCGTTTCAGGACGAAGTCGCCCACCTCGGTGGCCACGTTCTGCGTCTGGGGGCCCAGGCGGCGGTCGGTCCAGGCCACGTCGCTGGCGCTGGCGTCCAGCCAGAAGCGCCAGGCGCGCGCTGTCTTGCCCTGCAGGCCGCCGTGTTCGGGGCGGCAGGTGCCGGGGTAGACCGCGGCGTGGTGGCGCTCGCGGACCCGTCCCCGGGCCCGCAGGGCGGCTTCGATGTCTTTGCGCGAACAGCCGCAGGGGTAGGCCCGGCCGCTGGCGATGAGCGCGTCCAGCGCCTGCTGGTAGGGCGCACCGCGCTGCGACTGCCAGATCACGGGTTCGTCGCTCACCAGACCGCAGGCGGCGAGCTGTTGCAGGATGAACCGGTCGGCGCCGGGCACGCAGCGCGGGGTGTCCACGTCCTCGATGCGCACGATCCACACGCCGCCATGGGCGCGGGCATCGAGCCAGCTGGCCAGCGCCGCGACGAGCGAGCCCGCATGCAGCGGGCCGGTGGGGGAGGGCGCGAAGCGCCCGCGGTAGGACGAAGCAACCGACAAAGCCATGTACTCGGAGCGCGTGTCTGTGCCAGCACACACCGCGGGACTGGCTTCGCCGGACCGCTGGTTTGGTCCCCCCGGGGGGGAAGCCGCGCAGCGGCGCAGGGGGGGTCAAATCATTGCGAGCGCGAGTTCCAGTCCGGAGACGAAGGCGTCTTCCACCCGGTGGCCCAGGCACCAGTCGCCGCACAGGCCGATGCCCAGCGCCTTGTCGTAGGCGTAGGGCTTGCCCAGCGGCACCTGGGTTTGCGCGAAGCGCCAGCGGTGCGCCTCGGCGTGGGTCGGGGTGGCGCGGATGCCGGTGATCTCGGCAAAGCCCTTGAGCAGCTTGGCCTTGACGCGCTCTTCGTCGTCTTCCAGGTGCTTGGACGACCAGGTGGGGCTGGCCTGGATGGTCCAGCGTTCGATGGGCTCGCGCCGCGGCTTGCTGCTCTCGCGGGCAAGCCAACTGATGCGGTGGTGGGTGCTGCGCGCGGCGTTCCACTGGGGGCCGAGGTGGGGCAGGCCGGGCTGCATGGCGTTGGGGTAGGCCACCATCAACGTCCAGCAGGGCGCCACCTGAACACCGGCCAGGCTCTGGCGCAGGGTGGGGGCGTGGCCCGACACCAGCAGCAGGTCGTGGGCCTGAGGGTGCGGCATGGCCAGCACGATCTGGTCAAAGCCGCCGAGCACGTTCTGACCGCCGTCGCTGTCTTCGGCGCGCAGTTGCCACTGCTCGGGGTTCAGCACATCGCGTTCGATGTGGGTGACGCGGGTCCCGGTGAAGGTGCGGGCGGTGAGGTTGCCATGCAGTTCGGGGTGCACCAGGGGCTGCGCCCAGTGCTCGACCAGGGCGCTCATGCCGGGCGCCGCCACGAAATGGGGCTCGGTGGGCGGCGGGGCGCTGGCCAGCACGTGGCCAAACGCGTCGAGCACGCGCACGGTGTTGGCGCTCCAGGGGCGCACCACATCTTGTGCCGGGAGCAAGGCGGTGGCGAAGCGCTTGTCGCGCACCGTGAAGTACTGCGTGCCGTGGTCAAAACCACCGAACTCGGTGCGCCGGGTGGCCATGCGTCCGCCCAGGTTGCGGCTCTTTTCGAACAGCGTGACGCGGTGCCCGGCTTGCAGCAGAGTGCGCGCGCAGGCCACGCCCGCCATGCCCGCGCCCACCACGGCGATGTGGCGGGGTGCCTTGGGCGCGGGTGCGGCCGCAGCGGTGGAGGAGGCTTTGGAGCGTCTGGTCTTGTTGTTGTTCATGGCTCGTGTGCGGTGGATGGATGGGATGCCTGACTTTATCAGTCCTGCCGCTGCCGGCTGCCCCGTCTGGATCAAGTGAGGTGGTGGTTTTCCAGCAGGGCGGCGCGGGTGGTCGGGTGCTGCAACTGGTCCAGCCACCAGCGCAGGGCCTGGCCGGTGTCGGCGGCCGAGCGCGGGCGGCGCCAGGCGTAGGCAAGGCGGATCGTGTGGTGGGGCCGTTGCGCCATGGTCTTGACCACCAGCAGCCCGGCGGTGATGTAGGGCTGTGCCAGCGGCTGGGGCAGGAAGCCGCAGCCCATGCCACGCAGCTGCGCCTCCAGCTTGTGCCGCATGGTGGGCACGGTGAGCACCTCCTGGCCGGGCAGCAGGTTGTAGGTCTGGCCCGCGCCGCGCACGGTGCTGTCGGCCACGGCCACCGCGCGGTGGTGGCGCAGGTCGTCGTCGCACAGCGGGTGTTCCACGGCGGCCAGCGGGTGGTGCGGCGCCACGGCGTAGACGAAGCGCAACGGGCCCAGCGGCGCGGTCTGGATCTCGGGCAGCGAGATTTCGGCAAACACACCCAGCGCCAGATCGGCCTGGCCGCTTTGCAGGGCTTCCATGGTGCCCGAGAGCGTTTCGGCGCGCAGCTTCAGCCGCGTGGGCGCGCCGGTGGCGTAGAAGGCCTCGCACAGTTCGAACTGCGTGGCGTGGGAAATGATGGCGTCGGCGGCGATGGTGAGCTGCGGTTCCCAGCCGGTGGCCACACGCTTGACCCGCTGGGCCACGGCGTCGAGCTCATCGAGCAGGTACTGGCCGGCGCGCAGCAGTTCGGCCCCGGCGGGGGTGAGCTGGGCACGCCGCGCGCTGCGGTCGAACAACAACACGTCCAGCGCGTCCTCGATCTGGCGCACGCGGTAGGTGAGGGCGCTGGGCACCATGCCGAGTTCGCGCGCGGCCGCGGCCATGCTGCCCAGCCGCGCCACGGCTTCGAGCAGGCCCAGGTTCTCGGGCGAAAGGGCGGAACGCGGGGTCGGGCTGGCCATGGCTTTTTGGGGGTCAATGGTTCAATTGGTTTGAATGATGCCATCAAAACCATGCAAACCGCACGGGGGGTCGGGCGCCCACAATCCATTCATGCCAGCCCACCACCTCGAGGTGGCCGCTGGTTCACCCAGATGAAAGGACGACACCATGATGCAGATTCGACGCTCGCAGGAACGTGGTCAGGCCGATCACGGCTGGCTCAAGAGCCACCACTCGTTTTCGTTCGCGGGCTACTACGACCCGGCCTGGATGGGCTGGGGCAACCTGCGCGTGATCAACGAAGACCGCATCGCCCCGGGCACCGGCTTCGGCACGCACGGCCACCGCGACATGGAAATCATCAGCTACGTGCTCGAAGGCAGCCTGGCCCACAAAGACAGCATGGGCAACGTCAAGGCCATCCCGCCGGGTGAGGTGCAGCGCATGAGCGCTGGCCGCGGCGTGATGCACAGCGAGTTCAACCACGCGCCCAACCGCACCACGCATTTCCTGCAGATCTGGATCGAGCCCAACGTGACGGGCATCGAGCCCGGCTACGAGCAGAAGCGTTTTGCGGATGAGGAAAAGCGTGGCCAACTGCGCCTGGTGGCCTCCGGCGATGGCGCCCAGGGCTCCGTCACCATCCACGCCGACGCGGCCATGTACGCCGGCCTGTTCGATGGCGACGAGGCGGCGGAACTTTCGCTCAAGCCCGCGCGCAAAGCCTATGTGCACCTGGTGCGCGGCGCATTGGATGTGAACGGCCAGCGTCTGCAGGGCGGCGACGCCGCGGTGCTGGCCGGCGACAGCCTTCTCTCGCTGGCCCATGGCGAAGACGCCGAGGTGCTGGTGTTCGATCTCGCGTCCTGACATCCCGTCCCGTTCTTTTTCAACTTTTTACCTGAGGAGTGCTTCCATGCTGTCATCCCTGCAAAACCCCCTGGCCCTGATCGGCCGCATCCTGCTGGCCGTGCTGTTTGTGCCGGCCGGTTTCGGCAAGATCGCCGGCTTCTCCGGCACCGTGGGGTACGCCGCCTCCATGGGCATGCCAATGCCCACGGTGGGCGTGGCCGCCGCACTGGTGATCGAGTTGCTGGGCGGCCTGGCGCTGCTGATCGGACTGGGCACCCGATGGGCGGCCCTGGCCCTGGCGGTGTTCACGCTGGTGGCCAGCTTCTTCTTCCACGCTTACTGGTCCCTGCCGGCCGAGCAGCAGATGATGCAGCAGCTGATGTTCTTCAAGAACGTCGCCATCACCGGCGGCTTGCTCGCCTTCGTGGCCTTTGGTGCCGGCGCGTTCAGCCTGGACGGGCGCCGCAAGGGCTGAAAGGCCGGGAGCCGTCACCGTTTCGCAGTTTTTTCCAACCCGCGCGGCATGCTCAACATGCCGCGCATTCCTTCAGGAGGCTTCAGATGTCCAAAGTTGTCGTGGTTTACCACTCGGGCTATGGCCACACCCAGCGCATGGCGCAAGCGGTGGCCGAAGGCGCCAATGCCGAACTCATCGCGATCGACGCCGACGGCAATCTGCCCGAGGGCGGCTGGGAAACGCTGGCCGCGGCCGATGCGATCATCATGGGTTCGCCCACCTACATGGGCAGCGTGAGCTGGCAGTTCAAGAAATTCGCCGACGCCTCCAGCAAGCCCTGGTTTTCCCAGCAATGGAAAGACAAGATCGCGGCCGGTTTCACCAACAGCGCGGGCATGAACGGCGACAAGCTGTCCACGCTGCACTACCTGTTCACCCTGGCCATGCAGCACGGCATGATCTGGGTGAGCCAGGGCCTTATGCCCAGCAACACCAAGGCCGCCCAGCGCAACGACGTGAATTACCTGGTGTCGTACAGCGGCGCGATCGCACAAAGCCCCTCCGACGCGAGCGCCAACGAGATGCTGCCCGGTGACCTGGAGACCGCGCGCCTGTTTGGCCAGCGCGTGGCGGCCACCGCAGCCAGGTTCGTGAAGGCCTGAGGCAACCGGAGCCGTCGTACCATCGGTGCATGAAGGTTCTCAGCATCATTCCCTGGGCCGACTGGCTGGCGCTGGTCGGGTTTTTTGCGCTGTGGGTCGGTTACGCGTGGTTTGCGCGCGTCCGGGGCCGCAGCCGCGCGTCCCTGCTGGTCACCACCAACCGCTACCGCGCCTACTGGATGCTGCAGGCCACCGCGCGCGATCCGCGCATGCTCGACGGCCTCATCACGCAAACGCTCTCGCACACGCCCTCGTTTTTCTCGTCCACCTCCATTCTGGTCATCGGGGGCCTGTTTGCCCTGCTCGGCACCACCGACAAGGCCACCGAGCTGATGAGCGAAATCCCGTTCGCCCAGACCACGTCGCTGGTGGTGTTCGAGTTCAAAATCTTGGTGCTGGTGGCGATCTTCGTCTACGCCTTCTTTCGTTTTTCCTGGTGCATGCGGCAGTACACCTTCGTGGCGCTGATCATCGGGTCCATGCCGCCGCCGGCGGATTTCGAGTCGGGCAAGTTCGACCGCCAGCAGTACGCCGACCGGGCGGCCGCCATGGTCGGCGCTGCCGCCGAAACCTTCAACGATGGCTTGCGCGCCTACTACTTCTCGTTCGCGGCGCTGGCCTGGTTCGTTTCACCGCTGGCCATGGTGCTGGGCACGCTGGCGGTGGTGGCGATCCTCTACAGCCGGGAGTTCCGCTCCGAGGTGCTGCACCTGTTGCGGGACTGAAGATCCGCGATCACGCCAGGGTCAAGCCCTGGCGTTTGCGACCCGGATACAGCGATGCGGCGGCAAAGACCAGACCCACGACCGCGCCACTGAGCGCATCGATGGCGACGTGTTGCAAAGTTGCAATGGTCGACCAGATGATGGCAATGCAATGCACGGCGCTGATCCAGCGCAATAGCCGGGGTGCATTCATTTCCCGGAATATCCGGTCGAGCCAGAATGCCGAAAATACCGCCGAGGCCACATGCAATGATGGACAGGCATTTCCGGAGGCATCAATACCCTTGATCATGGCCAATCCGGGGTAATCGTTCCAGTCAATGCCGAAATCGGGCGTGCGGGTCGGGAAAGCCCAGAATATGGCCAGGCAGAACAGGCACAGCAAGCTGATCCACAGGCCAAAAAGCAGCAGGGTGCGCAGGTCTTTCATCAAGGCGGGCGGCAGCGATACATAGACCCAGAGCGAGGCGTAGATCGGGAAAGCGGCCGGGACGAAACCGATCCAGTGGTCCAGCCAGATGGCCGGCACGACCACCGGTGTTTGTGTGGGATTGTTGAGAATCGTGAAATAGGCCCAGAAAAACAGCGTCATGAATGCCGTGGTTCCCAATGACTTGAGGGGCCAGAGAATGATCAGGCGCTTTGCAAACTCACGGTGCCAGCTTAATTCCATTGTTCGGTTTCATTCAATTTCAGGTCAAATGGGCTTTGCCCATTGAATACAAAGGTGCTCACGATCCATTGTTTGATCATGGGGCATTGGAAATGCATCATAACTGCCCCGGGCGGTGGAATATTTCCGGGATGTACAATCGCTCAAGGATAAACGCGCTCGGCTTCCTGGTGTGCTGCACACCGGAAAGACCGCTGCAAGACGGGCTGAGCGACAGCGGGCCGCAGCGTTGCCAGGGACAGGGGCGGCAGTGCCTCGCATGACGTATATGCAATGGACTCGACTGAACTGATACAAAAATTCCTCCAGGACCGCTTGGGCACCGCGCCTGAAAGCATCGTTCCCGGCGCACAGCTGGTCGATCTGGGCCTGGACTCGCTGATGCTGGCCGAACTGATGTTCGAGGCCGAGGATCGGTTCGCGATCTCGATCCCCTCCGACCTGCAGATGCCCAACACGGTCGGCGACATGACAGCCCTGATCGACACGCTGCTCGCCTCCAAAGCCTCGGCCTCATGAGTGCCCGGCGCGTGGCCATCACGGGCCTTGGCATTGTCAGTCCCTACGGCGGCGGGCTCGACGATTTTTTCCAGCGGCTGCTGGCCGGTGAGTCCGCGGTCCGCCACCTGGTGACCGACGACGTTCCGCGTCCCCTGTCCATTCCGTTTGTCGGCTGTCCGGGTTTTGACGCGGAAAAGGCGCTGGGCAAGCCCCTGGCCCTGATGATGGAGCGGTTCTCGCAACTCGGCGTGGCCGCGGCGTTTGCCGCCTGGGACCACGCGGGGCTCGCGCGCGAGGCCCTGGAAGAGGGTGCGCGCGACAACTGGGGCTGTATCTGGGGCACGGCACTGGGCGGCATCCTGGCCTACGAAAAGGGTTACCGCGACATGTGGATCAAGGGCCGCGAGCGCCTGTCGCCGCTGGCCGTGGTGCTGGGCATGAACAACGCGGTCAATGCGCACATTTCCATTCAGCTGGGGCTGGGCGGTGTCAGCACCAGCCACACCGCGGCCTGCGCGTCGTCCACCATCGCGATCGGCGAGGCGTTCCGGCGCGTGCGCTCGGGGGAGGCCACGGTCATGCTGGCCGGCGGCTCCGATGTGTCGCAGGCCTATGGCGTGGCACGCGCCTGGGAAGCCATGCGCGTCATGGCCCCAGGGAATGGCGACACCGCCGCGTTTGCCTGCCGCCCGTTCGCGCAGGACCGGCGTGGCCTGGTGCTGGGGGAGGGTGGCGCGGCCCTGGTGCTGGAAGACTGGGACCACGCGGTGGCGCGCGGAGCGCAGATCCAGGGCGAGATCGTCGGGTATGGCAACAGTTGTGACCACAGCCACCTGGTTCGGCCCGACGCCCGTGGCCAGGTGCGCGCGCTGCGCGCGGCGCTGGCCGACGCCCGGCTGGAGACGACCGACATCGGCTACATCAACGCCCACGGCACGGCCACGCTCGAAGGCGATCCTGTGGAAATCGGCGCGCTCAAGGCGGTGTTCGCCGAACAGGCCGCTGCGTTGCCGGTGAGTGCCACCAAATCCATGCACGGTCATCTGCTGGGCGCCGCCGGCGCCATCGAGGCCGTCACCACCGTGCTCGCCCTGCGCGAGCAGGCCATTCCTCCCACCGCCCACCTGAGAGGCCGGCTTGATCCGGCCTGCGAAGGGGTGGACCATGTGCTGGAGGGGCGCCGCGGTGTGCGGCTCAAGGCCGCCATCTCCAATTCATTTGCCTTCGGGGGCAGCAACGCCGTGCTGGCGTTTCGTGCCGTACCGGAACACGTTCTGTGAAGAGTTGCCATGTCTGATACCCCTGTTTCCGCTTCCTTCGACGACCTCATGAGCGAGGTCGCGGGCCTGATCGTCGAGGCCCTGAACCTGGACGTTCGACCCGATGAGGTCCTGCCCGACGACCCGCTCTACGGCGACGGCCTGGGTCTGGACTCGATCGACATGCTGGAGATCGCCCTGGTCATCTCCAAGCGCTTTGGTTTCCAGTTGCGCTCGGACAACGAGAACAACGACCAGATCTTTTCGTCCTTGCGGGCCCTGTGCACGCACATCGCCAGCCAGCGCACCAAATGAACCAGACCCCGGTCCAGGTGTGGCGCATCGTCGCGACGGGCGCGCTGTTCGTCGCCTGGGCGATCGCGGCGCACCTCGGCAGCGCGGGGGTGGGCAGTGCCGGCTTCAACGCGGGGGTGGCGGTGTTGCCGCTGTTCGTGGCCCTGGGCGCGCTGCTGTGGCAGGCGCGCAGCCTGGCCGTGCTGGTTGGCGGCCTGGTGGTGGCGCTGGCCGCCGTGGTCTGGGCCTGGCCCCAGCTGCGGGACAACGTTCCCGGGCTGTACTACCTGCAGCACCTGGGCAGCCATCTGGCGCTGGGGGTGTTGTTCGGCAAGACGCTGTGGGGCCCGGGCGATGCCCTGATCACGGGCATGGCCCGGCATATTTTCGGCAACGGGATTTCCGAGCGCAAGGTCCGCTACACCCGGCAGGTGACCGCGGCCTGGGCGGTGTATTTCTTCGCCAATGCGCTGGTCTCGACCGGGCTGTTCCTGTGGGCGCCGCTGGAGATCTGGTCGATCCATGCGAACCTGCTCACCGGCCCCCTGATCGCGCTGATGTTCCTGGGCGAGCACCTGGTCAGAAAGCGCATGCTGCCCGTGCATGAGCGGCCCAGCATCGTCAGCGTGGTGCGCGCCTACCGCCAGCGCACCGGCCAGGCCGCCAGCAGCGAACCGGCTTCCCGTCCATGAGCGAATACCCCCTGGTCAGCGGCCGGGCGCTGGACGACATCCTGGCCTGGCGGCCCGAAGGCGCGGTGACGGTCCGCGACTTCCTGTCGGACGCCAGCGCCGTGGCCGCCGGCCTGCCCGACGGCACCGGTGTGCTCAACCTGTGCGAAGACCGGTACCGGTTCGCCGTGGTGTTCGCGGCCTGTCTGCTGACCGGCAAAACCAGCCTGCAGCCCTCGTCGCAATCGGTCGAAACGCTGCGTCAGATCATGCGGGACTACCCCGGGGTTTTCTGTGTGACGGACGGGGCCTTCGAGGCGCCCGGGCTCGACCTGCCCAGGCTGGACTTCCCCGATCTGTCCGCGCTGGAGCGGCCCGTGGTGGACCGCATGCCCATGATCGCTGCCGACCGGGTGGTGGCCATCCTGTTCACCTCGGGGTCCACCGGACTGCCGCAGCCCCAGAGCAAGACCTGGGGCAAGCTGGTGTTGAACGGCCGTGCCGAGGCGCGTGGTCTGGGGCTGGAGCAGACCCCGCATGTGCTTATCGGCACGGTGCCGGTGCAGCACAGCTACGGATTCGAGTCCACCTTTTTGCTGGCGCTGCACGGGGGCTGCAGTTTCTGGAGTGGCAAGCCGTTTTACCCGCAGGACGTGGTCGGGGCGCTGCAGGCCGTGCCCGGCCCCCGCATGCTGGTGACCACGCCGTACCACCTTTCGGCGCTGCTGTCTTCGGGCCTGGCCTTGCCGGCGGTGGACAAGTGGCTGTCGGCCACCGCGCCGCTGAGCACCGAACTGGCCGCGCAGGCGGAACGCCAGAGCGGCGCGCCGGTGCACGAAATCTACGGCTCCACGGAGTCGTCCCAGCTCGCCAGCCGGCGCACCACCGACGGTGCTGCCTGGCAGCTGCTGCCCGGTGTGGCGCTGGCGCAGGAGGGTGACACCACCTTCGCCCAGGCCGGCCATGTGGAAGGGCGCGTGCCGCTGTCCGACATCATCGAGCTGTTGCCGGACGGCCGCTTCCTGCTGCACGGGCGCCATGCGGACCTGGTCAACATCGCGGGCAAGCGCACCTCGCTGGCCTACCTCAACCACCAGTTGTGCGCGATCGAGGGGGTGCAGGACGGTGCCTTCTTCCTGCCGGACGAAGACGCCCGCGACGGCGTGACCCGCCTGACCGCGTTCGTGGTGGCGCCGGGGCTGGCGCGTGCCGATCTGGTGGCCGCGCTGCGCCAGCGCATCGACGCCATCTTCATGCCGCGGCCGCTGGTGCTGGTGGACGGTCTGCCGCGCAACAGCACCGGCAAACTGCCGCGCAGCGGCCTGCAGGCGCTCTACCAGAGCCGGGTGTCCGATGGGCAGCGCTGAGTCCGTCTGGCGCGTCCCGACGGACCACCCCGCCTTTGCCGGGCATTTTCCGGCGCGCCCCATCGTCCCGGGTGTCGTGTTGCTCGACCACGCGATCCTGCTGGCCCAGGGCCTGCAGGGCGGGCCTGTCGAGGGATGGCGGGTGGACCAGGCCAAGTTCCTCAGCCCCTGCGGGCCGGGGGAAGAACTGCATTTCACGCTGGAGGTGTCGGCGCGCGGCTCCATCGCCTTTCGGGTGAGCTGCGAGGGCCGTGCCGTCGCTTCCGGCAGCCTGGTGCCACCCTCCCAATGACCGCCCGCGTCCGACCCGGGTGGATGCGTCAGCAGGAGCGCAGCAACACCGCCATCCTCAAGCTGATGGTCTGGATTTCACTGACCTTCGGCCGCGGCCTGGGCCGCCTGGTGCTGCACGGCATCGCGCTCTATTTCTCCCTCTTTTCACCCCAGGCGCGCCGGGCCAGCCAGGCCTACCTGGCGCGCGCGCTCGGGCGGCCCGCGCGCTGGCGCGACGGCTACCGCCACGTCTTCAGCTTCGCCAGCACCATCCACGACCGGGTGTACCTGCTCAACGACCGCTTCGACGCGTTCGACATCGAGGTGTCTGGCGCCCACCACCTGGACCAGGCCTTGCTCCAGCAGAAAGGCGCCCTGCTGGTCGGGGCGCACCTGGGCAGCTTCGAGGTGTTGCGCTCGGTGGGGCGCAGCCACACCGGGCTGCACGTGGCCATGCTGATGTACGAGGAAAACGCGCGCAAGATCAATGCCGCGCTGGCCGCGATCAACCCCAAGGCGGTGCAAGATATCATCCGCCTCGGTCGCCCTGAATCCCTGCTGGAAGTCCGCGACAAGCTGGACGACGGGTATCTGGTGGGCGTACTGGCGGACCGCTCGCTCGGGGGCGATGCCCAGCTGGAGGTGCCCTTTCTCGGCGAGCCGGCCGCGTTTCCACTGGGGCCCTGGCGCATGGCGGCGATGTTGCGCCGACCGGTGTTTTTCATGACCGGGCTGTACCTGGGGGGCAATCGCTACCAGATCCACCTGGAACCTCTGGCCGATTTCTCCGAAACTTCGCGCGGCGAACGTGATCCAGCCATTGAGCAAGCGGTGCGGCGCTACGCCGATCTGCTCACGCGGTTCTGCCGGCAGGCCCCTTACAACTGGTTCAACTTCTTCGATTTCTGGCAGAAAAAATGATCAAACGGTGGTTTTTCGGTGTGGCACTGCTGGGCCTGACGGGGCTGGCACACGCCGCCTACGACGTGCAGCAGCTGATGGCCGAGCTGGCCCAGAACAAGGGCGGGCGGGTGCGCTTCGTTGAAAAGCGTTTCGTGGCGCTGCTGGACAAGCCCCTGCTGGCCTCGGGCGAGATGAGCTACACCCCGCCCGACCGGCTGGAAAAGCACACCCTGTTGCCCAAGCCCGAAACCATGGTGCTCGACGGGGACCGGCTCATCCTGGAGCGCGACAAGCGCCGCATGACGATCAACCTGGCCAGCCGGCCCGAAGCGCTGGCTTTTGTCGACAGCATCCGCAGCACGCTCTCGGGCAACCGGCGCTCGCTGGAGCAGAACTACGCGCTGCAGCTCTCGGGCGACAGCCGCCAGTGGGTGCTGGTGCTGGTGCCCAGCGAACAGGGCATCGCCGCCTTGCTCCAACGCATCACCGTCAGCGGGACCCAGAGCCAGGTGCGCAAGATCGAGTACCTGCAGACCGATGGCGACCGCTCCGAACTCACGATTGAACCGATCGAAGCGCAATGAGTTCTGCGCTGCGTGTTTTTGGTCTGTGGCTGCTGGCCATGGCCGCTGGGGCTGCGGTGGTCTGGAACAGCCATTTCTCGGCCGACATGTCGTTTTTCCTGCCCTCCAAGCCGAGCGCCGAGCAGAAGGTGCTGGTCGGCCAGCTCAAGGACGGCACGGTGTCCCGCCTGTTGATGGTGGCCATCGAAGGGGGCGACGCCGCGGCGCGGGCCAAGGTGTCGCGCGCACTGCGCAGCCAGCTTGCGGGCCAGCCCGGGTTTGTCTCGGTCCAGAACGGTGAAATCGAAGGCCTGGGGGCCGAGCGCGACTTCCTGGTGCGCTACCGCTACCAGCTGAGCCCAGCGGTGACGCCGGAGCGCTTCACGGTCGAGGGTCTGCGGGCCGCCGTGGGCAACGCCATCGACACGCTCGCCTCGCCCGTGGGCATGCTGTTCAAACCCTATCTGACGCGCGACCCGACGGGCGAGCTGCTGGCCGTGCTGGACCAGCTCAACCCCGGTGACCAGCCCGAGACCCGGGCCGGGGTCTGGGCTTCGCGCGACGGTGAGCGCGCCATGCTGCTGCTGCAGACGCGGGCGCTGGGCTCCGACACCGATGGCCAGGAAGCGGCCATCGCCCAGGTGAAGGACACCTTCGCCCGCGTCGCCGGGGAGGCCGGCGCGAGCGGGCTGACGCTGAGCCTGTCCGGGCCGGGTCAGTTCGCCGTGAAGTCGCGTGCAACCATCAAGGCCGAGGTGTCGCGCCTGTTCCTGTTGAGCAGCCTGGGCATCATCGTGGTGCTGCTGGCGGTGTACCGCTCGGGGCGCCTGCTCGCGCTGAGCCTGCTGCCGATGGCCAGCGGCGCGCTGGCCGGGGTGGTGGTGGTGAGTCTGGTGCACGGCACGGTCTTCGGCATCACCGTGGGTTTTGGCTCGGCCCTGATCGGCGAAGCGGTGGACTACGCCATCTACTTTTTCGTGCAGTCCGGCCGCCAGGGGCTCAAGAGCTGGCGCGAGGTGTTCTGGCCCACGATCCGGCTGGGTGTGTTGACCTCGGCGCTCGGTTTTGGCGCGCTGCTGTTCTCGGGCTTCCCGGGCCTGGCGCAACTGGGGCTGTACGCCCTGTCCGGCGTGGTCACCGCCGCGTTGGTCACCCGCTTTGTCCTGCCCACGCTGGCGGGCGGGCATGTGCGCGTGCCGGTGCCGGGGCGTTTCGTGAACGGGCTTTTCGCGGCGTTGGGCCAGGCGCACCGGCTGCGTCTGCCGGTGGCGCTGCTGGCCCTGGCGGCCTGCGTTTTTCTGTTCGTCGAGCGCGACGGGCTCTGGGATTCCAACCTGTCGGCGCTGTCCACCGTCAACCAGGTGGACGCGGCCAACGACGGACGCTTGCGCTCCGACCTGGGCGCGCCCGACGCGCGCTACATGGTCACCGTGACCGCGCCCGATCAGGAAAGCGCCTTGCAGGCCGCCGAGCGCGCCGGCGAGCAGCTCGACCGGCTGGTGGCCGATGGCCGCATCGGCGGCTACGACAGCCCGGCGCGTTTTCTGCCCAGCGTGCAGCGCCAGACCGCGCGGCTGGCCAGCCTGCCTTCGGCCAGCGAGCTGCAGACGCGGGTGTCGCAGGCGTTGAGCGATTCACCGCTGTCCGCGGGCAAGCTCGGGGGCTTCATCGAAGACGTCGAGGCGGCGCGGCGCGGCGGCGTTCTGCAGCGCAAGGACCTGGACGGCACGGACCTCGCGCTGGCGGTCGACTCCCTGCTCTCGCAGGGGCCGGACGGCTGGAACGCGATGCTGCCGCTGCGCCCGTCGAGCGAGGCGCAGGACGGCGAGCTGCCGGTGGAGCAGGTGCGTGCCGCGCTGGCGGGCAGCGGGGCCGTGTTCGTGGACATGAAGTCCGAATTCGACACGCTCTACCAGGGTTACCTGAGCGAGGCGGTGAGCCTGTCGCTGGCCGGTTTCGTGGCCATCGTGGGCCTGCTGGCGTTCAGCTTGCGCTCCGCGCGGCGGCTGGCGCGGGTGCTGCTCACGCTGGTGCTGACGGTGGCGATCGTGATCGCGGGGCTGCACCTGATCGGCGAGCGCCTGCACCTGCTGCACCTGGTCGGCATGCTGCTGATCGTGGCGGTGGGCTCCAACTACGCGCTGTTCTTCGACCGTGCGGCCGCTGGCGAACCGCTGGACGCGGAAATCCTGTTGTCCATGGTCGTGGCCGCCCTGACCACCGTGATCGGTTTCGGTGCGCTGGCGCTGTCCAGCGTGCCGGTGCTCAATGCCGTCGGGGTCACGGTGGGGCCGGGTGCCCTGCTGGCGATCCTGTTGTCGGCGGTGCTGGTGTACCCGGCACGGGCGAGGTAAGGGTGGACGGCGCTCTGCACCTTCACCGCGGCGCATCGACCCTGATGGTGCTGCTGCCCGGCGCCCAGATGCGGCCGCAGGAGATCGTGGACGCCGGCCTTTTTGACGCCGTGCGCCAACGCGGTCTGGCGCTGGATCTGCTGGTGATGGACCTGCGGCACGAAGCCGCGTGTGGCCACTCGGCCATGGACCGGCTGGAAAACGGCGTGCTGGCCCCGGCGCGTGAGCGCTACCAGCGCGTCTGGCTGGGCGGCATTTCCCTGGGCGGGTTGCTCGCCCTGTGCCACCAGGCCGAAAGCGCGGGCCGGGTGGACGGGTTGTGCCTGTTGTCGCCGTACCCAGGCAGCCGCATCACCACCAACACGATCGCGCGCGCCGGCGGGCTCGACGCCTGGCAGCCCAGCAACGAACAGCTGGAAGACCCGGAGTTCCGCGCCTGGCGCTGGCTCAAGAAGCCCGAGATCGACGTGCCGGTGTATTTCGGCTATGGCCTGCAAGACCGGTTTGCCGACGGCATGCACCAGATGGCCGGGCGCCTGCCCGGCGCCACCACCTGCACCCCGGCCGGCGGCCACGACTGGCCGGTCTGGCGCGCGTTGTGGGCAGACTTCCTCGACCGCAGCCATTTCCCCGCCTGACCCATGCCCCGACCCTGGACCGCTTCACCCACACTGAAAGCCAGCCTGGTGGTGCACGGCGCCGCAGCGCTGGGCACGCTGGCCGTGCCCGCCGCCTGGCCCTGGGCGCTGGGCGCGCTGCTGGCCAACCACGCGGTCCTGTCCACCGCCGGTCTGTTGCCGCGCTGCACGCTGCTCGGGCCCAACATCACCCGTTTGCCGGCTGGCGCGGTGGCGCGGCGCGAAATCGCCCTGACCATCGACGACGGGCCCGATCCCGAGGTCACGCCGCGCGTGCTCGACCTGCTGGACGCCGCGCAGGCGAAGGCCAGTTTCTTCTGCATCGGCCGGCGCGCCCGGCAATACCCGGGCGTGTGCCGCGAGATCGTGGCGCGCGGCCACCGCGTGGAAAACCACGGTGACAGCCATTCCAACGCGTTCTCGGTGTTCGGGCCGGCGCGCATGCGGGCCGACATCGCGGCGGCGCAGGCCACGCTGGCCGACATCACCGGGCAGGCCCCGTTGTTCTTTCGCCCCACCGCCGGTTTGCGCAACCCGTTCCTGGAGCCGGTGCTGGCCGCGCTGGACCTGCGGCTGGCGGCCTGGACGCGGCGCCCCTACGACACCCGCACCGGCGATGCGCAGCGGGTGCTGGCGCGGCTCACCCGCGGGCTGGCCGCGGGCGACATTCTGCTGATGCACGACGGGCACTCGGCCCGCACGCCCGATGGCCAGGCGGTGATCCTGGCCAGCCTGCCCGCGCTGTTGCAGACCCTGAACGAGCAAGACCTTCTGCCTGTCACTCTGCAGGCCGCGCTTTCCTGAGGCCGCCGCGTTTTCAGGGCCGGTTGGCACGGCGCTTGCCAGGGAAAACCCTTGGCGAACCCGATGCCAGTGTGGCGTGCACCGATCTGAGTGGTGGGGTGGACCCCATAAAATCGGGGTTTCCCTTTTCAAAGCTCTCTGTGACGCCTTTGCTGCTCTCCGCCTTCACCGCGACCACCTGCCTGGGCAGGGGGCTGGACGCCACACGCGACGCCTTGCGCAGCAACCGCTCCGGCCTGAAACCCTGCCGCTTCGAGACCGTTGAACTCGACACCTGGATCGGCGAGGTGGCCGACGTGGACGCGCAGCGCCTGCCCGCCGCGCTGGCGAGCCACGACTGCCGCAACAACCGCCTGACGCAGATGGGACTCGAAACCGACGGCTTCGCGGACCGCGTGCGCGAGGCGGTGGCCCGCCACGGCCGCACCCGCGTCGGCGTGTTTCTGGGCACCAGCACCGCCGGCATCCTGCAGACCGAACTGGCCTATCGCCGCCGCGACCCGGTCAGTGGCGCCTTGCCCGACGACTTCGTCTACCGGCACACGCACAACGCCTTTTCGCTGGCCGAATTCACGCACGACTACTTCGGGCTCGAAGGCATGGCCATGGCCATTTCCACCGCCTGTTCGTCCAGCGCCAAGGTGTTCGCCGCCGCCGCCCGGCAGCTCGCGCTCGGCACCATCGACGCCGCCATCGTGGGCGGCGTGGACACCCTGTGCCTCACCACGCTCTACGGTTTTGCCTCGCTGCAGCTGACCTCGTCCCAGCCCTGCCGGCCCTACGATGTGGCGCGCGACGGCATCTCCATCGGGGAGGGGGCGGCCTTCGGTCTGCTGGAGCGTGCCCCGCGGCCCGAGCCCGGCGCGGTGCTGCTCATGGGCGTGGGCGAGTCGAGCGACGCGTACCACATGTCCGCGCCACACCCGCAAGGGCTGGGCGCCCGCATGGCCATGGAAGCCGCGCTGCGTTCGGCGGGGATCGGCGCCGATGCGGTGGACTACATCAACCTGCACGGCACCGCCACCCCGGCGAACGACGCCGCCGAGGGCCTGGCGATACAGGCCCTGTTTGGCGACCGGGTGCCCTGCAACTCCACCAAGGGCGCCACCGGCCACACCCTGGGCGCGGCGGGCGCCGTGGGGGCGGTGGTCTGCGCGCTGGCGCTGACCGATGGCCAACTGCCGGGCAGCCCCGGCACGCAGGTGCTGGACCCGACCCTGCCGATCCGCTACCAGACCCACAGCGTGGCCGCCCCGGTGCGGCGCGTGCTGTCCAATTCCTTCGGTTTCGGCGGCAGCAACTGCAGCCTGGTGCTGGGGGTGGCCGCATGAACGCACACACCACCCAACCGGCCGGCACCGACGTGCCCGCAGACACCCCGTTGCACGCCTGGATCGATGGCATTGGCGTGATCACACCCGGCCTGCCGGACTGGCCAACGGCGCGCGAGGTGTTGCGCGGCGAACAGGCCTTTGTCCGCGCGGCCTCGCTGTTGCCGGTGCCCACGCTGCTGCCCGCGGCCGAACGCCGGCGCGCCAGCCGTGTCGTCAAACTGAGCCTGGGCCTGGGCCTGGAGGCCGCCGCGCAGGCCGGCGCCGACGTCGCCTCGCTGACCACGGTGTTCTCCGCCTCCGGGGCCGACGGCCACAACTGCCATGCGCTGTGTGAGCAACTGGCCACCGAAGACCGGCAGATCTCGCCCACGCGCTTTCACAACTCGGTGCACAACGCGGCCGCCGGCTATTGGGGCATCGCCACCCACAGCATGGCGCCGTGCCAGGTGATCTGCGCCTACGACGCCAGCATGGGCGCAGGCCTGCTCGACGCGCTGGCCCAGGTGGCCTGCGATCAGCAGCCGGTGCTGCTGGTGGCCTACGACAGCGAATACCCCGAACCGCTGCACAGCAAGCGCGACACGCCCGACTGCGGTGGTGTGGCCCTGCTGCTGTCCCCCGTGCGCAGCGAACGTTCCCTGGCCTCGATACGCGTCACACCGACCACCGAAGCCGCCGACACGCTGGCCGACGCCGGTCTGGAGACCCTGCGCCTGCAGGTCCCCGCGCTGCGGGCCTTGCCGCTGCTGCAGCGTCTGGCCACCGGGGCGGCGGGCCCGGTCTGCCTGGACTACCTGGCCCCGATGCAACTGATGGTGGACCTGCGGCCGTGTTAGACCACGACTGGATCGCCGCCCACATCCCGCACCAGGGCCGCATGTGCCTGCTCGACGCGGTGCTGGACTGGTCGGACACCACCATCGTGTGCCGCGCCGACAGCCACACCGCCGCCGACCACCCGCTGCGCGCCGACGGCCGGCTGGGCATCGCGGCGGGCATCGAATACGCCGCGCAGGCCATGGCCGTGTACGGCGTGCTGCTGGCGCCGGCGGCGCAGCCCCCGCGCCTGGGTTACCTCACCAGCGTGCGCGGCGTGCAGATGCACGTGGTGCGGCTGGACGATCTGGCCGGCGCGCTGGAGGTGCGGGCCGAGCGCCTCAGCGGTGACGCCACGCTCATCCTCTACCGTTTTCAGGTGCTCCACGAAGGCCGCTGTCTGCTCGACGGCCGGGCGTCCGTGGTGCTCGACGCCCAAGCCCTTTGAAGGAAACAACCCCCATGAAGCGAGCCCTGGTCACAGGTGGCAGCGGTGGCATCGGCGCCGCCATTTGCAGCAGGCTGGCCGCCGACGGCCACCACGTCATCGTGCACGCCAACCGCGGCCTGGAAAAAGCGCAGGCGCTGGTCGCGCAGATACAGGCCGCGGGTGGCAGCGCGCAGGCGGTGGCGTTCGACGTCACCGACCGCCAGGCCACGGCGGCGGCGCTGGAGCGTCTGGTGGAAGAGGGTGCGATCCAGATCCTGGTCAACAACGCCGGCATCCACGACGACGCGGTGTTCCCGGGCATGAGCGGTGAGCAATGGGACCGCGTGCTGGACGTGTCGCTCAACGGTTTTTTCAACGTCACGCAACCGCTGACCATGCCCATGATGCGCACGCGCTGGGGCCGCATCGTCAGCATCTCGTCGGTGGCCGCGATCGCGGGCAACCGAGGCCAGGTCAACTACTCGGCCGCCAAGGGCGCGCTGCACGCGGCGAGCAAGTCGCTGGCGCTGGAGCTGGCCAGCCGCGGCGTCACGGTGAACGCGGTCGCGCCCGGCCTGATCGCCACCGGCATGATCGACGGCAGTTTCGACGCCGATGCCGTCAAGAAGCTCGTGCCCATGCAGCGTGTGGGCCGCCCGGAAGAGGTGGCGGACTTGGTGGCCTTCCTGGCCTCGGACCGCGCGGCCTACATTTCGGGACAGGTGATCTCCATCAATGGTGCGATGATCTGAAGCGCTGTTTTGAGCGCCGGCCGGCGGCGTGTGAACGCCCCGGGGCGCGCATGCTTGTCCGACCCCTGCCGCTTGTGAACGAGCGGCCATTGCCGAAGGAGAACGCCATGTTGCCCACTCTGAACCGTTACCTGGCCTGTCTGTGTGTCGCAGCCCTTGCGGGTTCGCCCGCGGTGCACGCACAGAGTGGGTCCACGCAAGCGCCCGCACAGGCCGCGCAGCCGCCCGTTGCGACGCAGCCCGCCGTGCCAACCCCGTCAGAGGACGACGCCCCGGTGCAGGCCTGTCTGAAGGCCTGGGGCGCCCACCCGTTCGGCACCCGCCCGACCTACCGCACGCTGGCGACTTCGGTGAAGGTGTTCGGCATCGGCTCCGATACGGCCGACAAGGAGGTCACCAGCCAACCCGCGCTGATTCTGGTCAACCCCGGTGTGAACGTGATGGGCGGCTCGGTGATCGAGCTGATGAACCCCAATGGCTGGTACTGCCTGCGGGCCTCGGTCAACGTCATGGGCGGCATGAA
This sequence comes from Hydrogenophaga sp. GW101-3F08, assembly GCF_059424585.1. NCBI lineage: Bacteria > Pseudomonadati > Pseudomonadota > Betaproteobacteria > Burkholderiales > Comamonadaceae > Hydrogenophaga > Hydrogenophaga sp. GW101-3F08. The sequence goes on from NZ_JBWKZP010000002.1 coordinate 680,074, forward strand.
CATCAAGCTGCACTGCCGCGCGCGGCTGGCCTCCTCGTCGGGCGGCGCGACCGTGATGAGCGCGGACAACGACGCCAAGGGCGTCACGGTCATGGGCTCGATCCAGGTCGAGCGCGTGGGCTGTGGCGGGGCCTGAAAGGCGATCCGACCCCGCGCCCGGGGGTCACTTGGACACCAAGCCGGCCTGGAAGCGCTGCGCGGCGCGGTGCATCAGCGGTTTGACCATGGGTACGGTCAGCATGGTGCTGGCCACCGCCATCAGCAGCAGGGCGGTGAACGCCGCGTTGGTGATGATCTGCTTGTCCAGCAGGATGTTGGCGAAGATGATCATGATCAGCGCCTTGGTCTGCAGCAGCCAGCCGATGATGGACGCCTCGCCGGGCGACCAGCGCAGCACGTAGGCCGCCAGCCGCACCCCGAGCAGCTTGCCCACCACCGAGGCCACCAGCAGCAGCCCGGCGGCCGCGAACACCGCCGTGCCGCCCACCGCCCAGTTGGTGCGCAGGCCGGTGGAGAGGAAGAACACCGGCATCATCACCAGCAGCACGTGGTGGCGAAGCTGGTCGAGCTTGTCCTGGTCGAACCAGTGCGCGTCCATCACGGCGCCCGCGAGGAACGCACCCACCATGTAATGCAGGCCGGCCCAGTCGGCGCCCAGCCCGCACACGGCCAGCCAGATCAGGGCCATGTACCAGCGGTCGCGCTCGGGCAGCCAGGCCATGAGTTTGCGATAGGCCAGGCTGAGCACCACGAAGGCGAGCAGGAAGGCGACCTGTTTGCCGATCCGGCCCCAGTCCATCAGGATCAGGGCCAGCACGCCCCAGATCGCGATGTCGTCCAGGCTCGCATAGCGCAGGATGCGCTGCCCCAGGGGCTGGCGCAGGATGTCGAGCTTTTCCATCAGCAGGATCAGGATCGGCAGCGCCGTCACCGCGCAGGCCATGCCGATGCCAAGCACGAACTGCCAGGACATGGCTTGCGCGCCCATCCAGCCGTCAAACCCGAGCATCACCGCCGCCGCGGCGCAGCCCAGAAGCAGGGGCGCGCCCAACGCCAGGCCGGCCGTGATGCTGCTCTCGCGCCGGTGCTCCCAGGCCTTCTTCAGGTCGAGCTCCACACCGGCGATCATCACGAACAACATCACCGACCACCAGGCCAGGCCGTTGAGCAGCTGGATCACGCTGGGGGTGAAGACGAAGTCGTAGTAGGCCGGAAACCACTTGCCCAGCACACCGGGCCCGAGCAGGATGCCGGTGATGATCTGCACCACCACCAGCGGCGCGTAGTGGTCGGTGCGGCCCAGGCGCCAGATCAGCCAGGGCACGGTGAAGATGATCGCCATGGCGATCAGGAAAACCTCGGTGGTGCTCATTTTTTGCCTCCTGTGTATTCGCGGAACACGCCCAGACTGATGCGGCAGTCCACGTCCTGGAACCCGGCCCGGCGCAGGGCCTCCAGGATGCGTTCGGGCTCGATCGCCGCCTCGATGGTGTCGCCGTAGTACTCCCACAGCCGTTTCACGTCGGCATGCCGGCGCGTCAGGCGGGCCAGCACCGGCACCACCACCGCGATGTGGAAGTGCAGCAGGCCGCGCGCGATCCGGCTGCGGGGACGGCTGATTTCCATGATGCAGACCTTGCCGCCCGGGCGCAGCACGCGCAGGTATTCGGCGAAGGCCCGGTCGAGGTCGCCCACGTGGCGCAGGGCGTAGCCCATGGAGACGAAGTCCACCTGCGCGTCGGGCAGGGGAATGGACTCGGCGTAGGCCTCGATGGTCTCGACATCCACCTTCTTGCGCAGCTCGGCCAGCATGCCGGGCGAGGGGTCGAGCGCCAGCACGCGCCCTTCGGGCCCGACCAGTTCGTGGCCCGCCACGGTGACCAGGCCGGTGCCGGCGGCCACGTCCAGCAGGGTCATGCCGGGCTGCAGGCCGTTGCGCACCAGCACCTCGCGCCGGTACCAGGCGCCGCTGCCCAGCGCGGTGAGCGCCTCGGCGTTGTCGTAGCCGGGCGCGGCCTGGTCGAACATGGCGCGGGTGACGCTGCGGCGCTCGTCCTCGCTGCGGAAATAGGGGTTCAGGCGCGGGTCGGATTTCAGCGCGGCGGTGCGCGGTGGGGTGGGTGTCATGTCAATGTCCAGAGGCGCTCAGGCGGCGCCAGATCAGCAGGGGCAGACGCAACACGAACCCCAGGAAGAGCCGGGTGTGCATCCAGGTCAGCAGGGTGTTGTCGCGCAGGTATTTGAAGTGCGACACGCCGCCTTCTTCGGCCGAGAGGTAGCGCACCGGCGCGTCGATGTTGATGGGCCGCACACCGGCCCAGCACAGCCGCACGACGGCCTCGGGGTCGAAGTCGAAGCGGCGCATGAAGCGGTGGCCCTGCATGATGGTCATGAGCGGGGCGATCGGGTAGACGCGAAAACCGTACAGCGAGTCGCCGATGCCCATCCACAGGGTCTCCAGGTTGGCCCAGCCGTTGGACACCTTGCGGCCGTTGACGCGCAGCGCCGGCGCCTCGGGGCCGAACACCGGTTTGCCCAGCACCATTGCGCCGGGTTGGTGTTGCGAGGCCTGCATGAAGGCCGGAATCAGGTCGGCCGGGTGTTGGCCGTCGGAATCCATGGTGAGCGCGTGGGTGAAGCCGGACCGGGCCGCCTGCGAAATGCCTTCGAGCACGGCCGCGCCCTTGCCCCGGTTTTCCGGCAGCACGATGACCCGCAGGCCCTCGTCGCCGGTGGCCATGTCCTGCAGCTGCTGGGCCGTGCCGTCGGTGCTGCCGTCCACGACCACCCAGACCGGGGTCCATTGCGCGCGGGCAAGCCGGACCGTTTCCAGCACCCCGACGCCGGGGTTGTAACTGGGGATCAGCACCAGGTGGGTGCTGCTGGACGGGGGTGTCGGGGCGTCATTCATCGTGGGTGAAACGGGCGGACCCGTGCAGGCTGGACTCGTTGCGGAAATAGGCTTCCAGCTCGTGGGTGAAGGCCGCGTAGTCGAGGGGCGCCGGGAAGCGCCGGCCCAGGCGCACGCGGCAGTGCAGGGGCAGCTCGGGGCGGCGAAACAGTGGCCAGGCCTTGCCCAGGTAGGGGGTGGAATATTCGATCAGCAGGGTCTGTACGGGCACGCCCGAGCGCCGAGCGATCATGCCCAGCGTCGGGGTGAAGGGGTCGACCGGGAAGTTCCGGGTGCGACTACCTTCCGGGAACAGCAGCACCTGGGCGCCTTCTTCCAGCCCCGCTCGGCTTTGCCGGATGATCTGCAGCGCGCCGTCGTTGCGGATGTAGCGGGCCAGGCGCGCGGCCGAGCCGAACAGCACGTTGTCCATCAGGCTGGCTTTCATCACACAGATGGCGTTGGGCAGGCGCGAGACGATCAGTACCGCGTCGAGCAGAGAGGGGTGGTTGGCCGCGATGATCATTGGGCCTTCCCGGTGCAGGTGTTCGAGCTCGGAGAGGTCGAAGCGGCAGGCACACAGCCCACCGAGGACGTGCAGGTAGAGGCGAAAGCCGATGGTGATGACGCGCCGTCCCAGGGTCTGCCCGAGTCCGCGCGGCAGCACCGGGTGCAACAGCATGGCGAAAGGCAGCCAGCTCAGGCAGAGCGCCGCCAGAGTGCCCAGACCGATGAGCATGGCCACATGCTCGTAGGCGATCCACAGGGGGTTGCGTCGCAGGCTCCGCTCAGTCATCGACCGGCACACGGGTGGACGACTCGCCGAAGATCCACGACACCGCCACACCGCCGGCGACGTAGTGCTTGCTGCGCACCAGCGGGCTGTCCTCGAAGCTCGCCCCGCCCAGGTTGTCGTAGCGCAGGAACGCACCGACCCAGTGGCGCGGGTAGCGCTTGGACAGCGCCAGCAGGTACTGCATGCCGGCAAACCCGGCGCGGGCCTGGTAAGCGGGGCGATCGGCCGTGGCATAGGGCGCATCGACGCCGTAGAAATAGGCGTGCTGGCGCCGGTCGCCATACAACGGCCCGGCCTGCAGCCCCAGGTTCCAGCCCGGCATGCCCGGCACGTCGGTGACGTCCAGGTTCAGCTTGGGGTGGAACACGGCGCCGATGCTGCGGGAATGGCTGTTGAGAGTGTAGGCGGCGCGCAGCGGCAGCTCCAGCTTGAGCAGGCGCGCGCGGCCCTCGGTCTGCCAGAGCACGAGGTCGAGGCGCGGGCCGAACTCCACATTCGCGTCCAGATCGGGCATGCCCGCGCGGGCGCGGATCTTGTCGCTGGTGGCGGGTGGCGACAGCGCGGCCGACACCGTGAGCTCGACCCGGTCCGAATCGAACAACTGGCCGCGCACCCCGTGGCGGTCGGCCTTGAGGAATTCGCCGTGGTAGGTGAAGTACGGGGAGGGCAGCACAAACTGGCTGGTCTGATCCGATCCCCGGTAGGCGGGGAAGCTCACGACCGCCACGCCCATGCCCGCCTCCCAGAGCGGTTTTTCCTCCGCAGCCAGGGCGGTCGAAGCGCCCACGCAAACCAGGGCCGCGCAGGCCAGTGCAGCTTTCGGGCGGGTGCGCGGCCCGAAGGCCGGCGTGTGCTGGGGGCGTGTCATGCGTTGTACAGGCTGGGGTCTTCCACCGCGCGGATGTTGGCCCGGCGGCGCTGCCAGGCCTGGAAGGCGCGGCGGGGTTGCAGGACGTTGGCGGCGTAGTACATCGCCTTGAAGAAAAAAACCGCGCGCCAGATGGGGGTCTTGCCGAACACGTCGCCCGCCAGCACCGACAGCAGCGCTTCCTTGAAGCGGAAGATGTTGCTCGGTTCCATGAAGAAGTCGCGCATGATGGGGTTCGTCACGCGGTAGATGAACCAGGAGAAAGCCTTGGGGCCGTGTCGCATCACGCGGTCGAACTCCTTCAGGGCGGCGCGCGCCTGGGCCGGGCGCCTGAGGCAGGTGTCGATGGTCTCGGCGCCGATCACCCCGCTGTGCATCGCCAGCCACACGCCGGACGAAAACACCGGGTCGATGAAGGCGTAGGCGTCTCCCAGCAGCAGGTGGTTCTTGCCATGGTTGCTCTGCGACACATAGGAAAAATTCCCGGTCGCTTCCACCTTGTTGATCAGCGTGGCCTCGCCCAGCCGGGCGGCCAGCTCGGGGGTCTGCGCGATGTTGTCCATCATGAACTGCTGCAGGCTGCGCTGGCCCCGGGTCTTCATGTAGTACGGCCAGGTCACCATGCCCACGCTGGTGGTGTCGTTGGTCATGGGGATGAACCAGAACCAGCCGTGTTCGAACCAGAAGATGGTGATGTTGCCTTCGGCCGAACCTTCGTTGCGCTTGGCGTGGCTGAAGTGGCCGTACACCGCCGAGCTGTTGTGCTTGGGGTTGCGCTGCTTGATCTTGAAGCGGTTGGCCAGGAATGTGTCGCGGCCCGAGGCGTCCACCACGAAGCGCGGGTGCCATTCGACCTCGCGGCCATCCTCGTACTGGGCGTGCACGGTCGAAGCCTCGTCGTTCTGGAAATCGACCGCCGTCACCTTGCAGCCTTCGTGCACGTCCACCCCTTTGCGGGCGGCGTTGCGGATCAGGATTTCATCGAACTCCGCGCGCTTGACCTGGTAGGCGTGCGGCATGGACTTGTCCCAGGCGTCAGCAAAATGAAACGTCTGTTTCCAGTCGTGATGGGGCGAGACGAACTCGGCGCCGGGCTTGTGCATGCCGATGGCCTTGATCTCGTCGGCGATGCCCATTTTTTCAAACAGGGGCAGGTTGGCCGGCAGCAGCGATTCCCCGATGTGGAAGCGGGGATGGTGGGCCTTTTCCAGCAACACCACCTTGTGGCCCTTCTCCGCCAGCATGCTGGAGACGGTGGACCCGGCCGGGCCGCCCCCGATCACCAGCACGTCACATGTCCGGTCATCCATTCCCTGTGCCTGTGTATTCATCGGTTTTCTCCGCCGGAGCCTTCGTTGTCGAAGGGGGTTTGAGGGGTGCGCGTCAGCGGGCGATCTTACCCGCTCGACCCGCTGTTGCATGGGGGCGGGTGAGCCGGTGACAGCGTCCACCGGCTGGTCAGGCGAAAAGAAGATGGCATGATCGAAAGATGTTCATCCATCTGCGCCTGCACACCGAATTTTCCGTCGTTGACGGCACCAACCGCATCGACGACGTGGTGGCCGCGGCGGCCGCCGACGGCCAGCCCGCCCTGGCCATCACCGACCTGAGCAACCTGTTTGGGGCGGTCAAGTTTTACAAGGCCGCGCGCGGCGCGGGCGTCAAGCCGCTGCTGGGCGCCGAGGTGATGCTGCAAGGCTTCACCGACGAAACGCCGGGCGCCATGCCCGGCAGCCACCAGCCGGCCGCGCCGCGCGTGATCCTGCTGGTGCAGGACAAGCAGGGTTATCTGAATCTGAGCGAGCTGCTGGCGCGCGCCTGGACACGCAACGACGGCCGTGGCCTGGCGGTGCTGCAGCGCGAATGGCTCGAAGAACTCAACGGCGGCTTGCTGATGCTCTCGGGCGCGCAGGCCGGGCCGGTGGGGCAGGCGCTGATCCAGGGCGATGCAAACCGCGCGGCCGACATCGCGCTGCAGCTCGGAAGCCTGTTCACGCACCGCTTCTACATCGAGCTGCAGCGCGCCGGCCGCGTGGACGACGAGCGCCATGTGACCGCGGCCGTGCAACTGGCCGCCCGGCTGCACCTGCCGGTGGTAGCCACGCACCCGGTGCAGTTCCTGGAGCCCGACGACTACGAGGCGCACGAAGCCCGGGTCTGCATTTCCGACGGCGAGATCCTGGGCAACAACCGGCGCGTGCGCCGCTTCACCCGCGAGCAGTACTTCAAGAGCGCGGCGCACATGGAAGCGCTGTTCGCCGACATCCCCAGCGCCGTGGCCAACACGCTGGAGATCGCCAAGCGCTGCAACCTGAGCCTGGTGCTGGGCAAGCCGCAGTTGCCGAATTTCCCGATCCCGCCGGTCAACGGCGTGGTCATGTCGGTGGAGGACTATTTCCGCCACGTCTCGTACGAAGGGCTGGAAGGGCGGCTGCGCCATTTGTTCCGCGACGAGGCCAAGCGCGAGGAGCAGCGCCCGCGGTATGTGGAGCGGCTGGAGTTCGAGCTCAACACCATCCTGAAGATGGGGTTCCCGGGCTACTTCCTCATCGTGTCGGACTTCATCAAGTGGGCCAAGGAAAACGGCTGCCCGGTGGGGCCGGGCCGGGGTTCCGGTGCCGGCTCGCTGGTGGCCTACGCGCTGCTGATCACCGACCTGGACCCGCTGCAGTACAACCTGCTGTTCGAGCGCTTCCTGAACCCGGAGCGGGTGTCCATGCCCGACTTCGACATCGACTTCTGCCAGTCCAACCGCGACCGCGTGATCGACTACGTGAAGGAGCGCTACGGCAAGGACGCCGTGAGCCAGATCGCCACCTTCGGCACCATGGCCGCGCGCGCGGCCATCCGCGACGTGGGCCGGGTGCTCGACTTCTCCTACGGCTTCTGTGACGGCATCTCCAAGCTGATCCCGAACAAGCCCGGCATGTCGGTCACGCTGCAGTACCCGCCGGTGCCGAAAAAAGAGGGCGACAAGAACAACTACGCGATCGAGATGGAGCCGGTGCTGGCCGAGCGCATCCAGAAGGAAGACGACGTCAAGACCTTGATCGAGCTGGCGCAGAAGCTCGAAGGCATGACGCGCAACATCGGCATGCACGCCGGCGGCGTGCTGATCGCGCCGGGCAAGCTCACCGATTTCTGCCCGCTTTACCAGCAGCCCGGCAGCGAGTCGGCGGTGAGCCAGTACGACAAGGACGACGTGGAGGCCGTGGGCCTGGTGAAGTTCGACTTCCTGGGACTGGCCACGCTGACCATCCTGGAGATCGCGCGCGAGTTCATCATGAAGCGGCATCCCGGGCAGGAGAACTTCCGCTACGAGGACGTGCCGCTGGACGACCGGGCGGTGTACGCGCTGTTCTCGCGCGGCCAGACCGAGGCGGTGTTCCAGTTTGAAAGCCGCGGCATGCAGGGCATGCTGAAAGACGCCAAACCGAGCCGTCTGGAAGACCTGATCGCCCTGAACGCGCTCTACCGCCCAGGCCCGATGGACCTGATCCCCAGCTTCGTGAACCGCAAGCACGGCAAGGAAGTGGTGGAGTACCCGCATCCGCTGGTGGAGTCGGTGCTCTCCGAGACCTACGGCATCATGGTCTACCAGGAGCAGGTGATGCAGACCGCGCAGGTGCTGGGCGGTTATTCGCTGGGCGGCGCCGACATGCTGCGCCGCGCCATGGGCAAGAAGAAGGCCGAGGAGATGGCCGAGCACCGCGCCATCTTCCGCAAGGGCGCGGCGGAAAAGGGCATCAGCGAAGACAAGGCCGACGAGGTCTTCGACCTGATGGAGAAGTTCGCGGGCTACGGCTTCAACAAGTCGCACGCCGCCGCCTACTCGCTGCTGGCCTACCACACCGGCTGGCTCAAGGTGCACTACACGGCCGAGTTCTTCTGCGCCAACATGACGGTGGAAATGGACGACACCGACAAGCTCAGGGTGTTGTTCGAAGACGCGCAGAAGATGGGGATCGCCTTCGAGGCGCCCGACGTGAACCGCGGCTTCCACCGCTTCGAACCCATCACCGACAAGTCCATCCGCTACGGCCTGGGCGCGATCAAGGGCACGGGCCAGCAGGCCATCGACGCCATCGTGGCCGCGCGTGAAGGCCGGGGCGAGGGCCCCAGCGGCGGCGAGTCCGGCCCGTTCAAGAGCCTGTTCGACTTCTGCCGCCGGGTGGACCGCACACGCCTGAACAAGCGCACGGTGGAAGCGCTGATCAAGGCAGGCGCGTTCGATTCCCTTCACCGGAACCGTGCCGAGGTGCTGGCCTCGGTCGAGCGGGCGTTCGACTTCGCCGCGGCCCAGCAGGCCAACGCCAACCAGGGCGGGCTGTTCGACATGATGGGCGGCGACGACCACGGGTCGAGCACGCAGGAGCCCGATCTGGTGGCCACCACGCCCTGGGGCGTGAAAGAGCAACTGACGCTGGAGAAAACCGCGATCGGCTTCTACTTCTCCGGCCACCTGTTTGACGAGGTGCAGCGCGAGGTGCGGCGTTTCGCGCGCACCGAGCTGGCCGACGTAAAGGAGAGCCGCGACCCGGTGATCCTGGCCGGCATCGTGACCGACTTCCGTGTCATCAATGGACAACGCGGCAAGCTCGCGCTCTTCAAGCTCGACGACAAAACCGGGGTGCTGGAGGTGAGCGCCGACGAAAACCTGATCAACCTGCACCGCAACCTGCTGAAGGACGACGAGCTCATCATCGTGCAGGCGCTGGCCCAGCCGGACCGTTTCTCCGGCGGCCTGCGGCTGAAGATCCAGCAGATCTGGGACCTGGCCGCGGCGCGTTGCCGTTTCGGCAAATACCTGCGCGTGGCCGTGAACGGCCAGGCGCCGGCGGTGGCGGCGCTGGTGCGCGAGTTTCCTCCGAAGCGGGAAGTCACCGATCAGGGCGAGTTCACGCGTGGCCTGCCGGTGCGCCTGGCCCTGCTGCGCGAAGGTGCCCAGTGCGAACTGCAACTGGACGACCGGGCGCTGTTTTTCCCGACCGACGCCGCGCTGGCGAGCTGGATGGCACAGGCGCACGAACAGCGCGCCGAAATCGTGTTCGACTGATGGGGTTGCACCACACGGGTGCGTTTGTAGGCGTGCAAAAACCACGCCAGCGCGACCTGCATCACGCGCTGGCAAGGTTTATGCCTTTACTGGGGTCGGCTTGCGTCGATAGTCAAGGCAACCATGAAACTACAACACAAGGCCTGGGCGCTGGTTCTCGTCACCGTCGGGCTCTGCTCCCTGGCCGCCATGTTCGGCATGCGCTGGCTGGTGGGCGATTCGTTTTCCCGACTGGAGCGAGAGCGCGCCGCGCGTGAAGGCGATCGGGCCAGCCGCCTGTTGAGCCAGCAGGTCCAGGGGCTGAGCGCCACCGTGCGCGACTACGCCCAGTGGGTCGATGCCGTGTCCTTTGCCCAGGGGCGCAAGCCCAGCTTCGTGGACGACAACTTCGACACCAGCAACATGGGCTACCTGCGCATTTCCGAGGTGCTGATCGTCGATGCCAAAGGCAACCCCCTGACCAGCCTGGCCGCGGGATCGGCACCCGAGCTCATGCCGGTGTCGCCCGAACGCCTGCAGGAGCTGCGTGCGCTGTTGGCCCCGGTGATCGCCGACCCGAGTGGGCGCACCCTGCTGCAGACCTACCGCGTGCAGGACGGCCGCCTCGATCTGGTGACGGCCTCGGCCATCCGCGATCCCGACCGGCCGGACGATGTCTCCCACGGCGCCATTCTGATGCTGCGCCATTTTGACGAGGCCGAGCTGCAGCGTTTCAGCGAACTGCTGATGATGCCGGTGCGTCTGTCGTTCGACCACCCCGGCCACTTGGGCGAGCTGACGCACCTGGCGCCGGTGGACGACAAGCACGAGGATCTGCACGCCGTGCTGCGGGATCAGCAAGGCCAGCCCGTGGCCGAACTGGTGCTCAGCCTGGACCGCCAGTTGTTCCAGGCCGCGCAGTCCTTGAGCCTGACCGGCATGGCCCTGTCCGCCCTGGCCGGTTTGCTGGCCAGCCTGCTGCTGGTGGTGCTGCTGGATCGCCTGTTGCTGCGTCGCCTGCAAGCGCTGCACCGGGAGGTGCAGGACATCACGGAACGCGGTCCCACGGCGACGGACCGTCTGCAGATACCAGGAAAAGACGAACTGAGCACGCTGGGAGAGGGCATCAACCACCTGCTGGAGCGGGTGCAGCGCGATGCCCAGACCCAGCGCGAGGCGCACGAACGCCATGAGGCGCTGCAGGTGCAACTGATGCAGAGCCAGAAGACCGAGGCGCTCGGCCGGCTGACCGGCGGCATCGCGCACGATTTCAACAATTCGCTGGCGGCCATCACCGGCTGGGTGCGCTTGGCCTCCGAAGATCTGGACACCGAACACCCCAGCCACGAGGCCTTGCAGCAGGCGCTCAAGGCCACCCGCTATGCCGACGGGCTGATGCGCCAGTTGCTCGCCTTTGGCCGCCAGTCGGCACCCAAACTCCAGCAGGTGCACCTCTCCCACCTCATCGAGGAAACGCGCCAGATGATGGCCTCGGGTCTCACGAGAGAGTGCGAGCTGGTGGTGGAGTGCCGGGTGGACGACGACGAGGTCGTGGCCGACCCCACCCAGTTGCAGCAGGTGCTGGTGAACCTGCTCATCAACGCGGCCGATGCCATGAAAGGCAAGGGGCGCATCGAACTGCTGCTCGACGAGCTGGAATTGCCACCGCCTCCCGGGCAGGCGCCGCCACCCGGTGCGGCCGAACTGAACCCGGGAAGGTACTTGGTGCTGCAGGTGTGCGACCGCGGTCCCGGCATCCCGCCCGAGCACCTGGACAGGCTGTTCGAACCCTTCTTCACCACCAAGCCCAAGGGCCGCGGCACGGGGCTGGGCCTGTCGGTGGCTCAGGGCATCATGGCGCGCCACCAAGGGGCCATCGGCCTGCGCAGCGAGGTGGGCGAGGGGGCCTGTTTCATGCTGTATCTGCCGGAGAGCCGGCACGACGCGACCGCAGCGCCTCTCACCACGCCCGGCGGCGGGTCTGACCAGGGGCGGCAACTGCTGTTCGTGGACGACGATCAGTCGGTGCGCCACGCCTGGAGCGCGCTGCTGGAGCGCAAGGGCTGGCAGGTCACGCGCTCGCGCGATGGGGAAGAGGCCTGGGCCCAGTTCATGCAGACCGGCAAGCGCTGGGATCTGGTGCTCACCGACCAGTCCATGCCACGGCTCGATGGCGTGGGGCTGGCCCTGCGCATCCGGGCGACCCAGTCGCCACCGCCCATCGTGCTCATGAGCGGACACGCCAACGAGGTGCCGTCCGATTTGCTGCAGACGCTGTTTGCCGCCGTGCTGCACAAGCCGGTGGATGCCAACGAGCTCGAGCGGGCGCTGCAGAAGGTGCTTGCGCCCGACGAACCGGCGGCCGCCGGGCACTGATGGTCAGTCCAGCGGGCGCACCACCACGGTCATGGGAGAAGGCACGGTTCCGTCCGTGTCGCGCGGCAGGCTGCCGGTGCGGTCGATCGCCCGCAGGGCTGCGTCGTCCCAGGCGGTGTTGCCACTGCTCTTGACGAGGCGACGACCGGTGATGGTGCCGTCGGGTGACGCGCGCACCTCGACTTCGGCCCGCAGGCTGTTCGGGAAATCCTGGGCGTAGATGATGTTGGGCCGGATGCGCGCGATCACGCGCGCCGCGTAGCCGGCCGATGGCCCGCTCGACTGCTGGGCCGAGCCCTGGGCCTGGGGGCCGCCACTGGCGCCTGCCTGGCCCAGAATGCGTCGCATCTGATCGTCCCGCGCCTTTTTCGCCAGCGCTTCGTCCCGCCGCTCCTGGGCCTCGCGCTTTTGGTCGGCCAGCTTTTTCTCTTCGGCCTTCTTCTTGGCGTCCTCGGCCTTTTTCTTCTCGAGTTCCTTTTTCTCGCGCGCCTTCTCTTCAGCCTCTTTCTTGGCCACCTGTTTCGCCTTCTGCTCTTCGGCCTCGCGCCGGTCTTCCTCGAGTTGTTTCTTCTTGGCCTGCGCGGTCGCGATGTCGGCCTGCTTGACGGCCGGCGGTGTCGGTTCGGGTTTGGGCTCGGGCTGCGGTTTGGGTTGTGGTTTCGGCTCGGGCTCGGGGGGCGGTGGGGGCGGAGGAGGGGGCTCCACGGCCCGGGGGGCCGCTTCCTGCGGCAGGCGAGACCAGAGCTCGGCCTCGAAGGTCACGGGCGGCGTGTCGCTTTGCCAGCGCACGCCCCAGGTCAGCGCGCCCATCAGCAACAGGTGCGCGATCAGGGCCAGGCCCATGGGGCCGAGCCAGCGGCCGGGACGCGGCGGCTTGAGGTCCAGGGGTTCGGCGGTGACTTGCATGCTCGGGCGGTGAGGCGCTGGGCTCAGCGGGAAGTCTGCACGGACAGGCCGACGCGTTCAACACCCGCGCGCTGCAGCGTGTCCATGACCTTCACCACGGTTTCGTACTTGATGGTCTTGTCGGCGCTGATCACCACGGGGACCTTGGTCGCCTCGGAGGGGCTGGAGGCGCTCTGCAGCTGGCGCACCTGCTCGGCCAGTTGCGCCATCTTGACGGTCTGCGCGCCCTTGCTGGAGCTGCCATCACGCACCTGGATGCGCTCTTCCTTGTCGATCAGCACCTGGACATAACCCTTGGGTGGCGCATTGGCCTGGCCCACGCTGGGCAGGTCGATCTGGCTGGGCGAAATCAGGGGCGCGGTCACCATGAAGATGATCAGCAGCACCAGCATCACGTCGATGAAGGGCACCATGTTGATCTCGTTCTTGGTGCGCCGCACGCGGCGGGAGGATGTGGCGGCCATGTCAGTGTCCCGAGGCCGACTGGTTGCCCAGGTTGCGGTGCAGGATGTTGGAGAACTCTTCCATGAAGGTCTCCAGCCGGTTGGCCACGCGGTCGATGTCGTGGGCGAAACGGTTGTAGGCCACCACGGCGGGAATCGCGGCGAACAGGCCGATGGCGGTGGCCACCAAGGCCTCGGCGATGCCGGGCGCCACCGTGGCCAGGGTCACCTGGGCCAGCGCGGCCAGGCCGGTGAAGGCGTGCATGATGCCCCAGACGGTGCCGAACAGGCCCACATAAGGCGCCACGGAGCCCACGGTGCCGAGGAACGAGAGGTTCACCTCCAGCGTGTCGAGTTCGCGCTGGAAGCTCGCGCGCATGGCACGGCGCGCGCCGTCGAGCAGGGCGCCGTTGTCGCTGATGCGGCGCTCGCGCAGCTTCTGGTATTCGCGCATGCCGCTGGCGAAGATGCGTTCCATCGGGCCGCCGTGGCGGGCGCTCTGCGCGGCCGCGGCGTACAGGTCGTTGAGGTTGGCGCCCGACCAGAACTCGCGCTCGAAGGCTTCGTTGTGCGTGTTCACGCGCTTGAGGGCGAAGACCTTGCGGAAGATCGCGGCCCAGCTGATGACGGACATCACCACCAGCAGCACCACCACGGCTTGAACCACCCAGCTCGCATTGATCAGCAGTTGGACGATGGAGAGATCTTGGGTCATGGGTCTGAAACGGTTGTTCGATCGAATCTCGCCTGGACGGATCAACCGCAGGCGCTCAGGGATTCCAGTATGGAGGCTGGGATGCGTTGGGGTCGCATGCTGGCGGCGTCCACCCACCCGATGCGGATGGTGCCTTCGCACAGCAGCATGGTAGCGGCGTCGGGCTGGCCGGGTGTCAGGCAGGCCGTCTGTTGCATTGTCAGCGAAGCGCGGCCCGCTTCCTGCACACGCGCTGTAACGAGAAGCAAATCGTCGAGCCGGGCCGGGCGGTGGTAGCGCATCTGGGCGCTGGTGACGACGAACATGCCACCCACTTCCTGGCGCAGGCGCTGCTGTTCGAGCCCCAGTGCGCGCAGCCATTCGGTGCGCGCGCGTTCGAAGAACTTGAGGTAGTTGGCGTAGAACACGATGCCGCCCGCGTCGGTGTCTTCCCAGTACACGCGCACCGGCCAGTGGAACGTGGCCCCCGCGCTCTCCAAGGGGGCTGAATCCGCCTTGGGGCGACGCGGCGGCTGGGCCGGGGTTGCGACTGGCGCCCCGCTCACAGCGCCGCCTCCAGCCGGGTCACGGCTTCGCGCAGCTGCGCCATCGAGTTGGCGGTGGAGAAGCGCAGGTAGCGCCAGGGGTCGGCGTTGCCGAAGTCGCGGCCTGGCGTGGTGGCGATCTGGCAGCGGCGCATCAGCTCAAAGGCCAGGGCCCAGCTGCCGCCTTCGCCGGGGTGTTCGCCGCGCAGGGGAATGCCCCAGCGTTCGCACAACGGCGCCACGTCGGCCCAGGCGTAGAACGCGCCATCGGGCATCACGGGCACCGTCAGGCCCAGGCGGTTGAGTTCGGGAATGAAGGCGTCGCGCCGGGCCTGGAACTCACCCCGGCGGCGCTCGTACTCGGCCAGGCTGTCGGGTTCGAAGCAGGCCAGCGCGGCGTGTTGTGCGATGGTGCTGGCGCAGATGAACAGGTTCTGCGCCAGCCGCTCCACCACCGGCACCAGCGCGGGCGGCAGCACCAGCCAGCCCAGGCGCCAGCCGGTCATGTTGAAGTACTTGGAGAAGCTGTTGATGCTGATGACCTCGTCGCCGAGGCCGTCAGGCAGACCGAGCGCGCTGTGGCCGTAGTCGGCATCGAAGCTCAGGCCCAGGTAGATTTCGTCGACCATCGTCACGCCGCCCTGGCGGCGCACGAAGCGGGCGATGCGCTCCAGTTCATCGCGCGCGATCGAGGTGCCGGTGGGGTTGGACGGCGAGGCCAGCAGCACACCGCGCGTGGCTGGCCGCCAGTGGTCTTCGACCTGCGCCGCGCTGAGCTGGAACCGTTGTTCGGGGCCACAAGGGACCAGCACCGCACGGCCTTCGGCGGCCTGCACAAACTGCCGGTTGCAGGGGTAGCTCGGGTCGGGCATCAGCACTTCGTCGCCCGCTTCGATGAGCGCGAGACAGGCCAGTTGCAACGCGGCCGAGGCCCCGGCGGTGACCACGATGCGCCCCGGGTCGATATCAAGCCCGAAGCGCGAGGCGTACCAGCCGCTGATCGCTTCGCGCAGCGCCGGCAGGCCGGTGGCCGGGGTGTACTGGCTGCGCCCGGCATGGATGGCGCGCTCGGCGGCGGCCTGCACCAGCGGCGGCGCGGTGAAATCCGGCTCGCCGATGTTGAGGTAAAGCATGGGGCGGTCGCCCGGACCGGCCTGCGCGGCCATGGCGGAAGCGGCCTTGGCCAGCTCCATCACGTAAAAGGGTTCGACGCGCTGTGCGCGCTGGGCGATCTTCATCTCAGTTCTTCACCACGCGAAGCGCCGCGGCGCATGAAGCGGCCCGGTCGGAAGTTCCGACGGGTTGCCTTTGGACGGACTCAAACCGCATCGTCGGCGGCGCGGGGCGGAGGCGCTTTGCGCGGCCCTGTCTTGGCCGGTGCCGCGGCCACTTCGAGCGGACGCAATTGCGCGGCGAGCTGGTGCAGCACACCGTTGACGTACTTGTGGCCGTCGGTGCCGCCGAACGATTTGGCCAGTTCGATGCACTCGTTGAGCACCACGCGCCAGGGCACGTCCAGGCAATGCTGGAATTCGTAGACGCCGATCCACAACACGCCGCGCTCGATCGGCGAGAGCTCGACCAGCGGGCGGTCGAGCAGGGGGGTGATCAGACCGTCCAGCGCCACGGCCTCGGCGATGCAGCCGTGCAGCAGTGCGTCGTAGTGCACGCTGTCGGCTTTGTGGAAGCCTGCGAGATCGCGCGTGAAGAGGTCGATATCGGTCGCCTCGTTGCGGCCCACCAGGTGCTGGTAGAGCGCCTGCAGGGCGAATTCGCGTGCGCGGGTGCGGGCCGATTTGTCGGCGGCCTTGCGGGCTTTGGGGGCGCTGGTGGTGGTGTCGTTCATGTTCAGCCGATGTGTTCCAGCAGGTGAGCCATCTCGACCGCCACGCGCGCCGCATCGCGGCCTTTGTCGGTCTGGCGGGCCACCGCTTGTTCCACGTTCTCGGTGGTGAGGATGGCGTTCGCGATGGGCAATTGGTAGTCCAGCGCGAGGCGGGTGACCGCCGAGCCAGACTCGTTGGCCACCAGTTCGAAGTGGTAGGTCTCGCCGCGGATGATGCAGCCCAGCGCGATGAGGGCGTCGAAGTCATCGCGCTCGGCCAGGGCCTGCAGCGCCACCGGAATCTCCAGCGCGCCGGGCACCTTCACGTGGGCGATGTTTTTTTCCTGCACGCCCAGGGCCAGCAGCTCGGCCTGGCAGGCCTGGTAGAGCGCGTCGGTGATGCCTTCGTTGAAGCGGGCCTGGACGATGCCGATGCTGAGTTTTTTGCCATCCAGCAGGTTGGCTGTGCCTTTGTCTGCGCCGAACATGAGGGGTTCCGTTTCTGTGTGTTGTTGTGAGAGAGGTCAGGCGGTGCGGCTGAGGTAGCCGGTGATTTCCAGGCCGTAGCCGGCCATGCTGGGCATGCGCCGTGGGTTGCCCATGAGCTGCATCTTATGCACGCCGCATTCGCGCAGGATCTGCGCGCCCACGCCGTAGGTGCGCAGGTCCATGCGCCCGCGTTCGGGGGCCTGGGCCGAACGGGCCGTGCCTTCGAACTGCGACAGCAGCTGTTCGGCGGTTTCGCCGCAGTTGAGCAACACGGCCACGCCCGCACCGGCCTCGCTGATGTGGCGCAGGCTCGCCTCCAGGCTCCAGCTGTGCATGGAGCGGCCGACTTCGAGCGCATCGAAAACCGACAGCGGCTCGTGCACACGCACGGCCACGCTGTGCTCGGGGGTCCACTGGCCCTTGACCAGGGCCAGGTGCAGCGCGCCACTGGGTTGGTCGCGGAAGGCGGTGGCGCTGAATTCGCCAAAGGCGGTGTTGAGCGCGCGGGTACCGAGTTTCTGCACCAGCGATTCGTTGCGACTGCGGTGTTCGATCAGGTCGGCGATGGTGCCGATCTTCAGGCCGTGTTCGGCCGCGAAGAGCTGCAGATCGGGCAGGCGCGCCATGGTGCCGTCGTCTTTCATGATCTCGCAGATCACGGCGGCGGGGCTGCAGCCCGCCATGGCGGCCAGATCACAGCCGGCTTCGGTGTGGCCCGCGCGCATGAGCACGCCGCCCTCGACCGCCTGCAAGGGGAAGATGTGGCCGGGCTGCACCAGGTCGGCGGCTTGCGCGTTGACCGCCACGGCGGCCTGCACGGTGCGCGCGCGGTCGGCGGCCGAGATGCCGGTGGTCACGCCTTCCGCCGCCTCGATCGACACGGTGAAGGCCGTGCCCATCTTGGTGCCGTTGCGCGGCACCATGGGGGGCAGGCGCAGGCGCTCACAGCGCTCGCGCGTGAGCGTGAGGCAGATCAGGCCGCGGCCGTAACGGGCCATGAAGTTGATGGCCTCGGGGGTGACGTGGTCGGCGGCGAGCACCAGGTCGCCTTCGTTTTCGCGGTCCTCTTCGTCCACCAGGATCACGATGCGCCCGGCACGCATGTCGGCCACGATGTCTTCAACGGGAGAAATGGGGACCGGAGCCAGGGTGTCGGTGGCGCTCATGCGGTTTCCTTCGATGGGGTGAAGCCCGCGCTGAGCATGCGCTCCACGTAGCGCGCGACGGTGTCGATTTCAAGATTCACGCCGCTGCCCACGGCCAGCTGGCCCAGTGCGGTGGCGTGCACGGTGTGGGGAATGAGGTTGATGCTGACCTCGCAGCCCTGGGCGCTGTCGTGCACCTGGTTAACGGTCAGGCTGACGCCGTTGACGGTGATCGAACCCTTGTAGGCCAGGTATTTGCCCAGCTCGGGCGGCGCCATCACGCGCAGCTCCCAGCTTTCGCCCACCTGAGCGAAGCGGGTCACCCGACCGATGCCGTCCACGTGGCCGGACACGATGTGCCCGCCCAGGCGGTCGTGTGCGCGCAGGGCCTTTTCCAGATTGATGCGGTGGCCGACCTGGTCCAGGCCGGTGGTGCGGGCCAGGGATTCGGCAGAAATGTCGATGCTGAACCGCTGCTGCGCAAGGTCCAGCGAGGTGACGGTCATGCACGCGCCGTTGAGCGCGATGCTGTCACCCAGGGCCACGTCGTCGAGGTAGCCCGGCGGCGCCTCGATGGTGAGTCGCTTGCCGTGGTCCAAAGAGCTGCCCTGAGCGTGGAGGTCGGCGATACGCCCCACGCCGGTGATGATGCCGGTAAACATAGGCGCGTATTTTCGCAGGGTTTGAAGCCCTATTCCGGTCAGGGCGCGCGACGGGGGCAGAAATGCCGGCCCGAAGGCCGGAAAACCGGCGCTGGAGGTGGTCGGCGGCGACGCCCTCAGGCGGTCAGGAAATCGTCGCGACCCACCACCCGCGCCAGGATGCGCAGGTCGTCGCCCATCCGATCCACCGACTGGAAACCGAGTTCGACGCCATCTTCCAGTTTCTCCAGCGGCCCAAAACTCGCGAGGCCGCGGCCGCTGCCCAGGAGTTTGGGGGCCAGGTAGAGCAGAAATTCGTCCGCCAGACCTTCGCGAATCAGCGACCCGTTGAGCTTGTGGCCGGCTTCGACGTGCAGTTCATTGACCTCGCGGCGCGCCAGATCGCGCAGCATGGCGGCCAGATCGACCTTGCCCTCGGTGCCCGGCGACTGGCCCGGCAAAGGGATGACGGTGGCACCGAGGGCTTCCAGCGCGGCTTGTCGCTGGCCGTCGGCGACGGCGCAGTAGATGAATATCCGCCGCGTCAGCCCATGTGCAGGAGCTTGGAACAACCGGGCATCCAGGGGCGTTTCCAGTCGGCTGTCGACCAGCACCAGGTGCGGTTGGCGTGGCGTGTCCACCAGACGCGCGTCGAGCATCGGGTCGTCTTCCAGCACGGTGCCAATGCCGGTCAGCACCGCGCAGGCCCGGGCACGCCAGGCATGACCGTCGGCGCGCGCCGCTTCGCCGGTGATCCACTGGCTCGTGCCGTTGTCCAGAGCGGTGGTGCCGTCGAGCGAAGCGGCCATCTTCATGCGCACCCAGGGCGTCTGGCGGATCATGCGACTGAAGAAGCCGATGTTGAGTTCACGCACGGCGCGGGCCACCACGTGATCGGTTGGCAGCACGTCCACCTCGATGCCGGCGGCCTGCAGGCGTTGCACGCCGCGCCCCGCCACCAGAGGGTTGGGGTCCAGCGTGACCACCACCACCTTGCCCACGCCAGCCGCGATCAGCGCGTCGCAGCAGGGGGGTGTGCGGCCGTGGTGGGAGCAGGGTTCTAGGGTCACGTAGGCCGTGGCGCCACGAACACTGAGGCCTTGTTCAGCGGCCGCACGCAGCGCCGTGATCTCGGCGTGCGGGCCGCCCACCGCCTGCGTGCTACCCGTCACCCGGTGTCCGCTGCTGGTGATCAGGGTGCATCCCACGGCCGGATTGGGCGGGCAGAGGGTGCGGATCCTGGCGCTGGCTTCCAATGCCGCATGCACCGGGCTCGCCTGCAAAGAGTCCTCCGAATGGGGGTTCTCAGGGTCGGGTGTGCTCGAATAGACTCCGGACAGGGATGGGGTCGATGGTGTCATGGTGTCCTCAGAGACACGCCATCATAGGTCAGCTCGGGCCGGCTCTCCCTGGTGGTTAAGGGAGGGAAATCATGAAGCTGAACGCAGCCCGTGGGGTGACTGCGCTGGAGTTGCTCGTCGTCCTGTCGGTGGTCGCCATTCTGGCGACCCTGGCTTTGCCATCCTGGCAGGAACTGTCCAATGCCCAGCGGCGCTGGGCGGTGGCCAGTCAGCTAAGCGCCCATCTGGCGCTGGCTCGCAGCGCTGCCATTTCACGAGGGCGATCGGTGACGCTATCGCCTCGGGGGCAGGGATGGTCTGGTGGGTGGCGGGTTTATCTCGACAGCCAGCCAAATGGCCAATGGGACGCCGGTGAAAGTATCCTGGCCGAGCATGAAGGTGACGCACAGACCAGCATTGCTGGCAACGGCAGCATGAATCGCTACATCCTCTTCGACCCCGACGGGCGCCCGGTCCAAACGGGTGGTGGATTTCTGGCGGGTACTCTGCGGGTGTGCGTCCCTGCCACACGGGGCGTGACGGCGCTGATCATGAACGCCGCAGGGCGTGTGCGCGAAGAGCGGCGAAATGGGGATTGCATGACCTGATCCCCATGAATGCGGCAAAAAAACGGGCACGCCTGTGGTGCCCGTGATCTTCTCAGGACTGCGTCCGGCAACTCACCGCCAGCAATCTCCCAATGCGGCCGTGCCGGTCCTGCCTTTGGTGCCAGCCTGTGTCAGGGTCAATGTGCCACATCCAGCATCGACCGTTGCCTGGCTTCCTTGGGGGGCCGCCTGTACCGTGTAAGTCGACTGCGTCGGTTGACCCGATGTGAAACTGAACGTATAGAAGTTGGTCATGTCCGCTCGGCAGGCCGGGTTTGGCAGCGCCACGGCCACCGGCGTAGCGGCCGCTGTCTGGTCATAGCGCATGTTGGTCGTGTAGAAGCGCTCCATGAACTGGGCCATTTCCACCAGGCATCCCTGCGCGGCAGCGCGGCGCGTCTTGGCGACCGATTGCTGGTAGCTCGGGTAGGCCACCGCCGCAAGAATGGCAACCACCGCCACCACGATCATCACCTCGATCAGGGTGAAACCCTGCATTCTGGAGGTGTTGTTCATGCGTTTGCCAGCCATGCGGCTGATCGACTTTTGCCAAGTGCTCATCGAACAATCTCCCGCCAGGAAATGCGACCACGGAACGATGACCCACCACCACCGAGGTTGACGCGGACATCTTCCACCTTGCCTTCGGAGCCGCCCACCACCAGGCGGTCGCCAATCAGAATGGGCTCGCCAGGCTTACCGACACCGAGATCAATGGAGCCCGCATAGTCGCCATCAGGGAAGGTGTCATCTGTGAAGCCTCCGTCGTCATCAAAGTCGAAGAGGGGGTTGACCAACCGACCACCGGTGTATGGGTTGACCGCATTCAGGAAACCTCGACCGGTCGGCTTGCAAACGTCGTCCACTGGAATCACGGAGCTGGCGAGCAGGGTAGGTTCTGCCAGCTGATAGACCCGAGATGCCGTGACCATTCGTTCGCCCTCGGCGATTAGGTCAATGACCCAACCTTTCTTGAATTGCATGGCATTTGGGTTAATCACATTAAAAGACCGGGCTGACTTGCCGGCAATCGTGTCTTGGTCTTCAAAACCCGGGGTCAGCAGCAGATCTGATCGCGCGATCGGTGCCCCCTCGTCGATCAATCCGTACCAGGACTGTCTGTCGGTATTGCTTGGGTCAGAAACTTGGAAATCACTGCCAGTACCGAAATAAACGTACCACTGGCCCACATGCGGGTCACCGGTGTATTCCGGCATCGTCTTTTGGTGCGCAGTAATGGGGGCCGTGATCGGTTGTGGAGCCCCTGCGGCGCTTGTGGCCGTGAACAGAGGTTGTCCACTGAAGGCCACCGACCAGTCCGATGAGGTGCTGCTGCTCAGGTCAAACTTCCACACGTTGCCTTTGAGGTCACCCGCATAGGCGGTGACCACCTTGCCCGAACCATCCAGCACAAGGCCCGGTGTGGACAGACCGTTGTCGCCCGCCACGCCGGTATCAATTTTTTCAATCAGGGTACCGTTGTCCAGTCGGAAGATGTAGAGAACAGCCTTCTGGTCGGTGCTGTTGTAGCCGTTGCCGATGATCACCGCCCAGGTGCCGTTCTGCAGTTGGGCAATGATCGGACGACCCAGCATATAGCCCAGGTCTGGATCGGTGGAGGAGAAATACTCCCACAGCACATCGTCCCCATCAAAATTGGCCGGATCGCTCACATTCAGGCCAAACAGGCCCTTGCCGCCACGGCCGAGGGTCCCCACCAGATAGTTCACGCCTCCTGTCTGGACCTTGGTCGAAACGGCGATGTCGCCGTCGACAAAGAACTCGTGGCTGGTGTTATAGCTGGTGGCAGTCAGGTTCTTCAGCCTTGCCGTGACGGCGCTCGGGATGTAAGCAAAGTGCTCGTTACCGTTTTGCGAATCAAAGGCATGCAACATGCCGTCGTTGGCGCTGATGAAGACCGTGTTCGAGTCCTTTACGTAGAAGGGCGACGAGTGCGCAATGTCTCCCAGCACCGTGTCCGGATTGCGGTTGCGCAGCGTACCGCCCTTGCTCAGTTCATGGGTGCGATCACCGCGGAGGTAGTTCAGAATGTCCGATGAGTTGTCAAACAGGGCCTGTTCGCTCGAAGACAAGGTCGCCCAGTTGAACAGTCTACCAACCAGGCTCCCGGTGCGCATGGATCCATAGTAGATATCACGGGGGGCATCGTGCGCGGGAATCAGTTGCGATGCCCGCCAGGCTGGATTGGCATTGACACCGTCGGTGGTGACTTGGTAGGCCACCAGGTCACCGGACCATTTTTCGCTGTTGAAGATACCCTGGTAGACAAAGGTCTCGGTAGAGAGTGTGGTGCTGTTGGCCACCACATTGCCGCCACTGCCGCTGCGCTTGATGATGTTCTCGAACGCCTTCTTGAGGGAGTCCTTGAGCTTCAGTGGGTTCTGCACGAAAAAATAGGTGTCCGGCACACCATCGCTGTCTTTGTCCCACTCGGAGTCCTGATCCAGGCTGTCACTTTCGTTGCCGTCAACATAGCCACCGTGCTTGGCGGCGTACCACAGCGGGTCCTTGAGCAGGGTGGCGGAAGGGCTGGTGCTGGTCGTGAACGTGTAGGTGGATACGGTTTGCCCGATGGATGGGATGTTCTGGCACTCGGTCTGCTGGGCCGCCGTCAGCGTGCCGTCACAGTAGCCAGGCGTCCGTCCCGCAGGGACGTTCAGAAAATACATGGGGCTTGAGGTTTCATCACGGGCCACCAGGTAAACCCCATCCTGCGTGGAGCCCGACACGATATAGCCCATGTTCTGTTGCATGCCACCGGCCTGGTAGGTGGGGGTGACCGTCACCTCGACCTGGCCCAATGCGTTTTCCTTGACGACGTATTTCGAGATGGCATCCATGTCATGGTCGGCGCCTTGCTCCACGTCCTCAAAATTGATCTGGAACTCGGCGTAGTAGCGACCATTGTTCACGCTGCTGTCGGCATCGCCTGTTCCCGAATTGGCGATCTTCTCCACATAGAAATCGACAATCTGATTGGTGGGCTGGAACTGCCCCTTGGTGTTCGAAACGCCGAACCCTCCCACTGTCTTGGCGAACGGAACAATGGTGATGGTTCGTCCGCTGGACGTCTTGACCGCGATCTTGGGCAGGGGAGAGCTCAACGCCACCACATAGGTGTCAACAGTCTGGTTGCCCGTCAACGTGGTGCGCAAATCGGTGGTCTTGGCAAAGCGGGCCACCGAGGCGCTGTAGTAGCTGCCCTCCTTGGTCGGCTCCTCGGGCGCCAAGCCCCGGATCCGCCCCAGCGATTTGACGGTCTTTGGGGTAGGCGCGGTGTCAAAAAAATTCTCCGATTGGCCGATGAAGAACTGCTGGTCGATGATGTTGGTTTCCAGCGAGGAGATGGTGGTGCCGATGGTTTCGACACTCATTCCCGTCAGGTCGCCTGTGAACGAACCAAATTCGCTGTAGACGCCAGGGAGCTGGTCCGAATCGAATGATGGGTTGACGTCCGAGATGGTCAGGAAGTTGGCCCGTGCGCAGGAAGAGGCACTGGCAGCGCTGTTGGACGCATATGGGTCATCCCAGGCTGCAGAGCTCAGACCCACTTGTCCATCGATCGTGGTGCCATCCGCGTAGGCAGCGGTGGCGGCACTTTTACCGGCAAAGTAACGGGTGGCTTCGTACAACAGTTCACCCACCGGATTGCCCCAGTCGGCAAACTCGCCGTCGGTCATCGAACGCGTCGCAACCCAACCCCCTCGGTAGTGGTTGTTTGTTGTCGTGTTGTTGTAGTCCCGGATGCGCAGCTTGTTGAAGGTATTGACGATGGGGGCATTGGAATTGAATTGCCCAGAGGTGCTGTTCACTTCGTCGGCAAACGACGAAACGACCTTGCGCAGCCGTCCGCCGCTCATGGGTTTATCGTAGCTGCCAGACAGCATGCCGAAGAACATGCTCTCGTTTTCGCCGTAGTCGTGCAGCAGGCCCACCGGTTTGTAGACCGGGGTGCCACCATTGGGATATTGCTTGCAGCCGTTGTGGAAGTTGGCGGTACAGACCTGAACCCGGACGCGGTAGTTGACTTCGCCATCGGTGTTGTTCGGGAAGTTGCCTGTGGACAGCGTGCTGCCCAGCACCGGGCGCTCCTTGGAGGCCCATTCCCAGATCCGGTGGTCGCCGCTAACACTCGTCCGTACGCGCAGCAGCGGCTGACGTGTATCACTGCAATCGCTCAACGTGCTGCAGTTGACTCCATCGGTACTGGTCAGGCTGCCGAAAAAATGCCGACGGTTGGTGCCATTGGGCTCGTTGAACGGGGTGTAGTCGCTGATCTTGTAACCATCGGTCGTTTCGCTGTGGTACTCCTTGCCCCAGCTGTGCGAGTCTTGCGGAATGTAGGCGCGGCGCAGCACGGTGTCGCTGGTGGTGTCGACCTCCCGGTGGCCACCATAGAGCACT
This sequence comes from Hydrogenophaga sp. GW101-3F08, assembly GCF_059424585.1. Classification (NCBI taxonomy): domain Bacteria; kingdom Pseudomonadati; phylum Pseudomonadota; class Betaproteobacteria; order Burkholderiales; family Comamonadaceae; genus Hydrogenophaga; species Hydrogenophaga sp. GW101-3F08. Next base: position 705,100 of record NZ_JBWKZP010000002.1, read on the forward strand.
TTGCGCAAGGCGTCGATGCGGCTGGTGGTCATGTAGTTGAGCCAGCGGCCAGACCATTGGGCCGAGCCGGTACAACGGCCCAGATTGTCCGTGGTGCCGGCCGGCTCAAAACGGTCGCTGCTGTAGTTGTAGCAATAACCGGAGTCAAACAAGCCGTAGTAGTTGATCGACGGCTTGAACCGGATGTCCAGCGTGCCATCACCATCGACGTCGCTGGCATCGTTGTAGGCCTCGTAGAACAGCTTGTGGTCCTTGCTCATGACCAGCATGGTCATGGGGGTGGCATTGGTGGTAGACCCCAGAGGGGTGCTGGGCCAGGTCACGGCACCGGCACTGAGATAAATGCCGGCCGCCAGGGTGGTCAGTGCCACCTTTGCGACACGGTTGGCGAGCGTGGACAGCTTCATGATGACCTTCCTTCTTTTCACTTTTTTGGTGTCATTCCGTGGCGTAGACGGACTGCAGAATCACTTCCGCCCGATCGGATCCGGCTTGGCTGCGCGCCGTGATGCGGTAGCGGGCGCAGGTGGCATTCACCAGCGGTGTGCTGGGGTCGCAGGGGAACGCGTTGCCCAGGAATTCCACGAAATACTGCGGCGAGGACCCGGCCTGGGTATTCAGGCTGACGGTGGCGTTGGTCCAACCTGAGAAACCGTTTATGGCCCAACGGCCTTCACAGTAGAGACCCGGCGCGGAGCATAGGCCGCCGGAACAGGTTGAACTGCATTCGGTGGCGTTGGTGGGCGCGGCGAGCGCCAGGGCACTGGTGTGCTTGGGGGTTGTCTGGGCCTGAGCCGCGGCCACGGCTTCGCCTGCACGCAGCCCAGCTTCAGCCGACTGGAAGGCTAGGCTGCGGTCGTAGAAGTTGGAGGACATCTTCGCTTCCAGCACCACGTTGCGCAGACTGGCCACGCCGATCAGTGTGATGAGGACCAGCAGGATGAGCGAGATGATGAGCACGGCGCCGCGCTCCTGTCTCGGTGCGGGTATGTGGGAAGTGTGCAATGGCTTCATGGCAGGCGGTTGCGAAGGGTGACCACGTGCGTCATCTGGCGCTGCAAGGCGGCGCCGTCGGTGCCCACGTTCTGCAGGCTTTGTAAGGTCAGCGTGACGCGAACGGCATTGACCCGGGGCCAACTGGTGACGGAGGCTGCGGTCGCGTAGTCGGTCGGCAATGCACCCGTGGCGTCTGTTTCCAGATAGGTCAGTTGCATGTCGGTGACGCCTTCGGCAATCTCTTCAATCAGCGGCGTTGCGCTGACTGTTCCACCGCTGTTCACCAATCGTGCTCTGTACAGCGACCGCCCGCCTCGCCCATTGAATCCGATGTACCAGATCTCGCTGGTCAGCTTGACCATGTAGCCGCCACTGAAGTCGTACAGATTGCCGTTGACGTTCGAGCAATCGGTGGGGTAGCCCAAACCCTTGCTGCAGTTTCCGGGCGACACCCCAGCAACACCTGTGTTGTGAACCACTGTGCTATTGGAGGTACTCGCACTGGTCACCTGCAGAAGAGCGGCCTGCCGATAGTTGCACACCAGTACGATGTCGCCATCCACTAGGCCATGACTGTTGGTGCCTACGTCAAACTGGGCCGAAGTGGGAACGTGCCCGTTGATCCGCACGCCGGTGTTCAGGTTGCCAAACACCAGGAAGACCGCATCGGTGCCATCGACCCGTTGACCCGCACCGGTACCGATGGTGATGCCGTTGGCTGCCGTACTGTTGTCATAGCCCCGGATGCCATCGGTCCAGTTGGCCCACCAGAAGGCGCTGCCACCGGAATCAGGGTTTATCACATCCGCGGTGGGCACACCCCGACCACACGGACTTCCGCCGGCTTCGCGCACTTGCCGCGCCATCAGTTCCACGGCAGTGCGTCCGCTTTCCTGCATGCGGGAGAGCTGCTCGGTGGTGCGATAGGCCTGCTGATTGGTGACGAACACGCCGATGACGCCTCCCACCAGGAACAAGCCCAGCGCAATGGCCACCATGAGCTCAACAATACCGAAGCCGCGAATCTGTCTGCGGGAGGGGCGGGGTCTGGAAATTCTGGGACGCTGGGTCATGGTTGTTCTCACAGCACACTGATCGTCTCGACCATCTGATTGGAGTCGCCGCTGATAGCCCGCGTGTCGTCCCAGAAGATGCGGACGGTGCATCGCTCACCCTGGCAGGTGATTTCGCCGCAGGTGGTGTCGCGATTTCCCAGGGTCTGCTTCAGCGCCTGCATCCAGAGACGTTGGTCGCTGGTGATCAGTGTGGTGCTGGCGCTGACGCTGCATGTTCTGCTGATGTTGTATTGCCCGGTACGCGCGGCATTCACGTTGGCGCGCATCGCGTCCAGCATCAGGTAGCTCAAGGTCACGGCCTGGCTGCGCTCGAATGCGCTCTGGTTGTTCTTCAGCGTACTGCTTTGCAGGCCTGCAATGCCCAGCAGGCCGATGGCCAGCACGAGCACGGCCACGAGCACCTCGATGAGGCCGAAGCCTCGTTGGGAAGAACGGCCGGCACGCGCCGGACGGGCAGGTTGTCTGTGTTTATTCGACATGGATCGATCCCGTGCGAATCCGGATGTTGCGGGTTTGTGCGCCTGACGTGATGGTGATCTGGCCACCGGTGATCAAGGTGGTACCGACGGTGGCGGTGCTGCAGGTGCAGCTGTAAGGCAGGCCGTCGGCCCGGTAGTCTGCGCAGAAGGTGCCCACCGTGGTGCTGCCTTGCAGGGTGCCTTCGCGGATGGCCGTGGCTGAAGAGGGCGTGCGAACGATCCAGCCAGTGCTCGCACTGCAGAACCGGTGCGTTGCGTTCTTGCGAATGGCTTCGCTGCGCGCGGTTTGCAGCCCACCCAGCAACTCGTTGGATTGCGCAGCGACCCGATTTTTTTCCATCATGCCCTGGAAGCTGGGTACGGCGATACCCAGAAGGATCGCTGCCACGGCGAGCGTCACCATCAGCTCGATGAGCGTAAAGCCGCCCGAACGGTGTCGAGTCGGCTTGCTCAATGGGTATGTGGACTTGTCCAATCGATCTCCGAAACAAACAGCAACTGGTAACAAGGTCAGAGTAACCTCTGGCCTGCTATGTTTTCATAGCGTAACAGTCGGGTTTGGCCCGGATGTACGAAGAACGATGGACGGAGCGTCTGTCCGACTGTACGGAAACGGTGTTGATGCCCTTGGTGCTTCAGCCACTGCTGCGTGAGGTGGTTTCTCTCACGGCGTCCATGAACTCGTTCACATCGTCGAAGCTGCGGTACACGCTCGCGAAGCGTATGTAGGCGACTTTGTCGAGCTTCTTGAGTTCGCGCATCACCATTTCACCCAGGCGGGTGGCGGGAACTTCGCGGACGCCCAGGTTGAGCAGCTTTTCTTCGATGCGCTCGATGGCGGCGTCGACCTGCTCGGTGCTGACCGGGCGTTTGCGCAGCGCCAGCGCGAAGGACGCCCTGAGCTTGGCGGGCACGTAGTCGACGCGCCGACCGTCTTTTTTCACCACAGCTGGAAAGCTGACTTCCGGGCGCTCGTAGGTGGTGAAGCGTTTTTCGCAGTGGCTACATTGGCGGCGGCGGCGGATGAAGTCGGCGTCTTCGGAGATCCGGGTCTCAACGACCTGGGTCTCCAGGTGACCGCAGAAGGGGCATTTCATGGGTACACCAATATACAGAGGGTTGCTGCCTGGCCGCCCACTGGCGAGATGCGCTACCGATGACGGATCGCGTCCCGCGCGGCGGCGCAGGCAGGAGCATGGCTTATTTATAGACCGGGAACCGGGCCGTCAGCGCGTTGACCTTGGCGCGCACGGCCTCGATGTTGGCCGGGTCGCGCGGGTTGTCCAGCACGTCGGCGATCAGGTTGGCGGTCAGCCGGGCCTCTTCGTCCTTGAAGCCTCGGGTGGTCATGGCCGGGGTGCCGATGCGCACGCCGCTGGTGACCATCGGCTTTTCTGGGTCGTTGGGGATGGCGTTCTTGTTGATCGTCATGTGGGCGCTGCCCAGCACGGCCTCGGCTTCCTTGCCGGTGATGCCCTTGGCGCGCAGGTCCACCAGCATCACGTGGCTCTCGGTGCGGCCGCTCACGATGCGCAGCCCACGCTGGGTCAGGGTCTCGGCCACGATCTGGGCGTTCTTCACCACCTGTTGCTGATAGGCCTTGAACTCCGGCGCCAGTGCTTCCTTGAAAGCCACGGCCTTGGCCGCGATCACGTGCATCAACGGGCCACCCTGCAGTCCTGGGAAGATGGCGCTGTTGATGGCTTTTTCGTGCTCGGCCTTCATCAGGATGATGCCGCCGCGCGGGCCGCGCAGGCTCTTGTGGGTGGTGGAGGTCACCACGTCGGCAAAAGGCACTGGGTTGGGGTACACGCCAGCCGCAATCAGTCCGGCGTAGTGGGCCATGTCCACCATGAAGATGGCGCCGACGTCTTTCGCCACTTTGGCGAAGCGTTCGAAATCAATGCGCAGGCTGTAGGCCGAGGCGCCGGCAATGATGAGCTTGGGCTTGGTCTCGTGGGCCTTGCGCTCCATGGCGTCGTAGTCGATTTCTTCCTTGTCGTTCAGGCCGTAGCTGACCACGTTGAACCACTTGCCGCTCATGTTGAGCGCCATGCCGTGGGTGAGGTGACCACCTTCGGCCAGGCTCATTCCCATGATGGTGTCGCCCGGCTTGAGGAAGGCGAGGAACACGGCCTCGTTGGCCGAGGCGCCGCAATGCGGTTGCACGTTGGCGGCGTCGGCGCCGAAGATCTGTTTCACACGGTCAATGGCCAGCTGTTCGGCCACGTCCACATACTCGCAGCCACCGTAGTAGCGGCGGCCCGGATAGCCTTCGGCGTATTTGTTGGTGAGCTGGGTGCCCTGGGCGGCCATGACCGCGGGTGAAGCGTAGTTTTCGCTGGCGATCAGCTCGATGTGGTGTTCCTGGCGCGCGTTTTCGGCCTGGATGGCGGCAAACAGTTCGGGATCGGTTTGCTCGATGAGGATGTTGCGGTCGTACATGGTGGCAGTCTTGGGTAACGTGGATCCCGGCGCGATGTGGACCACATCGGCAGGGGCTGCCCAGGCGAACGGCTGAACACCCGGTCGGGCCGGGCGGCACGCTTCCCAGTGGTTGTCCCGGCCGCTGATCGCTTTCAGCGCCGGGGGGCCACGTCAACGCAGCCAGTCAGAAGGAGTTCGTCCTTCGGTTGGTGCGCCTATCGCCAGTCGCGTACCCGGTTAGTTTAGCCGAGGCTTGCGCGGGCCATGGCTGTCAAATGGAGAGATCGGACGCCCGTGGGGTTTGCGTGTGCGGCTCGATCACGAGTTCGCCAGAGGCGTCTCGGGTGGGACGACGGGGGCCGCAGGCGCTTCCGCTTCGAAGTCGGTCGCAGAGTCTGGCTCGGGTGTGGGCTCGACGGTCGCGGGTGCGATCACCTGGGTGCGTTGGATTTGCGGGAAATAGCGTGGCATGGGTTTGCCCAGGGCCACGCTCTGGATGCGCAGGTGTTCCGCCATGACCTTGTTGATGTAGTCACCGCCATCGGATGAGACTGCGCCCACGTAAAGCCGCAGGCCGCCCTCGATCGAGCCTGCCTGCTTGATGCAGTCCTGCAGCACTTTGGCGCCCACACGAAGGTTCGACACCGGGTCGAAGGCCGCCAGTCGCCCGCCGAAATCCTCGTATTTGTCGGTGTGGACCCGGGTCAGCACCTGCATCAGGCCTTGTGCACCCACGGGGCTCTGTGCAAACGGGTTGAAACGCGACTCGATGGCCATGACCGCGAGGATCAGCGTGGGATCTACCCGGGCTTTCTGGCCGACGTCAAAGGCCTCCGCCACCAGCACGCTCAGGGGTTCGGGCGCCACACGGTATTTGCGGCTCAACCAGAAGGCCACATTGGCCTGCTGTTTTGGGAGGTCGGTCGGCTGGACGGCGGTGACGCGCTCGATGGCGCTGGGCTCGGGGTTGAACACGGCCGCGTCTGCGGTTTCGGTCGTTGCTACTTGGCGCTCCAGCAACCAGCCGAGCAGCTGTTGTTCGGCGCTGGTTCGCAGATCGCTGCGCGCGGCCAGCGTGATCAGTCCGACGGCCAGCAGGGTGCCCAGCAGCGCCAGGCCATTGTGGGTGATGTCGAAAAAGCCGCGGGACACATCGCCCAGTGCGGCCATGAGGGCCGCCTTGGCACCTTTGGTGCTCCTTGTTTGTTGTTGTTGCGCTGTCATGTTGTCGCTCCTTTCTGTGTCGCCCTGACGGGTGGGTCCGGTCGACTGGATTGGGTCGCCATCGACGGCAGGACCTCATGGGCCTGGCGATCGACTTAGCCGGGTTCGGCAGCGGGTCGGGTTTACCCTGGATGGGCAAAGCCGACGGATGTTATGGAGTTGTACATGTCAAGTCAATGTTTAAGATGTTATTTATTATGACTTTTGTGTATTAAGAAGATGTGATGGACTGTGATGCACAGACATCCCTAGCGACACCACCAGCGTGGATCGGGCTTCCAGTCCCGTGTGCCACTTTTGACCGTTTGTCGGGCAATTGATACCTTTCGTTCTCGGGGTGGGTCGTTCGAGGCGGGTGAATGGGCCGTGGTTGCGTGATTGAAAATCCACATGGTCGCACCTGGGCGAAACCCTTGAAGCAATGGCCGAACCGGGGTAACCTGTGCTTGCCTGTCATTGCGACTGGCATCAGCTGGCAACACGGTCTGACCGTCTGCCGGCTCCAAAGGGAGCAATCTGTTGCTTCCAGGCTGGGGAGACATCAAACTCTCTCCGCCAAATCCGACGGCAAGTGCATTACGCCCGCCGTCAGCCCCGGTGGGTTCAGCCCATCGGGGTTTCTCGTTTCTGGGGTGTCCCTTTCTGTGCGTGCGTGAACAGCGGCGACAATACGCGCTTGCTCGATGCCGGCACGGTGTCGAACCCTTCCTTTTCTGAGTCTCCTGTTTGATGTCGCTGTTTCCCCTGCGCAAGTCGCCGACCCCATCCAACGCCGCCGCCGTGAATACCCCCATCCCGACCAAGCCCTCAACCTTCTCCGCGCCACATCCGCTGGATGCGCTCACCGGAGGCGCGTTTTCCGCACCCACCTCCGGCGAGCGTGCGGCGCGCATCCGGGAGTGGCTGGGCAGTGGGCCGTCGGTGGAGTTGATGAACGAGGTGTTCAAGGAGTTGTCGCACCGCGACCGGGGCGCCGCCAAGCCGCTGAAGGAAAAGCTCGACGAACAGAAGCGCCAGAAGTCGCAGGAGCAGATCGCCGTGGAATGGGCCCACAAGGCGCAGACCCTGCTGGACCACTCGCGGCTGAACCTTGCGGATGCCTTGGCCTGGCAGCGCGACGCGGCCCGGGCCGGTGCGCCCCTGTCTCGCGAACCGCTGGCCTCGCTGAAACAGGCATTGACCGAGCGGGTCAAGGCCATCGAAGACCTGCAGCACCGGGTGCAGGTGGAGCGCGAAGCCGCGGTGTTGATCGCGCAGCGCATCGAGGTGCTGTCGACCAAATCCTGGCGCGATGCCCAACACAGCGCCGACACCCTGCGTGCCGATGTGGCGCACTGGCTGCAGCAGACCAGCACGCTGCAGAACGATGCGCAGTGGGCGAGTGTGGAGGCCAAGTTCCCGCCCATGCTGGAGGCCTCGCGCAGCCAGCTGCAATTGGTATGGGATGCCTTCGAGGCCGCATTGGCTCAGACCGTTGCCGCCGATGCCGATCCGCAGGCGCCGCTGCCCGCCGTGCCCGTGTGGGCCGACGAACTGCGCGTCGCTCGTGGTGTGGATGTGGTGGCGCCGGCTGAGAGGTCCGCCCAGAGTGCGCAGGCCGCGCAGGAAAAACGGACCCGTGTGGCCGCCGAGCTGGACAAAGTGCTGGGGGTGCTCGAACGTGAGTTGGCCGAAGGCCACGGCAAAGCCACGCCCAAAGCCGCCTCCGATGTGCGCGCGGTGCTCAAGAGCCACGCGCGGCATATCGGTGCCGAGCTGGAGGCGCGGGCCCATGCCGCCTTGACCCAGGCGGGTGAACTCGAAGGCTGGCAACGCTGGCGCGCTGATCAGCTGCGCGAAGAACTGGTCGCCAAGGCCGAGGCCCTGCTGCAGGCCCCTGAAGGCCAGCGCCTGGGTGGGCGCAAGATGCAGGAGACTCTGCGCAGTTTGCGCGACCAGTGGAAGAGCACCGACCAGGGCGGGCAACCCAATCACGCGCTCTGGAAGCGTTTTGACGAAGCTTGTACCGAGGCCCACAAATGGGTGGAAGCCTGGTTGAGCCAGGTGCGCCAGCAGGCCGATGCCCACCGGGCCCAGCGCCTGGGGATCATCGAAGAACTCAAGGCATGGACCTTGGCGCACGAGCAGAGCAGCGACTGGAAAGCCATGGTGCGGGAGCTGCACGCGTTCTCCGAGCGCTGGCGCGAAGCCGGGCACCTGAGCGAAAAGGCGTTTGCTGAGATCCAGCCGATCTGGAAAGACGTGATGCACGCCGCGCACGCACGTCTGGAGACCGCGCAGGCCGAGAGCACGGCGCGTCGCCGGGCGCTGATCGACGAAGCCATCGCGCTGGGGGCCGCACCGGTGTTGCGCATCGACGCGGTCAAGGCCCTTCAGCAGCGCTGGCAGGCCGAGGCCCACGCGGTGCCCCTGGAGCGCAAGCACGAACAGAAGTTGTGGGAGGCGTTCCGTCAGCCGATCGACGAGGCTTTCTCTCGCAAGAGCAGCGAACGCGAGAAGGCGTCCACGGCGCTCAATGCGCACGATCAGCGCGTGCTGGATGCGTCCCGCGCCCTGGAGGACGCGAGCGCCAGTGGCGACGCGCAGCGGATCCGCGAGGCGATGGCTGCGCTGGAGGCTGCGCTGAACGCTCAGCCCGAGGCCGTGCCTTCGGGTCGGCGAGACGCTGCTACGCCCACCGGACCCCAGAGCGGGGCGGCCGAGGGTGAAGGGGGCACCGACGCGGTGTCTCCCAACGAAGCGCAAGCGGCCGAGGGCGATGCGGTCGAAGGTGCGCCTGAGGTACCGGCCAAAGCGGCGGCCCCCGCCGCGCCCCCGAAGAAGGTGGTGGCGGTGCGCGGGGACGACCGTCCTGGCATGAAGAAGGCCGAGCCTGCGGGGCGGGACGGCCGGCGGGGTGATCGCCCGGAGGGGCGCCGTGATGGCGCTCCCGGGCGGCCCGACGCACGAGGTGGGCGCGATGGCGGTGCGCCGTACCGCGATCAGCGCGATTGGCGCGAGGAGCGTGAGCCTCGCGGTCCTCGACTCGGCGATGCCGCCTTCCGCGCGCAACGCCAGGCCATCGAATCGGCACAGGCCAGTCTACGCAAGCTGGCCGCGCAGGCCCACGGCGAGGTGTTGACCCAGCTGATGTCCGCGTGGGAGCAGCGCGACGCGCAGCAATTGCCCACCGCGCAGGCCTTGGGGGCGCGCGTGAATGCGGGCAGCCGGGCCGCCTGGGCGGCGGCGCTGTCGCAGGCCCCCGCTGGGTTGCCGGGTGAAACCCTGCTGAGGCTCGAAATGGCCGCCGAGGTGCCCACGCCCGCCGAACACCTGAGCGACCGCCGCATGCTGCAACTGCAGTTGCTGACGCGCCGCAATGCGGCCAGTCCGGCCGAAACCTGGAGCGAAGACGTGGCGAAGGTGCTCGGTTCGGGTTATGACGCGGCTGCGGCGCGGCGCTTGCAGGCCGTGCTCAAGGTCCTGCTCAAGCGTTGACGCGGTTTGCCTGGAGCGTCGCGAGAGCGGGGCTCCGGGTACGGTCGCTGGTTGCGCGGGGAGGGGGCCCGCCACCGTGACCGGCTGGGGTTCAGGTTCTGGGTCGAAAGAAGCCGTCGTACAGCGGTATCAGCTCGGGGAACTCCAGCGCGAAGCGCTCGCGGTTGACGAAATAGGCTTCACAGGTCACGGCGAAAAATTCCGCCGGATCCTTGGCGGCGTAGTCGTCCAGCCAGGGCGGTTCACCACCGAAGCGTTCGGCCAGGGTCAGGCTCTCACGAAAGCGGTTGTAGGCGGCCTGCATGGTCCGCCGCCAGTGCTCCCGTGCTTGTGCGGCACTGTCCGAGCCCAGAAAACCCTTCGCCAATGGAGGCGCTCCGTCGGGTGTATCGCCCGTGCGCATGCCGTGCATGTCGATCTTGTGCACGAACTCGTGGATGACGACGTTGCTGCCATGTTCCGCCGCGGAACCGGCATGGGCAACGTCTTCCCAGCTCAGCATCAAAGGCCCGCGGTCCATCGCCTCGCCGGCGAGCACCTCGCGGTAGCGGTGCACCACGCCCATGCCATCGGTGACCTCGCGCTGGGCCACCGCTGCGCCGGGCTGCACCACGATGCCCACGAAGTCGCCATACCAGTCCAGCGCGGGCAAGGGGTCGTTGGTGGGGGCCTGGGCGACGCCGCCCATGTACAGCAGGGGCAGGCAGGCCTGGGCGGCGATGGTCAGAGCCATGGCATCGGTGATGGTCAGGCCATTGGCGCCGTGGAATTCTTTCTCCAGCAGAAAGTGCTGGCACAGCTGGCGCAACCTTTGTTGCTCGTGTGGGTCGAGTGCCGCCAGGAAGGGGTGTTGCGCCAGCATGGCGTTCCACAGGGCGGAGGGGATCTCTGGAGGGCGGCGCAGACGCCGCGGTAGCCAGCGCTGGATGAAGGTGGGCAGGAGGCGGCTCACAGGTGGTGGTCGACGCGCCATGGCTCAGCAGGGCATGAGTGGCTGCCGCTCATGCCCGCTCAATGGCTGTGGCAGGCGGTGGAACCCCCGTGCGTCGAGTCTCAACACTTCGGCGCGCGGCGGGTGGGCCAGTGCGTCCCAGTCGCTGAGAACCACACGGCGCAGGCCGTCGCCCAGTTCGTGCTGGGCCGGCCGGTGGGTGTGGCCGTGGACCAGGGTGCTGGCCGCGCCGCGCCGCAGCCAGTCCTTGGCGGCGGTGGCATCCACATCGGCCCACAGCGTGGGGTCGTTCGCCAGGCCGCGCTTGCGGAGTTCGCTCTGGGTGCGCAGACCACGTGCGATGGCCTCGCGTTCGGCCAGGGGCTGGGCCAGGAAGGCCTGTTGCCAGTCCGGCTGGCGCACCATGGCGCGAAAGCGCATGTAGTCGGTATCGTCCAGGCAGAGCGCGTCGCCGTGGCTGAGCAGCCAGCGTTGGCCCAGAAACGCCAGCACCGTGGGATCGGACAGCCCATGCATGCCGCAGGCGCTCAGACCCGCTGGACCCAGCAGGAAATCGCGGTTGCCGTGCATGAAGTACACGGGGGTGTGCTGGCCATGGGCGTGCAGCGCTTCGGCGCAGCGGCGCCAGAAACCGTGGTCGGCGGAATGCTGTGTGCCCGTGGGGGGGAGGGCGGCCTGAAGCAGGTCGTCGCCCACCCAGACCTCGAACAGGTCGCCCAGGATGAACAAGGCATCGGCCCGTTCGGCCGGGGGGCGCTGCAGGTAATGCAGCCAGCATTCGAAGGTGGCCGGCTCCGAGGCCTGCAGGTGCAGGTCGGAAATGAAGTCGACCGCTTGCCAGTGCGCAGGGGCGCGGAGTGCGGCGAAGCGGTCGGAGGTCGGGGTGTCCATGGAGCAAGAAGCCCATCGGCCCCCTGGGTCGCGGTGCGTCAGAGGGCGACCGCTTTTTCGATCACCACATCGTCCTTGGGCACATCATCGTGGAAGCCCTTGCGGCCGGTGGTCACCGCTTCGATTTTCTTGACGATGTCGGTGCCCGAAACCACTTTGCCGAACACGGCGTAGCCCCAGCCCTGCGCGCTGGGCGCGGTGTGGTTGAGGAAGCCGTTGTTGGCGACGTTGATGAAGAACTGCGCGGTGGCCGAATGCGGGTCACTGGTGCGGGCCATGGCCACGGTGTAGCTGTCGTTCTTCAGGCCGTTGTTGGCTTCGTTGTTGATCGGCTGGTCCGTGGGTTTCTGGTTCATGCCGGGCTCAAAGCCGCCGCCTTGCACCATGAAACCGGGAATGACGCGGTGGAACACCGTGTTGTTGTAGTGGCCCTTGTTCACGTAGGACAGGAAGTTGGCGGTCGACAGCGGCGCCTTTTCGGCGTCGAGTTCGAGGGTGATGACGCCAAAGCTGGCGATGTGCAGTTCGACTTGGGGGTTGGCCATGTTCATTTCTCCAGAGTGGCTTTGAGGATGGTGATGGGGGACTTGGGCACGTTCTGATGCATGCCCTGGTTGCCGACCGGGACGAGCTTGATCTTGTCAACCACGTCCATGCCGGCGGTGACCTTGCCAAAAACGGCGTAACCATAGCCGTCCGGGCTGGGGGCATTCAGTCCGGCGTTGTTCACCACATTGATGAAAAACTGTGCGGTGGCCGAGTTGGGGTTGGAGGTGCGGGCCATGGCGATGGTGCCGCGGTCGTTTTTCAGACCATTGCTGGCTTCGAGCGGAATGGGCGAACGGGTTGTCTTTTGCTGGAGATCGGTACCGAAGCCCCCACCCTGGATCATGAAGTTGTCCATGACCCGATGGAAGACCGTGCCATCGTAGTGTTTGTCCTGCACGTACTGCAGGAAGTTCTCCACCGTCTTCGGCGCTTTGTCGGGGTAGAGCTCCAGCACGATGTCGCCCATGGAGGTGCTCAGCCGCACTTTGGGGAGCGCACTGGGCGTTTGTGCCGCAGCAGGGAAGGCCAAGGCGCACAGGGCGCTGGCGGTCAACATCGTGGCCAGTCGGCGGCGCAGTGGGCTGGCCAGAGGGGGGAGGCGGTCCATCAGGTGTTTCCTTCAAAAAAAATCTTCCACTGGTCGCGCTCGCGGGCCCAGTACTGGCGCTTGGTCACTCCACGTGTCTGGCCTTGCGCCACTTCGCCAAAGGTGACCACCATGGTGTCCTGGCTGTCGCGCCAGCGCAGCATCGACACTTCTTTGAGCTGCAGGTCGCGTGCTGCCCCGGCGCTGCGAAGTTCACCTTCCACCCGCGGCCACCACTGGGAAAAATCACGCCCCTGGTTCTGGAAACGGTTGGAATAGAACCCTTTGAGGTCGTCCAGTTGGCCCTGGCTCTTGGCGCTGCGCCAGGCCTCGAGCGCCGCTTCGAACGACTGGCGTTCAGCGTCCAGCGATTCGGGCGTGACCCAGTCGAGCGACGGTGCGATGACCACCGGCGTGGTGCGGATCTGCACCGTGGACAGCAGGCGCTCCAGATCGGGGTTGGACAGCACCACGCAGCCGTCCGAGGCCAGCGGCGCGCGCACGAACTGCTCACGGGGTGTGCCGTGCAGCCAGATGCCGCTGCCGGTCTTGCCCCGTTGAACATCCAATGGATTCGGGTAGTTGATGGGCAGCGCGCCAACGCCGTACAGATCGGGCAGGTTGTCGGGGTTCAGGTTGCTGGTGATGTAGTAGACCCCCAGCGGGGTGCGCTTGTCGCCTTCGACAGCCTTTTCGATGCCCTGCAAGCCCACCGAGATGTAGAAGTCGCCCAGCAGGCGCAGGTGGGGCGCGGCAAAACCGTCGGCCCCAGGCCGGGCCGTTGCGAGGTTTTCGAACAGGTACAGGCGCGAGCGTGAGGCGTCCACGGCGATGGCGTGCCGGCTCTGTGACGACAGGGCCAGAAACTGGGCCGGGATGCTGCCCTGTGGAGGGCGTTCGATGAGCGCGCGCAGACGGCGGCGCGACTCGTCGCGCAGAGCCGCCAGTTGCTCCGCCGCGGCCTGCGCCTTGGTGTCGGGCACATCGCCCAACTGACGCACCGGCCGCGCCTGCAAACTCAGCAGATCGCCATGGACCAGATGGGCCAGGTGGAAATTGGGGTGGTCTTCCACCAGCACGGACGCCTTGCGCAGCGCCTCACGGTGTTGTCCCTGGCTGATCAGTCGATAGATGTCGATCAGCCGTGCTTCGGCCTGTCCCAGCAGAGGCAGGACTTCCTGGAGCACTTCGCCGGATAACGGCCTGGCCTGCAGTCCCGACGAGGTGCCTGCCGACAGCTGATGGGCTGCGTCCTGCACCTTGGCCAACGCGCTGTCGAGGAGCGAAGGCCGTTGTGTGACGGCAGCGAGTACGGGCTGTGTCTGCGCGGTACCGGCTGCGGGCGTCAAACCGACCGCATCCGTTGGGCCGCGGGTCACGCAGGAAGAGAAGAAAAAAAGCAGGATCGCAGAGACGGCGAGCGTGACCAAGCCGGCAACCGGGCGCCGCACACCGCCGAACCCCGAATTCAGGTAGGCGGCGGGGACACTGGCATGCCCTCTCTGGAAATACCGCCGACCGGCCATCAGGAACCCGTGGATTCGCGCACGATCAGCCAGCGGTCGCCTTTCTTGACCATATCGAGCGACTTGCGGCCGCTGACATTGATGTTGTCTGAACTGTAGGCCTGCTGGAACCGCGCGGTGGCGCGCTCACCTTGCACGGAGACGGACAGATCGCTGATGCCCACGTCGATGCGGGTGCGGGGCACGATGCGGGCCTTGCGGTCGGCTTCCCAGTCGCTGCGCGACTGGCCCTTGGGCGGTGTGAAGCTGGGCGCGTAGGCACCCAGATAGTTCTGCATGTCCTTGCTCGACCAGGCCTTGGCCCAGGCTTGCACCGCGGCTTCGACGTCGTTTTTCTCGCCGCTGGTCGCCACGGGGGCGGCGGCAGGCGCTGGTGCTGGCTTGGTGGCTGCGGCGGACGGAGGAGTCACGGGGGAGGTGACCGCCGCCGCGGTGGCGGGGCGAGCGCTTTTGGTGTCAGCCGAAAAGAGGTTGCGGATCAGGCTCAGCTTGGGGGCGACACCCGTGTTGCCCGAATCCAGCTGCAGGGCCTTGCTGTAGGCCTGGCTGGCCAGTTTGGCATACACGTCGCCCAGGTTTTCGTGGGCGGTGGCGTAGCTCGGGTTGGTGCGAATCGCCATTTCGAGTGCGGCGCGTGCCTTGTCGAACTGGCTCTGACCGGCGTACAGCACAGCCAGGTTGTTGTAGGGCTCGGGCAGCTCGGGATAGTCCTCGGTCAGCTTGCTGAACGTTGCGATCGCATCGGTGGGCTTGCCGCTTTCGGTCTGGATCACGCCCTTGAGAAAACGCATCTGGGCGTCGCGGGGCTTGTTGGCCAGGTGCTGATCGGCTTTGGTCAGGGCTTCGCTGAATTGTCCTGCGCGCATGAGGCGATTGACCTCGGCGTAGTCGTCGGACTGGGCCATCACCAGCGGAGCGCTCAAGGCCGCCGAGAGGGCGACCGACATGGCCATCAGACGCAGAGGCTGGGTGACCGTGGCACGGGTGCCGCTGCGAAATTGCGCTTGCAGGAAAGACGGGGTTTTCATGGGGTGGGGCATGGGACCTCAGATGGCGAAAGCGGCGGACCAAAGACGGTGGGCGGACCTGCAAAACATCACTATAGCGCCCATCGAGACACGGTCATGCTGCCTGGGGCTGGCTATACTGACAGATTGTATCTGAGGGGGTAAGTCCAATGGCTACCTGACGCGAGGGGTGCGCCCCGCATCCCGTCGTGTGGTGGCCGGCCCAACCCATTGCCGCGACCGGCGCTTTCCCAATGCATTGCCGATGCGCCGATGGCCAGTGGGTTCAACGGTCGCAGCGCATCCAACCCGTGTGGTCCGTTTCCCATGACTTTGAGCATTTTCAATACCCTGTCCCGACGTGTGGAGGCCTTTGAGCCTCTGGAGCCAGGCCATGTGCGCATGTACGTGTGCGGCATGACGATCTACGACTTCTGCCATATCGGTCATGCCCGCATGATGATGGCTTTCGACGTGGTGCAGCGCTGGCTCAAGGTCAGTGGTTACCGTGTGACCTACGTGCGCAACATCACGGACATCGACGACAAGATCATCAAGCGTGCGCTGGAGCGTGGCATCACCCTGCGGGCCCTGACCGACGAGATGACCGCCGCCATGCACGAGGACATCGGCGCGCTGGGCATCGAGCCACCCAGCCTGGAGCCGCGCGCCACCGAGTATGTGCCCCAGATGCTGTCGCTGATTGGCACGCTGCAGGGCAAGGGGCTGGCCTACCAGGCCGACAACGGTGACGTGAACTTCGCCGTGCGCAAGTTCGATGGCTACGGCAAGCTTTCGGGCAAATCGCTGGACGACTTGCGGGCTGGCGAACGGGTGGCGGTGGCTGCCGACAAAAACGATCCGCTGGATTTCGTGCTCTGGAAATCGGCCAAGCCCGACGAGCCCGCGGAGGCCCGGTGGGACAGCCCGTTCGGTCCGGGCCGCCCGGGTTGGCACATTGAGTGCTCGGCGATGAGTTGCGCCACGCTGGGTGAAACCTTCGACATCCACGGTGGGGGCGCCGATCTGCAGTTCCCGCACCACGAAAACGAGATCGCCCAGTCGGAGGGGGCCAATGGCAAGCCGTTGGCGCGTTTCTGGGTGCACAACGGCTTCGTTCGTGTCGACAACGAAAAGATGTCCAAGAGCCTGGGCAATTTTTTCACCATCCGAGAGGTGCTGCAGAAATACGACCCGGAGACGGTGCGTTTTTTCATTCTGCGTGCCCACTACCGCAGTCCGTTGAACTACAGCGATGTGCATCTGGACGATGCGCGTGCGGCACTCAAGCGCCTGTACACCGCACTCAGCCTGGTGCCGGCCGTGGACGCCCCGATCGACTGGAGCCAACCGTTTGCCCAGCGCTTCCGTGCCGCGATGGACGAGGATTTCGGCACGCCCGAGGCGGTGGCCGTGCTGTTTGATCTGGCGGGCGAGGTCAACCGCAGCCGGGATGCGTCGCTGGCGGGCCTGTTGCGGGCGCTGGGTGGCACCCTGGGGTTGCTGCAGGCCGATCCCGGGGCGTATCTGCAGGGTGGCGGCGCGGCGGCGGGCGGCCTGGATGAGGCCGCCATCCTGGACCTGATCGCCCAGCGGGCCGCGGCCAAGCAGGCCCGCAATTTCGCTGAAGCCGACCGCATCCGCGAGGCCTTGCAGGCGCAGGGGGTGGTGCTCAAGGACAGTCCGACCGGCACCACCTGGGAGCGTCACTGATGGCCTCGTCCGTCCTGCCCGACGTCGGTCCCGAGGCGCCTGATTACTGGGTTGAAGCCTGCCGCCATTTGATGAAGCGCGACCGCGTGATGAAGAAATTGATCCCGCTGCATGGCGGCGTCAGTCTGCAGTCGCGCGGGGATGCTTTCGTCACGCTGGCGCGCAGCATCGTGGGCCAGCAGATATCGGTCAAGGCCGCGCAGTCGGTCTGGGACCGCTTTGCCGTGCTGCCAAAGAAGATGCTGCCATCGCAGGTGCTCAAGCTCAAGGTGGACGACATGCGCGCGGCCGGCCTGTCGGCCCGCAAAGTGGAATATCTCGTCGATCTGGCGCTGCACTTCGCCAATAACCAGGTGCATGTGGATGCCTGGGAAGAGATGGACGACGAGGCCATCATCGGTGAATTGGTGGCCATTCGTGGCATTGGCCGCTGGACCGCCGAGATGTTCCTGATCTTCCACCTGATGCGTCCCAACGTATTGCCAATGGACGATCTGGGCCTGCAAAATGGCATCAGCCGCTGTTATTTTTCGGGCGAACCCGTGAGCCGAAGCGAGATTCGCGAAGTGGCGGCGACCTGGGCGCCGTTCTGCAGCGTGGCGACTTGGTATATTTGGCGCTCGCTGGACCCGGCCCCCGTGGCCTATTGAGGAACCCCATCCCCCCGTTGCTCGCTCACTTCGTGTAGCCGCATACCCCCTCCAGGCGGTGGCACCTGCGGCCCGGCAAAGCCGGTTTCGCGGTGTCCCCCTGAGGCAATTCGTCAAAGACCAGAGGAGTCGACTCTTGGCCAAAAAGAACTTTCTCGACTTCGAGCAACCCATTGCCGAACTCGAATCCAAAATCGAAGAACTCCGTTATGTGCAGACCGAGTCCGCGGTCGACATCTCAGCGGAAATCGAACAGCTGTCGGGCAAGAGCCTGCAGCTCACCAAGGACATCTACAGCAGCCTCACGCCCTGGCAGATCACCAAGATCGCGCGCCACGCCGACCGGCCGTACACGCTGGACTACGTGCGCGAGATCTTCACGCACTTCCAGGAGCTGCACGGTGACCGCCATTTTTCGGACGACCTCTCCATCGTTGGCGGTCTGGCCCGGTTCAATGGCCAGCCCTGCATGGTGCTCGGGCATCAGAAGGGACGCGACACCAAGGAGCGTGGCCTGCGCAACTTCGGCATGACCAAGCCCGAGGGCTACCGCAAGGCGCTGCGCCTGATGAAGGTGGCCGAGAAGTTCAAGCTGCCGGTGTTCACCTTCGTGGACACGCCGGGCGCCTACCCCGGCATCGACGCCGAAGAGCGCGGCCAGTCCGAAGCCATTGGCCGCAACATCTTCGAGATGGCGCAACTCGAAGTGCCGATCATCTCCACCATCATCGGTGAAGGCGGTTCCGGCGGTGCGCTGGCGATCTCGGTGGCCGATCAGGTGCTGATGCTGCAGTACTCGGTGTATTCCGTGATCAGCCCCGAAGGTTGCGCATCGATCCTCTGGAAAACCAGCGACCGCGCCAGCGATGCGGCCGATGCGCTGGGCATCACCGCGCACCGCCTCAAGGCGCTCGGGCTGGTGGACAAGATCGTCAACGAGCCGGTGGGTGGCGCGCACCGCGACCACAAGCAGATGGCCGCGTTTCTCAAGCGCGCGCTGACCGATGCCTGGCGCCAGGTGGCCGATCTCAAGGTCAAGGAACTGGTGGACCGCCGCTACGCGCGCCTGAACAGCTACGGCCGTTACACCGACACCAAGGCCGACAGCAAGCAGGAAAAACGCTGAGGTGACCATGGCCGCACCGTTGCCCAACCCCTGCGAGCAGGCGTTGGCCCAATGGTGCGCTGGTGAGCGGTCCATGGCGGCGCCCTCGCTGGTGGCCGTGGCTTATAGCGCCGGCGCCGATTCCACCGCCTTGCTGCTGGCCGCGTGGCAGCGCTGGCCCGGGCGGGTGGTGGCGCTGCACGTGCACCACGGCCTGCAGGCCGCGGCCGATGGCTTCGAGTCCCATGCCCGGGGTTTCTGTCTGCGGCATGGCATCGAATTGCGGGTGGCCCGGGTCGACGCGGCGCATGCACCTGGTCAGAGCCCCGAAGACGCGGCGCGCGTGATGCGCTACCGGACACTGGCCGACATGGCCCAACAGGCGCGGGCCGCATGCGTGTTGCTGGGACAGCACGCCGACGACCAGGCCGAGACCCTTCTGCTCGCGCTCAGCCGGGGCGCGGGTCTGCCGGGGCTGGCGGCCATGCCCGAGCGGTTCGAACGGCACGGTGTGCGCTTCGGCCGCCCGTTGCTGGCTTTGGCGAGCCAGTCCTTGCGCGATTGGCTTGGGGCCACCGGCCATGCTTTCGTGGACGACCCGAGCAACAGCGACCAGCGCTTCACGCGCAACCGCATCCGCGCCGTGCTCATGCCCGCTTGGGAGGCGTGTTTTCCGGGGTTTCGGACGCAGTTGGCACGCAGTGCCCGACACGCCGCCCAGGCACAGGTGCTGCTCGATGATCTGGCGCGCCTGGACCTGGCCGAGACCGGCTCACCACCGGCCATCCGGGCGCTGCAGCGCCTGACGCCCGAACGCCAGGCCAACGCCTTGCGCCACTGGCTGCGCGGCAGCGCGGGCGTGGCGGCGAGCGCGGCGCAGCTCGATGAGCTGTTGGCGCAGATCGCCCACTGCAGTACGCGTGGTCATCAGATCCGCCTCAAAGTCGCCACGGGGTTTGTGGTCCGGGACGGTGACCGGCTGCGTTACACCCCGCCGATATAATTGATCGGTTTTGCCCGGAGCCCAACGGCTCGACAGAACACGTGGCCGCTGCGGGTCACACCGACTTCCAACAGATACACACAACCCGATGGCTTTGATTGTTCACAAGTACGGCGGCACCTCCATGGGGTCCACCGAGCGCATCCGTAACGTGGCCCGGCGCGTGGCCAAGTGGCACAAGGCCGGCCACCAGATGGTGGTGGTGCCCAGCGCCATGAGCGGCGAGACCAACCGCCTGCTGGGCCTGGCCAAGGAACTGGCCCCGGCCAAGACCGACAGCGCCTACGGCCGCGAACTCGACATGCTGGCCGCCACCGGCGAGCAGGCGTCCTCGGCGCTGCTGGCCATTGCCTTGCAGGCCGAAGGCCTGGAGGCGGTGAGCTATGCCGGCTGGCAGGTTCCCATCAAGACCAACAGCGCCTACACCAAGGCACGCATCGAGTCGATCGACGACGTTCGCGTGCGCGCCGACCTGAGTGCGGGCAAGGTGGTCATCGTGACCGGCTTCCAGGGCGTGGACCCGGATGGCAACATCACCACCCTGGGCCGTGGTGGCAGCGACACCTCGGCCGTGGCCGTGGCCGCGGCGCTCAAGGCCGCCGAGTGTCTGATCTACACCGACGTGGATGGCGTGTACACGACCGACCCGCGCGTGGTGCCCGAAGCGCGCCGCCTCTTGCGTGTGAGCTTCGAGGAAATGCTGGAGATGGCCAGCATGGGCAGCAAGGTGCTGCAGATCCGCTCGGTGGAATTCGCCGGCAAGTACAAGGTGCCCCTGCGCGTGCTCTCCAGTTTCACGCCCTGGGACATCGACCTGAATGAAGAAGCCGCCTCCGGCACCCTGATCACTTTTGAGGAAGACGAAGAAATGGAACAAGCCGTCGTTTCCGGCATTGCCTTCAACCGCGACGAAGCCAAGATCTCCGTGCTCGGCGTGCCCGACAAGCCCGGCATCGCGTACCAGATCCTGGGTGCGGTGGCCGACGCCAACATCGAGGTCGACGTGATCATCCAGAACCTGAGCAAGGACGGCAAGACCGACTTCAGCTTCACGGTGCACCGCGGCGAATTCCAGAAGGCCATGGACCTGCTCAAGAGCAAGGTCGTGCCCGAGCTCGGCGCCGCCGATGTGGTGGGCGATGCGCGTATCTGCAAAGTCAGCATCGTCGGCATCGGCATGCGCAGCCACGTGGGTGTGGCCAGCCGCATGTTCAGGTGCCTGAGCGACGAAGGCATCAACATCCAGATGATCTCCACCTCCGAAATCAAGACATCGGTCGTGATCGACGAGAAGTACATGGAGCTCGCCGTGCGTGCCTTGCACCGCGAGTTCGATCTGGACCGCGCCGACGACAGCCTCGCTGGCTGATCGGGGCCGAAGTTGCATGGTTCACCCACGGGAGCCCCGGCAACTTGAGGCATAATAGAAGGCTCCGGAGCGATGACCGAGTGGCCGAAGGTGCTCCCCTGCTAAGGGAGTATGGGGTGTAGAGCCTCATCGAGGGTTCGAATCCCTCTCGCTCCGCCACAGATGGGTTTCAGGATTCTTCAAAAAGATCCGTGGAACCACCTAAAGACCCCGCAGTGCGGGGTCTTTTTTTTACCGCTGCGTCCATATGCCGCCAACCCGTTCCGGGGCATGTTCGGGGCACACTCCAGTGACACCGCAGGACATGGCTGGTTTCGGTGCTGTGTGATGTGCAGGGTGTTAGCCCTGGCGGCTATCAGCAGTACTTCGTCCGGCGCGCCCAAGGCAACAAGCGGCGCCACATCGGTGATGACACCTTGTTGGTTCACATCAAAGCCATTCACCCTCGGAGCTACGGCAGCTACGCAGGCCTCGGGTATGGAAGGAGTCCGCTGCGCCCGATCTCAGGGAGTTGGCGACTGGATTGATGTTCGCCTGGCGAAGGACTATTATGAGTGCCGCCCGAGACCGACCTGGGATCACCCCGGGCCACCGAGCAGCGGGGAAGGACCATGCAGGCATGGAACTTTGAGGCTGACTATTTCACGGCTTGCAACTGCGACTGGGGTTGCCCCTGCAACTTCAACGCCCGACCGACGGAGGGTCGGTGCATGGGCTGGGGGGCGTGGGCCATCCGCAGCGGCCGCTTCGGCAACGTCTCACTCGATGGCGCGCGGTTTGCCCTGTACTACAAGTTTCCGGGCCGGGTCGAGGAAGGCCAGGGCACAGCCTGCGCGTATGTCGATAGTCGGGCCACGGCGGCGCAGCAGCAGGCCCTTGAGCAGATTGGCATGGGCAAGGCCGGCGGCGGCATCTTTGCCCTCTTCGGCGCCGAGCTGGTGACCACCTGGCTGCCGGCCAAGCGGGCGGCCATCGATTTCGAGCTGAACGACGGCCGCGGGCGGGTGGTCATCGACCGCTACGGAGCGGCCGACAGCGAACTGCTGAGCTACCCCGACGGCACGGTGATCCGCCCGACCGAAGACCTGCCGCATGGCATCGAGTTCAAGCGTGGGTTGATGACCAACGCCCGGCGCTGGTGGTGGCGTGACGACGACCTGCTGGCGAGCTACGCCGACAAGTACGGCGCCGTCGCGACGGTGCGCTTTACGCAAGAGGGCTGCGTGGGATGAATCGCTGGGGTATGTCGTCGGCCCCGGCTGCCTGCGGACACCGTGACGACCCAACTTCAAGGAGACAAGACATGGCATACGCAAACTGGCGCCTCGAAGGCGAATGGCTGAAGAACTGCACTTGCGCCTATGGCTGCCCATGCGACTTCAACGCCCGACCGACGCAGGGTCATTGCATGGGTTTCCTGGGCATGCGCATCACCAAGGGACACTTCGAGAACACGAGCCTGGACGGCGTGACCTTCTTCGCCGTCGTGTCCTTCCCGGGCCCGCTGCACGAAGGCAACGGCCAGCTGCAGCCGATCATCGACGAGCGCGCCAGCCCGGCCCAGCGCGAAGCGCTGTTCAGCATCATGTCGGGGCAGAACTCGGCCGAAGGCACGCTGTTTCACATCTGCAGCCTGATCGTGACCAAGATGCACGACCCGATCTTCGCGCCGATCACGCTCGAGTTCGACGAGGTCGCGCGAAAGGCGCGCCTGGTGATCCCCGGCGTGCTCGAGAGCGAGGTCGAACCGATCAAGAACCCGGTCACCGGCGCCGACCACCGCATCCAGGTCGTGATGCCCGAGGGCTTCGAGCACCGCGTCGGCGAGGTGGCTTCTTCGAACATCCGCAGCAGCGGCGCCATCAAGTTCGAAACCCAGGGCGGGCACAGCACGCTGGCGCATGTCGTGCAGACGCCGCAGGGCGTGGTGGCCTGAGGCTCACGCACGCAAGGCACCGCCGTGACGGCAGGCACGCTGCTCGAAGGGGCGCTGCGACGCGAGCGCGTCCTCGTCGTCGGCTGCCTGCTGTTCGTGATCGCTTTGTCCTGGGCCTACCTGCTCACGGGTGCCGGGATGATGGAGGAAATGGGCGACATGCTGATGCCCATGAGCAGCGGGCCGTGGACGCCAGGCCATGCACTGCTCGTGTTGGCGATGTGGGCCGTGATGATGGCCGCGATGATGCTGCCCAGCGCCGCGCCGATGATCCTGCTGCATGCAACGCTGGCGCGGCGCCAGGGCGAACGCGGCGCGCCGGCCGCAGCCTCGGGCGCCGTCGCGGCGGGTTACCTCACCACCTGGGCCGTCTTCAGCCTGGCGGCGACGACGCTGCAATACGCGCTCGAGCAAACTGCGCTGCTGTCGCCAATGATGCAGACCAGCAGCCGCGTGCTCGCCGGTGCGGTGCTGATCGCCGCCGGGCTGTACCAGTGGGCGCCGCTGAAGCAGGCCTGCCTGCGCCATTGCCGCTCGCCGCTCGACTTCGTCATGACCCACTGGCGCCCGGGTACGCGCGGCGCATTCGCGATGGGTCTGCGCCATGGCACCGTCTGTGTCGGCTGCTGCTGGATGTTGATGCTGCTGCTGTTTGTCGGCGGTGTGATGAACCTGGCCTGGATTGCCGGCATCGCGATGTTCGTGCTGGTTGAAAAACTCAGCCCCGCCGGACATTGGATCGGCCGCGGCGCCGGTGTGCTGCTGATCATCTGGGGTGTTGCGACGTTGTTCGCCGCAGCCTGATACTTTCGTCAGCGGTTTCTGGCGCAGCAGCGACATCGGCAGCGTGGACGCTGACCGCTTCTACAGCGGCTCAACTCTCGTCGTCCAGTGAGGCGCTCCAGCGCTGGTTCCAGGGCACCCCCTGCTCGGGGCTTCGCAGGTCTTCGATGTGGCGCCGGTCGCGTTTGGTGGGGCGGCCCTGGCTCAGGCTCTGCGCCGGTTCGGGTGCCAGCCGGCGCTGTTCGGCCTCGGCCAGGCGCTGGGTCACCGACTCAGCGGTCTCTTCGTACAGCAGCGCGGCCACCGGCGCCGGGCCACGCACGCCGCTGAGCGCGCGCACCACCACGGTCCGTGTGACCGGGCCGGTGCGAATTTCCAGGGTGTCGCCGGGCTTGACGTCGCGCGAAGGTTTGACCGGCTGGCCGTTGAGGCGCACGCGACCCTTGTCGATTTCTTCGCAACTGAGGCTGCGCGTCTTGTAGAAGCGCGCAGCCCAGAGCCATTTGTCGAGCCGGATCTTGCCGTCGCCGGATGCCGTGGGTTCTTTCATGCGATCTCTGAGGTGTGTTCAGGTTCTGGCGAGGGGCAGGCGCACCGTGGCGTCCAGCCCCTGAACCTTGCCGTGGGATTCCCGGTTGACCAGGTCGATGCTGCCGCCCAGCGAGAGCACGATGCCATGGCAGATGGCCAGCCCCAGGCCGGACCCCGAGCCCAGGCCATCGGTGGATGGCCGCTGGTCGGTGGCGAAGGGTTGGAACAGCCGCTCGCGCAGGGTAGGGGAAATGCCCGGGCCGCTGTCGCTGATGGTGAGTGCGGCGGTCTGTGCATCGGTCACGAGCGCGACGGCGAGCCGGGAGCCTTGCGGGGTGTTCTTGATGGCGTTGTGCAGCAGGTTGCGGCTGAGTTCGCGCAGCGCCCATTCGTGCGCGCGCACCGGGGCGGCATGCACGTCGAGCGAGAAGTCCAGCGAGCGCTCGGCGATCAGGGGCGAGAGGTCCAGGCTCACCGTGCGCACCACGGTGGCCCAGTCGATCAGCGGCGCATCTTTCTCCTGACGCAACTGCTCCACCTTGGCCAGCGCCAGCATCTGGTTGGCGAGTTCGGTGGCGCGCTCCACCGTGTGGCCGATTTCCTCCAGGGCCTGCTGCGGCGCCACATCGCCGCGGCGGGCCGACTGCACCTGGGTCTTGAGAACGGCCAGCGGCGTGCGCAGCTGGTGCGAGGTGTCGCGCACGAAACGCTTCTGGTGTTCCAGCAGCTGGGCCAGGCGTTGCATGTGCTGGTTGGTGGCCTCGATCAGGGGCAGCAGCTCGCGCGGCGCGCTGCCGGTGGGCAGGGGCGAGAGGTCGTTTTCGCTGCGGGTTTCCAGGGCGTGGCTGAGCGCGCGCACCGGCCGCGTGGCGCGTTGCACCACCACCACCACCACCAGCACGATCACGATCACCAGCACGGCCTGCCGCCACAGGGTGTCGATCAGGATCTGGCGCGCCAGCGTCTGGCGCAGCTCCAGCGTCTCGGCCACCTGGATGGTGGCCATGCCCTGTCCGGCCACGCCGGCCACGGGCTGCAGCAGCACCGCCATGCGCACCGGGTCCCCGCGGTATTCGTCGTCGTAGAAATGCACCAGCGCGGCGTAGATCTTTTGCTCGGGCAGGGGCAGCCGTGCCGCGGGCAGGTCGTCAAAACCCGACACCATCTCGCCGTTGAAGCCGCTGACGCGGTAGTAGATGCGGCTGCGGTTGTCGGCCTCGAAGGCCTCCAGCGCGGAGTAGAGCAGGGTGGACTGCACGCGCACCCGGTCACCCTCGCCCGCGACCTGCAGCTGTTCGCTCAGCGACTTGGCCGAGGCCAGCAAGGTGCGGTCGTAGGCGGTGTCCGCCGCGGCCAGCGCCTGGCGGTAGAGCACCACGGTGTTGACCAGCACGAAGCCGAACACCGGCAGCAGGATGCCCAGCAGCAGCACGCGCCGCAGCGAGGGCAGCACCGAACGTGGGGGGGCAGCGTGCTTCATCCTGGCGCGCTTCGCACGAAGCGGCACCAACCCGGGAACACCGCGGAACCGGCTTTGCCGGGCCGCAGGTGTTGCCCCCTTGAGGGGGTGGCGCGAAGCGCCGCGGGGGTGAGCTTCATACTGTGGCCTTGAGCAGATAGCCCAGGCCGCGCAGTGTGACCAGCTGCGCGCCGGTGTGGGCAATCTTCTTGCGCAGGCGGTAGGCCACGACTTCGATGGCCTCGGGCTGCACATGGCCCTCGCCCGGGAACACCAGTTCGAACAGGCGTTCCTTGGCAATCGCATGGCCGGGCCGGCCCAGCACGGCGCGCAGCAGGGCCAACTCGCGGGGCGCAAGGTCCAGCGGCTGGCCCTCGAAATACACCGCGCCGCTGTCCTTGTCGGCGTGCATGCCGCACCAGGTGGCCGGTTTGGCGCCGGACGGCGAGGGTGCGTCCGCGTTGCTGACGGCGCGCCGCACCAGTGCCCGCACGCGGGCTTCGAGCTCGTCGAGGTCAAAGGGTTTGGGCAGGTAGTCGTCGGCGCCCGTGTTCAGCCCGATGATGCGGTCGCCCACGGTGCCGCGCGCGGTGAGGATGATGACCGGGGTGGTGAGTCCGGCGGCACGTGCATCGCCCAGGACCTGCAGGCCATCGCGGCCGGGCAGGCTCAGGTCCAGCAGCACGGCGTCGGGCAGGCTGGCCTGCCACAACGCCAGGGCACGATCACCGTCGCCACAGGTCAGCACCTGGATGCCGCGGCGTTCAAAACTGCGCTGCAGCGTGGTCTGCATCGCGGGGTTGTCTTCGATCAGGAGCAGTTTCATGCTGCGCCGATTATCAGCGCGTGTCGCCCGCCGTGAGGGGCCACGCAGCGCGGGCCGCAAACGATCCGCCGCCGGGCCGCCCCAAGGCGGATCAGCCCCCTCGGGGGGTAGCGACCCGCGAAGCGGTGGAGCGTGGGGGTCACAGACTCGCCGCCGGGCCGCCCCAAGGCGGATCAGCCCCCTCCGGGGGGCAGCGACCCGCGCAGCGGCGGAGCGTGGGGGCTCATGCCTTCCTCTGCTGCCTAGGGTTTGCCCTAGGGGAATCGACAGCCGATTGACAGCGCCAGCAAGGAACATACGTGGGTCCTGCATTCAACAAGGAGACAAGCATGCGTCGCGACACCTTCCTGAAGTCCCTGGCCGCCATGGCCGCCGCTGGAGCCCTGCCCAACCTGGCCTGGGCCAACGCCAACATCAAGATGATGATCCCCGCCAACCCGGGCGGTGGCTGGGACGGCACCGGCCGCGCCCTGGGCGAAGCCCTGCGCGACGCCGGCGTGGCTTCCTCGGTCACCTTCGAGAACAAGGGCGGCGCGGCCGGCGCCATCGGCCTGGCCCAGTTCTACAACGCCAGCAAGGGCGACCCCAACGCCCTCATGGTCATGGGCGCGGTCATGCTCGGCGGCCTGATCACCGGCAAACCCCCGGTGTCGATCACCCAGCTCACGCCCATCGCACGCCTGACCACCGAATACAACGTGTTCGTGCTGCCGGCCAACTCGCCCTTCAAGAGCATGAAAGACGTGGTCGAACAGCTCAAGAAAGACCCCGGCAGCGTCAAATGGGGCGGCGGCTCGCGCGGCTCCACCGAACACATCGCGGCCGCGCAGATCGCGCAGTCGGTGGGCGTGCCCGCGGCCAAGATCAACTACGTGCCCTTCCGTGGGGGTGGTGAGGCCACGGCGGCCATCTTGGGCGGCAACGTCACGGTGGGCGGCAGCGGCTACAGCGAATTCCAGCAATACATCGACAGCGGCAAGATGAAGGCCGTGGGCATCACCTCGGGCCAGCGCGTGGCGGGCATCAACGTGCCCACGCTCAAGGAGCAGGGCATCGACGTGGAGATCGGCAACTGGCGCGGCGTGTACGGCGCACCGGACATCACGCCGGCGCAGCGCGACGCGCTCACCGAGATGATCGTCAAGGCCACCAAGAGCAAGGCCTGGGCCGAAGCGCTGAAGAAGAACAACTGGACGCCCGCGCTGCTCACGGGCAAGGCCTTTGACGAGTTCGTGGACCGCGACTTCTCCGCGCTGCGGGCCACCATGGTGCGCGCCGGCATGGTGTAAGCACCGGTCCCGATCGCACCGAACATGGCGGCTGCGGCGTTCGCGTCGCGGCCGCGTTGATTTCCAGACAGGAGACGCACATGCAAACCACCAACCCAGGGGCCCCGGTGCCCCAGGACCCGCAACGCCCCGATCACCGCCCCGGCCAGTTGGCCCTGGGCATTGCCGCCGTGTTGCTGGCCGTCGCGCTCGCCTACGGCGCGGCCAACATTCCGTCGGGCGCGGGTTACGCGGGTGTGGGCCCCGATTTCCTGCCTTGGTTGGTGTCGGCCGCCATGGGGCTGTGCGGCGTGCTGCTCATCCGGGAGGTGCGCGCCGGCGGCTACCGCAACATGGAAGAGCCCTCGGGCGCGGCCCGCGGCGACTGGCACGCCATGGCCTGGGTGTCGGCCGGCATTCTGGGCAATGCGGCGCTCATCACCACCGTCGGCTTCGTGCTCAGCTGCGCGCTGTGTTTCACGCTGGCCGTGCGCGGCCTGCGCATCAGCGAAGGCAAGCCCGGCGGCAACGCCATGCAGACGGTGAAAGACGTGGTGATCGGCATGCTGATCTCCACGCCCACCTTCTGGCTGTTCACCAAATTCCTCGCCGTCAACCTGCCGGGCCTCACGGGCACCGGCTGGCTGTGATCTCCGCGACGGGTCCGAAAGGAATTCACCATGCTTGAACTCTGGAACAACCTCATGGGTGGCTTTGCCACCGCGGGCACCCCCATCAACCTGCTGTGGGCGCTGGCCGGCTGCGCCTTGGGCACCGCCATAGGCGTGCTGCCCGGCCTGGGCCCGGCGGTCACGGTGGCCATGCTGCTGCCCATCACCGGCCAGGTGGAGCCCACCGCGTCGATGATCTTCTTCGCCGGTATCTATTACGGCGCCATGTACGGTGGCTCGACCACCTCCATCCTGCTCAACACCCCGGGCGAGACCGGCACCATGGTGACCGCGCTCGAAGGCTTCAAGATGGCCAAGAGCGGGCGTGCCGGTGCGGCGCTGGCCACCTCGGCCATCGGCTCGTTCGTGGCGGGCTCCATCGCCACCGTGCTGGTGACGCTGTTCGCGCCCTTCCTGGCCGAGTTCGCCGTGAAGCTCGGGCCCCCCGAGTATTTCTGCCTGATGCTGCTGGCCTTCACCACCGTGAGCGCCGTGCTGGGGCAAAGCTCGCTGCGTGGCATGACGGCGCTGTTCCTGGGCCTGGCGCTGGGCCTGGTGGGCATGGACCAGATCACCGGCCAGGTGCGCTACACGGGTGGTGTCATCGAATTCATCGACGGCGTGGAAGTGGTGCTGGTGGCCGTGGGCCTGTTCGCGGTCACGGAGGCGCTCTACAACGCGCTCTACGAAGGCAAGAGCGAAGCCAGCATGAACAAGATGAACCGGGCGCACATGACGAAGACCGAGTGGCGCCGTTCCTGGCCCGCCTGGCTGCGCGGCACCTTCATCGGCTTCCCCTTCGGCACCATCCCCGCCGGCGGCTCCGAAATCCCGACCTTCCTGAGCTACGCCACCGAGCGCAAGCTGGCCGACCCTGAATACAAGAAGGAATTCGGCACCACCGGCGCGATCGAAGGGGTGGCCGGCCCCGAGGCCGCCAACAACGCGGCCGTGACGGCCACCCTGGTGCCGCTGCTCACGCTGGGCATTCCCACCTCGGTGACGGCGGCCATCCTGCTGAGCGCACTGCAGAACTACGGCATCAACGCCGGGCCGCAGCTGTTCCAGACCTCGTCGGCCCTGGTCTGGGCGCTGATCGCCTCGCTCTACATCGGCAACGTGATGCTGCTGGTGCTGAACCTGCCCATGGTGGGCCTGTGGGTCAAGCTGCTGAAGATCCCGAAGGCGCCGCTGTACGCCGGCATCCTGATCTTCGCCACGGTGGGTGTGTACGGCATGCGCCAGAGCTCGTTCGACCTGTTCGTCATGTACGGCCTGGCGCTGTTGGGCGTGGCTCTGCGGCGCTTTGACTTCCCGACCGCGCCGGTGATCGTGGGCCTGATCCTGGGCCCGCTGGCCGAGGCGCAGTTCCGCAACGCCATGTCCATCGGCGAGGGCAGCTGGACGGTGTTCTTCCAGCGCCCGATGTCGGCCACGCTGCTGGCCGTGGTGGCCCTGGTGCTGATCACGCCGCGCGTGCTGGCCTGGCACCGCCGGGCCTGAGGTTGGCAAAAAAAAAAGCGGTTCCGGCATGCGCTGGAACCGCAAAAAATCACGCGCCTCTGATGGGCATCGCCCCGCGTGACCCTCGGAGCACAGTCAAGAAAACACATGCCGCGTGCGCCGCACGCGGCGTTTCGGCGTCAGAAGTCGTGGCGCACACCCACGGCGAACAGGCGGGTGTCGGCGGTCTTGGTCCCGCTGCCGTCCTTCACGTTGTGTGAACGCAGGCCGCCATAGAGCTTGGTGCGCTTGGACAGGGCATAGGTTGCCCCCAGGCCAAAGCCCGAGGCTTTGGACGAGGTGGCGCCGGCCTTTTCGGTCTTGCCGGTGGCGAAGCCGGCCGAGAGCTGGAGCGCGCCCAGAGGCACGGTGACGCCCACGGTGAACTCGTTGTCGTCGCCCGTGGCGGCGTTGCCGTTGCGGACGTTGTAGCCGCCCGAGACGCTGGCCACGCCGAAGTCGTAGGCGGCGGCGACCATCATGTAGTCGTTGTCCTTGCCTTTTTCCTGCTGCAGGCCCATGGCCAGGTTCAGCGGCCCGCTCTTGTAGCCCAGTTTGGCGCCGATCATGTCGGCCTTGGCGTCGGGGTCTTCGTCCAGCGCGTACTCGACGCCGCCGTAGAGGTTGCCCATGGCTGGCAACACATAGGTGATCTTGTTGTTGAAGCGGCTGCTGTAGTCGCCACCCGAGCCGAACACGCCGTTGGAAGAGGGCGTGAAGGCCGAGTCGAACACGCTGCTGCTGGCCGACAGGCCGCGCACTTCGTCGTAGATCGTCGAGCTGCGGCCGAGCTTGAGCTCGCCGAAACCGCCCGAGAGACTCAGGGTGGACTCGCCCTTCCAGAACGGATCCTCCGACGCGCCGGTGTCGGCGTCGAAGCGGTGTTCCATCTTGAAGCTGGCCTTGAGGCCGCCACCAAGATCTTCGGTGCCGCGAAAGCCCAGGCGGGTGGAGGTCAGGTTGCCGTCGATCATGCGGCTCTGGCTGCCCTTGTCCAGCTCTTTGAGGTTGCCCAGCGAGAGGTCGACACGGCCATACACCGAGACGGAAGATTGCGCCATGGTGGCGCCACAAGCGGCCACAGCGGC
The DNA here is from genome assembly GCF_059424585.1 of Hydrogenophaga sp. GW101-3F08. Lineage (NCBI taxonomy): Bacteria > Pseudomonadati > Pseudomonadota > Betaproteobacteria > Burkholderiales > Comamonadaceae > Hydrogenophaga > Hydrogenophaga sp. GW101-3F08. The sequence goes on from NZ_JBWKZP010000002.1 coordinate 736,195, forward strand.
CAGAGCGATCAGGGTTCGTTTCAAGGGGGACTCCATAGGAAGGGTGGGGGTGGCCCGGACGACGGTTGTCGCGTCGGGTCAGCGGGTGCCGGATGCACCGGAACACCGCCGACGCCATGCTGCCCACCCGGGCCCTGCGTCGGCAGCGGACAAGCACGGAGCAATGGCGCAAGCTTCTTGAAAGTCGGCCACGCAGGGTTGGTATCGGGCCCGGTCCCGGGCGGCGCGGGCGTTAGATTTCAGGTTTCTTTCAATCCCCGTGCGGGAATAACACGATGACACACAGGCCGGCCTGCGGGACCATCTTCTCCATGGCACGAGGTGCGTGCCTGGCGGACGAAACCCCCACGACTCCCCCAGGGCGCGGCCCGGTGGCCTGGCCTTCTTTCACGATGAACCTGGAGATTCCCCGGACATGAATGTCCTCTTGGTTGAAGACGATCTGGAGCTGTGCGTGGCGCTCAGCAGGGTGCTGTCGTCCCGCGGTTTTCAGGTGGTGTGCTGCTCCAACGGGCTGGAGGGGCTGGCCTTCGCGCGGCGCCACAGCTTTGATGCCGTGATCCTCGATCTCGGTCTGCCCGGCATCGACGGGCTCGAACTGCTGCAGCGGCTGCGCGATGGCAATGGCTCCGTCCCGGTTCTGGTGGTGACCGCCCGCGGGGCCGTGGGTGAACGGGTGCAGGGGCTGGAGGCCGGCGCGGACGACTACCTCAGCAAACCCTTTGATGTCGAGGAACTGGCGGCGCGGCTCAAGGCCCTGGTGCGGCGCAGCCACGGCGTGGAAGAGTTGCGGTGCGCCACGTTGCGCATCGAACCGGGTTCCGGCCTGGTGTTTCGCGGGGCGTTGCCGCTGGACATCTCGGGCCGCGAATTTGCCCTGCTCAAGGCGCTGATGTCGCGCCCGGGCCAGGCGGTGGCCAAGGAAGACCTGCACCGCGCGGTGTTCGGCCACGATGTCCCGGTCAGCCCCGATGCCGTGGAGGTGCTGGTGCACCGGCTGCGCAAGCGCATACAGGGCTCCGGCGCGGCACTCATCACGCTGCGGGGCCTGGGCTATTTCCTCGTCGACGAAGCCGCCAGCGATGGCGCTGCCAGCGCCTGAGGCCGGACCGATGCCCAGCCCCGTGCCTCCATCCACACCCGACGGACCCGCCGTGAAACCCACCGGTGGGCGCGGCTGGCGCCGCCGTTTGCGCATCGTGCCCTCGGGCTCGATCCAGGGTTTTTTGATCGGCGGGCTGGCGTTGGTGCTGGTGCTGATCGAAGGCCTGCAGTGGCTGGTGTGGGGCGACGGGTCTGCGGCTCCGTTGCTTGGCTCGCTCGTCCGCATCGGCCTGACGCTGCTGGTGTTCGCCTGGCTGGTGGGGCGCGCCATGGCCCCCATACGCCAGCTCGGCGACCATCTGCAGGGCCAGACGTCCTCGGTGGACGACCAAGCGTCGCCGCGGGAACTGCAGCCGGTCACCGAGGTGGTGCACCGGCTGCTGCAGCAGCAGCGCGACGCGGTCGACCAGCAGCGCCGCTTCCTGGCCGATGCTTCGCACCAGCTGCGCACCCCCTTCGCCGTGCTGCGCACGCAGTTGCAGGGCGCCCTCTCGGGGCAGCTGGAGGTGCGCGAGACGCTGCCCAAGATGCTGGCCACGGTGGACCGCTCCAGCCAACTGGTCAACCAGCTGCTGTCGCAGGCCAAGGTGGATCAGCTGGTGGCCAACGCCCACTGGCAGGACGTGGACCTGGAGGCCGTGGCGCGCGAGGTCTGCCTGGAGTTCGCGCCACTGCTGGCGCGCAAGCGGCTGGACTTTTCGCTGGAGTCGGTGCCGGTGAACCTGCGCACCGATCCCTGGCTGGCCGGCGAGTTGCTGCGCAACCTGATGTCCAACGCCATTCACCACTCGGGCAAGGGTTCGGCCATGGGCATGGTGCTGCGCGTGTTGCCGGGCCAGACGGAGTTGCTGGTGTGGGACCACGGGGGCGGCATCGACGAAACCCTGCGCGCGCGCCTGTTCGAGCCGTTCCAGTCGGCGGCCGGGGGCACGGGCATCGGCCTGGGCCTGTCGATCTGCCGGCAGATCGCGCAATCGATGCAGGCCGAGGTGGAGCTGTTCAACCGGGTGCAGGACGGGCAGGTGATCGGCGTGGACGCGGTGGTGCGCTGGCCGCATGCACCGGCGGCGGTAACCGGGCCCGTGCCGGCGCATCCGACCGTGCCGCTGCCCGTGGCCTGGGACCGGCAACCATGAACGACGCGGTGCAACTGGTGGCGGTGGACAAGACCTTCGCCGACGGCACGCACGCCCTCAAAGGCGTGCACCTGCGCTTTGCGCGGCGCCAGTTGACCACGCTGCTCGGGCCCTCGGGCTGCGGCAAGACCACCTTGCTGCGGCTGGTGGCCGGGCTGGAGCAGCCGAGCGGCGGGCGCATCCTGATCGGCGGGCGCGACTTCACGCAGGCCGGCCCCGACCAGCGCCCGATCAGCATGGTGTTCCAGAGCTACGCGCTGTTTCCCCACCTCGACGTGCGGCAGAACGTGGGCTACGGGCTGCGCATGCAGGCCGGCGCCCACCGCAAGCAGGACGACGATGCGCGCGTGCACGAGGCGCTGGCGCTGGTCGGCATGGCGTCGCTCGCCTCGCGCAGCACCGCTTCGCTCTCGGGCGGGCAGCAGCAGCGCGTGGCACTGGCGCGCGCGCTGGTGTTGCAGCCCGAGGTGCTGCTGCTGGACGAACCCCTGTCGAACCTGGACGCCGGGCTGCGCCGCCATATCCGTGAGGACATCCGCGGTCTGCAGCAGCGCCTGGGCCTGACCGTGATCTATGTGACGCACGACCAGGACGAGGCCATGGCCGTGAGCGACCAGGTCGTGGTGCTGCGCGAGGGCCAGGTGCTGCAGGTGGGCAGCCCGCGCGAGGTGTACGAACAACCCGGTTCCGAGTTCGTGGCCGGGTTCATGGGCGATGCCGCGGTCTTTGACGCCGAGGCCGACGCCCAGGGCCGCGTGCATCTGGGGCCCTTGTGTCTGGCGCCGGGCCTGACGCGGCGCCAGGGGCCTCTGCGCCTGGTGGTCCGGCCCGAGGCCTGGCGCATCGCGCCCGCCAGCGGTGCCGGCCTGGCCGGCAAGGTGGTGGCCCGCGCGTTTGAAGGGCGGCTCACCCAGTACCGGGTGCTCACCGCACTGGGCGAGCTTCAGGTGAACACCCTGCACGAGCGCCAGGGGCTGCAGCTGCAGGCGCCGGTGAGCCTGTTCCTCGATGGCCCTGGAGTGAGCGTGCTGCTGGGCGGCGAGGTCGCCGCGCCGCAGGGCCCTTGAGATGGCGCACCCCGCCGCGCCTCACGCGGCCCCTTTTTGACCTTTTTTGACTTTCCGACCCTTGAACCCCCGGACCGCTGTCGGTCCTTTCCCAGGAGACAAACGATGACAAAGAAACTCTGGCTCGCCGCCCCCCTGTTGCTGGCCCAGATGCTGCCCGCGCAGGCCCAGAGCAGCGAATTCAACCTGATCTGCTCGGCCCAGGCCGCGTGGTGCAACATGCTCGCCGTGACCTTCGAGAAGAGCCAGGGCGTGAAGGTCAACATGACGCTCAAGGGTTCGGGCGAGGCGATTGCCCAGATCCTGGCCGAACGCGCCAACCCCAAGACCGACGTGTGGTTCGGCGGCACCGGCGACCCGCACCTGCAGGCCGCCGAGCAGAACCTCACCCTGGCCTACAAGTCGCCCACGCTGCCCAAGCTGCACGACTGGGCGCAGAAGCAGGCCGCGCAGTCGGGCTACAAGACCGTGGGCATCTACTCCGGCCCGCTCGGCTTTGGCTACAACACCGAACTGCTGGCCAAGAAGAAGCTGGCCGTGCCCAAGACCTGGGCCGACCTGCTCAAGCCCGAATACAAGGGCGAGATCCAGTCGGCCAACCCGGCCTCCAGCGGCACGGCCTACACCATGATCGCGACCCTGGTGCAGCTGATGGGCGAAGAGCAGGCGTTTGAATACCTGAAGAGACTGCACGGCAACATCGGCACCTACACCCGCTCGGGCACGGGCCCGATCAAGGCCGTGGCGCGTGGCGAGGCCACCGTGTCGATCAGCTTCGTGCACGACGGCCCGGGTGAGAAGGCCAATGGTTTCCCGCTGGAGACCATCACGCCCGCCGATGGCACCGGCGCCGAGATCGGCTCCATGTCGATCATCAAGGGCGCGCGCAACCTGGACGCGGCCAAGAAGTTCTACGAATGGGCGCTCACGCCGGCGGCCCAGGCGCTGGGTGCGGCCACGCTGCAGTTCCAGTTGCCGTCCAACAAGGAAACCAAGGTCGATCCGCGCGTGCCCGACTTCCGCAAGATCAAGATGATCGACTACGACTACGCCAAATACGGCCAGACCGCCGAGCGCCGCCGCCTGATCCTGCGCTGGGAAAAAGACGTCAACAGCCTGCCGCGCTGAGCGCCGCCGTCCTTCCTCCCGGAGCCACCTGCGGGCACCGGGAGGACCGCCGGGCGACGGTGCATCGCCCAGCCTGATACATCACGGAATTCACCATGACCGTTTCTGTTTTGCGGTCCGGGCGCGCCATCGCCGCCTGGGCTCTGTTGGGGTTCGCGGCCTACGCCGTGCTGCCCTGGTATTTCCTGCAGCAGCACTCGCTGCTGGCCGCCCTGGCCGGGGTCTGGGGAGACGACACCACGGCCAGTGGCCTGGTGCAGGCCGCGCGGCACGGCCGGCCGTGGCTGTGGGTGGGCATCGCCGGTCTGCTGCTGGCGTCCAGCGGCTTGCTGCTGCCTGCCGGGCGGGGGCAGGGGCGGCTGCTGGTGGGCGGCGCGAGCCTGGGCCTGATCGGCTTGCTGGCCAGCGGCTTTGCCATCGGCGCGCCGGGCTGGTCGTTCGAGTCGCTCGAAGCCCTGTTCGGACCGTTGGAGCGCGGCCAGTTCGGCATGGGCTGGGGCGGTTTCATCGTGCTGGCGTCGCTGGTGGCGCTGCTGGGCTCGGGCATTGCGCGGCTGGGCTACTTTCGCTCCGACGTGTTCGTGGCGTCCTCGGTGGTGGGCTGCGTGGCGCTGCTGGCCCTGTTCGTGGTCTACCCGGTGCTGCGCTCGCTGGTCACGGGTCTGTACGACGACATGGGTGAGTTTTCCCCGGCCGCGCTGTGGCAGCGCCTGGGAACGGAGCGCATCTGGGGCCTGGGCTGCGTGGGCGGCGGCACCCGTTGCGGCGTGGCCTGGAACACCCTGTATCTGGCGCTGCTCACCGCCGCCGGAACCACTTTCATGGGCACGCTCATGGCGCTGTGGGCCGAGCGCGGCGGCACGCGCCTGGCGCGCCCGCTCAACGCACTGGCCATGCTGCCCATCATCACGCCGCCCTTCGTGGTCGGGCTGGGGCTGATCCTGCTGTTCGGTCGCGCGGGGCTCTACAACCAGTTCATGGAATGGGCCTTCGGCATCCCGCCCTCGCGCTGGTTCTACGGCGTCTTCGGCGTCTGGCTGGCGCAGATGTTCGCCTTCACGCCGATCGCCTTCATGATCATGCGCGGCGTGGTGCAAGGCGTGAGCCCGTCGCTGGAAGAGGCCGCGCAGACGCTGCGCGCCAACCGGGTCCGCACCTTTCTGACGGTGACGCTGCCGCTGCTCAAGCCCGGCCTGGCCAACGCCTTCCTGGTCGGGTTCATCGAGAGCATGGCCGACTTCGGCAACCCCATCATCCTGGGCGGGCAGTACGCGGTGCTCTCCACCGAGATCTTCTTCGCCATCGTGGGCGCCTCGCTGGACCCGGGCATGGCCGCCGCGCTGGCGCTCATCCTCACGGTCTTTGCGCTGGCGGTGTTTTTCCTGCAGCGCGCCTTGCTGGGCAAGACCAGTTTCACCACCGTCACCGGCAAGGGCGATGCGGGCATGGCCATGCCGCTGCCGCGCGGCGTGCGCTGGATGTGCCTGGGCGTGGCCGGCCCGTGGCTGCTGTTCACGGTCACCGTGTACCTGTTCGCGTTCGCCGGCGGCTTCGTGCGCACCTGGGGCCGCGACTATTCCCTCACGCTGGACCATTTCCGCGCGGCCTTCGATCTGCAATGGGGCGAACACGGGCTGGTCTGGGCCGGCACGGCCTGGAACTCGCTGTTCACCACCGCCTCGCTGGCGGCGATGGCCGCGCCCGTGTGTGCCTTCCTCGGCCTGCTGATCGCCTGGCTGCTGGCGCGCACCGAGTTCCGCGGCAAATCGGCCTTCGAGTTCGCCGCGCTGCTGACCTTCGCGATCCCGGGCACGGTGCTGGGCGTGAGCTACATCATGGCTTTCAACGTGCCACCGGTGGAGCTCACGGGCACCGGGTTGATCATCGTGCTGTGCTTCGTGTTTCGCAACCTGCCGGTGGGTGTGCGCGCCGGCACGGCGGCCTTCAAGCAACTCGACCGCTCGCTCGACGAGGCCTCGCTCATGCTGCGGGCCAGCACGCTCACCACGCTGCGCCGGGTGGTGCTGCCCCTGCTCAAGCCGGCGCTCACGGCTGCGCTGATCTACAGCTTCGTGCGGTCGATGACCACCGTCTCCGCGGTGATCTTCCTGGTGTCGGCCAAATACGAGCTGTCCACCACCTACATCATCGGCCGCGTGGGCAATGGCGACTACGGCGTGGCGCTGGCGTACTGCACGGTGCTGATCGTCTTCATGTCGCTCATCACCGCGCTGGTGCAGCGCCTGGTGGGCGAACGCAAACTCGGCCGGCGCGCACGCGCGGCCTGATCCCTTCTTCAGGAGTCCTTCATGACCAAACCAACCGCCGGCATCGAATTCCGCCAGGTCACCAAGCGCTACGGTGGCCCATCGTCTCCCCTGATCGTCAAAGGCATCGACTTCGTGGTGCCCAAGGGCAGCCTGACCACCATCCTCGGCCCCTCGGGCTGCGGCAAGACCACCACGCTGCGCATGATCGCCGGGCTGGAAACGCCCAGCGGCGGGCAGATCCTCATCAACGGCCAGGACGTGACCTCGCTCGGGCCGAACGAGCGCAACGTGAGCATGGTGTTCCAGAGCTACGCGCTGTTCCCGCACATGAGCGTGCTGCAGAACGTGAGCTACGGCCTGAGCGTGAGCGGTGTGTCCACCACCGAAACGGCCGAGCGCGCACGCGCCGCGCTGGCCACCGTGGGCCTGGTCGGCATGGACCAGCGCCTGCCCAGCGAGCTCTCGGGCGGCCAGCAACAGCGCGTGGCGCTGGCGCGCGCGCTGGTGATCGAGCCGGCCGTGCTGCTGTTCGACGAGCCGCTGTCCAACCTGGACGCGCGCCTGCGCCGCAGCATGCGCGAGGAGATTCGCAGCTTGCAGCAGCGCCTGGGCCTGACCGTGGCCTACGTGACCCACGACCAGAGCGAAGCCCTGGCGGTCAGCGATCAGATCATCGTGATGGACCACGGCGTGGTCGCGCAGGCCGGCAGCCCGGCCGACCTGTACGAGCGGCCCGTGAGCGAGTTCGTGGCGGGCTTCATGGGCGAGGCCATGCTGTTCCCGGGCCAGGCCCTGGAGGACGGCACGGTGCAGGTGGGGCCTTTGAAACTCGGGGCTCTGCACGCCGTGCGGCCCGGGGCGATCAAGGCCGCGATCCGGCCCGAGGCCTGGACCGTCAGCCCGGCCGGGCGGGAGGGCGCGGTGAGTGGGGTGGTGTCCAAGCTGGCCTACCTGGGCAGCTTCTACGAGCTGACCGTGCAGACCGATCTGGGCGCGATCTTCGTGGTCTCGCCCGACGTGGAGCGGTCGTGGCAGATCGGCGACGCGGTGTCGCTCAGCCCGCCGGCCCGGGGCGTCTCCGTGGTGGCGGCCTGATCGGCGCCACCAAGTCTGCGAAGCCCGGAGCCCCGCCTGTCGCATCAGGCGGTGGCGTTGCCCTGTCCCCGCCTTTTGGAATGGACCGACACCATGAAATCTTTGACGCGTCGCTTCTGCCTTCGCTCGGCCGTGCTGGCCGCCCTTGCGGGGATGGCGGGTCTGCGCGCCGCCCAGGCCCGCGGCCCGGCCCTGGTGTTTGGCGTGATCTCTCCCCGGGCGGTCGAGCAGACCCGCGACAACTGGTGGCCGTTCGTCGAACGGCTGGGCGCTGCGGTGGGGCAGCCCATCGTGCTCCAGGTGTTCGAGTCGCAGGAGCTCATGGTCCGTGCGTTCAAGGCGCACGAAGTCGATGTCGGGTGGATGGGCAACGTGCCGGCCCTGGAGGTGGTTGAAGCCGGGGCCGGGTCGGTTTTTGCCCAGATGGTGAGCCGGGATGGGGGCTTGGGCTACAAGTCGCAGATGGTCGTGGGGCGGCAGGCGACGTCGATCAACGATCTGGGCGACGTGCTCGCGCAGGCCAGGCAACTGCGGTTCAGCGATGGCGAGGCCAAAAGCACCTCGGGGCATCTGGTGCCGCTGTACTTCGCCTTCCAGAAGAACGGGATCAACGAGGTGAAATCCACCTTCCGACACTACGAATCGGGCAGCCACCAGGACAACCTGAAGAAGGTGGCCACCGGCGCGGTGGACGTGGCCACCGCCAACAACGAGGAGGTGGCCTTTTTTGCGCGCGACTTCCCCGATCTGGCCGCGAAGATCAAGGTGGTGTGGGAATCGCCCCTGATTCCACAATCTCCCTTGTTGTGGCGGACGGGGCTGCCGCCGGAGGTGCGGCGAAAGATCAGCGGCTTTGTGGTCGGGTTCGGTGCGAACCGGCCCGAGGAGAAACAGATCCTGGAAAAGGTCAACGGTCTTTCCCGGTTTCGCGCGTCGAGCAATCTGCAACTGGTGCCCATCGCGGACCTGGAGATGTTCAAGGCCCGCCAGGCGATCAACCACGAGAGCTCGTTGAGCGCGCCGGAGCGGGCCCGCCGGATCGAGGCGGTGATCAAGCGCGGATCGCGCCTGGAGCTGCGCCTGAAGCTGGGCGCGTGAGGATCCATTTTTTTAACGATGAGGATGTTCGATGACGAAGTCGGTGGTGGTGTTCGATCTGGGCGGTGTGGTGTTCAACTGGCAACCCGAGGTGTTGCTGCAGCAGGTGCTGCCGCAGCACGCGCCTGACGAAGCGGCGGTGCAGCGCCTGAGCGCGCGCATTTTCCAGACCCTGGACCTGGACGGCGACTGGACGCAGTTCGACCTCGGCCACATCGGGCCCGATGGGTTGGCCGAGCGCATCGCGCGGCGCACCGGCTTGCCCGAGCAGGACCTGCGCGCCTTGATCGAGGCCATTGCGCCCCACATGACGGTCAAGACCGACACCGTGGACCTGATGCGCGAGCTGCGGGAGCAGGGGCATCGCCTGGTCTATCTCTCCAACATGCCCACGGGGCTGGCCGAGTGGATCGAGCGCGACCATGCCTTCTTCGACTGGTTCGACGACGGCGTTTTCTCCGCGCGCGTGCGGCAGGTCAAGCCCGATCCGGCGATCTTCCAGACCGCCGTGCAGCGCCTGGGCCTGCAGGGACAGGTGCCGGTGTTCCTCGACGACATGCAGCGCAACATCGATGTGGCGGTGGCGCAGGGCTGGCGCGGCGTGCGCTTTGAATCGGCGCGGCAGGCGCGCGCGCAGCTGCAACGGCTCGGGCTGCTGGCCGCGGGCTGACCGGGGGCTTGGGCCGCGCGCGGGGCTGCGCGTAACATGGCCGCATGACCCGAGACGACCGACTTCCCCGCGACGCGCAGAGCATCCTGGAGCTGGCTGCGCGGTCCATGTTCGACCTGTTCGCTACCGCCAGCGAAGGCATGATGCTGGTGGACCGCAAGGCGCGCGTGGTCTGGATCAACGACCAGTACCGCCGTTTCTTGCCGGCGCTGGGTTTCGAGCGCGAGGAAGACTTCGTCGGCCACCCGGTCTCCAGCGTGGTGCAGAACACGCAGATGCACCAGGTGCTGGCCACCGGCAAGCCGATTCTGATCGACCTGCTGACCAACAAGGCCGGCACCTTCGTGGTCAGCCGCATCCCGCTGCGCGACGACGCCGGCGAGGTGATCGGCGTGCTGGGCATCGTGCTGTTCGACCACCCGGAAACCACGTTGCAGCCGCTGATCGCCAAGTTCGCGCGGCTGGAGCAGGACCTGAACGACGCCCGGCGCGAGCTCGCCAGCCAGCGCCGCACCAAGTACACCTTCGCCAGCTTCGTGGGCACCAGCCCGGGCGCGCTGGAGGTGAAGCGCCAGGCCCGGCGCGCGGCCTCGTCGGCCAGCCCGGTGCTGCTGCTGGGTGAGACCGGCACCGGCAAGGAACTGCTGGCCCACGCCATCCACGCCGCGTCGCCGCGCGCGGGTCGGCCGTTCGTGAGCGTGAACATGGCGGCCGTGCCCGACACGCTGCTGGAGGCCGAGTTCTTCGGCGTGGCGCCCGGTGCCTACACCGGGGCCGACAAAAAAGGGCGCGACGGCAAGTTCAAACTGGCCGACGGCGGCACGCTGTTCCTGGACGAACTGGGCGACATGCCGATGTCGGTGCAGGTCAAGCTGCTGCGCGCCTTGCAGGAAGGCGAGATCGAGCCGCTGGGCTCGAACAAGCTGGTGCGCTTCGACGTGCGCGTGGTGGCGGCCACCTCGCGCGACCTGCAGCAGATGGTGCGCGAGGGCAGTTTTCGCGAAGACCTGTATTACCGGCTCAACGTGCTGCCGATCCGGGTACCGCCGCTGCGCGAGCGCCAGGGCGACATACCGCTGCTGATCGAGGCACTGTGCGAAGACATCGCGGCGCGCGGCGGCGGCGCCCAGCTGGAAATCAGCGCCTCGGCCCAGGCCCTGCTGGCGGCCCAGGCCTGGCGCGGCAACATTCGCGAGCTGCGCAACGTGCTGGAACAGCTGGCTCTGCGCAGCGACTCGCCGCACATCGACGCCGCGCAGGTGGAGCCGGTGCTGCGCGAGGCCGGGCTGGACCGCATCGAACCCGCCGTGGCCTGGCCGCCGGGGGAGGCGGGCGCGCCGGCGGGCGAAGCCGATCTGCGGCCCTTGCCCGAGCAGATCGCCGAGCTGGAGCGCCGGGCGATCACGCTCGCCCTGGCCCGCACTGGTGGCAACCGCACGGCCGCGGCCCGGCTGCTGGGCATCTCGCGGGCCAGCTTTTACGACAAGCTGGCGGGCATGGAGGTGGCGTCTGAATTTCGGACAACTGTCCAATGATCAGACATATTGGGTCTCCGAAAACCGTCTGAAATTCAGACGATAAAGCGGTGATCTGGTAAAAATGCCTTGTGAATCAAGGCCGGTCCGCCCTGGCACGGACCCTGCAATGTGAAAGACACGGCGCCACGCGCTGTGACACTTCCAACCAGGAGACAAGACATGCACCACACCACCCGCCGCCTGGCGGTCATCGCGCTCGCCTGCACCGCCACTTTGGGCTTTGCCCAGTCGAACAAAGGCGAGATCCGCATCGCCCACGTCTACGACAAGACCGGCCCGCTCGAAGCCTATGCCAAGCAGACCCACACGGGCCTGATGATGGGCCTGAACCACGCCACCGGCGGCACGATGATGGTGGGCGGCAAGAAGCTGGTGGTGATCGAAAAAGACAGCCAGTTCAAGCCCGACGTGGGCAAGGCCCAGCTGGCCGCCGCCTTCGCCGACGACAAGGCCGACATCGCCGTGGGCCCGACCGGCTCGGGCGTGGCGCTGGCCATGCTGCCGGTGGCCGAGGAGTACAAGAAGATCCTGCTGGTGGAGCCGGCCGTGGCCGACTCCATCACCGGCGACAAGTGGAACAAGTACATCTTCCGCACCGGGCGCAACAGCAGCCAGGACGCGATCTCCAACGCGGTGGCGCTGGACAAGGCCGGCGTGAGCATCGCCACCCTGGCGCAGGACTACGCGTTCGGCCGTGACGGCGTGAAGGCCTTCAAGGACGCGGTCAAGACCGCCAAGATCGTGCACGAGGAATACCTGCCGACCACCACCACCGACTTCACCGCCGGTGCGCAGCGCCTGATCGACAAGCTCAAGGACCTGCCGGGCCGCAAGGTGATCTTCATCATCTGGGCCGGCGCGGGCAACCCGTTCAAGATCGCCGACCTCGACCTCAAGCGCTACAACATCGAGATCGCCACCGGCGGCAACATCCTGCCGGCCATGGCCAACTACAAGAACTTCCCCGGCATGGAGGGTGCCACGTACTACTACTTCGGAATCCCGAAGAACCCGGTCAACGACGCCATGGTGGCCCAGCACTACAGCCAGTTCAAGAGCCCGCCCGACTTCTTCACCGCCGGCGGCTTCAGCGCCGCGATGGCGGTGGTGACCGCGCTCAAGAAGACCAATGGCGACACCAAGACCGACACACTGATCAAGGCCATGGAAGGCATGAGCTTCGAGACGCCCAAGGGCACGATGACCTTCCGCAAGGAAGACCACCAGGCGATGCAGAGCATGTACCACTTCAAGATCAAGGTGGACCCGGCCTTCCCGTGGGGCGTGCCTGAACTCGTGCGCGAGATCAAGCCGGCGGACATGGATGTGCCCATTCGGAACAAGCGCTGAAAGCGCTTGACCCCCTGCGCTGCTGACGCAGCTTCCCCCTGAGAGGGGGACAACACGAGCGGCCCGGCGGAGCCGGTTCCGCCGTGTTCCTGGAAGGGGTACGTGCGCGCCGGCGCCTTCTTTTCCGTTCACTGAGGAACCCCTGGGCACACAGGGGCCGGAGATGTTTCGTCCGAAAACACCCCAGGAGACAAACCCATGAGCTTCCAGCCGCTTCGTTCGCTTGCCGTTTTTGCCACGCTCTCTGCGATTTCTGCCAGCACCGCATTCGCTGCCATCAACCTGCCCGCCTACAACGTGGACACCAGCCAGACCACGGTCTCCGGCCTGTCCTCGGGGGGCTTCATGGCCAACCAGCTGGGCATCGCCTACTCGTCGCTGTTCAAGGGCGTGGGCGTGTTCGCGGCCGGCCCCTACATGTGCGCGGGCCTGAGCAATTACACGGCCTGCATGTACAACGCCAGCATTTCGAGCACGGCGCTGACCAACATGCAGAACCGCATCGACAGCTACAGCGCCAGCGGCGCGATCGACAACAAGTCGAACATCGCCGGCCAGAAGGTGTACCTGTTCATCGGCACCAGCGACACCACGGTGGGCCAGAACCCCGTCACCGCGCTCAAGACGCAGTACACCAACAACGGCGTGGTGGCGACCAACATGGAACATGTGGTGCGCGGCAGCGCGGCCCACACCTTTCCCACCGACTTCGACAGCACGGGCAACAACGCCTGCGGCAGTGCCGCATCGCCCTACATCAGCAACTGCGGCTACGACGGCGCCAAGGCCGTGCTGCAGAAGTTCTACGGCACCCTGAACCCGCGCAACAACGCGCCCGCGGCCGGCAATTACATCGAATTCAACCAGAGCGAGTTCGTCAACACCCCGGGCATGGCGGCCACGGGCTGGGCCTATGTGCCGGCCAACTGCGCCAGCGGCAGCCAGTGCAAGCTGCACGTGGCGCTGCACGGCTGCCAGCAGAGCACCGACAAGATCGGCGACAAGTTCGTGAAGAACACCGGCTACAGCCGCTGGGCCGACACCAACAGCATCATCGTGCTGTTCCCCCAGACGAAGATCGACAACACCAGCCGCAGCACGGCGGCCAGCGGCTCGCTGGCCAACCCCAACGCCTGCTGGGACTGGATCGGCTGGTACGGCGGCAACTTCGCCCAGAAGGCCGGCACGCAGATGGCCGCCATCAAGGCCATGGTGGACCGCGTGTCCTCGGGTTCGGGCGGCGGCGGTGGCACCCCGGCGCTGGCGGCGCCCACCGGCGTGGCGGCGTCCAACCCGACCGACACCACCATGACCATCACCTGGAACGCCGTGAGCGGCGCCGACAGCTACAACGTGTACCGCAACGCCAACAAGACCAACGCACTGCCGATCATGGGCACCAGCTTCACCGACTCGGGCCTTGCCGCTGCCACGCAGTACAGCTGGACGGTGCGCGCGGCGGACGAAGAGGGCGTGGAAGGCGCGGTGTCCACGGCGGCCCTGGGCACCACCACGGGCAGCGCGCCGCCGCCCGCCACCTGCTACACGGCCAGCAACTACGCCCACACCACGGCGGGTCGCGCCCACCAGTCGGGCGGCTACACCTACGCGAACGGGTCCAACCAGAACATGGGCCTGTGGAACGTCTTCATCACCACCACGCTGAAGATGACCGGCAGCAACTATTACGACGTCATCGGCACCTGCCCCTGACGCAACGGACCACCCCAAGGAGATCATGAGCCAGCTATCCACCCAGGACCTGACCGTCCGCTTCGGCGGCCACGTGGCGGTCAACCGCGTGACCTGTGCTTTTCAGCCCGGCACGCTGACCGCCATCGTCGGCCCCAACGGCGCGGGCAAGACGACCTACTTCAACCTCATCTCGGGGCAGATCCGGGCCTCCGCGGGCAGCGTTCATCTCAACGGGGTGGACATCTCGGCGCTGGGTGCGCCGGCGCGCGCGCAGGCGGGTCTGGGCCGCGCGTTCCAGCTCACCAACCTGTTTCCCAACCTCACGGTGCGCGAGAACGTGCGCCTGGCGGTGCAGGCGAGGGCGGGCGCGGGCCTGAACCTCTGGCGCATCTGGAGCGACCGCAAGGACCTGATGGTGCGGGCCGACGAGGTGCTGCACGCCGTGGCGCTGGCCGACAAGGGCGACGCGCTGGCGTCCAGCCTGCCGCACGGCGACCAGCGCAAGCTGGAGGTGGGCATCCTCATGGCGCTGGAGCCGCAGGTGTTCATGTTCGACGAACCCACGGCCGGCATGAGCGTGGACGAGGTACCGGTGATCCTGAACCTGATCCGCCAGCTCAAGGCCGACAAGACCAAGACCATCCTGCTGGTCGAACACAAGATGGACGTGGTGCGGGAACTCTCCGACCGCATCATCGTGCTGCACAACGGCGAGCTGGTGGCCGACGGCGACCCGGCCACCGTCATCGCTTCGCCGGTGGTGCAGCAGGCCTACCTGGGCATCAACCCAACCGAAGAGGAGCTGGCATGAACGACCAAGGCCAGCGCGGAACCGGCTTTGCCGGGCCGCAGGTGGCGCCCCCCTGGGGGGGTGACGCCGCAGGCGGCGCGGGGGGGCTTCTTGCCCTTCAAGGGGTGCACACCCACATCGGCGCGTACCACATCCTGCACGGCGTGGACCTCACCGTGCCCACCGGGCAGCTGACCATGCTGCTCGGCCGCAACGGCGCGGGCAAGACCACCACGCTGCGCACCATCATGGGCCTGTGGCATGCGAGCCAGGGCACGGTGGTGCTCGACGGCGAGGACATCACGCAGAAGCCCACGCCCGACATCGCGCACAGCGGCGTGGCCTACGTGCCCGAGAGCATGGGCATCTTCTCGGACCTCTCGGTGCGCGAAAACATGCTGCTGGCCGCGCGCGGCGCGCGCACGCTGGACGACATCGACACCACGCGGCTGGAATGGATCTTCGGCCTGTTCCCGGCCATGAAAAAGTTCTGGACCCACCCGGCCGGCAAGCTGTCCGGCGGGCAGAAGCAGATGCTGGCGGTGTCGCGCGCCATCGTCGAGCCGCGCAAGCTGCTGTTGATCGACGAGCCCAGCAAGGGCCTGGCGCCCGCCATCATCCAGAACATGATCGAAGCCTTCCGCCAGCTCAAGGCGGCGCAGACCACGATCCTGCTGGTGGAGCAGAACTTCAACTTCGCCAGACAGCTGGGCGACACGGTGGCCGTGATGGACGACGGGCGCGTGGTGCACAGCGGCTCCATGGCCGAGCTGGCTGCCGATGAATCGATGCAGTCGCGTCTGCTGGGCCTCTCACTCGGAGCGCATCAATGAGCCTTTTCAAAGATCTCGACTGGAAACCCATGGCCCTGGTGCCGGTGCTCGCGCTGGCCGCCTTGCCCGCCATCGGCAGCCCCTCCACCTGGCTCACGCTCACGGTGGCCGGGCTGGCCATGGGCATGATCGTCTTCATCATCGCTTCGGGCCTCACCCTGGTGTTCGGCCTGATGGACGTGCTGAACTTCGGCCACGGCGTGTTCATCGCGCTCGGCGCCTTTGTGGCCACGACGGTGCTCGCGAGCATGGGGAGCTACACCACGGCCGACAGCCTGTGGCTGAACCTGCTCGCGCTGTTGCCCGCGATGCTGGTGGCGATGGCGGTGGCGGGTGCGCTGGGCCTGGTGTTCGAGCGCCTGATCATCCGGCCGGTCTATGGCATGCACCTGAAGCAGATCCTCATCACCATGGGCGGCATGATCATCGGCGAGGAACTGATCAAGGTGATCTGGGGGCCCGAGCAGATCCCGCTGCCGCTGCCCGAGGCACTGCGGGGCGCGGTGCTCATGGGCGATGCCGCGGTGGAGAAATACCGGCTGCTGGCGGTGCTGGTGGGCGCGGCGGTTTTCGCCGCCATGGTCTGGACGCTCAACCGCACCAAGGTCGGCCTGCTGATCCGCGCCGGCGTGCAGGACCGCGAGATGGTCGAGTCGCTGGGCTACCGCATCAAGCGCCTGTTCGTCGGCGTGTTCGTGGCCGGCAGCGCGCTGGCCGGCCTGGGTGGGGTGATGTGGGGCCTGTACCAGCAGAGCGTGACGCCGCAGATGGGTGCGCAGGTCAACGTGCTGATCTTCATCGTCATCATCATCGGCGGCCTGGGCTCCACGCTGGGCGCGCTGATCGGCGCGCTGCTGGTGGGCCTGATGGCCAACTACACCGGCTTCCTGGTGCCCAAGGTGGCGCTGTTCTCCAACATCGCCTTGATGGTGGCCATTCTCTTGTGGCGCCCCCAAGGTGTTTACCCGGTCACGAACCGTTGAGCAGGAGGATTTGATGCTTTACCGAATCCTCTCCAACGACCTCCCGCGCAGCCGCTGGCTCGCCGCGCTGCTGGTCATCCTGTTCCTCGGCCTGGCGTTCGCGCCTTTCCTGTTCCCGGGCGTGAAGGCGCTCAACGTGGCGGCCAAGGTGCTGGTGTTCGTGGCCCTGGTGGCCAGCTTCGACCTGCTGCTGGGCTACACCGGCATCGTGAGCTTTGCCCACACCATGTTCTTCGGCATCGGGGCCTACGGCGTGGCGATCGCGCTCAACGCGGTCGAAGAACCGTCGTGGGGTGCGATCGCGCTGGGGGTGATCTGCGCGCTGCTGGTGTCGCTGGTGCTGTCGCTCATGATCGGGCTGTTCTCGTTGCGGGTGCGCGCGATCTTCTTCGCCATGATCACGCTCGCGGTGGCCTCGGCCTTTCTCACGCTGGCCTCGCAGCTGTCGGACTTCACCGGGGGTGAAGACGGCCTGAGCTTCAGCGTGCCCGAGCTGCTGTCGCCCGGTTTCACGCTGACCGAAGAGCCGCTGGTCACGCCGCTGGGCGAGGTCGATCTGAACGGCAAGCTGATCACCTACTACCTGATCTTCGTCAGCGTCTGCGCCATCTTCCTCACCATCCTGCGCATCGTGAACTCGCCCTTCGGCCGCGTGCTGCAGGCGATCCGCGAAAACGACTTCCGGGCCGAGGCGCTGGGCTACCGCACCGTCGTCTACCGCACGCTGTCCAACGTGCTCTCGGCCGCCTTCGCCACGCTGGCGGGCTGCCTGCTCGCGCTCTGGCTGCGCTACAACGGGCCCGACACCTCGCTCTCGTTCGAGATCATGTTGGACATCCTGCTCATCGTCGTCATCGGCGGCATGGGCACGCTCTACGGCGCGCTGATCGGCAGCGTGCTGTTTGTGCTGGCGCAGAGCTACCTGCAGGACCTGCTGCGCCTGGCCGGCGAGGCCACCACGGGCATTCCATTGCTGCCGGCCCTGCTCACGCCCGACCGCTGGCTGCTCTGGATGGGCGTGCTGTTCGTGCTCTCGGTCTACTACTTTCCGACAGGCATTGTGGGCAAGCTCAGGGAGCGCGCCGTTCTCGCCCGATTGAAAGGCATGAAATGAACAACGCCGCTGTGATTCCCCAGTCGCGCTACCTCCCGTGTGAAGGCCGCGAGATCCATTTCATGGACTGGGCGCCCGCGCCCGGCGTGCCCGAAAGCACGCCCGTGGTCGCCTGGCACGGCCTGGCGCGCACCGGGCGCGACATGGACCCGCTGGCCGCGCACCTGAGCGGCCTGGGGCACCGCGTGATCTGCCCCGACACCATCGGTCGCGGCCTGTCCGAGTGGAGCCCGAACCCGAAGGCGGAGTACTGCCTGGACTTCTATGCCCGCATCGCCACGGCGCTGGTGGACCAGCTCGGGCTGGAGACCTTTCACTGGGTCGGCACCTCCATGGGCGGCGCCATCGGCATGGTCTGCGCGGCCGGTCCGCTGCAGGGCCGCGTCCAGCGCCTGGTGCTCAACGACATCGGCCCTAAGCTGGCCGACGCGGCGGTCGAGCGCATCCGCAGCTACGCGGGCAACCCGGCCAGCTTTGCCACGGTGGGCGAGCTGGAGCAGTACTTCCGCACCATCTACAAACCCTACGGTTTTCTGAGCGACGCGCAGTGGAAGCTGCTCACCGAGAGCTCCACCCGCCGCCTGCCCAACGGCCGCGTGACGCCGCACTACGACCCGACCATGGTGATGCAGTTCACCCACCACCCGGCCGACTACGAGCTGTGGGATGCCTACGACCGCATCGACATCCCGGTGCTGTGCCTGCGCGGCGCGGACTCGGACCTGCTGCTGGCCGACACCGCCGAAGCCATGCGCGACCGCGGGCCGCGCGCGCTGGTGGTGACGATTGCCGACTGCGGGCATGCGCCGGCGCTGAATGTGCCGGAGCAGCTGGATCTGGTCAGTCGGTTTTTGGCGGGGCAGTGAGGCGGGGGAGAGGCGTTGTTAGTTAACAACGCCTCGTTTCATAGCAGTTGCTCATGTCTTCGCGTCGAACAGACCCGGTCCCCCCATTGGTCAGTGTGACCCTAATACTTGGCTAAGTTGTTGCTGCTCTTCGGCGGAAGCGGACGGGCGTTTGACGGCCGTGGTCAAAGCGATGCGCAGGTTGGGCGTAAGTTCAACATCGCCGCTGCTCACCGCATTCAGTGTTTCTCGGACCAACTCGCTATCGACGCCTTTCGACAGTTGCATGATGGCAATGTTGGAAGCTTCCGCAGGTGTGCTCATGCGATAGAGCTTCTGGACGGCAAGTGCCCGTACCACTTCGCTGTCCTTGTTTTCCGCCAGTTGATTCAAAAGCGAGATGGCATCACTTCGAAGATTGGCGGTATTACCATTTCTCCAATCCTCGAGCGAGGAGCCAATGAAGTTCAGTCGCGCGACGGCGGTTCGCTCATCGGTTTGCGAACCCTCCTTCAAATCGGCCAACGCTCGGTCAACAACCTCCATGGGCGCCTGGCCTGGCAAGTTGAAGTAAGTCTCATACATCTCTGCAAACTTGGCTTCGCTCTTGTTTTCCCAGATGGAGTTCGCCTCTTGCAACACGATGCTCCGGCCAGCCGGTGACACTACCAGCAGCGACCGAAGCATGTCGCGCTCCATGCCCCGTTCGCCCGGCATGTTGTGATAGAACTGTTCCACCACTTTGGTGACCGCGGGGTTGCTCTCGATCGAAGCCAGGAGCCGAGCTTGGAGTTCATCAACCTCCGTCGAAGACAGGTCTTCCAGCTTCATCACCTTGTCAAAGAAGGCCCGTAAATTCTCGGCTGCCTCTTCCGGAGTGAATGGATTGACGGGGGTGTCATCAGCGGAGGCGACGGCCAGCGACGCTTGGGCGGCGCCCGCATCGGTAGGCAAAAGAGTCTGAGTCTGCGCGCGGAGGGCGGGCGTCTGACCGCTGGTGCTGCTTGCCTCAGGCGCTTCGGCCTTGTCCCCTTCATACTCGCCGCGAGCAACAAAGTACACCCCGGCCACGATCAACAGACATAGACACCCGACGACGACCGCGTTCGCTGGCATCCGGGGTGAAGAAAAATAGATATTGGAAGACACAACAATCCTCGGGGAGTGGAGCGTTGTGTGAATGGCGAAAGAGCAGCCGAACACACAACCCTACCGACCGCAAATAAACAAGCTGGTCAAGCCATGGCTAACCTGCGATGCAGGTCTCGGCATCCGATCAGCAGCAGGCACCGCCTATGAACCTTTGTTCAAAGACAGTGCCCTTACGATGGCGCGGTGGGCGCTTAGATCTTGTTGTACTGGCAGCTACTACCCCGCCACTCCGGCAAATAGCCATCACGGTCGTAACTTCCGCCTACATAGGTGCAACGCCAACCCGAACCACCCATCCAATCAGACCTCCAGCCTGCGGGGCAGCTCGACCTCAGCGTCAGGTAATTTTCCCCACCAACCACATGAATCTTGCCCCAGCGCTTGCTGAAGTTGACAACCGCGCGGCCCTTGTAACCCCGGTTGGGGGCGCAGGTGATGGTTTCACTTCGATTGTTGCAAGCCGACCAAGAGCGGTTGTACCCGCCGGAGATGCTCATACCGCCGACCTTGGGCGGGCTCCAACTGGCGCCGATGTCGAAGCCATTGGATGTGCATGAGGAACGGCCGGTCGTCAAACTCTTTGATCCGCAGCTGCCACCTTTGTCGCTGAAGCAATAGTGCCAACCCGAGGCATCCAAGTAATATCCCTTCTGGTTCTTGCCAATCCAGCCCTTGAACTGAGTAATTACTTCTCCTTCTTTTGCACCGACAAGGCCGCTGAAGGCGGCCATCCAAACAAACACCAAAACTATCTTTATAAATTTCATATGGGGTTCCTGAAAACAAAATAGATTTCTGAAAACGAACGCTTCGATTCCGGTGCAAACACACCATTCATGGGCACTTGCGCCTCAATAGAGGACTGATCGTTAAAGAATTGTTACAGGTATCAACTGAAATGCGTTCCTGAGGAAAACCCTAGTTGAACTCCTCGGGAAGGTCTGCAATGACTCGGGTCGAAATTCGCCAGTTCACCGGACGTCAATCCTTCGACCCCCGCGCCAGCGCCCGCTCCCGGCTCGCCGCCAACGCCATCGGGTCGTCGGCCTGTTTCGTGGGCCAGCCCTGCAGGTGGCGCTCGATGAGCGCGGTCAGGGCGCGGATCCAGTCCGGGCTGTCGTTGAGGCAGTCGATGTAGTTGAACGCCTGGCCACCCGCGTGCAGGAAGGCTTCGCGGGCTTCCATGTTGATCTCTTCCAGCGTTTCCAGGCAGTCGCTGGTGAAGCCGGGGCAGACCACGTCCACGCTCTTCACGCCCTGCTGCGCGAGTGCGATCAGCGTGGGTTCGGTGTAGGGCTCCAGCCATTTGGCCTTGCCAAAGCGCGACTGGAACGTGAGCTTGTAGCGGTCTTTCGCCAGCCCCAGGCGCTCGGCCAGCAGGCGCGCCGTCTTCTGGCACTCGCAGTGGTAGGGGTCGCCCAGCTGCAGGGTGCGCTCGGGCACGCCGTGAAAGCTCATCACCAGTTGATCGGCCTGGCCGTGGTGCATCCAGTGCGCGCGGACCTTTTTGGCCAGGGCTTCGATGTAGCTGGCGTCGTCGTGGTAGCGGTTGATGAAGCGCAGCTCGGGCAGGTGGCGCACCTTCAGGCCCCAGTGCGCCACTGCGTCGAACACGCTGGCGGTGGTGGTGCCGCTGTACTGCGGGTAGGCCGGCACGATCAGCACGCGGGTGGTGCCCTGGGCCTTGAGTTCGTCGAGCACGGCGGGGATGGATGGGTTGCCGTAGCGCATGGCGTAGCGCACCGTCACCTGGTGGCCGCGCTCGCCCAGGTAGCCGCGCAGCAGCGTGGCCTGCCTTTCGGTCCACACCTTGAGTGGTGAGCCCTCGGGCATCCAGATGCTGGCGTACTTCGCGGCCGATTTGGCCGGCCGGGTGCGCAGGATGATCCCGTGCAGGATCAGCCACCAGATCGGCTTGGGGATCTCCACCACGCGGTGGTCGCCCAGGAACTCCGCGAGGTAGCGGCGCAGGGCGGGGGCGGTGGCTTCGTCGGGGGTGCCCAGATTGCACAGCACGATGGCCGTGCGCGCCGCCTGGCCATGGGGGATCGGGGGTTCTTGTTGGAAAGGCATGCGCTATTCTCCCGCACACATGACCGCCGCCACCCCCTCGCCCTCGCAAGCCCTCGAGCGCCACGCCCCAGCGGACGCACTCGCCACCACGGTCGACCTCGGCCTCGACGCGGGCCGTGTGCGCGCCATCACGCTCGATCTGGACGACACGCTCTGGCCGATCTGGCCCGCCATCGCGCGCGCCGAAGACGTGCTGCAGGCCTGGCTGAGCGAGCACGCGCCGGCCACCGCCGCGCTGTGCGCCGCGCCCGGCACGCTGCGCGAATTGCGCAACCAGATGAGCACCACCCGGCCCGATCTGGTACACGACATGAGCGGGCTGCGCCGCGAGTCGATCCGCCTGGTGCTGCAGCGCGCGGGCGACGACCCGGCACTGGCCGAGCCGGCGTTCGAGGTGTTCTTTGCCGAGCGGCACCGCGTGGAGCTGTTCGACGACGCGCTGCCCGCGCTGGAGTGGCTGAGCAGCCGCTACCCGGTGGTGGCGGTGTCCAACGGCAACGCCGACGTGCACCGCGTGGGCATTGGTGCGCATTTCCGGGCCTCGCTCAACGCGCACGGCTTCGGCGCGGCCAAGCCCGACGCCCGTATCTTCCACGCCGCCGCGCAGGCCGCGGGCGTGGACGCCTCGCAGGTACTGCACATCGGGGACGATGCGCACCTCGACGGCGTGGGCGCGCTCCAGGCCGGCATGCAGCTCGCCTGGGTCAATCGAGCCGGGCAAGCGTGGGCACACGCACCGCTGGCGCCCCACATCACCGTGACCGAGCTGCTGGCCCTGTGCCGCGCGCTCGGCTGACCACACCCCATCGTTTCACCATGAGCCTCACCATCCACGGCATTCCCGCCTCGCGTGCGGTGCGCCCGCTCTGGGCCGCGACCGAACTCGGCCTGGATTTCACCCACGTGCCCACGCCCTACCAGGGCGGCGCGACGCGCAGCCCCGGTTTCCTGGCCCTCAACCCCAACGGCCACATCCCGGTGGTGGTCGATCAGCAGCCCCCGGAGCAGGGCGGCGAGATCGTGGTGTGGGAAAGCATGGCCTGCGCGCTCTACATCGCGCGCCACCACGGCCAGCCCGACGGCCACAGCATCACGCCCGCCACCGCGCGCGAAGACGCCGAGGCGCTGCGCTGGAGTTTCTGGGCCGTCAACGAACTCGAAGCCGACGCGCTCACGGTGCTGATGCACCGCATGGCGATGCCGGCCGAGCGGCGCAAGCCCGAGCTGGCCGCCGCTGCCGAAAAACGCCTGACCGTGCCGCTGCGCGTGATCGAGCAGCACCTGCGGCAGCAGCACGAGCGCGGCGAAAGCCATCTGGCGGCGGACCGCTTCACGGTGGCCGACCTGTGTGTGGCCAGCGTGCTGAACTGGGCCAGGCCGGCGCGCGAACTCATGGCCGCGCACCCGCTCACGCACCACTGGGTCCGGCGCTGCGTCGAGCGCCCTGCGCACGTGGCGGTGAAGGCGTCGGGCTGACGGCTCCTGCCGACCCGGTCACGGCCGAGACCGGCGTGACCGCCCCGCCGTCCCGGCGCGCTGGCAGGCGCGGCGGTAGGCCTGCAGGGTCTGCTGCGCGCGCCCGAGCACGCTCTCGGCCGGGTAGTCCACCTCTGCCGCGGGCGCCGCCGGCAGGCCCGAGGGCAGGCCGGTCAGCAGCTCCAGCCCGTCGCTCAGGTGGGCGGCGGTGTGGATGTGGAAGCGGCCCTGTTCCACGGCCTCGATCACGGGGCGCTCCAGCATCAGGTGGCGCAGGTTGCGCGCGGGCATCAGCACGCCCTGGTGGCCGTCCAGGCCCGAGGCTTCGCAGACGCGGAACCAGCCTTCAATCTTTTCGTTGATGCCGCCCACCGGCAGCACCTCGCCGTGCTGGTTGAGCGCGCCCGTGACCGCGATGCCCTGGTTGAGCGGTACACCCGAGAGCGCCGAGAGCACGGCGAACAGCTCGGCGCACGAGGCCGAGTCGCCCTCCACGCCGTGGTACTCCTGCTCGAACACGATGGAGGCGTTGAGCGCCAGCGGTGCCAGGTGCGCGAACAGGGCCGTGAGGTAGCTGTGCAGGATCAGCACGCCCTTGTCGTGGATGGGGCCCGACATCTCGACCTCGCGTTCGATGTTGAGCAAGCCCTGCGTGCCCGCGTGGGTGCGCGCGCTCACGCGCACCGGCAGGCCAAAGCGCCAGTCGCCCAGGTCGATCTGGGTCAGGCCGTTGATCTGGCCCACCTGCTCGCCGTGCAGCGTGATCAGGCGCTCGCCCTCGGCGATGGATTCGCGCAGGCGCTGCTCGGGGTAGTTGTGGCGCTGGCGCCGCGCGTCCAGCGCCGCGTCCACGTCCTTCAGCTCGACCCGGCTGGCGCCGCGCGCGCGGCACATGCCCGCGCTCTCGGCCACCAGGGCCTCGGTGCGCGCGAAGATGGCGCTCTGGCGCGTCTGGTCGTCCACCTGGCGGTGAGCGTCCTCGATCAGGCGGGCCACGGCCGGTGCCGACAGGTGGGGCAGGCCGAGCTTGCGGCAGGTGTGGGCCACGAACAGCGCGCTGGCCGCGCGCGTGTCGTCGCTGGCCGGGAAGCTCTCGGCGAAATCCACCTTGACCCGGAAATGGCGCGCGAATTCGGGGTCGGCCTCCTGCAACGCGTAGTACTCGTCCACCGATCCGATCAGGACCAGCTTGGCCTCCACGTCCACCGCCTCGGGGTGCATCGAGACGGCCGCCATCGGCATCAGCGAGCTGCCGGGCTCCTCGATCTGCACCCGGCCCGAGCGCATGAAGCGGCGCAGCTTTTCCCACACCAGTTCGTCGGCCAGCAGATCGCGCAGGTGCAGCAGCAGAAAACCGCCGTGGGCGCGGATCAGGCTGCCCGCGCGCACGCGGAAGAAGTCGGTCATCATCACGTCCTCTTCGGCCTGGTACTCGATGCGGCCAAAGAGCATGTGGAACACCGGGTTGTCTTCCGCGATCACCGGCGCGCCCGACAGGTCGGCGTTGTCCACCACCAGGTTGACGCGGTAGCCCAGCAGCAGCTGGGCCAGCGCTTCCTGGCGAGCCTCGTCGTCGCTGTCCTGCGCGATGAAGAGTTCGATGTGTTCGAGCACGTCGTGCTGCACCTGGTCAAGGTAGCTCCCGAGCTTGACGGAGTCCTTGATCTGTTTCTTCAGGCTCACCCGGATGTTCTGCAGCTCGTGGTCGAGCAGGGGCTTGACGGTCTGGCGGCGCAGCGCGGCCAGGCCCTCGTTCATCACCCGCAGCATGGGGCGGGTCTTTTCCAGGAAGCGCGCGATCTCGTCGCGCAGCTCCTGTTCGGCCTTGTCGATCTCGGCGCGCCGGTCCTTGGAGAGCGCGCGGGCCTCGGCTTCGGTCAGCGCGGCGCCTTTTTCACCGATGAGGGTGAAGACCAGGTGGCCCGACTCGCGAAACAGGTTGAAGCTGCGTGCCTCGGCGAAGGCGTCGAGTTCGACATAGGCCTTGGCCTCCTCGGCCTGGTAGGCGTTCTGGATGCGCTCGCTCTCGGCCTTGAAGTCCTCGCTGCTCAGGCGCAGCGGAATCTCGCTCTGCAGGAAGCGCGAGAGCTTGCCCATGAGCTGGCGCAGCTCGCGCCCCTGGCCGGCGGGCATGCGCAGGGCGCGCGGGCGCTCGGGGGCGTCGAAGTTGTGCAGGTAACACAGGTCGGGCGGCACCGGGCGCTCGGCGGCCACCGCCTTCGTCAGCTGCCGCAGCAGCGTGGCGCGCCCGCTGCCCACCTCACCCAGCACGAACAGGTTGTAGTCGGGCTGGTCCATCGCCAGGCCGAAGCGCGCGGCGGTTTCGGCGCGTTCCTGGCCGATCCAGGGCAGGGCCCCGGTGGGCAGCGCGGAGGTGTCGTCGAAGCCCAGCGAGGCGGGGTCGATGCGCAGGCTCAGTTGCTCGGGGGCAAGGCGGGTGGTGCTCATGAACAGGGTCCCTTGGGTTCGGTGTGACCATGATGCGCGGATTGGGGCGCCGCGCAAGCGCGGACGTCAAACCGGGATCAGCAGACCCGCGCCACCGCCGCCAGACCGCTGCGCACCGCGCCTTCCAGCGTGGCCGGGTACGGCCCGTCCACATAGTCGCCCGCCGCCCACAGGCCCGGTGCGATGGCCTGCGCCGGGCGCCGCAGGCCGGGGGTGCAGGCGAAGGTGGCGCGTTTTTCCACCACGGTCCGGATCGGCTGCAGCCCGCCCAGGCCGAGCTGGCGCGTCGCCTGCTGCAACACGCGCGCCTGCAGCGCGTCGCGCTCGCCCTCGCTGGCGCTGATCACGAACGCCAGCACGCCCTGCGCGGCCGGGTCCTGCGGGGCGAGCTGGCCGCGGTCGAACACGAATTGCGCCGGAGCCGCCAGGGCGTCGGGCTCGGCGCGCAGTGCAAGCATGGGCGCGGCCAGGCGAACGCCGGGCGCCCAGGCGTAGACGGTGGTGATGGCGGTGAAGTCGAGCGCCGCGGCCTCGCCGGCCCAGGCGCGTAGCCGCTCGGCGGTGTCGGCATCGGGCGTGTGCGACGCGGTCTGCGCCATGGCCTGCGCGGCCGGGCCGGCGGCGGTGGCCCAGATCACCTGGTCAAAGGTTTCGTCGAAAGCCTCGCCCTGGCGCTGGCCGCTCAGGCGCCAGCCGGGGGCCTGGTGCTGCAGGCCCGACACGCGGGCGCCCTCAACAATCCTGGCGGTGGCCGCATGCCGTGTCTGCAGCCAGCGCGCGGCGGCCTGCGGAAACAGGGCGCAGAGATCGGTGCGCGGCAGCAGCAGGCTCGACGCGGCCCAGCCGCCAAAGCCCCGGCCGAACAGGGCGTCGCGCATGACGCGCAGGAACACCTGCGCGCTGGCGTCGCGGGCCGGCAGGTTCAGGGCCGAGACGCACAGCGGTTCGATCAGTTCGTCCATCACGCGCGCGGGCAGCCGGGCGCACAGCGCGGCCACGGTCAGCCCGGGCGCGCAGACGAACCCCCCGGCCTGCCAGCCCAGCGAGGCGCGGATCAGCGCCAGCCGCTCGCCCCAGCGCCAGCCGCGCGCGCTGGCGATGGCGGCCAAAGCGTCGAAGGGCGCGGGCCAGCGCGCGGCCCAGGCGGGGGTCTGCAGGCCACTGCCATCGGGGTAGGGCAGGGCCAGCGGCAGGCACAGCAGCGCCTGCGCCGGATCGGTGCCCACGCGCTGCATCAGCGCCAGGGTTTCGCTGTAGGCGCCGATCAGGATGTGTTGTCCGTTGTCCAGCGTGAGCGGCAGGCCGTCGGGCCGTTGCACATGCAATGCGCGGGCGCGGCCACCGAGGGCTCGGGTCGCCTCGAACACGGTCACGTCGACGCCCGCCTCGGCGGCGGCCACGGCCGCCGCCATGCCGGCCCAGCCCGCACCGACGATGGCCAGCCGTGCGCTCAAAGGCGCCCCAGCGCCTGCACCTTCCACGCCAGCCAGAACTTGCGCAGGGGCGTCAGGCTCACGCGCTGGCTCAGCACCAGCAGCGGATCGGCGGCGATCTCCTGCAACAGGGTGCGGTAGATGCTGGCCATCATCAGGCCCGGCTTCTGCGCGCGGCGGTCGGCTTCGGGCAGCA
This sequence comes from Hydrogenophaga sp. GW101-3F08, assembly GCF_059424585.1. NCBI lineage: Bacteria > Pseudomonadati > Pseudomonadota > Betaproteobacteria > Burkholderiales > Comamonadaceae > Hydrogenophaga > Hydrogenophaga sp. GW101-3F08. Next base: position 763,689 of record NZ_JBWKZP010000002.1, read on the forward strand.
GGGCCAGGGCCTCGTCGTAGGTCTTCAGGGCGCGTTCGCACTGGAACTGCATCAGCGCGCGAAAGCGCCGCTGGAAGTCGGCCACGTCGGTGCCGGGCGCGGTGCCGCGCTTGAGCAGCTCGTGCGCCTTCACGTCGAAGCGCTGCAGTTCGTTGACCGGCAGGTAGATGCGCCCGCGCGCCGCGTCTTCGCCCACGTCGCGGATGATGTTGGTGAGCTGGAACGCCAGGCCGAGCCGGTGCGCATAGTCGGTGGTCTGCGCCTGCGTCTGGCCGAAGATGCCGGCGGCCACTTCACCCACCACGCCGGCCACCAGGTGGCAGTAGCGCTGCAGGTTGGCGAAGTCGAGGTAGCGGTTCTGGTCCAGGTCCATCTGGCAGCCGTCGATGACGGCGAGCAGGTGGCGGGCCTCGATGCCGAAGTCCGCGGCCTGCGGCATCAGCGCGCGCATCACCGGGTGCTGCGCATGGCCCGCAAAGGACTGGTTCACTTCGTGCTGCCACCAGGCCAGCTTGTTCTGCGCCACGCCCGGGTCGCTCACCTCGTCGACCACGTCGTCCACCTCGCGGCAGAAGGCGTAGAAGGCCGTGATCGCGGCGCGTCGCTCCGGTGGCAGGAAGAGGAAGGCGTAATAAAAGCTGCTGCCCGAGGCAGCGGCTTTTTGCTGGACGTAGTCTTGGGGGGTCATGGGCTCGGGGCAAGGTTGCCTGAGTGTAAACAGGCGCACCGCCGATCCCGCCTTGCGCCTCCCGGGTTGCGTTGAGGCCCCAGCGAGATCACCGACCCGTTCTTGCCTTACCGCATCCAGAGGGCGCGCCACAGCAGGCGGGGCACATCGGACCTGCCCAGCTTGGGCCGGGTCTGCCAGCTGCGGTACTCCCGCTCGGCAATCGCGTCGAGCGTGCGCAGGCCGCCTTGCACCACCAGGCGCAGTTCCCAGCCGGCGCGCCCGGGCACGCGGTGCACCAGCGGGGCGCCCATCTGCATCAGCCCACGGGCCTGGGCGCAGAGTTCGCTGACCAGGGCCTGTTGCGCGCTGGGCCCGGCATGCGCCGGGGCCGGTGCGCCGGGCAGGAAGTCTTCGATCGCCAGCGCGTGGCGTTGCAGGGCGTCGGCCGGCAGGTAATACCGGGCGCGCGGCAGGTCCACGCTCAGGTCCTGCCAAAAGTTGATGAGCTGCAGGGCGCTGCAGATCTGGTCGCTGTGTTGCAGCGAGGCTGCGTCGGTGATGCCGTAGAGGTGCAGCAGCAGGCGGCCCACCGGGTTGGCGGAGAGGCGGCAGTAGTCGAGCAGCTCGGCGGTGCTGGCGTAGCGGTGGCCGCTGGCGGTGTGGCGCACGTCCTGTTCGAACGCGCTGAGCAGGTCGTGCAGCAGGGCGCCGGGCAGGGCGTGTTCGCGCGCCGCCTGGCCCAGCGGACCAAAAATGTGGGGCCAGCGCCCGGTGGTGGGAGCGCCCGGCGGGTCGGCCAGGCAGGCATCGAGCGCCTGCCGGAACGCCGCCAGCTCGGCCAGGCGCTGCTCGGCGCTGGCATCGCCCTCGTCGGCGATGTCGTCGGCGGTGCGCGCGAAGTGGTAGATCGCCATCACGGCCGGGCGCAGGCGCGGCGGGCAGAGCCACGACGCCACGGGGAAGTTCTCGTAGTGCCCCACGCCGGCGGTGAGTGGGGTGGCCTCGCTGGCGGGGGGCATCGGGGAGGGTGTGGGGGTGACCGGGGAGGGCGTGGACATGGGTGGGGGCAGCGGCGTTGCGGAGATGAGCAGCGGTTTATTCCACAAAAGACCCGTTTCGGGCATCGTGGCGGGCGCGATGCGGAGGGCAGAGCCCCTGCATTGAACTACAATTTTTATTACTAACCGGTCAGTCATTAGTAGAATCCGGACCAGGCCGTTTATCCGGCTGTTCGTTTTCCCCGCAGTTCGCCGGCCAATTCCACCCTCGTACGCCCAGTCCGACCATGAAAACACCGCACTTTGCCCTCATCGTGACCGCAGCCCTGGTGCTGTCGGCCTGTTCGCGGCCCGAGGCGCCGCAGCCGCCCGTGCGTTCCGTCAAGTTGATGACCGTGAGCGTGGGCACGGTGAACGCCCGCAGCGAGTACGCGGGCGAGGTCAAGGCGCGGGTGGAGTCGCGGCTGGGCTTTCGGGTGGGGGGCAAGCTGGTGCAGCGCCCGGCCGAGGTCGGGCAACGGGTGCAGGCCGGCCAGTTGCTGGCCCAGCTGGATGCGAGCGACCTGGCGCTGGCCAGCCAGGCTGCGCAGGCGCAGGTGAGTGCGGCGCAGACCCAGCGCGATCTGGCGGCGGCCGACCTGAAGCGGTTCACCGATCTGAAAGCACAGGGTTTCGTGAGCGGTGCGGAAATCGAGCGCCGCCAGGCCACGCTGCAGGCGGCCGAGGCCAGCCTGCGCCAGGCCCGGGCCCAGGGCGCGGTGCAGGGCAACCAAGCCGGTTACGCCCGGCTGCTGGCCGACGGCGCGGGCGTGGTGGTGGCGGTGGAGGCCGAGGCGGGCCAGGTGGTGGCCGCGGGCACGCCGGTGGTGCGCATCGCACGCGACGGTGCCCGCGACGTGGTGTTCGCCGTGCCCGAAGACCAGCTGGCGCAGGTGCGCAGCGGTCAGACGGCGCAGGTGCGCCTGTGGAGCTCCGCATCGGCCGGTGCTGCGGCCACGGCCGGCGCCACGCTCAGCGCCGAGGTGCGGGAGGTGGCGGCCAGCGCCGACCCGGTCACCCGCACCTACCAGGTCAAGCTCTCGCTGCCGGCCGACGCGCAGGCACCGCTGGGCGCCACCGCCCATGTGACGCTGGCCCCCAACGGGCAGAGCGCCGCGCCGGCGGCCATCAAGCTGCCGACCAGCGCGCTGATGCGCTCGACCGAGGGCGACAAACAAGGCAGCGCGGTGTGGCTGTTTGATGCCGCCAGCAGCACGGTGCAGGTGCGCCCGGTGGAGGTGGCCGGCGCCGATGGCAACGACGTGGTGATCGCCGCTGGCCTGAAGCCGGGCGACGAGGTGGTGGCCGCCGGTGTGCATGTGCTGTCGCCGGGCCAGAAGGTCACGCGTTTCACCGGCGCCCGGGTTCAGTGAGCGACGCCATGCATCCGATCCCCCCGAACCTCTCGAACCCCACCGACGGCGCCACCTCCTGGGTGTCGCGCTTCAACCTCTCGCAGTGGGCGCTGGACCACCAGGCGTTCACGCGCTACCTGATGATCGTGCTGATGCTGCTGGGCGTGGCGGCCTACTTCCAGCTCGGTCAGGACGAGGACCCTCCGTTCACCTTCCGCGCCATGGTGGTGCGGGCCTACTGGCCGGGCGCGACCGCCGAACAAGTGGCCGAGCAGGTGGCCGACCGGATCGAGAAGACGCTGCAGGAAGTGCCTTACGCGGACAAGATCCGCAGCTACTCCAAGCCGGGCGAAGCGCTGATCCTGTTCCAGCTCAAGGACTCGTCGCCGCCGGTCGAGGTGCAGCAGAGTTGGTACACGGCGCGCAAGAAGGTGGGCGACATGCGCGGCACGCTGCCGCAGGGCGTGGTCGGGCCGTTCTTCAACGACGAGTTCGGCGACGTCTTCGGTGTCATCTACGCGCTGCAGGGCGACGGGTTTTCGCCGGCCGACAAGAAGCAGGTGGCCGACCGCGTGCGCCAGCAGCTGTTGCGTGTGAAGGACGTCAACAAGGTCGAGCTCTTCGGCGTGCAGGACGAAAAGCTCTACGTGGAAATCTCGCACCAGCGGGTGGCCACCCTGGGGCTGGACGTGCAGCAGGTGCTGGCCGCGCTGGGGCAGCAGAACGCCATCGAATCCGCCGGCACGGTGCAGGCGCCGCACGACGTGGTGCAGGTGCGCGTGGGCGGGGCCTTCCAGTCGGTGGAGCAGTTGCGCGCCATGCCCATCCGCGCTCCCAACGGCACCCAGATCCGGCTCGGCGACATCGCCGACATCCGCCTGGGCTACGCCGACCCGGCGCAGGTGATGGTGCGCCACAACGGCCAGGACAGCATCGCCCTGGGCATCTCCATGGCCAAGGGTGGCGACATCATCGCGCTGGGCGAAGCGCTCAAACAGGTCGTGGCCGACATCGAACGCGAGCTGCCCGCGGGCATGGCGCTGGTGCAGGTGCAGGACCAGCCGAGCGCGGTGACCAATTCGGTCAACGAATTCGTCAGGGTGCTGATCGAGGCGGTGGCGATCGTGCTGGCGGTCAGCTTCCTGGCGCTGGGGCTGCACCGGCGCGAAGGTGGCCGGGGCCTGCGCCGTTTCGTGCTGGACGTGCGGCCCGGTCTGGTGGTGTTCATCACCATCCCGCTGGTGCTGGCGATCACGTTCCTGGCCATGAATTACTGGGGCATTGGCCTGCACAAGATCTCGCTGGGCTCGCTCATCATCGCGCTGGGCCTGCTGGTGGACGACGCCATCATCGCGGTGGAGATGATGGTGCGCAAACTGGAAGAGGGCTACACCATGGCGCGGGCCGCGACCTTCACCTGGGACGCCACCGCCATGCCCATGCTCACCGGCACGCTGATCACGGCCACGGGCTTCCTGCCCATCGGCATGGCGAACTCGGCGGTGGGCGAATACACCTTTGCGATCTTCGCGGTGACGGTGATCGCGCTGGTGATCTCCTGGATCGTGGCGGTGATGTTCGTGCCCTACCTGGGCGTTCGGCTGCTCAAGGTCAAGCCCCATGTGGGGCCGGCGCACGAGGTGTTCGACGGGCCCTTCTACGTGCGTTTTCGTGCGCTGGTGAACTGGTGCGTGCAGCACCGCTGGATCACCATCGGCCTGACCATCGGCACCTTTGTGCTGGGCATCGTGGGCATGGGTCAGGTGCAGCAGCAGTTCTTCCCGGATTCGAGCCGGCCCGAGATCCTGGTGGACGTGTGGTTGCCCGAGGGCAGCAGCATCGGCACCACCGACGAGGTCGCGCGCCGCATCGAGGCGCGCATGGCCAGCGAGCCGGGCGTCAAGAGCGTGAGCACCTGGGTCGGCTCGGGCGTGCCGCGCTTTTACCTGCCGCTGGACCAGACCTTCCCGCAGACCAATGTGTCCCAGCTCATCGTGTTGCCGCAGGACCTGAAGACCCGCGAACGCCTGCGCCAGGCGCTGCCGGCCCTGCTGGCGACCGAGTTTCCCGAGGTGCGCGGCCGCGTCAAGCTGCTGCCCAACGGGCCCCCGGTGCCGTACCCGGTGCAGTTCCGCGTGGTCGGTGACGACCCGACGGTGCTGCGCGGCCTGGCCGACGAGGTCAAGCAGGCCCTGCGCGACAACCCGCACACCCGGGGTGTGAACGACAACTGGAACGAATCGGTCAAGGTGCTGCGCCTGGACGTGGACCAGGCCAAGGCGCGTGCGCTGGGCGTCTCCAGCGAGTCGATCGCGCAGGCCTCGCGCACCATCCTCAGCGGCAGCACGGTGGGGCAGTACCGCGACGGCGATAAGCTGATCGACATCGTGCTGCGCCAGCCGCTGCACGAGCGCGACGCCATCACCAGCCTGGGCAATGCCTACCTGCCCACGGCCAGCGGCAAGAGCATTCCGCTGCTGCAGATCGCGCGCCCGGTGTTCGGCTGGGAGCCCGGCGTGATCTGGCGCGAGAACCGCGACTTCGCCATCACGGTGCAGAGCGACGTGGCCGAAGGCCTGCAGGGCGCCACCGTCACGGCCGAGCTGTTGCCGCAGCTCAAGCAGATCGGCGAGGGCTGGACCCAGCGTGGCCTGAATGGCTACCGCGTGGAGGTGGCCGGCGCGGTGGAGGAGAGCAGCAAGGGTTCGTCGTCGATCGCCGCCGGCATTCCCATCATGCTGTTCATCACCTTCACGCTGCTGATGCTGCAACTGCAGAGCTTCAGCCGTTCGCTGCTGGTGTTCCTGACCGGTCCGCTGGGTATGGCCGGCGTGGCCGGTGCGCTGCTGCTGCTGAACCGGCCGTTCGGCTTTGTGGCCCTGCTGGGCGTGATCGCGCTCATGGGCATGATCCAGCGCAACTCGGTGATCCTGATCGACCAGATCGAGCAGGACCGCGCGCGCGGCGTGCCGGCCTGGGACGCGATCGTGGAGGCCGCGGTGCGCCGCGCGCGTCCCATCGTGCTGACCGCGGCCGCCGCCGTGCTGGCCATGATCCCGCTCTCGCGCAGCGTGTTCTGGGGCCCGATGGCGGTGGCCATCATGGGCGGCCTGATCGTGGCGACGGTGCTCACCCTGCTGGCCCTGCCGGCGATGTACGCGGCCTGGTTCCGCGTGCGGCGCGAACCCCGGCCGGCCTGACCCACAGCAGCTACAATCTAAGGTTGCCGTGAAGCAGACGACCCGGCGCACAAGGTGAGCAAAGCCCTGTGACCGGGCCGCATGGAATGAAGGCGCGCGGGTGGCGAAATTGGTAGACGCACCAGGTTTAGGTCCTGACGCCAGCAATGGTGTGGGGGTTCGAGTCCCCCCCCGCGCACCACAGCTCAGACAAACGCATTTCCGCCGGTGAGCCAGACAGGCTGGTTGACCGACTTCCCTTTTGGAGAAAACCATGACCGTGACCGTTGAAACCCTGGAAAAGCTTGAGCGCAAGATCACGCTGACGCTGCCAGCCGATGTCATCCAGACCGAGGTGACCAACCGCCTCAAGCGCGTGGCGCGCGACGTCAAGATGGACGGTTTCCGTCCGGGCAAGGTGCCGATGAACGTGGTGGCCCAACGCTATGGCTACTCGGTGCACTACGAAGTCATGAACGAAAAAGTGGGCGAGGCATTTGCCGTGGCCGCCAATGAAGCCAAGCTGCGCGTGGCCGGTCAGCCCAAGATCACCGAGAAAGAAGAAGCGCCCGAAGGCCAACTGGCTTTTGATGCGGTCTTCGAGGTGTACCCGGAAGTCAAGATCGAAGACCTGTCCACCGCCGAGATCGAAAAAGTATCGGCCGAAGTGACCGATGCCGCCATCGACCGCACGCTGGACATCCTGCGCAAGCAGCGCCGCACCTTCGCGCAACGCGCCCAGGACCAGGCCGCCCAGGACGGCGACCGCGTCACCATCGATTTCGCCGGCAAGATCGACGGCGAAGCCTTTGAAGGCGGCAAGGCCGAAGGCTTCCAGTTCATCGTCGGCGATGGCCAGATGCTCAAGGAGTTCGAAGACGCCGTGCGCGGCATGAAAGCCGGCGAGTCCAAGACCTTCCCGCTGGCCTTCCCCGAGGACTACCACGGCAAGGACGTGGCCGGCAAGACGGCCGACTTCCTGGTCACGATCAACAAGATAGAAGCCGCCCATCTGCCCGAGGTGGACGAGGCCCTGGCCAAGTCGCTCGGCATCGCCGACGGCACGGTGGACGGCCTGCGTGCCGACATCAAGAAAAACCTGGAGCGCGAAGTCAAGTTCCGCCTGCAGTCCCGCAACAAGCAGGCCGTGATGGACGCGCTGGTGGCCAAGGCCGAACTGGACCTGCCCAAGTCGGTGGTGCAGGCCGAGCTCGACCGCCTGGTCGAGGGCGCCCGTGCCGACCTCAAGCAGCGTGGTGTGAAAGACGCCGACAAGGCGCCGATCCCCGAAGAGTTGTTCCGTCCGCAGGCCGAGCGCCGCGTGCGCCTGGGCCTCGTGGTGGCCGAACTGGTCCGCGCCAACGAACTGCACGCCAAGCCCGAGCAGCTCAAGGCCCACATCGAAGAGCTGGCGGCCTCCTACGAGAAGCCCGCCGACGTGGTGCGCTGGTACACCGGCGACAACCGCCGCATGGCCGAAGTCGAAGGCATCGTGGTCGAGAACAACGTGACCGAGTATGTGTTGTCCAAGGCCAAGGTCACCGACAAGGCCATTAGCTTCGACGAACTGATGGGCCAGGCCTGAGCGGTTTTCCCCTCGGGGGCCGGGGCGAGCGATTCCGGTCGCCGCTCGGGACGCCTGGGCATGAAAAAGGGCGGTTGATTCCGCCCTTTTTCATGTCTGCCCGCTTGCCTTTTTCTTCGGGCACGCCATATGCATGCCTGGGCCATGCCCGCGACCGTGTGGCGGGTTTGGCGGGTTGGTTACAGTAGTGGCATCGCGACACATCAATACATGGAGAAACGCATGAGCGCAATGGATATTCAAGGCTTGGGCATGGTGCCCATGGTGATCGAGCAGTCGGGCCGAGGCGAACGCGCCTACGACATCTATTCGCGCCTGCTCAAGGAGCGCGTCATCTTTCTGGTGGGTCCGGTCAACGACCAGTCGGCCAACCTGGTGGTGGCCCAGTTGCTGTTCCTGGAAAGCGAAAACCCGGACAAGGACATTTCCTTCTACATCAACTCGCCCGGTGGATCGGTGAGCGCCGGCATGGCGATCTTCGACACCATGAACTTCATCAAGTCCGATGTGTCCACGCTGTGCATCGGTATGGCCGCGAGCATGGGGGCTTTCCTGCTGGCGGCGGGCGCCAAGGGCAAGCGTTTTGCGCTGCCCAACTCCAAGGTCATGATCCACCAGCCGCTGGGCGGTACGCAGGGGCAGGCCACCGAGATCGAGATCCATGCCCGCGAAATCCTGAAAACGCGCGAGCAGCTCAACAAGATCCTGGCCGAGCGCACCGGCCAGCCGTTGGACAAGATCGAGCGCGACACCGAACGCGATTACTACCTGTCGGCGGCCGAGTCGGCCGAATACGGGCTGATCGACAAGGTCATCGACAGGCGCCCGGGGACGGCGACCTGATGCTTGCGGAATCGGGGGCCGGCACGCATATGGGTCTCCCGATACGGGTGACCGGCACCGATTCGGCCTTCTTTTCCTGCGTTTGGCCCCTGGCGGGCTTGAACTATCATTGTTGACACTGAACTTCCCTCGTATTCCGGAACCCCAGACCCATGGCCGACAAAAAAGCCACCTCCAGTGAAAAAGCGCTCTACTGCTCGTTTTGCGGTAAGAGCCAGCACGAGGTCAAGAAGCTGATCGCCGGCCCCTCGGTGTTCATTTGCGACGAATGCATCGACCTGTGCAACGACATCATCCGCGACGAGTTGCCCGGCCTGGAGTCGGTCAAGGCTTCCGGCGATGACGTGCCCACGCCCGCCGAACTCAAGAGCAACCTCGACAACTACGTGATCGGGCAGGAAGCCGCCAAGCGCGCACTGGCGGTGGCGGTGTACAACCACTACAAGCGCCTGCGCCACAAGCAGAACGCTCGCAAGGACGACGTGGAACTGGCCAAGAGCAACATCCTGCTGATCGGCCCCACCGGTTCGGGCAAGACCCTGCTGGCCCAGACCATGGCCCGCATGCTCAATGTGCCCTTCGTCATGGCCGACGCCACCACACTGACCGAAGCCGGTTATGTGGGCGAAGACGTGGAAAACATCGTCGCCAAGCTGCTGCAGAGCTGCAATTACGACGTGGAGCGCGCGCAGCAGGGCATCGTCTACATCGACGAGATCGACAAGATCACCCGCAAATCCGACAACCCCTCCATCACACGCGACGTGTCGGGCGAGGGCGTGCAGCAGGCCCTGCTCAAGCTCATCGAAGGCACCATGGCTTCGGTGCCTCCCCAGGGCGGGCGCAAACACCCGAACCAGGATTTCCTGCAGGTCGACACCACCAACATCCTGTTCATCTGCGGCGGTGCTTTCGCCGGGCTGGAGAAGATCATCGAAAACCGCACCGAGGCCTCGGGCATTGGTTTTGGTGCTGTGGTCAAGAGCAAGAAGCAGCGTAGCCTGACCGAGGCGTTCAAGGAGATCGAGCCCGAGGACCTGATCAAATTCGGTCTGATCCCCGAGCTCGTGGGACGTGTGCCGGTGATTGCCGCGCTGTCCGAGCTCAGCGAGGATGCGCTGGTCGAGATATTGACCGAGCCCAAGAACGCCGTGGTCAAACAGTTCTCGCGGCTGTTGTCCATGGAAGGTGCCGAACTGGAAGTGCGTCCGGCGGCGCTCAAGGCGATTGCCCGCAAGGCGCTGGCGCGCAAGACCGGCGCCCGTGGCCTGCGCTCGATACTGGAAAACGCGCTGATCGACACCATGTTCGAGCTGCCGGGCATGAGCAATGTGGAGAAGGTGGTGGTGGACGAGTCCACCATCGAAGAGAACAAGCCACCGCTGCTGGTGTACCGCGAAGCGGCCAAGCAGGCTTGAGGCGTTGCCCGCACGCGATGTGAGTGCGTGCCGAAGTTGACGATGCGTCCGGTTGATATCGCCCGCATCAACCCCATCTGACCATTTTGTTGAGGTTGAGAAATGTCCGGACAAACCCCCCTCCCTAGCACACCGGTTGAACTGCCCCTGTTGCCCCTGCGCGACGTGGTGGTGTTCCCGCACATGGTGATCCCCTTGTTTGTGGGTCGCCCGAAAAGCATCAAGGCGCTTGAGGCCGCGATGGAGGCTGAGCGCCGCATCATGCTGGTGGCGCAGAAAGCCGCCGCCAAGGACGAGCCGTCGACCGACGACATGTTCGAGATGGGCTGCGTCGCCACCATTTTGCAGATGCTCAAGCTGCCCGACGGCACGGTGAAGGTGCTGGTCGAAGGCGTGCAGCGCGCCAAGGTGCTGTCGATCAGCGATGGCGAGAGCCATTTTGTCGCCAGCGTCCATCCGGTGGACCCCGCGGTGGAGCGCGCCAACATGCAGTCGACCGAACTGGAAGCGCTGCGCCGTGCGGTGATGCAGCAGTTCGACCAATACGTCAAACTCAACAAGAAGATCCCATCGGAAATCCTGACCTCGATCTCCAGCATCGACGATCCTGGTCGCTTGGCCGACACCATCGCGGCCCATCTGCCGCTCAAACTCGAATCCAAGCAGGTCGTGCTCGATCTGGACCTGGTCAACAAGCGGCTGGAAAACCTGTTTGAACAGCTTGAGCGCGAGGTTGACATTCTCAATGTCGACAAGAAGATCCGTGGTCGCGTCAAGCGCCAGATGGAGAAGAACCAGCGCGACTTCTACTTGAACGAACAGGTCAAGGCGATCCAGAAGGAGCTCGGTGAAGGCGAAGAGGGCGCCGACATCGAAGAGATCGAAAAGAAGATCAAGGCCGCCAAGATGCCCGCCGAGGCGCGCAAGAAGGCCGACGCCGAGTTCAAGAAGCTCAAGCTGATGTCGCCCATGTCGGCCGAAGCCACCGTGGTGCGCAACTACATCGATGCCCTGGTCGCTTTGCCCTGGAGCAAGAAGACCAAGATCAAGCACGATCTGGCACACGCCGAGGTTGTGCTCAACGAGGATCACTACGGCCTGGACAAGGTCAAGGACCGCATTCTCGAATACCTCGCGGTGCAACAGCGCGTGGACAAGGTCAAGGCACCCATCCTGTGCCTGGTCGGTCCTCCGGGGGTGGGCAAGACCTCGCTGGGGCAATCGGTCGCCAAGGCCACGGGCCGCAAGTACGTGCGCATGGCGCTGGGCGGCATGCGTGACGAGGCAGAGATCCGTGGCCATCGCCGCACCTACATCGGCGCCATGCCGGGCAAGGTCCTGCAGAGCCTGTCCAAGATCGGCACGCGCAATCCGCTGTTTCTGCTCGACGAGATCGACAAACTCGGGACCGACTTCCGGGGTGACCCCTCGAGCGCGTTGCTGGAGGTGCTGGATCCTGAACAGAACCACACCTTCGGTGATCACTACGTCGAGGTGGACTTTGATCTGTCCGACGTGATGTTTGTCGCCACCTCGAATTCGATGAACATTCCGCCGGCGCTGCTGGATCGCATGGAGGTGATTCGCCTGTCGGGTTACACCGAGGACGAAAAGACCAACATCGCCATTCGCTACCTGCTGCCCAAACAGCTGAAGAACAACGGGATTCGCGAGGGTGAGCTGGAGGTGCATGAAGACGCCGTGCGCGACATCGTGCGTTACTACACCCGTGAGGCGGGTGTGCGTTCACTCGAACGTGAACTCTCCAAGATCTGTCGCAAGGTGGTCAAGGGCGTTCTGCTCAAGAAGTACACCCCCACGGTGGTGGTGGACGCCGAGAACCTCAGTGAATTCCTGGGCGTGCGCAAATACAGCTACGGGCGTGCCGAAGCGCAGAACCAGGTGGGACAGGTCGTGGGCCTGGCCTGGACCGAGGTCGGTGGCGATCTGCTGACCATCGAGGTGGCCATCATGCCCGGCAAGGGCGTGATCACGCGGACCGGCTCGTTGGGCGATGTGATGAAGGAGTCGGTGGAGGCGGCGCGCACGGTGGTGCGCAGCCGTGCCCGGTCACTCGGCATCAAGGACGAACAGTTCGACAAGCGCGACATCCATATCCATGTGCCCGATGGCGCCACGCCCAAGGACGGTCCGAGCGCCGGTGCGGCCATGACGACGGCGCTGGTGTCCTCGCTCACGGGCATCCCTGTGCGTGCCGACGTGGCCATGACCGGCGAGATCACCCTGCGTGGTGAAGTCACCGCCATCGGTGGCTTGAAGGAGAAGCTTTTGGCGGCTTTGCGTGGTGGCATCAAGACCGTGATCATTCCGGAGGAAAACGTGAAGGATCTGGCCGAGATTCCCGACAACGTGAAGCAGGGCCTGGAGATCGTTCCCGTCAAATGGATCGACAAGGTGTTGGCCATTGCCCTGGAGCGCCAGCCGGTTCCCCTGACCGATGAAGAGGTGGCGGCGCAGGTGGCGGCCGCGTCCGTGCGCCCGGCGGCACCCGCACCCGATGCGGTGAAACACTGAGTCAAAAAATTTTCGGGGGCTTGAAAAGAGGCGTTTTTCTGCGCTAGAATTTCAGCTTCTGACAAACATCAGAAACATGCGGGAATAGCTCAGTTGGTAGAGCGCAACCTTGCCAAGGTTGAGGTCGCGAGTTCGAGTCTCGTTTCCCGCTCCAGTATTGAAAAGGGAAGCCCGGCTTCCCTTTTTTGTCAGTTGTGAGGGATTGGTTTATCCGGTCGTTCGCATTGGGCGCGATAGCAAATCGGTTATGCAACGGATTGCAAATCCGTCTAGCCCGGTTCGACTCCGGGTCGCGCCTCCAGTCACTGACAGGCAACAGATCGTGCGGGAATAGCTCAGTTGGTAGAGCGCAACCTTGCCAAGGTTGAGGTCGCGAGTTCGAGTCTCGTTTCCCGCTCCAG
>NZ_JBWKZP010000002.1:776810-825657 GCF_059424585.1 Hydrogenophaga sp. GW101-3F08
GATTCGAAAAAGGGAAGCCCTGGCTTCCCTTTTTTCATTTCTTTGTGCTCTTTTGGGTGTTGCGTGGCCAGTGGCCGCACCAAGGGGGGCTCTGTCGAACCTGCGACAATCAAAGGTCGCCTCGATGGTGAAATTGGTAGACACAGCGGACTTAAAATCCGCCGCTTTCCCGTGAGGGGGCGTACCGGTTCGACCCCGGTTCGAGGCACCAGGCCCTAGGATTTTTCCGGTTTCGCCGGTACAGTGAGTTTCCATGACCCGATACAACGCGCCGTTCGAAATCCATGTGCATGGGGATGTGCCCCTGCGTGAGGATGTCGAGTTCGGCCAGATCCAGGAGGCGCTCAAACCTCTGTGGCAATACGCGGGCGCTCGCTCGCTGGCGGCCGCTGCGGAGAGCACCTACGAAGACGAACCGGGCATCCGCTTCGACGCCGCAACCCATGTGTTGCAGATGTGCTGGACGGTTCCAGGTGACGAGGACTTTCGTCAGGTGATCGAAGAGGCCTGCATGGGGCTCAATGAAATTGCCTCGGCGGGTGCACCGCTCGAGGTGTCGTTCTACGATGCCGAGTTCGACGAGGAAGATGATTCCTCTGAAGAAGAGGCGCGCGACGATTTCATGATGTGTTTTGTAGGCCCCACGCCGGCGGCCATCATGCAGGTGCAGCGGGACCTGCTGGTGCAGGACGTGATCCATGTCATGGAGCGTCATTTTGATGCGGCTGAGCTCGCGGACGTGGTCGGTGCCATCGACAAGCTGTTCACCGAGCGTTTCGATGCCCTGGTCAACTCCATGCAATTGGGCAAACCACCAAGGGGTCACGGTGGCTCCTCCGGCCATGGCGGCCCGCGCAAGCCCCGCCATTTGCACTGATGGTGAACCCGGTGCGGTTCTTCACGCACCGCGACTAGACTGCGCAATAGGGCGGTCGCCGACCGCCATCTGACCGGAGCGGCGGCGATGGCCCTGTTTTCTTCCGAATCCCTGAACCCGGGCGTGCGCAAGCGCGAGGTGTTTGGCTGGGCGATGTACGACTTCGCCAATTCCGGCTACACCACCGTGGTGCTCACGGCGGTCTTCGCGGCCTACTTCGTGGGTTCTGTGGCCGGGGGGGCAGATTGGGCCACGTTCGCCTGGACCCTGGCCTTGAGCGCATCGCACGTGGTGGTCATGTTCACAATCCCCGCTCTGGGGGCGTGGGCCGACCGGCATGCCGCCAAAAAACGGTTGCTGATGCTCTCGACGGTGGGCTGCGTGCTGGCCACGGCGGCGCTGGCCCTGGTCGGTCCCGGCGCGGTGGTGCTGGGCATGCTGCTTGTCATGGTTTCCAACGTGTTCTTTGCCTGGGGAGAGTCGCTGATCGCGGCATTTCTGCCCGAGTTGGCACGCCCGGCGGCGATGGGCAGGGTCAGCGGCTGGGGCTGGAGTTTTGGCTATCTGGGCGGCATGCTGGCATTGGGGTTGAGTCTGGTCTATGTGATTTGGGCGCAAGCCCACGGGCAGCCGGCGAGCCAGTTTGTCCCGGTCACCATGCTGATCACGGCTGGCATCTTTGCGGTGGCGTCGGTGTTCACGCTGGGCCTGTTGCGCGAGCGTGCGCAGTCCACGGGTGGGGAGGGTGGTGTTTCGGGCGTCAAAGCTTCGCTGCGGCAGTTGGGAGACACCTTGCGCCGTGCCCGCAACTACCGCGATTTCATGTGGCTGCTGGGTTGTGCCGTGGCCTATCAGGGCGGTGTGGCGGTGACGATCGCGCTCGCTGCGATCTACGCGGAGCAGGTGATCGGCTTCGTGCAGCAAGAAACCATGGTGCTGATCTTCGTGCTCAACATTGCCGCTGCGCTGGGCGCTTTTGCGTTCGGCTACTGGCAGGACCGGCTGGGCCACAAGCTGGCCTTGGGGATCACACTGGTGGGTTGGATGGCCACGTGCATCATCGCTGCCCTCACCACCACCAAGGGCGGTTTCTGGTACGCCGCCGCCATCGCCGGGCTGTGCATGGGTTCGAGCCAGTCGTCGGGCCGGGCGATGGCCGGCATGCTGGCACCGCCCAGACAATTGGCCGAGTTCTATGGTTTGTGGACCTTTGCTACCCGGCTGGCCAGCATCATCGGGCCCTTGAGCTATGGCGCGATCACCTGGGCCACCGGGGGCAATCAGCGGCTGGCCATCGGGTTCACGGCGCTGCTGTTTTTGCTGGGGCTGGTTTTGCTGTTGCCGGTGAACATGGAGCGGGGTCGCCGTGCAGTGTTGTCGGGTCCTGGCCTGGCGAACGCCTGACCTTGCATCACCATCGCGTCGTGCGCCCGTTCAGACGTCCATGTGAGCGGCGCGAACGGATGTCCCGAGCCAGCGCGCCGCGGCTTGCGCCAGCGGTGCCGGGTCGCCGGTGGACAACAGTGTGATCTGCGGTGTACCGGTCTCCGAGCGAGTGGCCTCGGGCAATCCCAGCACAGCGCGCGTGCGGCGTGCGACTGGAGCGCCGGTTTCAACCAGGCGCACGGCGGGTCCCGCCAGCGCCTGCAGGATGTCGGCTGCGAACGGGTAGTGCGTGCAGCCCAGTACCAGGGTGTCCATCGGCTCCGGGGTGTTGGCGTTGGCGCGCAAGGCGTCCAGGTAGCGCGCACACAAGATCCTGGTTGCGGGTTCGTCGCCTCGCTCGATCGCGTCGGCGAGGCCATCGCAGGCTTGGCCATTGAAGTGCAGCGGGCGGCCGGATTCGGACTCGACCCTGGCGCGCAGCCGTGCAAAGCGCTCACTTTCGACCGTGCCGCGCGTGGCGAGCACGCCGATGTGCCCGGTCCGGCTGAGGGCGGCAGCGGGCTTCAGAGCGGGTTCCACGCCGACGATGGGCCAGTCGGGGTGTTGCCGACGCAGGGATTCGATGGCCAGGGCGGTGGCCGTGTTGCAGGCCACCACCAGGGCATCGACCGCATGGTCCTTGCGCAGTCGGGCGGTGATGCGCTGGGCGCGCTCTGCGACCTGCTGGGCACTGCGTTCGCCATAGGGGGCGTGTGACCCGTCGGCCAGGTAGACGAAATGCGCGTCCGGCATTTCGGCCAGCAGGGCGCGCAGCACGCTCAGGCCGCCCACCCCGCTGTCAAAGACACCGATGGTCTTCAAGCGGCGGCCACCGCGATGCCCTTGAATTCGCCCGAGGCGATGCGCTTGCTCCACTCGGCCGGGCCGGTGATGTGGGCGCTGGTGCCGCCCGCGTCCACGGCCACGGTGACCGGCATGTCGACCACGTCGAATTCGTAAATGGCTTCCATGCCCAGGTCGGCGAAGCCCACGACCTTCGCGGTCTTGATGGCCTTGGAGACCAGGTAGGCGGCGCCGCCCACGGCCATGAGGTAGGCCGACTGGTGCTTCTTGATGGCCTCGATGGCGACCGGGCCGCGCTCGGCCTTGCCAACCATGGCGATCAGGCCGGTTTGCGCCAGCATCATCTCGGTGAAACCGTCCATGCGGGTGGCGGTGGTGGGGCCGGCCGGGCCGACCGCTTCGCCCTTGACAGGATCGACCGGGCCGACGTAGTAGATGACGCGGTTGGTGAAGTCCACCGGCAGCGGTTCGCCCTTGGCCAGCATGTCCTGGATGCGTTTGTGGGCGGCGTCACGGCCGGTGAGCATCTTGCCGTTGAGCAGCAGGGTCTGGCCGGGTTTCCAGCTGGCCACCTCGGCCGGGGTCAGCGTGTTGAGGTCCACGCGCTGGCTTTTCTGGGTATCGGGCGTCCAGTCCACGTTGGGCCACAGGTCCAGGCTGGGCGGGTCGATGTAGACCGGGCCGCTGCCATCGAGCACGAAGTGGGCGTGGCGCGTGGCCGCGCAGTTGGGGATCATGGCCACCGGCTTGCTGGCCGCGTGCGTGGGGTACATCTTGATCTTGACGTCGAGCACGGTGGTCAGGCCGCCCAGGCCTTGCGCGCCGATGCCCAACGCATTGACCTTGTCAAACAACTCCAGACGCATCTCTTCGACCTTGCTGAGTTGCTCGCCCTTGGCGGCCTTGGCCTGCAGCTCGTACATGTCCAGGTCGTCCATCAGGCTTTCCTTGGCCATCAGCACGGCCTTCTCTGCGGTGCCGCCGATGCCGATGCCCAGCATGCCCGGCGGGCACCAGCCGGCGCCCATGGTCGGCACGGTCTTGAGCACCCAGTCGACCACGTTGTCGCCCGGGTTGAGCATGACCATCTTGGATTTGTTCTCCGAGCCACCGCCCTTGGCCGCGACGGTGACTTCCACCGTGTTGCCCGGCACGATCTCGGTGAAGATCACGGCGGGCGTGTTGTCCTTGGTGTTCTTGCGGTCGAACTGCGGGTCGGCCACGACGCTGGCGCGCAGCGTGTTGTCGGGGTGGTTGTAGCCGCGGCGCACGCCTTCGTTGATGGCGTCGTCCAGGCTGCCGGAAAAACCTTCCCAGCGCACGTCCATGCCGACTTTCAGGAAGACGTTGACGATGCCGGTGTCCTGGCAGATCGGGCGGTGCCCGGTGGCGCTCATCTTGCTGTTGGTCAGGATCTGCGCGATCGCGTCCTTGGCGGCTGCGCTCTGCTCGCGTTCGTAGGCACGGGCCAGGTGGGCGATGTAGTCGGCCGGGTGGTAGTAGCTGATGTACTGCAGGGCGGCTGCGACGGATTCGATCAGGTCGTTCTGACGGATGCTCGTGGTCATGGCGTGGGCTTGAGGTTGACGTGGAGAAAGGGTGCCGCAGTGGCTGGGCGGCGCAATGTCTGCTACGGTGAGCGCAACCCCTTATTTTGACAGGTTGAACCCTGTCGCCGGCTGACACCAGGAGGCACGCATGGACACCCGCACCGAGCACGACACCATGGGCTCCATTGCCGTTCCGGCGGAGCGACTGTGGGGGGCGCAGACGCAGCGTTCTCTGGAGCATTTCGACATTTCGGGCGAGCGGATGCCGCCTGAATTGATCCATGCGCTGGTCCGGGTCAAGCGGGCCTGTGCCGTGGTGAACCAGGGCCTGGCCGGCCTGGCGCCCGACAAGGCGAAAGCCATCGAGGCCGCGGCCGGCGAGGTGATTGACGGGCGGTGGGATGCCGAGTTCCCGTTGGTGATCTGGCAGACCGGCTCAGGCACGCAGACCAACATGAACGCCAACGAGGTGCTGGCCAATCGCGCCAGCGAGTTGTTGGGTGGCAAGCGTGGCCAGCGGCGGCTGGTGCACCCGAACGACGACGTCAACCGCAGCCAGTCGTCCAACGATGTGTTTCCCACCGCGATGCACCTGGCGGCGGTGGACGGGCTGGTGCGGGCGCTGCTGCCCGCGCTGGGTGGCTTGCACGACACCCTGGCCGCGAAAGCCGTATTGTTCGATGGCATCGTGAAGATCGGGCGCACCCATTTGCAGGACGCCACACCGCTCACCCTGGGGCAGGAGGTGTCCGGCTGGGCGGCCCAGCTGGCGCATGCCGAGCAGCACATCCGGGCCGCGCTGCCGCACCTGTGCGAACTGGCCCTGGGTGGCACGGCTGTGGGGACCGGTTTGAACGCGCCTGTGGGGTTCGACGTGGCGGTGGCGGCCGAGCTGGCCCGGGACACCGGTTTGCCGCTGGTCACGGCACCCAACAAGTTCGAGGCGCTGGCCAGTTGCGACGCGCTGGTGCACGCACACGGCGCGCTCAAGGGGTTGGCCGCGAGTCTGATGAAGATCTCCAACGACGTGCGCTGGCTCGCCAGCGGCCCTCGCAGCGGGCTGGGAGAGCTGTCGATTCCCGAAAACGAACCCGGCTCGTCCATCATGCCGGGCAAGGTCAACCCCACGCAGTGCGAAGCGCTCACCATGTTGTGTTGCCAGGTGATGGGCAACGACGTGGCCATCAACATGGGCGGCGCCTCGGGCAACTTCGAACTCAATGTGTTCCGCCCCATGGTGGCGCACAACTTCCTGCAGAGCGTGCGCCTGCTGGCCGATGGCATGGCCAGTTTCAACGGCCATTGCGCACTCGGCATCGCGCCGAACATCGAGCGCATCGGCGAACTGGTGGAACAGTCCTTGATGCTGGTGACCGCGCTCAATCCGCACATCGGCTACGACCGGGCCGCCGAGATCGCGAAGAAAGCGCACCGGGACGGGACGACGTTGCGCGAAGCGGCGCTGGCATCCGGTCATGTGAGCGCCGAACAGTTCGATCAGTGGGTGGTGCCCGGCGAGATGACCGGTCGTTGATGCCGTCTGTGTGTCAGAACGCAACAAGCGGCCACCCGGCCGCTTGTTGCGTTGTCCCGGTTGTGAACGATCAGTGGTCGTCGGTCGCCGGACGGGCCATCAGCCGATCGGTCATCGCAATCGCCATGGCACTGAGCAGGAACACCACGTGGATGATGGTCTGCCACATCAAGACCTTCAGATCGTAGTTGGCGGCGTTGATGAAGGTCTTGAGCAGGTGGATCGAGCTGATGCCGATGATGGCCGTGGCCAGCTTGACCTTGAGTACCGAGGCGTTCACGTGGCTCAGCCACTCGGGCTGGTCCGGGTGGCTCTCCAGGTTCATGCGGCTCACGAAGGTCTCGTAGCCACCCACGATCACCATGATCAGCAGGTTGGAGATCATGACCACGTCGATCAAGGCGAGCACCACCAGCATGATGATGGTTTCGTTGAGGGTGGTGATGTCGAACGACTCCTTGTAGCCAATGCTCTTGACCAGCGCGGCCAACGCGTCCTTGTTGCCGAAAGCGGCCTCGATCAAATGGACCAGTTCGACCCAGAAATGGAACACATAGATGCCCTGGGCCAGGATCAGGCCCAGGTAGAGCGGCAATTGCAGCCAGCGGCTGGCAAAGATCAGGTTGGGCAGGGCCTGGAGCGTGCGGGGCGTTTTGACGGGGTCGGTCATGGAGGGTACAAATGCAGGGGGAATGCGGGCAGGCACAATGTATGCGAGGAAGATTGTAGGTCTGTGACGCATCGGCGCTTGCGGGCGTTGGCGCTGCCGGCTTCCCCGGGGGAGCCGGCCCGCCGCTCGTGTCTATGTAAGTGGCTCGTAAGAGCCTTTGCGCACATTCAAAGAGTCAACCTTTCCCACTACACCTGAGGAGACTGCCCATGTCCACACCTTCGACGTCCATTGAATCCACCCTGGTCGAGAACCGTGTTTTTGAGCCCACGGAGGCGACTGTCAAGGCCGCCCGGATCTCGGGTATGGATGCCTACAACGCGCTGTGCGCCGAGGCGGAAAACGACTTCGAAGGTTTCTGGGCCCGGCGTGCTCGCGAAACGCTCACCTGGCACAAGCCATTCACCAAGACGCTGGACGAATCGAATGCGCCGTTCTTCAAGTGGTTTGAAGACGGTGAACTCAATGCCTCCTACAACTGCCTGGATCGCCACATGGGCACCCCGGTGGAGAACAAGACCGCCATCATCTTCGAAGCCGATGGTGGCGAAGTGACCAAGGTGACCTACAAGGAACTGCTGGGCAAAGTGTCGCAATTTGCGAATGCCTTGAAGGCCCGTGGCGTGAAAAAAGGTGACCGTGTGGTCATCTACATGCCCATGACCATTGAGGGTGTGGTCGCCATGCAGGCTTGCGCACGCATCGGTGCAACCCACAGCGTGGTGTTCGGTGGCTTCTCGGCCAAGGCGCTGCAGGAGCGCATCCAGGACGCGGGCGCTGTGGCTGTGATCACCGCCAACTACCAACTGCGTGGCGGCAAGGAACTGCCGCTCAAGGCGATCGTGGACGAAGGCATCGCCATGGGTGGCTGCGAATGCATCAAGGACGTGATCGTGTTCCAGCGCACGCCCACGGCGGTGAACATGGTGGCTGGCCGCGACAGCTTCATGCACGACGTGATGGCCGGCCAGTCCACCGACTGCCCGGCCGAAATGGTGGGTGCCGAGCACCCGCTGTTCGTGCTCTACACCTCCGGCTCCACCGGCAAGCCCAAGGGCGTGCAGCACAGCACGGGCGGTTACCTGCTGTGGGCCAGCCTGACCATGCAGTGGACCTTCGACCTGCAGGACAAGGACATCTTCTGGTGCACCGCCGACATCGGCTGGATCACCGGTCATACCTATGTGGCCTACGGCCCGCTGGCTGCGGGTGCCACGCAGATCGTGTTCGAAGGTGTGCCGACCTACCCGAATGCGGGTCGCTTCTGGCAGATGATCGAGCGCCACAAGTGCACGATCTTCTACACCGCTCCCACCGCCATCCGCTCGCTGATCAAGGCCGCCGAGGGCGATGAAAAAGTGCACCCGGCCCGCTCCGATCTGAGCAGCCTGCGCATCCTGGGCTCGGTCGGCGAACCGATCAACCCCGAAGCCTGGATGTGGTACTACAAACACGTGGGCGGCGAGCGCTGCCCCATCGTGGACACCTTCTGGCAGACCGAAACCGGTGGCCACATGATCTCCCCGCTGCCGGGCGCCACGCCGCTGGTGCCGGGCTCGTGCACATTGCCACTGCCGGGCATCACCACCGCCATCGTTGACGAAGCCGGCATGGACGTGCCCAACGGGGCGGGCGGCATCCTTGTGGTCAAGAAGCCTTGGCCTTCGATGATCCGCACCATCTGGGGCGACCCGGAGCGTTTCAAGAAGAGCTATTTCCCCGAGGAACTCAAGGGCTACTACCTGGCCGGCGACGGTGCGGTGCGCAGTGCCGACCGTGGCTACTTCCGCATCACCGGCCGCATCGACGACGTGCTCAACGTCTCGGGCCACCGCATGGGCACGATGGAGATCGAGTCGGCGCTGGTGGGCAAGACCGACCTGGTGGCCGAAGCGGCCGTGGTGGGGCGTCCGGACGATCTGACGGGCGAAGCCATTGTGGCTTTCGTGGTGCTCAAGCGTTCGCGTCCGACGGGTGACGAGGCCAAGGCCATTGCCAAGGTGCTGCGCGACTGGGTGGGCAAGGAAATCGGTCCGATCGCCAAGCCCAAGGACATCCGGTTTGGTGACAACCTGCCCAAGACCCGTTCGGGCAAGATCATGCGTCGCCTGTTGCGTTCCATCGCCAAGGGCGAGGCCATTACCCAGGACACCTCCACGCTGGAGAATCCGGCCATCCTCGATCAGTTGTCGGAAAACAATTGATTCCGGTGCAGGGCATGTCGCCGTGCCCGGCCAATAAAAAACCCGCTGAACATCAGCGGGTTTTTTATTGGGTCAATGGCCCGTCGCTTATTTCAGGCTCAGCACCCAGGTGGCCAGCTTCTTGGCCTCGGCCGGGTTGACCTGCGTGTTGGCGGGCATAGGGATGGCGCCCCAGACACCCGAGCCACCCTTGACGATCTTGGCGGCGAGCATGTCCGCCGCCTTGGCATCGCCAGCGTATTTCTTGGCGACGTCCTTGTAGGCCGGGCCCACCAGTTTCTTGTCCACCGCATGGCAGGCCATGCAGTTCTTGCTTTTGGCGAGGGCTTCGTCGGCCATGGCCGGAGCGGAGATGGCGGCCATGGCGGCCATAATCAGAAGAGCGCGTTTCATGGAGTTATCCTCGTGGGTGAAAAATGAAAATGTCACGGTCCCGATTCTACCGATTCGGATTTTCGTGAAGCGCAGGCTTACAGTTTCTTGCCGGGCTTTATCAGCCCTTTACCGGAGGGTGTGATGTTTCTCCTGATTGCGGGCGTTGCCTTGACCATTTGGAACTATATGCGGATCGGTCTGGTCGCCGATTCGTCGTGGTGGTGGGTGTTGTCGCCTTTTCTCATGGCCATGGCCTGGTGGGCCTGGGCCGATGCCACGGGCTACACCAAGCGCAAGCAGATGGAGAAGATGGACAAGAAGAAACAGGACCGGATCGAGAAACAGCGCGAGGCCCTGGGCCTCAAGTCCAAGAGGCGCTCGCGGTAGGCGGTCGGTGCCTGGGGCAGGCCCTGCAGCCGGTCTGGTCTGACTTCACTCCGGTCAATAGTTGTCCAGCACAGCCCCCTGGCTGGCGCTGGACGCGTTGAAGGCAAATTTGGCCTGCACGCCTCGGGTGTAGCGCGGCGCGGGAGCCGTCCACGCCGCACGTCGTTTCGCGATCTCGGCGTCGGGCACATGGAGTTCCAGCAGCAAGCGGTGCGCGTCGATCGTGATGCGGTCGCCTTCCTGCACCAGTCCGATCGTGCCGCCGACCGCCGCCTCAGGCGCCACATGGCCCACCACCATGCCCCAGGTGCCGCCGGAGAAACGCCCATCGGTGATCAGGCCAACGCTCTCGCCCAGTCCGGCGCCGATCAGGGCGCCCGTGGGCGCCAGCATCTCGGGCATGCCGGGTCCACCCTTAGGGCCGAGGTAGCGCAACACCATCACGTCACCGGCCACGATGTGGCCGTCCAGGATGGCTTTGAGCGCAGACTGCTCGTCGTCGAACACGCGGGCAGGGCCGGTCATGACCGGATTCTTCAGGCCGGTGATCTTGGCCACGCAGCCTTCGGGTGACAGATTGCCTTTGAGGATGGCCAGGTGGCCGTGTTCGTACAACGGCCGATCGAGCGGCCGGATCACGTCCTGGTCGGCGCGCGGGGTATCGGGCACGTCCTTGAGCGCCTCGGCAATGGTCTGGCCCGTGATGGTGAGGCAGTCGCCGTGCAGCAGGCCGGCGTTGAGCAGCATTTTCATGACCTGAGGAATGCCGCCGGCCTTGTGCAGGTCGACCGCGAGGTATTGGCCGCTGGGTTTGAGGTCGCAGAGCACGGGAATCTTCTGGCGCACGCGCTCGAAGTCGTCGATGGTCCACTCCACCTCGGCCGCATGCGCAATGGCCAGAAAGTGCAGCACCGCGTTGGTGGACCCGCCTGTGGCCATGATCACGGCGACCGCGTTCTCAATGCTCTTGCGCGTGACGATGTCGCGGGGCTTGATGTCTTGTCGGATGGCTTCGATCAGCACCCTGGCCGATTCCCTGGCCGAGTTCGTCTTTTCGTCGTGGGGGTTGGCCATGGTGCTGGAGTAGGGCAGCGAAATGCCCAGCGCCTCGAAGGCCGATGACATGGTGTTGGCGGTGTACATGCCGCCGCACGAGCCGGTCCCCGGGATGGCGCGCTGCTCGATCTCGTGCAGGTCGTGGTCGCTGAGCCTGCCGGCGGCGTTCTGGCCCACGGCTTCGAACACGCTCACGATGTTGAGGTCCTGGTCCTTGTAGCGGCCTGGCAGGATGGTGCCGCCATACACATAGATCGCGGGCACGTTGGCGCGCAGCATGCCCATCAGACCGCCCGGCATGTTCTTGTCGCAGCCACCGATGACCACCACGCCGTCCATCCACTGGCCCTGCACGCAGGTCTCCACGCAGTCGGAGATGACCTCGCGCGACACCAGCGAATACTTCATGCCTTCTGTGCCCATGGCCATGCCATCGGAAATGGTGGGAGTGCCAAACACCTGTGCGTTGCCGCCGGCCTCTTCGATGCCCGCGATGGCCGCATCGGCCAGCTTCTGCAGGCCCGAGTTGCAGGGTGTGATCGTGCTGTGGCCGTTGGCCACACCGACCATGGGTTTGACGAAGTCGCCTTCCTCGTAGCCCATGGCGTAGTACATGGACCGGTTGGGCGCGCGCGACTTGCCCTGGGTGATGTGCGCACTGCGGCGGTTGATCGGAAGGATGGGGATGGGCGTGTTGTCGGCCATGGGGTGTCTCCGTGGGTGGGCTGGTTCGGCCGCGCCGGGCCGTTGCGGGGCGTCGGCTGGGCAAGCTTCGCTTATAGCCCACGGGGCAATCACCCCTGGCCCGTGGGAGATAATCGAAGACGCGATTTTTCCTGTCCCCGAATTCCCCCAGACGAAAAACCACCATGCCCGCATACCGTTCCAAGACCTCCACCGCCGGCCGCAACATGGCGGGCGCCCGCTCGCTGTGGCGTGCCACCGGCATGAAGGACGGCGACTTCGACAAGCCCATCATCGCCATCGCCAATTCCTTCACCCAGTTCGTGCCCGGCCACGTGCACCTGAAGGACCTGGGCCAGCTCGTGGCGCGTGAGATCGAGGCCGCCGGGGGCGTGGCCAAGGAGTTCAACACCATCGCGGTGGACGACGGCATCGCCATGGGGCACGACGGCATGCTGTATTCGCTGCCCAGCCGCGACATCATTGCCGACTCGGTCGAGTACATGGTCAACGCGCACTGCGCCGATGCGCTGGTCTGCATTTCCAACTGCGACAAGATCACTCCGGGGATGCTGATGGCCGCGATGCGCCTGAACATTCCCGTGGTGTTCGTCTCGGGCGGTCCGATGGAAGCGGGCAAGACCCGCCTGGCGGGCAGCATCGAGATCAAGAAGCTCGATCTGATCGATGCCATGGTGATGGCCGCCGACGTCAAGGTGTCGGATGCCGACCTGGCCGAGGTGGAGCGCTCCGCCTGCCCGACCTGCGGTTCCTGCTCCGGCATGTTCACCGCCAATTCCATGAACTGCCTGACCGAGGCGCTGGGACTCTCGCTGCCGGGCAACGGCACGGTGGTGGCGACCCACGCCGACCGCGAGCAGCTTTTCAAACGTGCCGGTCGCCTGGCGGTTGAACTCTGCCGCCGCTATTACGAGCAGGACGATGCATCCGTGCTGCCGCGTTCCATGGGTTTCAAGGCCTTCGAGAACGCCATCACGCTGGACATCGCGATGGGTGGTTCGACCAACACCATCCTGCACCTGCTGGCGATCGCCCAGGAAGCCGAAATCGATTTCACCATGAAGGACATCGACCGCCTCTCGCGCGTCGTGCCGCAGCTGTGCAAGGTGGCACCGAACACCAACAAGTACCACATCGAAGACGTGCACCGCGCGGGCGGCATCATGGCCATCCTGGGTGAACTGGATCGCGCCGGTAAGCTGCACACCGATGTGCCCACGGTGCACGCCCGGACCATGAAGGACGCGCTGGACCAGTGGGACATCGCGCGCAACCCGAGCGCCGAGGTGCAGATCTTTTACCGGGCCGGTCCGGCCGGTGTGCCCAGCCAGGTGGCGTTCAGCCAGTCCACGCGCTGGCCCAGTCTGGACACCGACCGCGCCGAAGGTTGCATCCGTTCGGGGGCGCATGCCTTCTCGCAAGAAGGCGGGCTGGCCGTTCTGGTGGGCAACATCGCGCTCAATGGCTGCGTGGTGAAAACCGCCGGTGTGGACGACGCGCTGCTGGTGTTTGAGGGCACGGCCCACGTGACCGAGTCTCAGGACGAGGCGGTCGCCAACATCCTGGACGACAAGGTCAAAGCCGGCGACGTGGTGATCGTGCGCTACGAAGGCCCCAAGGGCGGCCCGGGCATGCAGGAAATGCTCTACCCGACCTCGTACATCAAGTCCAAGGGCCTGGGCAAGGCTTGCGCGTTGCTGACCGATGGCCGCTTCTCTGGTGGCACCTCGGGCCTGTCGATCGGCCACTGCTCTCCGGAAGCGGCGGCCGGTGGCGCTATCGGCCTGGTGCGCAACGGCGATCGCATCCGCATCGACATTCCCAACCGCAGCATCAACGTGCTGGTGTCCGACGATGAGCTGGCACAGCGCCGCAGCGAACAGGACGCCAGGGGCTGGAAACCCGCATTGCCCCGCAAGCGCAAGGTGTCTGCAGCGCTCAAGGCCTATGCCTTGCTCGCCATGTCGGCCGACAAGGGCGCCGTGCGCGACCTCTCGCTGCTCGGCGACTGAGGCACGCGGGGTCGGGTCGATAGGGCTTGCGTGCACAATCGCTGACCATGTTGATCCATCCTCAAATCGATCCGGTCGCTCTGCAGCTGGGGCCGCTGGCCATCCACTGGTACGGACTGACCTACCTCGCGGCCTTCGGCCTGTTCATGCTCTTGGCCAATGCGCGGTTGCGCCACGAGCCCTTTGCCTCCGTGCGCCAGCCCTCGCCCTGGACCCGGCGCGACACCGAAGACATCCTGTTCCTGGGTGTGATGGGGGTGGTGCTCGG
Source organism: Hydrogenophaga sp. GW101-3F08 (assembly GCF_059424585.1). Taxonomy (NCBI): domain Bacteria; kingdom Pseudomonadati; phylum Pseudomonadota; class Betaproteobacteria; order Burkholderiales; family Comamonadaceae; genus Hydrogenophaga; species Hydrogenophaga sp. GW101-3F08. The sequence continues at coordinate 790,678 of NZ_JBWKZP010000002.1, forward strand.
GGGGCGCATCGGGTATTGCCTGTTTTACAAACCCGCGTACTACCTGGCGCATCCGCTGGAGGTGTTCGCGGTCTGGCAGGGCGGCATGAGCTTTCATGGGGGGCTGCTGGGCGTGATGGCGGCCATGGTCTGGTACGCCCACAGCCGCCAGCGGCCGTTCATGCAGGTGATGGACTTCGTGGCGCCCTGCGTGCCCACGGGCCTGGCCGCCGGGCGGTTGGGCAACTTCATCAACGGTGAGCTCTGGGGTCGTGTGGCCGACCCGTCCCTGCCATGGGGCATGGTGTTCCGCGGCGCGGGCGATCTGCCGCGCCACCCCTCGCAGGTCTACCAGTTCCTGCTGGAAGGTTTGCTGCTGTTCGTGTTGCTTTGGTTCTATGCGCGCAGGGAGCGCGCGCGCGGGCAGGTGTCGGCGGTGTTCTTGCTCGGCTACGGGGTGTTCCGTTTTATCGCCGAGTTTTTCCGCGAGCCCGATGCCCACCTCGGCTTGCTGTCGCTGGGCATGAGCATGGGCCAATGGCTGTGCGTGCCCATGATTCTGGCAGGTGCGTTCATGTGGTGGTGGTTCGGTCGGCGTGGGGGTGCGGGCGCAGGAGCGTCCTTGTGAGTCCCTCTGGCCGGGTCGATTGCCGGATCGACGGCGGGTTGGCCCACGTCACGCTGTGCCACCCGGGCAAGTTCAACGCCATGTCGCGGCCCATGTGGCGCGAACTGCGCCGGGTCTTTGAAGAACTGGCGCTCAGTGAAACCGTGCGCTGCGTGCTGGTGCAAGGCCACGAGGGGCATTTCTGCGCGGGCGGAGATATTTCGGAGTACCCGGATTTCCGCTTTGACGAAGCGGCGCTCAGAGCGTTTCACGAGGACGACGTCTGGGGTGGGTTGAGCGCCATGCTGGATTGCGACCTGCCTGTCGTGGCGCAGATCGCTGGCAACTGCATGGGGGCGGGCCTGGAGATCGCCAGTTGTTGCGACCTGCGCGTGGCCAGCGAATCCGCGCGCTTTGGTGCGCCGATCGCGAAACTGGGCTTCCCCATGGCGCCGCGTGAAGCCCAGTTGGTGGCCCATGCGGTCGGGGAGCTGACCGCGCGCGAAATGCTGCTGGCCGCGGCCGTGTTGCCCGCAACCGAGATGAAGGCCCGTGGTTTTCTCAACCGGGTGCTGCCCGTGGACACCTTGGACACGGAAATACGCACTTTGATCGACGGCATGATCCGGCTGAGTCCGCAGGCTGCGCGCCTGAACAAGCAGACACTGCGCGCGCTCGGTGGGCGAGGGCAGGGCGTTGACTCTTCTGCCGCGCTGCTGGCGGGTGCTTACCGGTATGCGGACAGCGCCGAACACATCGAAGGCATCTCTGCCTTCCTGGCCAAACGGCCGCCCCAGTTCTGATACCGACTCTCATGCGCAACCACAATCTTTTTGCCGCGCTGCGCGCGGCGTTTCCGACCGACCTGGATGCCTGTGCCATTGAAACAGCGGGTGGCGCGGGACCAGCGCTGCGCTACTCGTGGCGCGACCTGGACCATGCCACGGCCATGGTGGCCAACCTGCTGGCCTCGCTGGAGCTGCCGGCCGGTGCGCGCATCGCCGTGCAGGTCGAGAAATCGGTCGAGGCGCTCATCCTGTACCTCGCCACGCTGCGTGCGGGGTATGTTTTTCTGCCGCTCAATACCGCCTATCAAAGTGCCGAGATCGAGTACTTCATTGGCAACGCCGAGCCTGCGGTGGTGGTGTGCAGTCCGGCCCATTTTGGTTGGGTCTCCAAGATCGCTTTCATGGCGGGTACGCGCCATGTGTTTACCCTGGACGAGGAGCGAGGCGGCAGCCTGCTGGAGCGCGCGGCCCACCACAGCACCGTGCACCAGCCCGCCGTCTGTGCGGCCGACGATCTGGCGGTCATCATCTACACCAGTGGGACCACGGGTCGCAGCAAAGGAGCCATGCTCACGCACGGCAACATGCTCAGCAACGCGCTCGTGCTGCGCGACTATTGGTGCTGGCGAGCGGACGACGTGCTGATCCACGCCCTGCCGATCTTTCATGTGCACGGCCTGTTCGTGGCGGTGCACGGTGCCTTGATCAACGGCAGCTCCATGTTGTGGCTCAACCGTTTTGACGCCCCCACCGTGGTGTCGTTGTTGCCGCGCGCCACCGTGTTCATGGGCGTCCCCACGCTGTATGTGCGTCTGCTGGCCGAGCCGGGGCTGACCCGGCAGCAGGCGGCGCACATGCGTTTGTTCATTTCGGGCTCGGCGCCGTTGCTGATCGAGACCTTTGACACCTGGAAACTGCGCACCGGACACACCATTCTGGAGCGCTATGGCATGAGCGAAACCATCATGCTGACTTCCAACCCCTGCGAAGCCGATCTTCGCCACGATGGGCTCGCCGAACGGCGCGGCGGCACGGTGGGGTTTGCGCTGCCAGGCGTGGACTTGCGTGTGGTGGACGACGCAGAGCATGCATTGACCGCGGGCGAGACCGGTGCGATCCAGGTGCGCGGGCCCAATGTGTTCAAGGGCTATTGGCGCATGCCGGAAAAAACCGCGGAAGAGTTCACGGCCGATGGTTTCTTCAAAACGGGCGATGTGGGGCGCGTGGATGCGCAGGGTTACCTGACCATCGTCGGGCGCAGCAAGGACCTCATCATTTCCGGGGGCTACAACGTCTACCCGGCCGAAGTCGAGGGTTTCATCAACGGCTTGCCTGGCGTGGCCGAGAGTGCGGTGGTCGGCGTTCCACACCCGGACTTCGGTGAAGTCGGGGTGGCGGTGGTGATTGCTCGGCCCGGCAGTCGGGTGGATCCCGAGCAGCTCATCGCCAGTCTCAAGGCGCAACTGGCCAATTTCAAGGTGCCCAAACGCTGCTTCGTGGTGGACGAACTGCCACGCAACACCATGGGAAAAGTGCAGAAAAACCTGCTGCGCGAACGGTACAAGGCCCTGTTCATGGGCTGAGGGTCGCACGCCACCGACGGGGGAGGTCCAGGGGGCAAGTGGTGGAGGCCATGTCCCAGGCACAGGGGCGCGCGGAGGCGGTTTGCCACGCCGCAACGATGGCATTCTTGGGTGCCAGGCCCACCCCGTGGGCCTGGCAAGGGAGTCATCTCAGGACGAGCACCGGAATGTGCGAGTGGGTCAGTACCTGCTGGGTCTCGCTGCCGAGCAACAACCGCTTGAGGCCCCGGCGACCATGTGAGGCCATCACGATCAGGTCGCACTTGTTGCGCTTGGCCGCGGCGATGATGGCCTCGGCAATCAGGTCGGACTTCACCGTGATCGGCTTGACCTTCACTTCGCGCAACTGACCGGCCGCCTTCACCGCGTTGACGGCCTCCATGGCCTCGTCCAGCCACTGCTTTTCGATGCGGGCCACTTCGGCCGCTGCGAGCGCCACGCCCCCTTCAAAGTAGGTCTGCGGATAACGCGGGACCACTTTGAGGGCGATCACTTCTGCGCCCGTCAGATCAGCCAGATTGATACCGTGCTCAACGGCTTGTTGGGAGAGTTTTGAGCCGTCTGTCGCGATCAAAATTCGTTTGTACATGCTGCATCTCCTCGGGCAATTGTTGGAACAGCCATAGACTAGCAAAGAGCGACCGGTTTCGGTTGACTTAAATCAAGCGTGAGGAATGCCACTTGAACTACCCTCGGGGCATGAACGAGGCCGCCACCGCGCCGCCGGTGGGGTCTTTGCTCGCCGATCCGCATCCTGATGGCCAGGCCGTTCAGGAAGAACCCTTTGCGTCTGGTTCACGAGGTTGGCTGGGAGACCATCGCGGGCCACTCACCGTGACCGACGACTTTGGCGTGCTCGACGATCCGGTCGAGCAACAGGAGTTCACGCAGTTCAGCGAGGTGGAGGGCCGAACGACCGCTGAATCGGTGTTGATGGTGCAGGGCATGTATTGCGCGGCCTGTGCCGACACCGTCGAGTGCGTGCTGCAGGACCTGCCTGGTGTGGAGTGGGCACAGGTGCATGCAGCCACGCGGCGGCTCACGCTGCGCTGGGATCCTTCCCGGACCACGGTATCGAGCCTGGCCCGAGCGGTGGGCCAGACCGGGTACCGACTGCTGCCGATGCAGCAGGCACTGTCCATCAGCGAGCGCCTGCGTGAAACGCGTCAGGCCTTGTGGCGTTTGTTCGTGGCGGGCTTTTGTGCCATGCAGGTCATGATGTACGCATGGCCGGCGTACATCACCGAGCCGGGCGAAATCCCTGCCGACATAGACCAGTTGCTGCGCTGGGCCAGTTGGGTGCTGAGTCTGCCGGTGGTGTTTTTCGCCAGTGGTCCCTTTTTCAGCAGCGCCTGGCGCGACCTGCGGCAAGGCAGGGTCGGCATGGACACACCGGTGTCGATCGGCATTCTCGTGACCTTTCTGGCCAGTTCCGCGGCCACCTTCGATCCTTCCGGCGTCTGGGGTCATGAGGTCTGGTTCGACTCGCTGACCATGTTCGTGTTTTTCCTGCTGGGTGGGCGTTACCTGGAACTCAAGGCGCGCGACCGCACGGCTGGCGCGCTCGACAGCCTGATGAACCGCCTGCCCGAAGTGTGTGAGCGACAGACACCCGCAGGCGGTTTTGAAACCATGTCGCTCCGTCGTCTGGTCGTCGGGGACGTGGTGCGTGTGCAGGCAGGGCAGGCTTTCCCCGGCGACGGTGACATCTTGAGCGAGTCGGCCACGGTGGACGAGGCCTTGTTGACGGGCGAGTCGCGCCCGGTCACGCGGGCGCAGGGGCAGGGCGTGGTGGCAGGCAGCTTCAATCTGGGTGGTCCGGTGTTGGTGCGGATTGCCCGGCTGGGGCGCGACACCCGGTTCGCGCAGATCGTGGCGCTGATGGAGCGGGCGTCTACCGAAAAGCCCCGTCTGGCCGTGCTGGCCGACCGCATCGCGGCGCCGTTTCTGGTCTTGGTGTTGCTCGCTGCCGCATTGGCCGGTTTCTACTGGTGGCAGATCGATCACACCAAGGCGCTCGGGGTGGCTGTGGCCGTGCTCATCGTCACCTGCCCGTGCGCGCTCTCGTTGGCCACGCCCGCCGCCATGCTCAGCTCGGCCGGTGCGCTGGCGCGGCGCGGCATTCTCGTGCGGCGGCTGCAGGCATTCGAGGCCTTGGCCCAGATCAACGCCGTGGTGTTCGACAAGACGGGCACGCTGACGCATGACCGGCTGGTGCTGGTGGATGTGCGCACACGTGAGGGCGTGGGGCGGGAACAGGCGCTGGCATTGGCCGGAGCGCTGGCTGCGGGTTCTCTGCACCCGGTATCGCGCGCGATAGCACAGGCGGTTTCGGTGGAGCAAGCGGGAGACGTGCCGTCCTTGACGGAGCTGACTGAGGTTGCTGGGCAGGGCATGCAGGCAAGGCGTCCCAGTGGTACCTGGGTGCGGCTGGGTTCAGCGGTTTTTTGTGGTGCGCGCCATGCCGAGCGTTCGACCGACGATTCACCCAGAGCCTTCCTGGCGGACGAGCAGGGCTGGATGGCGACTTTCGAGTTGCAGGAGGGGTTGCGCGCCGATGCCCAGGATGCGGTCGCTGCTTTGCGTGCCATGGGTGTGCGCACCTGGCTGCTTTCCGGCGACCGCGAGAGCGCAGCCATGCAGGTGGGGCGGGCCGTGGGGGTGGATCACGTGATCGCTGGCGCCTCGCCCGAGCAGAAGCTGGTCGAAGTGGTGGCCTTGCAGGGGCAAGGCATGAAGCTGGCGATGGTGGGCGATGGTCTCAACGACGGCCCGGTGCTGGCGCGAGCCAATACCTCGTTTGCGCTAGGTCACGCTGCGCCTTTGGCTCAAGCCCAGTCGGACTATGTGATCCAGGGCGGGGAGGTCATGGGCGTGGTCTTGACATTGCGTCAGGCCCGGTCCACGCTGCGCATCGTGCGGCAGAACCTCGTCTGGGCCGCGGTCTACAACCTGGTGAGCGTGCCCTTGGCGCTCGTGGGCTGGATGCCTCCCTGGCTGGCCGGACTCGGCATGGCTGGTAGTTCGTTGCTGGTGATCGTCAACGCGTTGCGCTTGGCGTCCAAAGCCACAGCGGGCGTCCCAGCGACCACTGTGGGTGCGAGCTCATCCGCATAAAGGCGCGGTATTCACCGCGTTCGATTGATAAAGGTGTTCATCATGGATGTTCTGTATTTGCTGATCCCCATTTCGGTGTTGCTCGTGTTCGCCATCATCGGGGTATTTTGGTGGGCACTTCAGGCTGGGCAATTCGACAACATCGAACGTGAGGGCGAGCGCATTCTTCGGGGCGATTGACTTAAGTCAAGGTGCATGGAGGGTGCCGTGAGGACACTCCAACAAGCGACATTTATGAGGAGTTCTGTATGTCCGTAACAAGAAAGGCCAGCCAACCGGCGGTCTACAACGACAGTGTGGTCCGCGGGTTTGCCATCATGTCCGTGATCTACGGCGTGGTGGGCATGCTGGTGGGTGTGATCATCGCGGCCCAGTTGACCTGGCCCGAGTTGAACATGGGCATTGAATGGCTGACCTACGGCCGTCTTCGCCCCTTGCACACCAACGCGGTGATTTTTGCGTTTGGTGGGTCGGTGCTGTTTGCGACCAGCTACTACGTGGTGCAGCGAACCTGCCACACCGCCTTGTTCTCGAACAAGCTGGCCTGGCTGACGTTCTGGGGTTGGAACGCGGTGATCGTGGCGGCCGTCGTGTCGCTGCCCCTGGGGCTGACTCAGGGCAAGGAATACGCCGAACTGATCTGGCCGATTGACCTGTTGATCACTGTGGTCTGGGTGTCGTATGCGATCGTGTTCTTCGGCACGGTTGGCACCCGCAAGGTCAAGCACATCTACGTGGCCAACTGGTTCTTTGGTGCCTACATCATCACCATCGCCCTGTTGCACATCTTCAACAACCTGTCCATCCCGACCGGTGCCACGCACTCCTACTCGGCCTACGCCGGCGTGCAGGATGCCATGGTGCAATGGTGGTACGGCCACAACGCGGTGGGCTTCTTCCTGACCGCCGCCTTCCTGGGCATGATGTATTACTTCATCCCCAAGCAGGCCGAGCGTCCGGTCTACTCCTACCGCCTGTCCATCGTCCACTTCTGGGCGCTGATCTTCACCTACATGTGGGCGGGCCCACACCACCTGCACTACACCGCGCTGCCCGACTGGACGCAGTCCGTTGGCATGGTGTTCTCCCTGATCCTGCTGGCTCCCAGCTGGGGCGGCATGATCAACGGCATCATGACGCTGTCGGGTGCCTGGCACAAACTGCGTGACGATCCCATCCTGCGCTTCCTGATCGTGTCCCTGTCGTTCTACGGCATGTCCACCTTCGAAGGCCCGATGATGTCGATCAAGACCGTCAACGCGCTGTCGCACTACACCGACTGGACCGTGGGGCACGTGCACTCCGGCGCTCTGGGTTGGGTGGGGCTGGTGTCCATGGGGTCGCTGTACTACCTGATTCCGCGCCTGTTTGGCCAGAAGAAGATGTATTCGGTGCCTGCCATTGAGTTGCACTTCTGGGTGGCCACCATTGGCATCGTGCTGTACATCGCCGCCATGTGGATTGCCGGTGTGATGCAAGGTCTGATGTGGCGCTCGGTCAACCCCGACGGCAGCCTGACCTACACCTTCGTCGAGTCGGTGAAGGCCACCTTCCCGTTCTATGTGATCCGTCTGCTGGGTGGTGTGCTGTACCTCAGCGGCATGCTGGTCATGCTCTGGAACGTCATCATGACGATGCGTCAGGGCCGTGTCGTGGACGTGCCCGTCCTCGCCGTCAACCCCGCACACGCCTGAGGAGTAGAAACATGGCAAACAACGAAAAAGTCGAAGGCCACGGACGGATCGAGACCAACAACTTCCTCATGATCGTGTTGATCACGCTCGTGGTGGCTGTGGGTGGTCTGGTTGAAATCGTGCCCCTGTTCTTCCAGAAGTCCACCACCACACCGATCGAAGGCCTCAAGCCCTACAGCGCACTGCAGCTGGCCGGTCGTGATGTCTATGTGAGCGAAGGTTGCTACAACTGCCACTCGCAGATGATTCGTCCGTTCCAGGCCGAGACGCTGCGTTATGGCCCTTACTCGGTGGCTGGCGAATTTGTTTACGACCGTCCGTTCCAGTGGGGTTCCAAGCGCACGGGTCCTGATCTGCACCGTGTGGGTGGCCGCTACAGCGATGAATGGCATCGCACCCACCTGACCAACCCACGCGATGTGGTGCCTGAATCGAACATGCCCGCGTACGCATTCCTTGGCGAGAAAGCGGTGAATGCGGACGTCATGCCCAAGCGCATGGAAGTGCTGCGTACGCTCGGCGCGCCTTACACCGACGAAGAGATCGCACAGTCGGTCGAAGCTGTGAAGGGTAAGACCCAGATGGAAGCCGTGATCGCCTATCTGCAGGTGCTGGGCACCGCTCGCAGCGCCAGCCGCCCGGCTGCCGAGGCGGCTCCGGCACCCGCTGCTGCTGATGTGACTCCGGCGGCCGAGGCTGCAGCGCCTACCGCTCCGGCTGTTGAGCCAGCGCCCGTCGCGGCGACTGGTACCAAGCAATAACCGCGGAAGGCCCACCATGGACATCAACGATCTGCGCAGCATCGTCACGGTGGTCAGTTTGCTGACCTTCGTGGGCATCGTGGTATGGGCCTGGTCCAAACGCAACCAGGCCAGCTTTGACGAGGCAGCCCAACTGCCCTTCACTGACGACTAAACCGCGGCACCAACAAGAGAAACATCATGAGCGACTTTACAAGTGATTTCTGGCACCTCTACGTGGGCGGGTTGACACTGGTCAGCATCATCGCCTGCCTGATCCTGCTTTGGATCAGTGGCACCACGAAGGCGAACACCCATGCCGACAACACCACCGGTCACGTCTGGGACGGCGATCTGGCGGAAATGAACAACCCGCTGCCCAGGTGGTGGGTCTATCTGTTCATCATCACGGTGCTCTTCGCGCTGGCCTACGGTGCGCTGTATCCCATGTTTGGCAAATTCCAGGGTGTACTGGGCTGGAGTTCGCAGGGGCAGCACACCTCCGAGGTTGCAAAGGTGGAGGCGGCCATCGCCCCGATATACGCCAAATTCAACGGCATGACCCCGGAGCAGATCGCTGGCGATGCGCAAGCCATGGCCATTGGTGAGCGTCTGTTCATGAACTACTGTGCCCAGTGCCATGGTTCTGATGCCCGTGGAGCCAAGGGCTTTCCCAACCTGACCGACGGTGACTGGCTGGGCGGTGGTGACCATGCGACCATCAAAAAGACGATTGCTCAGGGCCGTATCGGTGTCATGCCCCCGATGGCTGCTGCCGTGGGCAGTGCTGAAGACGTGCGCAACGTGGCGAACTACGTGCTGAGCCTGTCTGGCAGTCCGCACGACTCCGTGCGAGCCTCCCAGGGCAAAGAAAAGTTCGCTGCCTGTGCGGCCTGCCACGGCATGGATGGCAAAGGGATGGCGGCGGTGGGTGCTGCCAACCTGACCGATGGTACGTGGCTGCATGGCTGGGGTGAAGAAGCCATCATCCGCGCTGTGAACAATGGATTCACCAACCAGATGCCCGGGCAGTCGGCCTTGCTGAACGAAGCGCAGATCAACGTGCTCGCGTCCTACGTCTGGGGCATGTCGAACAAGCCCGCCAATTAAGGCAACCGAGGAGGCTGTGTGGTCGCTTTGACCGCGCAGCCTTTTTTCTTTCACCAACCACGGGTTCCTCGTGACTTCCGCCACGCCAGACGTCAGCAGCAGCAAACCGATCATTCCCATCACCCCGGAACCATCGCAAGGAGATGCTGCCGGCGACGAGGTGATGGTTTCTCTGTACGCTTCTCGCCAGAAAATTTACCCGCGCTCGGTCGCTGGTCTGTTTTCCAAATGGCGGTGGATTGCGGTCTGGATCACGCAGATCGTGTTTTACGGCTTGCCCTGGCTGGAGTGGAATGCGCGTCAAGCGGTGCTCTTCGATCTCGAAGCGCGCCGCTTTTACATTTTCGGCCTGGTGCTCTACCCGCAGGACTTCATCTACCTCACGGGGCTGTTGGTCATTTCGGCGCTGGCACTGTTCCTGTTCACGGCCGTGGCAGGGCGCCTGTGGTGCGGCTACGCCTGTCCACAGACGGTCTACACAGAGATATTCCTGTGGATCGAGAAAAAGGTCGAAGGTGACCGGTCCGCGCGCATGCGGCTCGACCAGTCACCCCTGTCGGCCGCCAAGTTCAGCAAGAAGTGGATCAAGCATGCGCTCTGGATCTTGTTTGCCCTTTGGACCGGCTTCACGTTCGTGGGCTACTTCACGCCGATTCGTGAGCTGACCTCGCTGTCCCTGGCGGCGTCCCTCGGCCCTTGGCAAACCTTCTGGATCTTCTTCTACGGGTTTGCCACCTATGGCAATGCCGGCTTCATGCGCGAACAGGTCTGCAAGTACATGTGCCCCTATGCGCGCTTCCAGAGCGCGATGTTCGACAAGGACACGATGATCGTCACTTACGACGAGAAACGTGGTGAGCCGCGTGGACCGCGTTCCAAGAAGGCGGACCCGAAAGCCCTGGGCCTGGGTGCGTGTGTGGATTGCACCTTGTGTGTGCAGGTCTGTCCCACCGGGATCGACATTCGAAAAGGCCTGCAATACGAGTGCATCGGTTGCGGGGCTTGCATCGATGTCTGCGATGAGGTGATGGACAAGGTGGGCTATCCACGTGGCCTCATCAAATACTCCACGCAAAATGGCATGGCGCAAGGGTGGAGCACCCGGCAGATGATCCGCCGCGCGATGCGCCCACGGGTCCTGGTGTATTCCGGCATTCTGCTGACCATCACCCTCGCCGTGATGATCAGCCTCTTCTTGCGCACCCCCCTCAAGGTCGACGTCATTCGTGATCGCGGCGTGCTGGCTCGCATGGTGGAGCAGGGGCGCATCGAAAACGTGTTCAGGCTGCAGGTCATGAACGCGACCGAAAGCACGCAGCGCTACGTGATCAGCGTGTCGGGGTTGCAGGGCATCACCATCGCGTCGGAAGCCGAGATTGAAGTGTTGCCCACGGAAGTCCGGTCTGCGGTGCTGCGGGTGCAGGTGCCACCCGATACGGCACCCAGCGGGTCCCACCCGATCCACTTCGAGATCCGGTCCACAGGGGATGAGGCATCCCAGGTAACCGAAAAAGCAGCCTTTCTTATCCCGCGCTGAAATGCGGACGTCGCCCATCCACCGACCACTCTGGAGTCTTCAATGAATACCGCAACCCTCAAAAATCCGGACCCTAAGCCTTCTGTCTCCTGGTGGCGCGTTCCCCACATGTGGCTGGTGGTGGGGGGACCATTGCTGGTGGTGGTCGCGAGCATCATCACCGCCGTCATTGCGGTGAAGGGCGCCGATCCCGTGCTCGACAAGGAAGACTACGAGCGCAACCTCCAGGTCGCGCGGTCGCTGCAAGGGCAGGCCCGCATTGACGCGCTGATCCAGCTGCAGCCCGCCCACCAGGCGCGCAATCACGCGGCCTCACCGGTGGTTCCAACCGACGAATAGGTGTGTGATGATCAAAGCTTCGTGAGGCGCATCACGACAACCTCCGAGTCAGCGACAGAACCCAAGGAGACAAAACAATGTGGGCTCAGCGATGGATGTGGATTGCATGGCCGGCTTTTCTGGTGGCCGCCGTACTGGAGATGATCGTGTTTGCCATGGTCGATCCCAGTGATCTGCACTGGTTCGGGCAACCGCTGGAGATGTCCAGGCAGGCCGTCTATACGATGGCCTTCTTTGTTTTCTGGCTGGTGACCATGGTGTCGAGCTCACTCACAGCGCTCTTGTCCATGTCCCCGTTCGAGGTCAACCGTTGTCCCGTTCCGTTGGAGGAGCGACCTCGCGACTGTGCCAAGAACGGTTCGTGTTCCTGAAGCAGTTTGTTGCTCAAAAATCAAGCCCCGCCCGAGCAGTCTCGGCGGGGCTTGGTTTTTGGGGTATGCCGGATGCGGGCCAGAAGCCGCTGCCTGAGTTCAGCGACAGGACTGTGGGTTGACGATCTGTTTGAGCGCGTCGGTGTTCTTGATGTGAACGTAGCGTTGCTTGACCTCGATCGTGCCTTCCTCGACGAACTTCGAGAACGTGCGGCTCACCGTCTCAAGCTTCATGCCGAGGTAGCTCCCGATTTCTTCCCGGGTCATGCGAAGAATCAGCTCCGACTGCGAGAAGCCTCGGGCATGCAGGCGCTGTACCAGATTGAGCAGGAAGGCGGCCAGCCGCTCTTCCGCCCTCATGCTGCCCAACAACAACATGACGCTGTGATCGCGCACGATCTCACGGCTCATGATCTTGTGCACATGGTGCTGCAGGGTTGTGAACTCTCTCGACAGCTGCTCGACATCGTCAAACGGCATGACGCAGACCTCGGCGTCCTCCAGCGCAATCGCATCGCAGGAATGGTGGTCACTGACGATGCCGTCCAGACCAATGATTTCGCCTGTCATCTGGAAGCCCGTGACCTGGTCCCGGCCGTCAGCCGTGGTCACACAGGTCTTGAAGAAACCTGAACGAACCGCATACAACGAGGTGAATTTGTCACCGGTGTTGAACAGCGCCGCTCCGCGCTTGATCCTGCGTCGCGAAGAAATCACGCTGTCGAGCTTGTCCATCTCTTCGGAATTCAATCCCATGGGTAAGCACAACTCGCGCAGGTTGCAGCTTGAACAGGCGACTTTGATGCTATGAACGTCCATATTTTTCCCGGAATTGCAGCCCGAGCTTACCCCATGGTTCCGCAGCCTGTCGAGCGAGCATCGGTTTCCAGAGACGGGAACTCAGGGTCAACCCGAGTATGACGGGTGGGCTTGATCAAGATCAAGGGGCTCGCCCTGTGCATGATGCACAGTAAAGCTGAAGAACTGGAGAATTGTTTGTGAGTCATGCCATTTCCAACGAATTGCTCAAGCGATTCGACGTCCCCGGACCGCGTTACACCTCTTATCCGACCGCTGATCGTTTCGTTGAAGCCTTCACCGAGCAGGACTATGTCCAGGCGCTGGAGCAACGCCGGGCCGGGTCGATGGCGTTGCCCCTGTCTCTCTACGTGCACATCCCGTTCTGCGAGTCGGTTTGTTACTACTGCGCCTGCAACAAGGTCATCACCAAGCACCATGAGCGCGCCGCCGAGTATCTGCGCTACCTGTCGCGTGAAGTCGATCTTCAGGTCCAGCATTTCGGTCAGGGGCACAGTGTTTCACAGTTGCACCTCGGTGGCGGCACACCCACTTTCCTCTCGGACGCCGAACTCGAAGACCTCATGGCCATGATCCGGCGAAACTTCACACTGGTGCCAGGCGGCGAATACTCGATCGAGGTCGATCCCCGAACCGTCACCGACCAGCGCCTGCAGACCCTGGCCAGACTGGGTTTCAACCGCCTGAGCTTTGGCGTGCAGGACTTTGACCCCGCTGTGCAAAAGGCGGTCCACCGCGTACAGCCGGCCGAGCAGGTGTTCGCGCTGGTGGACACGGCGCGCAAGATCGGGTTTGAGTCGGTCAATGTCGATCTGATTTACGGCCTGCCTCTGCAGACGCCCGAGTCGTTCTCCCGCACGCTGGCGCAAGTCAATGCCCTGCGCCCGGATCGCATTGCGCTCTACGCCTATGCGCATCTGCCCTCGCGTTTCAAGCCTCAGCGACGCATCATCTCTGCGGAGCTTCCCAGCGGCGGTGACAAGCTGTCCATGCTGTCGGCCTCGCTCGATGCGCTGATGGGCGCTGGATACGTTTATGTTGGCATGGATCACTTTGCCTTGCCGACCGATGCGCTGGCCGTGGCCAAGCGGCAGGGGCGCTTGCACCGAAACTTCCAGGGTTACAGCACCCAGCCAGACTGTGACCTGATCGCGCTGGGTGTTTCGGCCATCGGTCGCATTGGTGCCACCTACAGCCAAAACGCCAAGACGCTGGAGGAGTATTACGACGCGCTCGATCAGGGGCGACTGCCGATCGTGCGCGGGTTGGCCTTGACCCGCGATGATCTGCTGCGCCGGTCGGTGATCATGTCCATCATGTGCCAGGGGCAGCTCCAGTACGAGTCGATCGAACTTGGACACCTGATCGATTTCAAGACGTACTTCGCGCGCGAACTGGAGGCGCTGGCCGGGTTGGCCGAACATGGGCTGGTCACCATCGACGACAGTGGTGTGCAGGTGACGGCCACGGGCTGGTTCTTGGTGCGGGCCATTGCCATGGTGTTCGACAAGAACCTGCAGGTGGACCAGGACCGGGCACGTTTCTCCAAGATCATCTGATCGCTTGTTCGACTCGAAGCCCGAAGCACCCTGGGCTGCCGACTGCGCTACAGTGCCCTCATGCAGACTTCAATGGCGATCACGGCCCTTTTCATGGGGCTGGCCGGCGGGCCCCACTGCGTCGCCATGTGTGGCGCGGCCTGCGCAGGCATCGGTCGTGCCGCTGGTGAGCGGAGCACGCGCGCCTTGTGGACGTTCCAGCTCAGTCGCATGGTCGGCTATGCCTTGTTCGGTGCCTTTGCCGCCGGCTCGGTGCAAGGGCTGGCATGGTTGGGCACGAATACCACCGCCATACGTCCGGTCTGGACCATGTTTCATGTCGGGGCGTTGGTGCTGGGGGCCGTGCTGATCTGGCAGGCGCGCCAGCCGGCATGGATCGAAAATCTGGGGCAAACCGTCTGGCGCAAAGCCAGGCCCGTACTGACCACATTGGGGCAGCGTGCTCCGGTGGTGCTGGGCGTTGCCTGGGCACTCATGCCTTGTGGCCTGTTGTATTCGGCGCTGTTGGTGGCGTCGCTCTCGGCCAATGCGCTGGAGGGCGCGGCCATCATGGCGCTGTTCTCCCTTGGAACCTCTGTCTCGCTGACCGCTGCACCGTGGTTGCTGCTGCGTCTGCGTGGTGGCCGCTCGGGCGCATGGGGAATCCGTTTGGCTGGATTGGCGCTGGCGGCCACGTCTGGCTGGGCGCTGTGGATGGGCATCACGCATCCGACAGGGCTGTGGTGCGCTTGACTTTGTTTCAGGTCGCTTAAGTTCATCGTTCTGGAAGCGTTGCCAACACCGGGCCGAGTCGGGCGCGATGGCAAACGCAATTTTCTGTGATGTAGTCAGTGGTTCCCCCGTGAACGGCACGGCAATGGCCATCATTGCTGATGGGGCATGACGTAAATACACCCGCCCGCGAGGCCGTCGAATCGATGGCCGCCCATATTGGCTGCGTGTCGCGGACTTGCTCGAATGGGGCAAGCGCGGAGAGATCGATGCCGGCCTGCGCGATGGCTTGACCGGCGGCGAGCGCGAGCGTCTCACGTCATGCTTGGAACACGCCGATGCTTGTTGCGTGCGGAATAGGTCGCGCAGGGGGCCGAGGGATCCGATGTCCTGTCAAGAGCAGAACCCTGAAAGAAAGAAGAAGGGACTCTGACCATCTCAGGATGAGAGAATCAATTTTCTCTATATGAAATCATGAAATGGTGCGCCGCAAGAAATTTTCTCAATACGAGAGAAATGTTTTCGCATTGAGAAATTATGATAGAAAGTTGTTGAATTTAAAAAGAAAAATATTTGTCTTATATAAGACATAAGAGATTTTCAAAGTCTTCTATAAGACTTAAAGTCTCTTCACCGGCATCGCGTTCTCGAACGCACCCGCCGACCCCTTTCAATCAACCTCATGGAGTGAACACATGCCCCAATCCCTCAACGAGCAACTGAGCCGTCAGCAGCAGATCGACGCCCTGGAAAAGGACTGGGCAACCAACCCCCGCTGGAAGGGCGTGAAGCGTGGCTATTCCGCAGCGGACGTCGTGCGTCTGCGCGGCAGCATGCAGGTAGAGCACACGCTGGCCAAGCGTGGCGCCGAGAAGCTGTGGGACAAGGTCAACGGCGGCGCCAAGAAGGGCTACGTCAACGCCTTTGGCGCCATCTCCGCCGGTCAGGCCATGCAGCAGGCCAAGGCGGGTCTGGAGGCCGTGTACCTGTCGGGCTGGCAAGTCGCCGCCGATGGCAATACCAGCGAAACCATGTACCCCGACCAGTCGCTCTACGCCTACGACTCGGTGCCCACCATGGTCCGCCGCATCAACAACACCTTCAAGCGCGCCGACGAGATCCAGTGGGGCCGTGGCATTGAGCCGGGCAGCCCTGAGTTCATCGACTACTTCCTGCCCATCGTGGCGGATGCCGAGGCTGGTTTTGGTGGTGTGCTCAACGCCTTCGAACTGATGAAGAACATGATCGCCGCCGGTGCCGCCGGCGTGCACTTTGAGGACCAGCTGGCCGCTGTGAAGAAGTGCGGCCACATGGGTGGCAAGGTGCTCGTGCCCACGCAGGAAGCCTGCGAAAAGCTGATCGCCGCGCGCTTCGCCGCCGACGTGATGGGGGTGTCCACCATTGTGCTGGCCCGCACCGATGCCGAAGCCGCCAACCTGATCACCAGCGACCACGATGCCAACGACAAGCCCTTCCTGACCGGCGAGCGCACGCAAGAAGGCTTCTACCGCGTCAAGAACGGCCTGGAGCAGGCCATCAGCCGCGGCATTGCCTACGCTCCCTACGCCGATCTGGTGTGGTGCGAAACCGGCGTGCCCGACATCGGCTTTGCCCGCGAGTTCGCCCAGGCCGTGCAAGGCGCCTGCCCTGGCAAGCTGTTGTCCTACAACTGCTCGCCGTCCTTCAACTGGAAGAAGAACCTGGACGACAAGCAGATTGCCTCCTTCCAGGAGGATCTGGCTGCGCTGGGCTACAAGTACCAGTTCATCACGCTGGCCGGTATCCACATCAACTGGTTCAACACCTTCCAATTCGCCCATGCCTATGCCCGTGGCGAAGGCATGAAGCACTACACGGAGATGGTGCAGGAGCCTGAGTTCGCCGCGCGCGAGAAGGGCTACACCTTCGTGTCGCACCAGCAGGAAGTCGGCGCGGGCTACTTTGACGACGTCACCACGGTGATCCAAGGCGGTTCGTCTTCCGTGAAAGCCTTGACCGGCTCGACCGAAGAAGAGCAGTTCCACTAAAAGCGCCCCCGAGCGGTGAGGAGACGAAGCCCGGGCCTGTCCCGGGCTTTTTTGTGGGAAAATTCAAGCTCTTCGAATCAGCAAGAGCGAGAAAGGCAATCTGGTTATGACACCGCGAACTCAGGAGAAGCTTCTCCAGGCCCTTTGAGGCCAGCAGTTCGCGCCTGCCCGATTCTCTTTTCTTTCTCTCCACTCCAGCGCGGCCCTTGCCGCGCTTTTTTGTTTCTGGACACCCATGTTGCACATCACGCTCCCTGACGGCTCACAACGCGAGTTTTCTGGCCCGGTCACCGTGGCCGAGGTTGCCGCCTCGATCGGTGCTGGTTTGGCCAAGGCCGCTCTGGCGGGAAAGATCGATGGCAAGGTGGTCGATACCAGTTTTCAGATCACGCAGGACAGCTCGCTGTCCATCGTGACGGCCAAAGACACAGACGGTCTGGAGGTGATTCGCCACTCCACCGCCCACTTGCTGGCCTATGCCGTCAAGGAGCTGTTTCCGGATGCCCAGGTCACCATTGGCCCGGTGATCGAACACGGGTTCTTCTACGATTTCTCCTATAAGCGGCCTTTCACGCCCGACGACTTGGTGGCGATCGAGAAGCGCATGGCCGAGCTGGCCGCCAAGGACGAACCGGTGGTGCGTCGAGTGCTGCCGCGCGACGAGGCGGTGGCGTACTTCAAAGGCTTGGGTGAGCACTACAAGGCCGAGATCATTGCCAGCATTCCCAGCAACGAGGATGTGTCGCTCTACCGCGAAGGTGCGTTCGAAGACCTGTGCCGCGGCCCGCACGTGCCCAGTACCGGCAAGCTCAAACATTTCAAACTCATGAAGGTGGCGGGCGCCTACTGGCGTGGTGATCACCGCAACGAAATGCTGCAGCGCATCTACGGCACGGCCTGGGCGACCAAGGATGAACTGCAGCAGCACCTGACCATGCTCGAAGAGGCGGAGAAGCGCGACCACCGCAAGCTCGGGCGTGAGCTCGATCTGTTTCACATTGACGAACACGCGCCCGGGTTGGTGTTCTGGCACCCCAAGGGGTGGACGCTGTGGCAGGAGGTGGAGCAGTACATGCGCCGCGTCTACCGCAACAACGGATACCAGGAGGTCAAGGGTCCGCAAATTCTGGACAAAGGTCTCTGGGAGAAGACCGGTCATTGGGACAAGTATCGCGACAACATGTTCACCACGGAGAGTGAAAAGCGCGACTATGCCCTCAAGCCCATGAACTGCCCGGGCCACATTCTGATCTACAAGCAGGGCATCAAGAGCTATCGGGATCTGCCTTTGCGGTACGGAGAATTTGGTCAGTGTCACCGCAATGAGCCCAGTGGCGGTCTGCACGGCATCATGCGCGTGCGTGGCTTTACGCAGGACGATGGCCATATCTTCTGTACCGAGGACCAGATTCTGGGCGAATGCGTTGCATACACCGCGCTGCTGCAGAAGGTGTATGCCGACTTTGGCTTCAAGAACATCATCTACAAGGTTGCCACGCGGCCCGATGCGCGCATTGGCAGCGACGAGATATGGGACAAGGCCGAACATGCGCTCGTCGAGAGTCTGCGTGCTTCGGGTTGTGAGTTCGAGTTGTCCCCGGGCGAAGGTGCGTTCTATGGTCCGAAGATCGAGTACACGCTCAAGGATGCGATCGGGCGTCAATGGCAGTGTGGCACGATGCAGGTGGATTTCTCCATGCCGGAGCGGCTGGACGCCGAGTACGTGGCGGAGGATGGCAGCCGTCAACGACCGGTGATGTTGCACCGCGCCATCGTCGGCAGCCTGGAGCGTTTCATCGGGATATTGATCGAGGAGCACGCGGGTGCGCTGCCGACATGGCTGGCGCCGGTGCAGGTGGCCGTGCTCAATATCACCGATGCGCAGGCCGAATACTGTCGCGAAATCGCGGAATCACTGCAGAATCAAGGGCTTAGGGTCACGATCGACCTCCGCAACGAGAAAATAACGTATAAAATACGGGAGCACGCGTTGCAAAAGCTCCCTTACATCCTTGTCGTGGGCGACAAAGAGAAGGCGGCTGGTGCCGTGGCTGTGCGGGCGCGAGGTAACAAAGACCTCGGGGTCATGCCGCTGGAAGACTTTTCCAGACTTATCACGGCAGACATTTCATCCAAGGTTTGAATTCAAACACCCGGTTGATGCCCCTGCGGCTGCAGCACACAATGCGGACGCACTGGGGCTGCCAATAGGTTGCCCATCTGTTTGATCTGCCCACGCAAAGGAACCTACCATAGCTACCAATTTTCGTGACCGCCGCCAGCGCGAGGAGCGCGCGCACCGACTGAATCGTGAAATCATGGCCCCCGAGGTTCGCCTCAACGGGCCGGAGAACGAGCCGCTGGGCATTGTCAGTCTGCAGGAAGCGCTGCGCATGGCTGGTGAGCTGGATGTGGATCTGGTCGAAATTGCGGCTGCGGCCAATCCTCCGGTGTGTCGCCTGATGGACTACGGCAAGTTCAAGTACCAGGAGCAGAAGAAGGCGGCTGAGGCGAAGGCTAAGCAGACGGTTATCGAGATCAAGGAGATCAAGTTCCGTCCTGGGACCGATGATGGCGACTACAACATCAAGATGCGCAATATCCGGCGTTTTCTCGATGAAGGTGACAAGTGCAAGATCACGTTGCGCTTCCGTGGTCGTGAAATCACGCACCAGGATCTGGGGCTGGCGTTGCTCAATCGCATACGCGATGAGTTGGCCGATTCGATCGTGGTGGAGCAGTTTCCCAAGCTCGAAGGTCGTCAGATGATCATGATGATCGCGCCAGGTCGCAAGAAGGCCGGCGGTGCTGCCAAGGCGACCGAGGCGACGGCGGCGCAAAGCGCTGAGCAGCCGACAGCCTGAGGTAGTGCGGCTGTTGTGACAAGGATTGGACGGGCAGGGTAGTCTCCTGCCGGTTCGAGGCACTGGTTGAAAAACCGGTTGCCGAACGAGAAGCCGCAAGGCTTTTCATAAAAGTGGCTCGGGGCCAACAAGTCTGCGGAAGGTTCGCGGCGCCTCACGAGCACAAATGAAAAGGAGCATGAATATGCCCAAAATGAAGACCAAGAGCAGCGCGAAGAAGCGATTCCGCGTTCGTCCCGGTGGCACCGTCAAGCGCGGTCAAGCCTTCAAACGTCACATCCTGACCAAGAAGACCACCAAGAACAAGCGCCATCTGCGTGGTGCGGTGACTGTTCATGAGACCAATATGGGTCACATGGCACAGATGCTGCCCGGCATGGGTATTTGATCAACGACGAACAAGGAGTCACTCATGCCTCGCGTCAAACGTGGTGTAACGGCACGCGCCCGCCACAAAAAAGTTCTCGCCCTTGCCAAGGGTTTTCGCGGTCGCCGCGGTAACGTCTTCCGCATCGCCAAACAGGCGGTGATGAAGGCTGGGCAGTACGCCTACCGTGATCGCCGCAACAAGAAGCGCGTCTTCCGTCAGCTCTGGATCGCGCGTATCAATGCCGGTGCCCGTGCTTGCGGCCTGACGTACAGCCAGTTCGCCAATGGCCTGAAAAAGGCTTCTATTGAAATCGACCGCAAGGTCCTGGCCGATCTGGCCGTGAACGACCCGGCTGCCTTTGGCAGCATCGTGGAGCAAGTCAAAGCCAAGCTGGCCGCTTGATTCACGATGGGATGACCGTCGCCTTTCCGGCGGCGGTTTCCCCTGTCGCTCAAAGGGGTTGAGGCTTGAGGGATTTCCCTCGCAGCGCTCAACCCCTTTTTTGTTTTGCAAACCTGTAAACACACATGAACGAGTTGGACGCACTGGTCGATAGCGCACGTGTTGGCTTTGCGCAGGCCGTCACCCCTGCCGACCTGGAAAATGCCAAGGCCCAGTTCCTGGGCAAGTCGGGTCGCATCACCGAGCTGATGAAGGGCATGGCCGCTTTGTCGGTGGACGAAAAAAAGACCCGCGGAGCTGCCATCAACCAGGCCAAGCAGGCGATCGAAGCCGCGCTCACCGCGCGTCGCCAAGCGCTCGCTGACGCGGAACTCCAGGCCCAGCTCAAGTCCGAGGCGTTGGACGTGACGTTGCCCGGCCGTCAGCGTGGACAGGGTGGCCTGCACCCGGTCAGCCTGACGCTGGAGCGGATCGAGGCGATCTTCTCGTCGATGGGGTTCGACGTCGCCGAAGGCCCTGAGATCGAGTCCGACTGGTTCAACTTCACTGCCCTGAACACGCCCGAGGACCACCCGGCGCGTTCCATGCACGACACCTTCTACGTTGAAGGCGGCAGTGAGAAGGCCCCCAACCTGCTGCGCACCCACACCAGTCCGATGCAGATCCGCCATGCGGTGCAACATGTCAAGCGCCACCGCGCTGCGCTGGACGCAGGCCAGGGCATGCCCGAGATTCGCGTGATCGCGCCGGGCCGCACCTACCGTGTGGACAGCGACGCCACGCATTCGCCCATGTTTCACCAGTGTGAAGGTCTGTGGATCGGCGAAAACGTGAGCTTCAAGGACCTGAAGTATGTCTTCACCGATTTTTGCCGGACCTTCTTTGAAAGCCACGATCTGGTGCTGCGGTTCCGTCCCAGCTTCTTCCCCTTCACCGAACCCAGCGCTGAAATCGACATCCAGTTCCAGAGTGGTCCACTGGCCGGGCGCTGGCTCGAAGTGGCCGGATCGGGTCAAGTGCACCCGAACGTGGTGCGCAACATGGGACTGGACCCTGAACGCTATATCGGCTTTGCCTTCGGCATGGGGCCGGACCGCCTGACCATGCTGCGCTATGGCGTGAACGACCTGCGCCTGTTCTTCGACGGCGATATCCGCTTCCTCTCGCAATTCCGTTAGACCATGAACACCCCCGCGCCGCTTCGCGTCACCCCCTTCAGGGGGCAACACCAGCAGCCCGGCAAAGCCGGTTCTGCGGTGTTCCCGGTCGAAGCCCTTGCTGTGCCCACGTACTGAGTCGTTTCATGCAATTTCCCGAATCCTGGCTGCGCGCCTTCTGCAACCCACCCCTGACCAGCCAGCAACTGGCCGACACCCTGACCATGGCCGGTCTGGAGGTCGAAGAACTTCGCCCGTTCGCGCCCGCTTTCACCGGCGTGGTGGTGGGCCAGATCCTGAGCGCCGAACAACACCCCAACGCCGATCGCCTGCGCGTGTGTCAGGTGGATGTGGGGCAGGGTGCTCCGCTGAACATCGTCTGCGGTGCCCCGAACGCGCGCGCCGGCATCAAGGTGCCGTGTGCCACCGTGGGTGCGCTGTTGCCGCCCGGTGAAGACGGCAAGCCTTTTGCCATCAAGCTGGGCAAGTTGCGCGGGGTTGAAAGCCAGGGCATGCTGTGCTCGGCCAAGGAGCTGCAAATCTCCGAAGAGAGCAACGGTCTGCTGGAACTGGGCGACGACGCTGTGGTCGGTCGCAATATCCGCGAACAGCTGGGCCTGGATGACATGCTGTTCACGCTCAAGCTCACGCCCAATCTGGCCCACTGCCTGAGTGTGTACGGCATCGCGCGTGAGGTGTCGGCCCTGACCGATACGCCGTTGCTGCCGTCCGAGTTTCCCAAGGCCGCTGTGCAGATACCGGACCGCCTGCCGGTGAGCGTGCAGGCGCCCGACCTGTGTGGGCGCTTCAGCGGCCGCATTGTGCGCGGTGTGAACACGAAAGCGCAGACCCCGGCCTGGATGGTCGAGCGACTGGCGCGCTGCGGTCAGCGCAGCATCTCGCCGCTGGTGGACATTTCCAATTACGTGATGTTCGAGCTGGGCCGCCCTTCGCACATTTTCGACCTCGACAAGATTCACGGCGGCCTGCAGGTGCGTTGGGGTCGCGAGGGCGAGCAGCTCAAGCTGCTCAACGGCAACACCATCACGGTGAACGCCGACGTGGGTGTGATCGCGGACGACCATCGGGTCGAGTCGCTGGCCGGCATCATGGGCGGAGATGCCACCGCCGTGTCCGACGACACGCAAAACATCTTCATCGAAGCCGCTTTCTGGTGGCCCAAGGCGATTGCCGGGCGTTCGCGGCGGTACAACTTCTCCACCGATGCCGGACACCGGTTCGAGCGCGGTGTGGACCCCTCGACCACGGTGGAGCATGTCGAGCGCATCACGCAGCTCGTGCTGGAGATTTGTGGCGGGCAGGCGGCGGTGCTGGATGACCAGGTGATCCACCTGCCGCAGGCCACGCCGGTGACCTTGCGTGTGGCGCGCGCGGTCAAGGTGATCGGCATGCCACTGACGCAGGCGCAATGCGCAGCTGCTTTGCGGCGTCTGGGATTGCCTGTGGCGGAGGGTGATGGCACCCTCACCGTGACACCACCGGCCTATCGCTTTGATCTGCAGATCGAAGAAGACCTGATTGAAGAGGTGGCGCGTGTCGTGGGCTACAACGAACTGCCCGACACACCGCCACAGGCACCCATCACCGCCAAGGTCCGGACCGAAGCGCGCCGTGGTCCGTTTGCGGTCCGCCGCGCCTTGGCGCAGCTGGGCTATCAGGAGACCATCAATTTCAGCTTTGTCGAAGAGCGCTGGGAGTCGGAACTGGCGGGTAACGCCGATCCGATCCGTCTGCTCAACCCCATCGCCAGCCAGATGAGCGTGATGCGCTCTTCATTGCTCGGCAGCTTGGTGGCCGCGCTCAAGTTCAATCTGGACCGCCGTGCCGACCGCGTGCGCCTGTTCGAGGTGGGTCGCGTGTTCCGCAAGGACGCGTCGGTGACCGACAGCGACACGAGTGTGGCCGGGTTCGATCAACCGATGCGCGTGGCCGGACTGTGCTTCGGTGCGGTTGACGTCCTGCAGTGGGGCTCGCCCGCACGCGCGGTGGACTTCTTTGACGCCAAAGGGGACGTGCAGGCGCTGCTCGCACCCAGGTCGGTCGAATTCAGGGCGGCCGAACATCCCGCCATGCACCCCGGTCGTTGCGCCAGTGTCTGGCTGGCTGGGTCTTGCATTGGCCATGTGGGCGAGCTGCACCCCAAATGGCGGCAGGCCTATGAGTTGGCTCAGGCGCCGGTGATGTTTGAGCTCGACCTCAACGCCGTGCTGGCACGCGATGTGCCGGCTTACCAGGGGGTGAGCCGCCATCAGGCGGTGGAGCGCGACCTTGCCATCGTGGTCAAGGAGTCCGTTACCCACGCGGCGGTGGTCGATGCCATTCGTGCGCCCGCCAATCCCTGGCTGCGCGATGTGATGCTGTTCGATGTGTACCGGCCCAAGAAGCAGGTCGGCGCCGATGCGAGCACTCCCGGTGCGCTGGCAGCCGACGAAAAAAGCCTCGCCATGCGATTGGTGCTCAATCGGGACGACGCTACACTGACCGACGAGGACATCGACGCTGCCATCAAAGCGGTGCTCGAATCACTGGGGCAGCGCGTCGCAGCCAGGCTGCGTGCCTGATCACAAAAAAATGGAGGTTCATCGCATGGAACTCGCCGTTGAAAGCCTGGAAACGCCGGCATTGACCAAAGCGCAGCTCGCCGAATTGCTGTTTGACCAAATTGGTCTGAACAAGCGAGAGTCCAAAGACATGATCGATGCTTTTTTTGATCTCGTCACCGACAGCCTCGTCAATGGCACCGATGTGAAGATCTCGGGTTTCGGCAATTTTCAGATCAGGACCAAGGCCCCCCGACCCGGGCGCAACCCGCGAACCGGTGAACCGGTGGCCATCGAGGCGCGCCGCGTGGTCACCTTCCACGCCAGCCCCAAGCTCAAGGAGCAGGTACAGACTGCCATCGTCGGCGGCTGATCTCGGTGCTTCCCATACCGGCCCGGTGGTCTAGTGATCACCGGGCTTTTTTTCATCTGTTCAAGGGTTGTCGCTTTTTAAATTATGGGATAGCGTGGCATTTGCAACAGTTTGTATGGAATTTTTCATCTGCCAGGACAGGCCCGACTGTGTTAGAGTAAATTTCAAGGTTCGGTCCGTACCGCCTTGATTTTCATGGAAAAAACGCTCCCGCCCATTCCCGCAAAGCGCTACTTCACCATTGGTGAAGTGGGCGAGTTGTGTGGTGTCAAGCCGCATGTGCTGCGGTATTGGGAGCAGGAATTCACCCAGCTGCGGCCCATGAAACGGCGTGGCAACCGCCGCTATTACCAGCACCATGAAGTGCTCATGATCCGCAGGATCCGCGAACTTTTGTACGACCAGGGGTTCACCATCAGTGGTGCGCGCAACAAGCTGCAGGAGCTTGTGCAGGCCGAGCGGGACAAGCGTCGTCAGGACGAAGTCGAAGGCATCGAGGTCATCGAACTTGATCTGGATTCCCAGTTCCCTGTGGATGACTCGACTTTTGGCGCCGATGCGGAGAGCGATATCGCGGTGACGGCGCCAGCGATCAATGGATCGGGCACGCTGTTGCGCGATATGCGCCGCGAATTGCTGGAAATTCGAGAGCTTCTGCGCCACGCGAGCTGAAAGCGGTGTTTTGCCGGCTATAATTTGAGGCTTGTCGGCGTGTAGCGCAGCCTGGTAGCGCACTTGCATGGGGTGCAAGGGGTCGCGAGTTCGAATCCCGCCACGCCGACCATTAAAATCAACGGGTTAGCTCAGAAATGAGCTAACCCGTTTTTCTTTGTGGGTTGCTAGGTGGAGGCCCTGGGGCATACCTTGTCCCGCAATGGAGACCTTGCCCGACAAGGGGCTTGCCCACTGGCATGTCCGCCTGCGGGGGACCGGTCTGCTGGCACGCATTCCCAAACAATGCCAGATGGAGCTGGCCGCTCTGGACAACCTCCGGTACCAAAGCGCCTGCTTCCGACGTGCCGCGGCTTCGGGTCATGTTCCGATGCTGGAGGGGGTGGCCAACCCGTCGGGCCTTTTGCCCCGGGGCGCCCTGCTGGTTGAAGAAATCCTGGGCACGACCGCCTGTGAGCCAGGTCATCTGGAGCCCATCGTGCGGGCCCTTGCTGCCATCCATGCGCTGCCGCTGCCTTTACCGCAAGACCGGGCGCCACTGCTTAACGAACCGGACCCCCTCGCAGGCCTCACCGCGCTGATCGAACATGTTCAGAACCGGGTGAACGACTGCCTGTCCATGCGGTGCATCGAACGCATGCTGGCGGATTTCCACGAGGTGCAAGACCTGTTGGCAACAACGGCCGGATGACCGTGGCGAAGCTGTAAGCTTTGGCGGCGTCGCCCGACCATGGGCTTACATCCTTGTCTTCTTTGGAGTCTTTGCACATGAAATGCCTGCCCCTCACCACCCTGGCGCTGAGCCTGTCGCTCCCCTTTGCCGCGAACGCCGACTGGGCCAAGGTCGAAGCCGAGGCCAAGGGCCAGACGGTGTATTTCAACGCCTGGGGCGGCAGCGAGGCGACGAATGCCTACATCGGCTGGGTGGCGCAGCAGGTCAAGGGCCGCTACGGCGTGGAGCTGCGCCATGTGAAGGTGACGGACACGGCCGAGGTGGTCAAGCGGGTGCAGACCGAGGTGGCCGCCGGGCGCCGCACGGACGGCTCGGTCGATCTGATGTGGATCAACGGTGAAAACTTCCGCAACCTGAAGCAGGGCGGTCTGCTGTTCGGCCCCTGGGCCGAGAGCCTGCCCCACTGGGGCGCGGTGGACCTGAACAAGCCCGTGCGCAGCGACTTCTCGGTGCCCACCGATGGCTTTGAAGCGCCCTGGGGCACGGCGCAGCTGACCTTCATCGCCGACAAGGCCAAGACGCCCACGCCGCCGCGTTCGGCGGCCGAGCTGCTGGCGTTTGCCAAAGCCAACCCGGGCCGCGTGAGCTACCCCAAGCTGCCCGACTTTCACGGCACCACCTTCGTCAAGCAGGTGCTGATCGAGCTGGCGCCCGACCGCCAGCTGCTGCAGGCGCCGGTGTCGGCCGCCGGTTTCGCCTCGGCCACGGCACCGCTGTGGGCCTATCTGGACCAGCTGTACCCGCAGCTCTGGCGCAGCGGCAAGACCTTCCCGGCCAGCGCCGCGGAAATGCACCGCATGCTGGCCGATGGCGAGCTCAAGCTCTCGCTGACCTTCAACCCCAACGAAGCGGCCAACCTGATCACCACGCGCCAGTTGCCGGCCACGGCCTACAGCTTCGGTTTCACGGGCGGCACCATCGGCAACGTGCACTTTGTCGCCATCCCGGTCAACGCCAAGGCCCGGGCCGGCGCCCAGGTGGTGGCCAACTTCCTGCTGTCGCCCGAAGCCCAGGCCCGCAAGGCCGACGTGGCGGTCTGGGGCGACCCCAGCGTGCTCGACATGGCCAAACTGCCCGCCGCGATGCAGTCCACGATGCGCAAGACCGCGCCCGGCGCGCTGGCCGAGGCCGTGCCCACGCTCGCCGAGCCACACGCCAGCTGGGTGGAGGCGTTGGAGGCGGAGTGGCTCAAGCGCTACGGCTCACGCTGATCCGGCGCTTGGCACCGCTTGGGTCGCCGGGCCACGGGCGGCGATGGTCGTCGGTGTGGCTGGCGGCCCTGCCGGTGGCGCTGATCCTCGGGCCCCTGCTGCCCGGGTTGTACTGGGCGCTCGCGCCCGCGCTGGACGCCGCCGTCTGGCAGGCCCTGTGGGCCGACGCCCAGTGGCCCCAGGCCTTGCAGGCCAGCTTGCTCTCGGCCTTGCTGGGGACCGCGCTGGGCGCCGCGATGGCCGCCGTGCTCGCCACCCTGTATTACCCGGGCCGCCGCTGGGCCGACCTGCAGCGGCGCATGCCCTTGTTGCTGTCGGTGCCGCACGCGGCCTTTGCGGTGGGGCTGTTTTTTCTGCTCTCGCCATCGGGCTGGCTGGCGCGCGCGCTGGCCCAGGGGCTGGGCTGGGCCGATCCGCCCGCCTGGATCACGGTGCAGGACCCCCATGGCCTGAGCCTGGCGCTGGCGCTGGGCATCAAGGAGAGCTGGTTTCTCTTGTGGGTGCTGGTCGCGGTCCTGGGTGAGCAGCAGGTGCAGCGCCACATGGTCGTGGCCCGCTCGCTGGGCTACAGCCGGGTGCAGGTCTGGCACCTGGTGCTGTGGCCGCAGTTGCTGCCGCGCCTGGGCTGGCCGCTGGCCGCCGTGTGGGCCTACAGCCTGTCGGTGGTGGACATGGCGGTGATCCTCGGGCCGGGCACACCGCCCACCCTGGCCGTGCTGATCTGGCAATGGCTCATCGACCCCGATGCCGCGATGCAGGCCAAAGGCGGCGCGGCCTCGCTGGTGTTGCTGGGGCTGTTCCTGCTGGGGGCCGGCGCCGCGCGCTGGTTGTGGCGCCACACCGTTCGCAGCGCTGCTTACCCTTCGGGCGAGCGCCGGCCCGCGCCGCGCCCGGCGCGCGTGGGCCTGCATGTGCCTTTGCTGCTGATCGGCTACGCGGTGGTGGCGGTGCTGCTGGTGTGGTCGCTCGCCGACAGCTGGTTTTTCCCGGCGCTGTGGCCCGAATCGCTCTCGCTGCAGACCTGGCGGCAGGCCGACTGGGCGCCGTTCTGGACCACGCTGTGGCTCGGCGCGGCGGCGGTGCTGCTGTGCCTGCCGGCGGCGCTGCTCTGGCTGGAGTGGGGGCCGCAGCGGTTCAACGCCGTGCTGTACGTGCCGCTGATCATTCCCACCCTGCCGCTGGTGGCGGCGCAATACGCGGCCCTGTTGCGGCTGCAGGTGGACGGCACCGCGGCCGGCCTGGTGTGGAGCCACCTGCTGTGGGTGCTGCCCTACATGGTGCTCACGCTGATCGGCCCCTACCGCGGATTTGATCGCCGCCTCATGACCACCGCTCGGGCGCTCGGACATTCACCGCTGAGGGCCTGTTGGAGTGTGAAGTGGCCGATGCTGTTGAAGCCCATGCTGGCCGCGCTGGCCGTGGGTTTTGCGGTGAGCGTGGCGCAGTACCTGCCGACGCTGTTCGCGGGTGGCGGGCGTTTTGTGACCGTGACCACCGAGGCCGTGGCCCTGAGCGCCGGCGGCAACCGCCGCGTGCTGGCCGTGCAGGCGATGCTGCAGATCGCGCTGCCGCTGCTGGGCTTTGGCCTGGCGGCGCTGATGTCACACTGGGCCGGCCGCGCTCGGAAAGGACTTCGTTGACATGCTGGATATACGGAACCTCACCATCACCCAGGGCCCGAATGCGCTGATTGCGGGGCTGAACCTGCAGGTCGAGCGGGGCGCCATTGCGACGGTGACCGGGGCTTCGGGCTCGGGCAAGTCCACGCTGCTCAACTGGCTGGTGGGCGATCTGGACCCGGCCTTCCAGGCCAGCGGTGAGCTGTGGCTGGACGGCCAGCGCCGCGACCAGCTGCCGGTGGAAGCGCGGGGTGTCGGCATCCTGTTCCAGGACGACCTCTTGTTTCCGCACCTGAGCGTGGGCCAGAACCTGGCCTTCGCCTTGCCCGCGGCGCTCAAGGGCGCCACCGCGCGCCGCGCGCGGGTGGAACAGACGCTGCGCGAGATCGGGCTGGACGGCTTCCACGACCGCGATCCCGCCACGCTTTCGGGTGGTCAGCGCGCCCGCGTGAGCCTCATGCGCGCCTTGCTGGCGGAGCCCGGCGCGCTGCTGCTGGACGAGCCGTTCTCCCGGCTCGATGCCGAGCTGCGCGCGCAGTTCCGCGGCTTCGTGTTCGAGCAGATCGCCCGCCAGCGCATTCCGACCTTGCTGGTCACGCACGACCCGGACGACGTGCCGCCCGGCGGGCGGGTGCTGGACATCCACCAATGGCAAGGGCCTCCGGTCTGACACACGCCATCAGGGGGTCAGCACCACCGGTTCCAGCGCGTCGGAAGCGCCGCGGATGCGCCCGATGGCGGCCGTCTGCGCATAGCCCGCGGCCTTCAGGGCGCGGATGCAGGCGCTTGCCTGATCGGCCGGCACGCTGGCCAGCAGGCCGCCGGCCGTCTGCGGGTCGAACAGCAGCGGGTAACGCGGGTCTTTCACGAAGTCTTCGGCGTTGCGCAAGGCGCGGCGCAGCCGCACATTGGCCGGTTGCAGCGAGCTGACGATGCCGGCCTCGACGCATTCCACCGCACCGTCGAGCAAGGGCAGGGCGCTCAACTGCAGCTCGGCGTCCACGCCCGAGGGGCGCGTCATCTCCACCAGGTGCCCGAGCAGGCCGAAACCGGTCAGGTCGGTGCAGGCGGTGGCGCCGTACTGGCGCAGGATCTGGGCGCCGGCCTGATTCGATACCACCATGGATTGCAGCGCGGAGGCGATCCAGCGGCCTTTGGCGGCGTGCCGCGCGTGGGCCGCGAACAGGGTGCCGGTGCCGATGGGTTTGGTGAGCAGCAGCACGTCGCCGGGCCGCATGCCGCCCTTGCGCATGACGCCGTCCAGTTGCTCGTCGATCAGGCCGTTGACGGCGAAGCCCAGCGCCAGCTCTCGGCCTTCGCCGGTGTGCCCACCGACCAGGCTGCAGCCCGCGGCGTTCAGCACCTCGACCGCGCCGGTCATCATCTGCAGCAGCAGGTCTTCGATCTTGGCCTCCAGGCCGGGCGGCACGGTGGCGATGGCCGTGGCGGACTGCGGCTCGGCGCCCATGGCGAAGATGTCGCCCAGCGCGTGGTTGGCCGCGATCTGGCCAAACAGGTAGGGGTCGTCGATGAAGCTGCGGAAGAAATCCACGGTGTGCACCATGGCCTTGCCGGGCGGTACACGCACCACGGCAGCGTCGTCGGGCGCGTGCAGGCCGATCAGCACGTCGTCGCGCTGCACCGGTTGCAGCTGCCCCAAGGCGCGGCTCAGGATGCTGGCGCCCACCTTGGCGCCGCAGCCGCCGCAGCGCATGGCGATGGCCGAGATGGCCTGCTGCGATTCTTCGGCGCTCAGCGTCAGGCCGCTGGTGGGCGCGGCCGCTGCCGGGCCCGCGTCCGCCATGGCCGGCAGCTCGGTGAACCTGCGCATGAAGCGGCGGTCGATCCAGTCCTTCCAGGTCCAGACCCAGGCGCCGGCGAAGCCCAGGGCGCCGCGCGAGGCCACGGCGTAGCGGTCGCCGGTGGAGATCAGCGCCAGCCATTGTTGCTGGGGTTGGTAGGCCACCAGGGGCTGGCCGCACAGGCTGAGACGCAGGTTCTTCGCCAGCGGCGGGCCCATGCGCACGGCGAACACTCCCGCCTTCTCCAGCGGTCGGGCCGTGAACGAGGCCACGTCGCCCGCGGCAAAAATCTTCGGGTCGTCCAGGGCCTGCAGTTGCGGATTGACCTGGATGAAGCCGTCCTCGTCCAGCGCCAGGCCCGTGCTTTGCAGCCAGGCCGGCCCGCCGGCCTGCGTGACCCACATCGTCTCATCGGCATCGAAGGTGCGGCCGTCCTGCGTGTGCAGGCAGCCGGGCGAGACCTGCGTCACCTCGGCGCGGGTGTGCACCGCCACATGGCGCTCGCGCAAGATGCGGGCGAAACGCTCACGCACCGAGGGGTTGTGCGTCGGCAGCAGGGTGTCGCTCGCGGTGAGCAGCACGAAACGCAGCAGCTCGGGGTTGCGGCCCAGCTTCTGCAGCTCGTTGCGCAGCCGGTACTGCATGGACAGCGCCAGCTCCACGCCGCCGGCGCCACCGCCCACCACGGCGATCGTGAAGCGGCTGTGCAGCGCGCGCACGCGGTCGAGCAACTGCAGCCAGCGCTGGTTGAAATGGGCGATGGGCTTGACCGGCACGGTGTTCGCCCGCGCGCCATCCACCTGGCGCAGCTTGGGTGTGGAGCCGGTGTTGATGGACAGCAGGTCGTAGGGCATCGACGGCCGGTCGCGCAGCAACACGCGCTGGTTGGCGCGGTCCAGGCCGATCACCTCACCGTGGATGAAGCGCGCCCCGGCAAACGCCGCCAGGCGGCCCAGGTCGATGTGCACCTCGTCAAAGCTGTAGTGGCCCGAGATGTGGCCGGGCAGCATGCCGGAGTAGGGCGTGTCGATGTCGGTGCAGATCAGCGTGATGCGCAGGCCCGGCTCGGGCCGCATGGCGAACATGCGCAGGGCGACCACGTGGCTGTGGCCCCCGCCAACGAGGACCAGGTCGCGCAGGATGGGTTGTTCGGGGGCTTGCATGGGACCTCGGTTCGGGGCTGTTGCCGCCGATCATAGGTGGGCGCACGCCGCGCTGCAGCCGGCTGCACCAGGTCGCCACCGGGAGGTCGATGGCGTTCCCGTGCTTTACCGCCCGTGCCGGGGCCACCGGGCCACGAAGGTCTCGATGGTGTGGGTCAGTTCGTCGGGGCGGTCGCGGTGCGGTGAATGGCCGCAACCCGGCATGACATGCGTCGTGGCCTGCGGTGCCAGGGCGCCGATGCGCTCGATCTGGGCCAGCGTGCCGTATTCGTCGGCGCTGCCCTGGACCGCCAGCACCGGGCAGCGGATGAGCGGCAGCAGGTCTTCGATCGACCAGTGGCGGAACGCCGAGGACAGCCAGACGTCGTTCCAGCCCCAGAAGGCCGAGTCCGGGTCCTGGTGGTGCCGGGCCAGCCGGGCTTTCAGGTCGGTCTGGAGGTAGGCCTCGCGCGCCTGCTGGATGCTGCGCACGGAGATGTCTTCCACCATCACGTGGGGCGCTACCACGATCAGGCCCTGCACCGACTCGGGGTGGCGCGCGGCGTGGATCAGCGCGATCGACCCGCCGTCGCTGTGGCCCAGCAACCAGACTTCGCGGTACGTCTGGTGCACGCCGAGTGTGCGCAGCAAGGCCGGCAGCACCTCGCTGGCCTGGCGCTCCAGAAAGTCGGGCTGCCAGTGCTGGTCCGCGGGCCGTGGGGTCGAGCGGCCATAGCCGGGCCGTGAATAGACCAGGCCATGCCAGTCCAGCGCCTGGCAGAGCCGGGCGGGGTAGTCTCGCCACATGCTGACCGAGCCCAGCCCCTCGTGCAGGAACACCAGCAGGGGCCGGTCGGCGGTGCTGGCGGGCATCCACCGGGTTTCGATGTCGACGGCGCTGCCGGCCCAGTCCACGCGGCAAACGGTGGTGGTGTTCATGGGTTCTTTTTCGCGGCGGACGGCGGCTCACTGGGTGAATTCGATGCGGCCTTCGGGCAGCAGGTACAGGACCAGGGCGCGGCCGCCGGCCACGGTGGGCGAGTGCGCCGAGCCCGGGCCATAGACCAGCCAGCCCGCGCCGCGACCGTCGAAGGTGGCCGTGTCGTCCAGCGGCATGATCAGATCGATTTCCCCCAGGGGGTGCGCATGGTGGGGGCCGGCGAGGCTGTTCATGTCCACCACGTCCACCGAAAAGCGGTGCAGGGCGTCGTCGGGTTTGAAGATCCGTCCGTACCTGAGGCCGCCCCCTTCGCGCTGGCAGAGCCAGCCCTCGGCCACCCCTTGTTCGCACGCGGCCTTGAGTTCGCGGTAGGTGGGCGAGGCGGCGCCCAGTTCATGGTTGAGCCACGCCTGTAGCGGGGCGTCGAGCGCACGGTCGCCGATCTGTCGCGTCACGTCTTGCAGCAGGGTCTTGAATGCATCGGGGTTCACGGGAGTCTCCTGGTGGTCATGGGGTATGCACTATTGTGCAGTTCGGCAAGACTAGCGGAATGTGATGATCTGTCAAGCAGTATGTTGCACGCCTATTGGGTGTGATTCGCGCAGGCAGTGAGAGTGATGGGTTGTTATATGCATTAAAATGCTTGACCTGGTGCAATTACGTGCACTATGATGCATCAAATCCAGCCCAACAGCATCTTGCATTTACCTAGGAATGGCCCCATGAACGCTCCCGATCCCTTCGTCACGCGCCAGGCTCAGATGGTTGACTACCGAACCGCCCCGAGCGAATACCGCCATTGGAAACTCGCCTTCGATGGCGCGGTTGCCACCCTGGCGATCGACATCGACGAAGACGGCGGCATCCGCCCGGGCTACAAACTCAAGCTCAACAGCTACGACCTGGGCGTGGACATCGAACTGCACGACGCCCTGAACCGCATCCGCTTCGAACACCCCGAAGTGCGCACCGTGGTCGTCACCAGCGGCAAAGACCGCGTGTTCTGCTCCGGCGCCAACATCTTCATGCTCGGCGTCTCCAGCCACGCCTGGAAAGTGAACTTCTGCAAGTTCACCAACGAAACCCGCAACGGCATCGAAGACAGCAGCAAACATTCCGGCCTCAAATTCCTCGCCGCCTTGAACGGCGCCTGCGCCGGCGGCGGCTACGAACTGGCCCTGGCCTGCGATGAAATCCTCTTGGTCGACGACCGCTCCAGCGCGGTCAGCCTGCCCGAAGTGCCGTTGCTCGGCGTCTTGCCCGGCACCGGGGGCCTGACCCGCGTGACCGACAAACGCCACGTGCGCCACGACCTGGCCGACATCTTCTGTACCACCAGCGAAGGCGTGCGCGGCCAAAAGGCCGTGGACTGGCGCCTGGTCGACGCCGTGGCCAAGCCCCAGCAGTTCGCCGCCGCCGTGAGCGAACGCGCCGCCAAACTGGCCACCCAGAGCGACCGCCCGGCCGGCGCCAAAGGCGTGAACCTGCCTCGCATCGAACGCAGCGACAGCGAAGATGGCATGGCCTACACCTATGTGAATGTGGCCATCGACCGCGCCAAACGCAACGCCACCCTCACCATCAAAGCCCCGAGCGGCGCCCAGCCGACCGACATCGCAGGCATCGAAGCCGCCGGTGCCGCCTGGTACCCGCTGCAGATGGCCCGCGAACTGGACGACGCCATCCTCAACCTGCGCACCAACGAACTCGACATCGGCACCTGGATCCTGAAAACCGAGGGCGATGCCGCCGCTGTGCTGGCGTGCGACCAGCTTCGCGAGCGCTTTGCCGATCACTGGTTGGTTCGCGAGGTCCAAGGGCTTCTGCGCCGCACCTTCGCGCGTCTGGACGTGTCTTCTCGCAGCCTGTTCGCTTTGATCGATGAGGGTTCGTGTTTTGCCGGGACGCTGGCTGAGCTGGCCTTTTGCGCCGACCGTACCTACATGCTGGCATTGCCAGATCAGCCTGAAAAAGCGCCGCGACTGACCTTGTCCGATGAAAATTTTGGTTCGTTGCCCATGGTGAACGACCAGTCGCGCCTGCAGCGCCGCTTCTACGAAGAAGCCGGCCCCATGGAAGCCGCGCGCGGCGCCATCGGCCAGGCCCTGGACGCCGACGCCGCCTTCGCCCTGGGCCTGGTGACCGCCGCGCCC
>NZ_JBWKZP010000003.1:0-111861 GCF_059424585.1 Hydrogenophaga sp. GW101-3F08
GGCCGACGCGCTGGGCGCGGCCAACCCCGTGGCGCTGGGGCCATGGCCGGTGCCTTCGGTGGGGCTGGGACCGGGGTCGGCGGCGGCCGGCGCCGCGGGTGTGGCGTCCGGGCGCGCGGGCGCGGGCGGTTGCGGCGGGCGCAGTTGTTCGCCCAGGGCGCGCACCTGGTCCAGCGACGCCGCGCTGGCCGCCGTCGCGGCCAGGGTACCGGGCGTGAGCACCGGCGTGAACCAGGTGCTGAGCACCTGCGCCTTGAAGAAGTCGAGCGCGTCCTTGATGCGGGCCTCGTTCTCGGGCGTGCCGGTCATGTCGGCGACCTCGATCTTGATCGCGCCGCTGCGCACCAGGCGCTCGAAGCCGGTGTCGATGCCGGCGCGCACAAAGCCGCGCTGGCCGTCGGCCGAGGTGCTGAAGTGGGTAAACACCTGGTTGAAGTCGGCGGTGATCTTCACGTTGAAGGCCGGGCGCAGACCGGTGTATTTCAGGTCGTAGATCACGCCGATCGGCGTCGTGCCATCCTTGAGGGCTTTCTCCAGGATGGTCGCGCCTTCGGCCGACAGTTCCAGGCTGAACACCGCCGTGTTGTTGCCGGCCAGCGAGGGCTTGCCCGCACCCAGGATGCTTTCCACCGCGTTGAACGAACCTTCGGGCGCGTTGGCCGATGGGCTGGCCCGTGTGCCGCCCGCGCCCTGCAGGTTGAGCGCCACGCAGGCCACGGTGCCGTCGTCGAACGGCACCGGCGCCAGGCGTGGCTGGCCACGGCTGATGGAGCGCAGGCGCTCGAGCACGCGGCGCTCCAGATCGGCATCCAGCTTGAGCTGGGTCTCGATCATCAGAAAGCCACCGCCGCGCCGCGCCAGGCCGGCGCGGTTCTTGTACTTGAGGTAGGTGAACTGGGTGCGTTGGTCGGCCTCGCGCCGCGCCAGCGTCACCGGCCCGGGCAGGTACCAGAACTGGGACGCATCGGCGTGGTCGCGAAACACCGTGACGCCTTCGATCGAGATCGAGCGTGAATCGAGTTGCAGCATGGGGGGCCTCTCGCGGAAGTTCAGTTGGGAATGCGCAGCGCCAGCTCGGTGGCCGCGCTGGCGGTCCAGTCGCTCACCTTGCCCAGGCCGTTTTCAAACAGCCAGTGCACTCGGTATTCAAAGCGCATGCGGTTGGGGTCGAGGTAGTCGTACTCGAACTCGCCCGAGCTCTGGCCGTTCTCGAACACCAGGTCGTCGGCGAACGACAGGCCACCGGCAAAGTCCTCGAAACGCAACGACACGCTGGCCCTGCGCAGGTGGCGCCGCTCAAAATCGGCCGGCGCGCGCACGGTGACGATGCGCCGGCCCTTGGCGTCGGGCTTGATGGCGATGCGGCTGGCGTTGGTCATGGACTCGGGCAGCTCGACAAAGCGGCTGTCCTTGTATTGCAGGCTGATGCGGTAGAACACCGACTTCTGTGCCGGATTGCGCAGGTCCACGGAAAAGGCCTTCGAACTCGACCCCTCGGTGAAGCTCATCGACTCTTCGACCAGCACGTTGTTGGCCGGGTCTTCGTAGCGGAAGTCGACGAAGGCCTCCTGCACCTGCGTCCAGTCGACGCTGGGCACCACCTGCACCACGCGCCGCGTGGGAAATGGGTTGCGCAGCGTGACCTGGGTCTCGTCGCTGGCCTGCCAGCCATGTTCGACATCGCGGTTGTCGAGTGCGCGAAAGACCTTCTTCACCTCGAACGTGGTCTTGTCCGGGTCGAGCACGAACATCTTCCAGTTCGCACTCGGCGCCTCATGGGTCAGGCGCAGCGTGTCGTGCTGAGCGATGTCGTTCGCTTCGTCGCTGTAGCGCAGCTGCACCTCGACCGAGCTGTAGCGATCCCAGGGGAAGTTCTCCGCGATCACCGGAACCGTGATCAGGCTGTAGAGCTCGCGCGGCACGATCTCCACGTTGTCGATGTCCACCGTCCAGGGCTTGCTTTTGAGTTTGGCGGGGCGCTTGGTGGTGTCGACGTTCTTGAACAGCACTTCAAATTCCATCGCCACGTCGCGCAGCGGTTTGCCGGCATCGATCTGGCTGAACCACTCGAACTTGGTTTCCAGCGCGGCGGGCGTCAGCAGCGCGTTTTGCGGCTTGTCGCCATAGGCCGCGCGCACGTTGATGCTGGCGATGTCGTCGGCGGCCAGGTCGTTGCGCGCGGTCACGCGCAGCTTGCGTTTCTTGAACCACTCGTTGTCGAGAGAGACCTGCTTGACGAAACGGTCCATCGGCACGCGGCCGTCGCGCAGCGTGGCGAACAGCGACTGCAGATGGCCTTGCGGGTGGATGTGCTTCTTCACCGCCACGCGCTCGGAGAAATTGACGTTGAGCGCCTTCTTGTCCATGCGCTTGTAGTCCATGCGCTTGTAGCTGAAGCTGGGCAACAGCCCCATGGCGGGCCCGCCCGCGGCCTGCGCCGACTGGTTCGCGGCAAAGCGGCCCACGGCGTCCATGGCGCGCTCCCAGTCGGGTTTCTTCTCGGGCGTCCAGGGCGGCAGGCTGACGTTGAAGAAGGCCTCGGTGATCATCGAGCGCACCTGGGCGAGCGCGGCGTCGCGCCGGTCGATGATGCCCTTGGTGTCGTCGCCCTCGGCCACGAAGGTGTCGGACTCGAGCACGATGGCGCGTTTGTCGATCAGCTCGTCGACCGCCTTGCCGATCTCGGTGGAGACGACCAGGAAGCTGGCCGAGAAGCTTTCGTCCATGTGCTTCTGCACCCGGTCCCAGTCCACCTTCAGGCGGATGTTGTAGGCCGGGCGCAGGCCCAGGAACTCGAGCGAATAGACCACCGCCACCGGCAGGATCTCGCCATCCAGCACCTGCTGCATGACGGTGAAGCCGTCCTGGTCGAGCTGCACCGAAAACGCCGCCTGGTTGTCGCCGTAAAGCGAGGGGTTGGCGCTGTGGTCCATCTTCAGCACGAACTGCGGCCCGGCCGGCGTGGCCGGCGTTCCGGTCGGCGGGGGCGCGGCGCTGTCCTTGCCCAGCATCATCAGCCGCACCGTGCCGCCCTCGAGCGGGATCGGCGCGATGCGCGGCGCGTTGCGCAGGTTCTCGGCGTTGGCGATCTCGCGCGCCAGGTCATCGACCTGGCGCTGGCTCGCGCCCACGTTGCAGTCGAAGTTCAGGAAACCGCCGTTGCCGGCGTCGCCACGAAAACCCAGCAGCATGAACTGCGGGATGTCGAGCCCGAGCGCGCTGTCGCGCACGGTGGTCAGATGGGGCGCGGTGGGCATGTAGTACCACTGCTCCGGGTCGGCGTGGTCGGGGAATACCGAGAGGCCGTTGATGATGCGCGAACGGGAGTCGAGCAAGAGCATGGTTTTTCTCCTGGTGCTCAGGCGGGGATTTCAAGGAACACCGACAGATCGGACTGGCGGGTCGGGCCGACCACTTTCTTGCTGCCGTCCTGGAGGAAATAGGTGACCGTGGTCTCGTACTCGGTCTTGGCCGCGTCCTTGAGCGCGACCTTCCAGCTCTTTTCCGCGTCGCCGGACTTGAAGCGCAACTCGTTGCGGCTGTTCACGCCGTTGGTCGTGTCTTGATAGGACAGCGCCACGTTGACCAGCTTGGCCCGGTCCCAGTCCATCAGATCGGGCACCACGCTCACGGTCAGGAACTCCACCGTGCCGCTGCCCAGGGTGATGGTGGATCGCTTGGCCACCGTCTCGGGCAACTCTTTCATCTTGCCGTCCTTGAAGAGCACGGTGGCGGTGTAGCGCACCTCGCCCAGGGCGTCGTCGATCACGGGAAAGGTCCAGTCGTCGGCCGGGTTGTCCTTGTTGAGGTTCTTGTTGACACGCTGGCGGTAGTTGTTGCCCGCGTCCTCGTAGACCGCGTCGACCGTGATGCTGGCGACCTCGTTTTCCAGGTCGCCGACGGCGCGAAAGCCGATGGTCTTCATGGCGCTGAACGGATCGTCGATGTAGAGCTGGCTGGCGGTCTGCTCGCGCACCGGGCCCTTGATCTCGCGCCCGTCGGCCATCTGGTAGACCACCTGCACCTGCACCGGGCCGCTGCGGCGCTGCTCGATGACCTGGCGCACACTGAAGGTGTTGCTGTCCTTGGTCATGTTGAACTTGGCCTCGAAAGGCCGCGCCCCGCCGGCGTAGCTCACGGTGATCAGCGCGCGGTCGACCTGGCCGAAGTTGATGTCGCCCGGGGCGATGTCAAGCGCCAGGATGCCCAGGTCGTCGACGTTGATGGTGAGGTTGGTGTCGTCGGTCTCGACCTCGGGGCTCTTGAAAACGAAGGCGCTGTTCTTGTAGTTGACGGTGTAGGCGTACTTGAACTTGCGGATGCCCTGGTGCACGAAGCACTCGAACTTGGCCACCGCGTCGGGGCTGGTGAAGGTGAATTCCTGCGTCTTGGCGTTGGGGCCGTGCGGGTAGCTGATCTTCACTTCCACGCTGTGGATCGGCAGGTCGGCGAAGCTGGCGTTGACGCGCATGTTCACCTGCACCGTCTTCAGGAATTCGTCGACGCTGAGCTTGCTGTAGTAGTCCTCCCACTTCACCGGTTTGCCGTCGGCGCCCTTGAGCGAGGTCACCGTGGGCAGCTGGCCTTGCGGCGCCTTGTTGGTGATGATGGTCTTGGCCTCGCTCCACTCCACGCGCACGTTGGCGATCTGACTCTTGTTGATGGTGCGGCGGATGTCCTCGATGTCCTGACCCTCTTGCAGGGCCTTCACGTTGGGGTCGACGTCGGCGATCTCCTTGAGCATGTTGCGCTGCACCGCCGCTTCGAGCTGCTTGTTGATGAGCGCGCGCACATCGCCTTCGAGCTTGGCGTTTTCTTCGGGCGAGAGATTGGGCGCCTGGGTGAACTCGAAGTGGGTCTTGGTGACGTCGTTCTTGTAGCGGCTGGAGTTCACCACCTCGGTGTAGCTGTCCTCGCTCCAGAAGTTGTCTTCGGTGTTGATGTCCTGGAAGAAGCTGTAGAACTCGGAGGCGTTCCAGGTGCCCCAGGCGCTCATCTCGGGCAGGCGGATGTAGTGGTCCAGCTTGTAGACCACGGTCACGGCGCTGGCCGATCCGGTGCTCAGCGTTTCCTTGAAGATCGCGGTGCCGAGCTCGGAGAGCTCCATCATGAACGCGGCCACGTTGCGGCCATAGAGCGAAGGCTTGCCCGCGCCGCGCACCTTCTCCACCAGCGCGCCGCCTTCGCTGAGCAGCAGTTCCACCGTGCCGCCGGTCCAGAGGATCGGGGCGATCTTCACCTTGGGCGGCTGCGCGCCGCGCTTCTTGTATTTGGCGTCCACCTCTTTCTGCAGTTCCACCGTGATCTTGGCCAGGGCGTCGTCGGGCACGGTGAGCTCGGCATCAAACGCCACGAAGCCGCCGAACTTCTTGCCTCCGTCTTCGCGCAGCTGGCCGTACTCCACGAAACGCAGCGCCAGGCCGCCGTTCTCCATGCGCGCAAAGGTCGGGCGGTTCGGATAGACGTAAAAGGTGTGGTCGTTCTGGTGGTCGCCGTGCACCTGGAAACCCAGCAGTTGGCGAACGTTGTCGAGTTGCATCATGGTGAAAGTCCTTGGGTGGTGGGGTGTTGAAGAGGGCGTTGAAAGAGCGGTCAGGGTTTGGGCAGGCCCCACAGCGCGGCGTCGCCAAAGCTTTCGTCCGGGGCGGGCGCGGCGGGGCTGCTGCTGTGGGTGGCGGACAGGCTGGCGCTGGCTTCGGTGCGCAGGCCGGCGACGGGGTCTTGCGGGTCGCCGCGGTTCAGGCTGGCCTCGCCCAGAAACGAGGCCTGGGCGTCCAGCGTGCTGCTGCGCACCGGCGCGTCCGCGAGCGTCAAGCGGTAGGCCACGCCCACCCAGCCGGTCTCACCGGCCGCGGCCTGGCGCAGCTTGTCCGCCTGCTCGGGATTCAACATGGCACTGAAGGCGGCCTGGAACGGCGCCACGCCCGACGAGGCGGTGCTGATGGCGGTGACCCACTGGCCGGCGCCGTCGCCAAAACGCAGCTCGGCCGGGCTGGCGATCAGGGGTTCGGGCAAGAGATCGATCATGTCGGGTGCGCACTGCCGTTGCGCGGCCAGCTCGGCGCGCGCCTGGTCGAGCGCGGCTTGCGGGGCCGCCCACACCGCGGTGAACGACAGCAGGCTCACGCTGCCGGCCTTGATGAAGCTGAACTGCGCCGATCCGTCGTCGTTGCGTGCCAGCGTGGGCCGGGCGGGCCGGTAGGCGAAGCTGTTCGGCTCGGGCAAGGGGGTCAGTACAAGACCGTGCAGATCAAGGCTCATGGTGTGCTCCGTGTCGGGTCCTGGCTGCTGCGAAGTTGCAGCGGCACCGTGGGTGAGGTGGCGGCGGACCAATCGGCCTGGCCGGCCCAGCGCCAGCGGTAGCCGCTGCGAAACGGCGACAGCGCGGTCCAGCCCCAGGTGGCTGCTGGCGCGGCCGGCGCGAGCCGCAGCAAGGCGCGCCGACCGGCCTGGTCGACCCGGTCTTCGGGCACGAGCTCGATCAGCACCTGCGGCGCGGCGTCGTCGAAGTCGCACTCCAGCGCCAGGCTACGTGCGCCGCTGCCCTCGAAGCTGAAGGCGTCCAGGTACAGGTTTTCGGTCACCACCTGCGCCTGCGTGGCGCAAGTGCGGCCGTCGGCCAGGGCGGTGGCGGTGGCGCTGAGGGTGGCGTCGGTCACCCCCGGCGGCAGGGCCAGTGCGAGCCGCGGGTGGGCGCTGTCGATGGCGCCTTCCGTCGCCCAGGGCTTGCCGGCGCGTTGGCCCTGGCAGCTCAGCGTGATGCGGGCTTCGCGCAGAAAAGCGGCCTCTGCCTCCACGCCCACAAAACGCAGGCCCAGCGCATCGGCGCCGATGACCAGGTGGCGCCGGTCCGCTGTCTGGACCGGGCCCTCCACCAGCTCCGCGTGGCCGTCTTGCCGCACGAAGCTGCTGATCTTCCATTGGTAGTGCAGCGGCTCGTCGGGCGCGAGCCGCAGGTTCAACAGCACCGGCGCGTCGTTGGCCGGCAGCGTGGCCGAGGCGCGGCTGCTGAAGGGCCGGGCCGGCGGCCGGGGCGGCGCGATCACCTCCACT
This sequence comes from Hydrogenophaga sp. GW101-3F08, assembly GCF_059424585.1. Taxonomy (NCBI): domain Bacteria; kingdom Pseudomonadati; phylum Pseudomonadota; class Betaproteobacteria; order Burkholderiales; family Comamonadaceae; genus Hydrogenophaga; species Hydrogenophaga sp. GW101-3F08. The sequence goes on from NZ_JBWKZP010000003.1 coordinate 7,054, forward strand.
TGCGCGCGCAGCAGGCCCACGCGCGGGCCCGGCAGGTTGGGCAAGAGCGTGAGGCTGTGCCAGCCGCTGCCCAGGGCCGGCACGCTGTGGCGGCGCACCAGTTGCCCGGGCCACGAGGCCGGCGGCAGTTCGCACAGTGGCGCCAGCGGGTCGGCGTCCATCACCAGCAGGCGCGGGCACAGCAAGACTTCATCCAGCGCCCACGACACGCGACCGGCCGGCATCAGGGCCGCATCGAAGGCCACGCGCACGTCCGCCGCCGGGCCGTCGGCCGGGCCGGGCATCAGGGCACAGAAACGTTCGACCAGGCGGTCGAGCAGCGCGTCGGCGGCCTGCGGCCGGTTCGAGAGCGGCACCTCGAGCAAGGCCGCGAAACCCAGGCTCTCGGGGGCGTCCAACAGGCGCTGGCGCAGCGATGGCAAGGGCAGCTCCAGTGCAGGCAGCGCCGCGCGCAAGGCCGCAGGATCGAAGCTCACGGCCAGCGGCCAGCGCTCGGCCACGCCGCGCACCCGCACCCAGGCCTGCGCACCCACCGTGAGCAGCCCGCTTTGCAGGCTGCCCACAAACAGCTCGGTGGCCGCGCCATCGAGGCGCAGCGTGAGGCCCATGGTGCCCAGGCCAACCCGGTCCAGGCTCAACAAGGCCGTCACCTCGGGGGGCAGCGAAAGCGCCTGGACCGCGTGCAGCCGCAACCACGCGGCTTCGGCCGGCAACGGGCCCAAGACGGCCGACACCGGCCATTCCAGCGCGGCCTGGCGCAGCGCTTCCAACCCGTACTCGGCCTCAAAACCCAGTTGCAGCAGCGAGAAGTTTTCAAGACCGGCGTCGCCACGGTCCTGTTCATAGATGTCCAGCGCCAGCGAAGCGGTGCGCAGCCGCTGCGGCGCCACCATGAAACGCCCGGGCTGTTCAAAAGCCGCATACGCCGGCCGCCCCACCACATGGGTGGGGGCGTGCCAGTCGGGGCGGCCAGCGAACATCTCAGTCTCCGCCTTCAAAAGGCACGAAAAGCAGGCCCAGGTCGGTCTTGCGCCAGCCCGAGCTGGTCTGCGTGCCCGAGCGGTACACCACGGTCTGGCGGTACTCGTACTGGCCCTCGGTGTCGCGCCGCAGCAGCACGTCCATCAAGGGCACCGGCACCTCCACCGCTTCTTCGAGCTTGCTGTCACTCAGGCGCACGCTCTTGTTGCCGCGGAACTCGATGATCACGAACCGAATGGCCTTGTCGGGCGCCTGCGCGCTGGTCAGCACCTCGGCGTCGGTCATCACGGTGATGGCGCGCGCGGTCTCTTGGTCCACGCTGTTGTCGAAGGTCTGCGCGAACAGCGCCTCGGGGTCGGGCACGGCGGTGATGGCCGAGGTGTCGAACACCGCGTCCAGCGGGCCGGTGGGCAGCGCATCGGGCCAGGGATCGACCGGCAGCACCTGGAAACCGAGCACGCCCTCGGCCGGCAGTTCGATCGCCTGGCTCAGGTCCAGACCCTCGGTGCGCGCGGGCACCATGGCGCCATCGCGGCTCAGCCAGACCGGCAGCGCCGGTATGTGCAGCGCGCCACCGGTCTGGTTGATCAGCTGGACCGCCACCGTGCCGGTGGCGCTGTCGGTGGTCTCGGTGTACTGGAACAGCTCGCCCTCGAGGGCGCGGAAGTTCAGCTCCACCGGCACCAGGATTTCACCGCCACCCAGGCCGGTGGACACCGCCACGTGGCCTTGCAGCAGGGCGGCCGATCGCGGCGCCATGAGTGCGGCGAACACGTCCTGAAAATCGTCGAGCGCAAAGCTTTCGTTCAGCTGAAAACCGTTGGCCAGATCGACCTGGGCCGCCACCTCGATCGTCTGCATGCGCCCACCGCGCGGCAGGCCCAGGCGCAGCACCGAGGGGGCGAGCAACGGTTCCAACGAAATCTCGCCCGGGGTCACACCGGTGGTGGGGAGTTTGCTTTTCAGGGCTTCGCGCGCGGCCAGCAGGCGCTTGCCGTCGGTCACGGGGCGCACGTCGGCGATCAGCTCCACCGCGGTCTGCGTCGCGCCCGGGTCGGTGCTGGGCGACTGGTCCACCACAAAGGCCAGCGCGGGTTTGAAGGGAGGGTGTTCGGTGCGCGCCAGGCGAAACGCGTCGGGCAAAAAATAAAAACGTGTGGGCTGGCTGCTGCTTTGCAGATAGCTGTGGTGGCGGGCGCTGCGACCGGGCGCGCTGTAGGGCACGCTGTGCATCTGCAGGCTGGCCACGGCGCTGCCGGCGCTGGGGCTGCCGCCGGGGTAGACGTAGGAGTGCAGCGCGCTGTCGAACCACAAGGGCATGGTCACCGCCGGGCTCTGCGTCAGGGCACGGTAGCGCTGCGGCACGGCCGCCGCGGGGGCGGCGGCGATGCCGGTCCCGGCCACCAACCGCGGGTCGATCTCGAAGCGGCGCTTGAGCATCAGTTGCCGGTTGGCCGCCAGGTTGAGGCTGTGCCTGGGCAGCGTGTCCGCCACCGGAAACCTGGGTCGCGGCATGCCCGGTGGCACGGGCACAGCCACTGGCGGGCGCCGCCCGGGCACAGGGCCGGGTGTGGGCGCGGGTGCTGCCAGCGGCACCGCCACGGTGTACGGGCGCATGACCACCAGGCTGGCGCCGGCGCTCTGGGCCATGAAAGCGCCAAGCAGTTCGTCGCGCTCGGCCAGGCCCAGACGAAAGATCACCACCGGTCCGCGCGCATCGCTGAGCAGCTCGGTGGCGGGCAGCCGCCGCTCGATCGTGGAGCCGGGCAGACGGTAGCTCAGCGCCGCGTCGAGCGGGTGCGGCAGCGTCTGGGCCGTGCGCGCGGCATCGCCCAGTTCGGGCGCCGGGTAGGCCTCCAGACCCAGACTCACCACCCACAGGCCGCTGGCCTGCGGGTCGGCCACCACGTTCACGTCGTAGCGGCCCGGGGCCGTGGTGCGCAGCCGGTAGCGCGGCAGAAAATAACGCGCGTCGCTGTGCGCGTCTTCGAACAGCGTGGCGTCGCTCGGCTGTGCCACCGGGCTGATGGCGTGCGGCGAGTCCTTGCGCTCAAAGCCGAGCGGTTTGACCGGGTCGAACAGCTCCGGACGGAGGCGGTCCAGGCGCATGCGCGCCACGCCCGGATCGAGCCGCACGGCGCGCAGCGCGCCGGCATCCGCCTGCCTTGGTGCAATCACCGTGGCCACCGTGGCGTCCAGCGCGGGTGACACCGGGTCACCGGCGGCAGCCGGCATCACACGCACCGGCCGACGTGTGGCCGCGGTCGCCAGTTGCGGAGCCATCGCAGCGCGCTGCAGTTCAACAAGGCGATGGATGGGCATGGCAACAGCTCCAATTGAGGGCTCCGCATCTGGACCTGATCTGTGCCCGACCGTTCAGGGCGAGGCCGATGAGGCATGGAGACTTGGAAGGTGGGCGGATGCTACGAGTCGCCCATGCGCCTCACAACCCTAAAACAGGGGATGCCGCGCGGCCGCGCATCTCAGGAGCGAACGGGGCGCGGAGGCTGTTCAGCCACCTCTTTTCCACTGCGAAAAACGGGTGCGCCGAGCGCAGGAAAATCGGGGGCACTTGCGGCTCTGCCCGTTGGAGACGCATCCCCCGTTTGGCGGATGTGTGGCGCCCTCGCCGTGCCTGGAGCCACCCCATGTTTCACCCGCCATGGCCAGCGATGGCTCGGCGTCAAGCCATGCCTTGTTTCGGTTCCGGCCCCGGGCACCACGGACAAGGCCGCACAGTCAACGCTGCGCGGCCTTCTTGTTTTTCGGCGCGGGTACCTCTTCGTCTTCCGCGGCCTGTGCCAGTTCTTCCTTGAGCAACTGCCGGTAGATGCCCGGCAGCTCGCGGCTCATGCTGTTGTTCTCAATGCCATAGCCGAGGCTGGTCCAGGTGCCCGAGAGGCGACGCAGCACCGGCTGCACCCGACCCGCGCGCAGTTGCGCCGACAGGTTGCCCCAGCGCGGGTCGGACAGCCAGGCGTGCACCACCTCGTCCTGGTACACGGGTGCAAAGCTCAGGCCGGTCGCGTCCATCGGGTCGTCGGTGCGCTGCGGGTGGTGGCGGGCCGCCAGTTCCAGCCAGGTGCTGTAGAGCAACTGGTAGCGGCCGGCCGCGGTGGAGCAGTTGCCGCGGTTGGGGCCCCGGCCGATGGATTCGCAGCGGTTGGGGTGCACATCCAGCGTCCACACGTAATCGTTTCCATGCAGCACGTGGTAGGGCCGCAGCACGTTGGACTCGCTCGCGGAGATGGTGCGCATCAGGGCACGCAGGTAGGGGTCGCCACCGGACATGACCAGCGGCTGCGTGCCGGGAATCAGCAGCAGGGGACGCCACCACCACAGCAACAGCAGCATGAGCACGACGGCGCCCGCGGTGAGCGCCAGCCGCGAACGCAGGGGCGAGTCCCAGAAGCCCGGTGGGCGGGCCGCCGGGGTGCTGGGTTCTTCATGGTCGGGGCGTGGGTCAGCTGACACAATCCGGGCATTGTCCAACAACGCCCGACCGACCCGCCATGCTGCTGCCATCGCTTGCCATCCTTGCCGGTCTGTTGCTGCTGGTCTGGAGCGCGGATCGTTTCGTGGCCGGGGCCTCGGCCACCGCCCAACATTTCGCGGTCCCGCCGCTGCTGGTGGGCATGCTGGTGGTCGGTTTTGGGACTTCGGCGCCCGAGATGGTGGTGTCGGTCCTGGCGGCGGCCCAGGGCAACCCCGGGCTGGCGCTGGGCAATGCCTGGGGCTCCAACATCGTCAACATGGCGCTGATCCTGGGCGTGACGGCGCTGCTCGCGCCGGTGCTGGTGCAGTCGGTGGTCCTGCGCAAGGAGCTGCCGATCCTGATAGCGGTGACCGCGCTCACCGCCCTCCTGGTGTGGAACGGGGTGTTGTCGCGGCTCGACGCGGCCGTGCTGCTGCTGGTGTTCGCCGGACTGGTGAGCTGGTCCATCGTCGAGGCCCGCCGCAACAAGGGCGACACGCTGGCCAGGGAGACGGCCACCGAGCTGCGCGCGCACGCCATGCCCTTGCGGCGCGCGCTGGTGCTGCTCGTGGTGGGGCTGCTGGTGCTGGTGGGCAGCTCGCGCATGCTGGTGTGGGGCGCGGTGGACATCGCGCAGTCGCTCGGTGTGAGCGACCTCGTCATTGGCCTGACGGTGGTGGCCGTGGGCACCTCGCTGCCCGAGCTGGCGTCCTGCGTGGCGGCCGCACGCAAGGGGGAAGACGACATTGCCCTGGGCAACATCCTGGGCTCCTGCCTGTTCAACACCCTGGCCGTGGTGGGCCTGGCCGGGGTCATCGCACCGATCGACGTGGGCACCGAAGTGCTGATCCGGGACTTGCCCGTGATGGCCGGCCTGACGGTGCTGCTGTTCCTGATGGGCTGGGGCTTTCGCGGCCCGGGGCGCATCAACCGGGTGGAAGCCGGGGTGCTGCTGACCGCGTACCTGATCTACACCGTGGTCGTGCTGCGGTCCATGGGCCCGTGACCGCCCTCGACCCCGCCAAGGCCCATCAGCCGCGCAGCCCCTCGGCCACCGTGGGGTAACGCAAGCGCAGACCGAGCTCGGTCTTCATGCGCTGGTTGTGCAGCCGGCGCGACTCGCTCATGAAGCTCAGCAGCACCAGCGGCAGCTGGTCGCCCGCCGCGTCCCGCGCGACGCGGGGCGGCCGGGGCAGGCCGTAGAGATCGGCCGCGAGATCGAAGTAGTCGCCCATCTTCAGCTCGGTGTCGTCCGAGACGTTGACGTTGCGCTGCGGCCGCCCGCGCCAGAGCGCCAGCACACAGGCGCGCGCCAGATCGTCGGCGTGGATGTGGTTGGTGTGCACGTCGTCCTCGGCCCGCAGCACCGGTGTACCGCGCAGCAGGCGCTCGCGCGGCGTGCCGCCTTCGCGGTCGGGCGCGTAGATGCCGGGGATGCGCAGCGCCGTGGTGCGCACGCCGGTGGCGCGGCCCAGCCAGTGCACCGCGGCTTCGGCGTCCACCCGGCGCCAGGCGCGCGGCGTGAGCGGCTGGGCGGGGGTGGCTTCGCTCACCCAGCGGCCCTGCCGGTCGCCATAGACCCCGCTGGTGGAGCCATACACCAGCGCGGCGGGCAAGGAGCGCTGCGCCAGCGCCCGCACCAGCGCACGGGTGCGCGGGTCCAGCCGCCAGTCGGCCAGCTCGCCCGAAGGCGGTGGGGCCAGATGCAGCACCCGCGTGCCCAGCCCGGCCAGGCGGCGCAGGCTGCGCGCGTCGTCCAGATCGCCCGACAAGGGCGTGATGCCCTGCGCCCGCAACGCCGCCTGGCGCCCGGGCGTGGAACTGAGGGCGAACAGGCGCGCCCGCCGACCGCCGCCCAGCGCACGCGCGGCGCGCAGCCCCACGTCGCCGCAGCCAATGATCAAGACCCGTTCACGCCGGAAGCGTGCGGGCAAAGCGCCGATGAGGCTCATGCGAGTTCCGAATTTGCGACAATCTTTGTTTGCTGGCGCGCTGTGGCGCCCGCTTGTGCGCCACCTCACCCAGATCCGCCAGTATGACATTCACCATCACCGTCCAGCCCAGTGGACGCGCGTTCGAATCCCTCCCCGAAGAAACCATCCTCGCCGCCGGCATCCGTCAGGGCATCGGTCTGCCCTACGGCTGCAAGGACGGCGCCTGCGGCTCCTGCAAATGCAAGCTGGTCAGCGGCAAGGTGGTCCATGGCGCGCACCAGGCCAAGGCCCTGAGCGCCGAGGAAGAGGCCGCCGGCTACGTGTTGACCTGCTGCGGCGTGGCACAGAACGACGTGGTGCTCGAATCGCGCCAGGTGACCGAGGCCGGTGCCTTCCCCATCAAGAAGATGCCGGTGCGCGTGAACGCGCTGGAGCGCGTCTCGCCCGATGTGATCGTGATGCGCCTGCAGCTGCCCGCCAGTGACACCTTTCAGTACCACGCGGGCCAGTACGTGGAATTCCTGCTGCGCGACGGCGAGCGCCGCAGCTATTCCATGGCCAACGCGCCCCACACCCAGGCCACGCAGCCCGGCCTCGAACTGCACCTGCGCCACATGCCGGGCGGCAAGTTCACCGACCACGTGTTCAGCGCCATGAAGGAAAAGGACATCCTGCGCATCGAGGGCCCCTACGGCGGCTTCTTCCTGCGCGAAGACAGCGAGCTGCCGCTGATCCTGCTGGCCTCGGGCACCGGTTTCGCCCCCATCAAGGCCATCATCGAGCACATGCAATTCAAGGGCATCACGCGCCCCGCCACCCTGTACTGGGGTGGCCGCCGCCCGGCCGATCTGTACCAGAGCGCCTGGATCGAGGCGCAGCTGGCCAGCATGCCGAACCTGCGCTACGTGCCGGTGGTCTCCGATGCCCTGCCCGAAGACGGCTGGATCGGGCGCACCGGCTTCGTGCACCAGGCCGTGCTGCAGGACTTCCCCGATCTCTCGGGCCACCAGGTCTATGCCTGCGGCGCGCCCATCGTGGTGGAGTCGGCCAAACGCGACTACGTGGCGCGGGCCGGGTTGCCCGAAGAAGCCTTCTTCGCCGACGCGTTCACCAGCGCCGCGGACAAGGTGTGACCGCCCATCCACCCACCCCGACTGGAGACCACGCCATGCTGAACCGCCGCCGCCTCATCACCTCCATGGCCCTGGCCACCTCGGCGCTGGCCTTGCCCACGCTGGCTCACGCCCAAGCCGGCGGCACCACGCGCATCATCGTGCCCTTCGCCCCCGGCGGCCCGATCGACGTGACGGCGCGCATCCTGGCCGATGCCGTCAAGGGATCGCTGGGCACCGTGATCGTGGAAAACAAGCCGGGTGCGGGCGGCAACATCGGCGTGAGCGCCGTGGCCAAGGCCGCGCCCGATGGCCTCACGCTGGGCATCGCGACCACCGCCTCGCACGGCATCAACCCCTGGCTGTTCAGCAAGCTGCCCTACGACCCGGCCAAGGACTTCGTGCCCGTCACGCAGATGCTGCGCGTGCCCAACGTGCTGGTGATGAACGCCGACGCCGCGGCGCGCCTGCGCATCCACAGCCTGGCCGATCTGATCGCCTACGGCAAGGCCAACCCAGGCAAGCTCAACTACGGCTCGGGCGGCAACGGCAGCGCCGGCCACCTCGCGGGCGAGCTGTTCAAGAACCAGGCCGGCGTGTTCGCCGTGCACATCCCCTACAACGGCGGCAACCCCGCACAACTGGGCCTGCTCTCGGGTCAGGTCGATTTCAACTTCGACAACCTCGCCACCGCCGCGGCCAACATCCGCTCGGGCAAGCTCAAGGCCCTGGCCGTGACCACCGGTCAGCGCAGCGCGGTGATGCCCGACGTCCCCACCGTCGCGGAGACGCTGAAGGGTTTCGAGATCGACACCTGGTGGGGCCTGGTCGTGCCCGCCGGCACGCCGGCCGAGATGGTGCGCAAGCTGAACATGGCTTTCGGCGAGGCCTTGAAGTCTCCCGAGGTGAAGACCCGCTTCGCGACCCTGATGGCCGAGCCCGCGCCCAGCACGCCCGAGGCCTTCGGCGAATTCATGACCCGCGAGCGCGCCAAATACCAGCGCATGGTCCAACTCAGCGGCGCGAAGGTCGACTGAGACTGAGACTGAGCCGGGCAACGGGACCGGCCCGCGCCGCTCTCAGCGCTTGATGAGCGCCAGCGTCTCGGCCAGCTCTTCGGTCACGTCCCCCAGCTTTTCGGCCGCGTCTTCATAGAAGTTGCCACCGAATGCGCCACCGCGTTTGGTGTCGCTTTCCTGTTTCGTCGCAACCACCTGGCCCGTGCGGGCATCGATGGCTTCAAGGGAAAAATCGGCCGAGGCCTTGCCCGCGCCCACAATGCCGCCCACCCAGCGCAAAGCCTGGTTCCCCGGGTCGTAGCTGACCTTGGCCTGAACCACGACCACGCCTTCGCGCTGACCGGGTTGTTCGCTCAACACCTCCAGGCCGCTCTCTTTCAGAGCCGCCTGGATCACACCGGGCAGCTTCTTTTCAAAAGTCTGTTTGTCCTGCACACGGTTGTTGTCCGGGTCCTTGTCCAGCAAGGTGACCGAGACCGTCGAAACATAGGCCTGCGTGTATTTGCCGGGCAGTTCCGGTGCCGCGGATTTCTCGGGGCTGGAGCCACAGGCGGTCAGCGCCACCGCCGTCAAAAGCAAAGCAGCGGCACGAATGGTCGAAAGAGACATCAATAGTTTCCTGAAAAAGGGGCCCCTCCACATGAGAGCCCGCAGGGATTCTAGTGATGGCGCCAGCGGCCTCCCTGGCGGATCAGCGCGCCTCGTCCAGCAGCTTCTTCACGTCGCCGGCCAGTGCCTGCGCGCCGCTGCCGTAGCGGGTGTACAGGCGGACGCGGCCCTGCGTGTCGTAGACGTAGCTGCCCGCGGAGTGGTCCATGGTGTAGCTGGTGGGGGTCTTGCCCTCGACCTTCTTGTAGTAGATCCGGAAGCTCTTGGTCAGCGCGGGCAGCGCGTCGGGCGCGGCATACAGCGCCAGAAAGCCGGGATCGAAGCTGGCCATGTAGGCCTTCATCACCTCGGGCGTGTCGCGCTCCGGGTCCACGCTCACGAACAGGCCTTGCAAGCGCTCGCCATCGGGGCCCAGCAGGCGCTTGGCCTCGGCCAGCTCGCTCATCGAGGTGGGGCACACGTCGGGGCACTGGGTGTAGCCGAAGAAGATCACCACGACCTTGCCCTGGAAGTCGGCCAGGGTGCGCGGCTTGCCGTCGTGGTCGGTCAGCGAGAAGCCGGTGGCATAGTCGGCGCCGGTGATGTCGATGCTGGAGAAGCCCGAGGCCGTGGCGTCGGCGGGTTTGTCGGTGCAGGCCGCGAGCAGCAAACCACTCAGAGCCAGCACAAGGCAACCACGGCGGAGAAGAGATGTCGGTTTCATGGCAGTACGGCAGGCATGCTACCCAGGACACCGCGGAACCGGCTCTGCCGGGCCGCTGGTGTCGCCCCCTTGAGGGGGTCGCGCGAAGCGCGGCGGGGGTGTTTCACAAGTAATGATCGATGAGCAGCGCCGCGAACAGCAGCGAGAGGTGGATCAGCGAAAAACGGAAGGTCTTGCGGGCGAACGCATCGGAGTAGTGGCGCCAGAGCACGAACGCGTAGCCACAGAAGCCGATGCTCAGGGCCACCGCGGCCACCAGGTAGAACCAGCCGCTCATGCGCATGATGAAGGGCATGAGGCAGGCGGCGAACAGCACCAGGGTGTAGAGGAAGATCTGCAGCCGCGTGAATTCGGAGCCATGCGTCACGGGCAGCATGGGCAGGCCCGACTTGCGGTAGTCCTCCACGCGGTACAGCGCCAATGCCCAGAAGTGCGGCGGCGTCCAGAGGAAGATGATGAGGAACAGGATCAGCGCCTCGGGCGAGACCACGCCGGTCATGGCGGCCCAGCCCAGCACCGGCGGCATGGCGCCCGATGCGCCGCCGATCACGATGTTCTGCGGTGTGAGCGGTTTGAGGATGACGGTGTAGACCACCGCGTAGCCGACGAAGGTGGCAAAGGTCAGCCACATGGTGAGCGGATTCACCCAGAAGTACAGCACGGCCGAACCGGCGCCGCACAACACGGCGGAGAAGCTGAGCGTCCTGGCGTTGGTGAGCTGGCCTTTGGCGGTCGGTCGCCAGGCGGTGCGTTTCATCTTGGCGTCGATCTGCTGTTCCACCACGCAGTTGAACGCGGCGGCCGCGCCGGCCACCAGCCAGATGCCCAGCGACGCGATGGCGGCCAGCCGCAGCTCAGCCCAGGTGGGCACGCCGGGCACGGCCAGCACCATGCCGATGAGCGCGCAGAACACGATGAGCTGGATCACGCGCGGCTTGGTCAGCGCGTAGAACTGCCGCCAGGTGGGCGGCAGGGCAACGGCGGTGGGGGTGGAGGACGCGGAGCTCATCGGATCGCCTGGGAGGTGTTGAAGGGGACGGAACGCACGGTGTCGGCGTTGGTTCGGGTGCCGCAGAGCGCGCCCGTCAGAACGATGACCAGCGCCGCCGCGCCACCGGTGTGGCCCACCGCCGCGAGCAGGGGCCAGTCGAGCACCACGTTGGTCAGACCGCTGGCGAACTGCCACAGGGCCAGGGCGATCAGCAGCCGCGCCGTGGCGCGCATGCCCGCCACCGGCCACAGCCGCCAGGCGAGCCAGAACAGGGCCGCCAGCACCACATAGGCGCTGAGCCGGTGTATGTAGTGGATGGCGGTGAGCGCGGCAAAAGGGATCGCCTCACCCAACGTGTCCAGGCCCAGCGCACGCCACAGTGCGAAGCCGCGCTGGAAATCCATCTCAGGCCACCAGCTGCCCTGGCAGGTTGGGAACTCGCTGCAGGCGAGCACGGCGTAGTTGGTGCTGACCCAGCCGCCCAGCGCAATCTGCAGCCACAGCAGCGCAAACACCAGACCCAGGGCGGCGCGCAGGCCCGCGCTCAGCGGCACCGGAGCGGCAGCGCCTGGGGTTGCGTGGGCGTAACCGGCGGCCTGGGCGCGCAACAGCGCGAGCAGCACCAGCCCCCCCAGCAGGTGCAGGGTCACGATGGCGGGGAACAGCTTCATCGTCACCGTCAGCGCGCCAAACGCGCCCTGCAGGCAGACCCAGAACAGGGTCAGCAGCGGCCAGGCGAAGGACACGGCCAGACGCCGCCGCTCGACCCAGCTCACGATGACCAGCACCAGGATCAGCACGCCCACGGCCGTGGCCAGGTAGCGGTGGATCATTTCGACCCAGGCCTTGGAGAAGGTGACCGGGCCGCCGGGCATGGCCTCCTGCGCCGCGGCGATGGAAGCCCCCGCCCCCACCGGGCTCACGCTGCCGTAGCAGCCCGGCCAGTCCGGGCAGCCCAGGCCCGAGTCGGTCAGGCGGGTGAAGGCGCCAAACAGCACCAGGTCGAAGGTGAGGAACAGGGTGACCAGTGTCAGCACCCGCAGGCGTTGCGTGGGCTCGGCGCGGCGGTTGCGCAGCCACACCCAGGCCAACGGCCCGAGCGCGATCACCACGCCCAGCAGCATGATGCGGGCCACGGGCGCAAGGTCGTACAGGGTCTGGGTCTGCATGGCCAGGGTCAGCGGGTGGGCACCGGCGCAGCGTCGTTCGGCCGACCCGGATGGTCCCAGAACGCGGCGGCGCGCATCAGGCGGTCCAGGTCGCGCTTGGCCTGCTTGGGGTCGAGCGGGGCGGGGAAACGCATCATCCAGTTGCCCAGCGGGTCCACCAGGTACAGGTGGTCTTCGATGCGATGACCCGGCGCGGGCACCAGCCAGGTCGCGAGTTGCTCTGCGTCCACCTGCAGCACCCGGGCCGCCGCCGTGGCCTGGCGCAGCGGCTCGGGCAACGCGGCGTCGCCGATGCGCAGCCACACCCAGTCCAACCGGTCTTTTTCCTTGCCCAGGGTTTCCCGCAACTGGCGCTGCAGGTACAGGTGCTGCTGGCAGGCCTCGCCGCAGGCGCTGTCGGCCACGCTGATGAGCAGCCATTGGTCTTTCAGCGCGGTGAGGGGCACGGGCCGACCCTGCGCGTCCCGGCCACTGAACGCGGGCAGCGGGCGCTGCGGGTCGATCAGTTCACCGTAGTTGCGCCGCCCCTCGGGCCGGATCACGTAATACGTGAAATACGAAGCGATCACCGGCGCGGCGCTCACCAGCAACAGGGCCAGCATCTTCCAGCGCCCGGCGCGCGTGCTCGCTGCGTCGCGCGCGCTGGCCTGGTCGAGCTGCGGCAGGCTGTGCACGGTCAGGGTCAGCGGTTCATCGGGGGTCTGTGCCATGGGGTTTGCGCGATCGGCGGGGGGAAAGGAATTGGAACCAGACATACAGGAAACCCGCAAGGGCACACAGGCCAAACCACTGGAATGCATAACCGTGGTGTCTGGAGACGTCGGCTCCGGTGCGGGGCCAGTCGCGTTGCAGACCGTCGGCGGTGTCGCCGGTCTGCAGGACGGAAACGTTCAGCAGGGACAGCCCGGTCTCCTGCGCAAACGCTGCGAGTTCGACATTTTGCCGGATCATCCCCGTGCCCGCCTTGCCCAGTTGATATAGCTGGCCCGGCGGCGGGGCCAAACGCCCTTCGACGCGGACCTCGCCCGTGGGGGTGTCGATGACCGGCAGGCGGCTGCGGTCGTTGAAATCGCGTGGCACCCAGCCGCGCTGCACCAGCACCGCCCGCTCGCTGCCCGCGATGCGCAACGGCGTGACCAGGAAAAAACCGGTGCGACCGCCCATCTGCCGGTTGTCCAGAAACACACTGGCCTCGGGCACCCAGCGCCCGCTCAGGGTCACCGGGCGGTGCAGGCCGGCCTGCGGGTCGGGCGCCCGCAGCAGCTCTGGCCCGCGCCAGGCCGCCAGCTGGCCGCGCTGGTCGATCAGATCGTGCAGCGCCTGCTTCTGCGCCGCGCGTCCGAGCTGCCACACGCCCAGGGCCGCCGTCGTCGCCATGGTGAAGACGGTGGCGGCCGTGACGAGCCAGAAACGCAGGTGGCGGGAACTCATGCGGGAACAGCCGGGTGGGGGAAAAAGAAACCGATAATCGCACGCATGAAAACACTCGTCATCGCGGCCTTCGTCGCCATCATTGGCAGCCTGGCGGCCGCGCTGGTTTTCATGATGCGGGGGGGTGACGAGGGATCGCCCGACGGCAACGACAAACCGCGCAAAAACCACATGGCACGGGCACTGGCGTTTCGCGTCGGTTTTTCCATCCTGCTGTTCGTGGTGGTGCTGGTCAGCTACCTGATGGGCTGGATCCAGCCCACCGGTCTGCCATTGCAGCGCTGATCCGGCTCACCATCCCATTGCCCACCAACAAAAAAGCGCCTGCGGGCGCTTTTTTGTTGCTGGCGGGGATGGGGTGGCGCACCACCCCAGGCGGCCGATCACATCCAGTACACGAGGATGTACAGACCCAGCCACACCACGTCCACGAAGTGCCAGTACCAGGCCGCGCCTTCGAAACCGAAGTGGCGCTGTGCGGTGAAGTGGCCCTTCTGCAGGCGCAGGGTGATGAAGAGCAGCATCAACATGCCCACCAGCACGTGGAAGCCGTGGAAGCCCGTGAGCAGGAAGAAGGTCGAACCAAACACACCCGAAGACAGCTTGAGGTTCAGCTCGCTGTAGGCGTGGGCGTATTCATAGCCCTGCACGCACAGGAAGGTAATGCCGAGCAGCACCGTGACCCACATGAATGCGATGGTCTTGGCACGTTCACCGGACTGCAGGGCGTGGTGGGCGATGGTCAGCGTCACACCCGAGGACAGCAGCAGCGCGGTGTTGATGGTGGGCAACCAGAACGGGCCCATGGTCTGGAACGGCTCGACGATGCCGGCCGGCGAGGCGGTGGCGCCGGCCTGCAGACTCGGCCACACCGCGGTGAAGTCGGGCCAGATCAGCGCGTTCTCGATGTTGCCCAGCGCGGGCACCGAGTGCACACGGGCCCACCACAGGGCCGTGAAGAAAGCGCCGAAGAACATCACCTCCGAGAAGATGAACCAGCTCATGCTCCAGCGGAAGGACAGGTCGATCTTGCGGCCGTACAGGCCGCTTTCGCTCTCACCCACCGACTGGCTGAACCACTGGAACAGCACGATCAGCCAGAAGGCCAGACCGAAGGCCAGCGAATACGCGCCCCAGCCCGCGCCATTGACCCACTGGCCCGCGCCCAGGATGACGAAAAACAGCCCGATGGCCGCCATCACCGGGTGCCGCGAAGGCCCGGGGACGAAGTAATAAGGCGTCGTGCCGTGTGTTGCTGCTGACATGCTCACTCCTAATTGCTAAGCGCTTGTATGAATGTCTGAAAGAAAAAAACCTTGTGCTGTCGACGGCACCGCCTCAGGCGACGACCCAGTTCACCAGCAGGATCAGGCCCAGCACGAACAGCAGGGCCATGACCACCCCCACCACCAGGATGTGGATCGGATTGAGCTTGGCGATGTCGTCCTGGTAGTCGGCATTGCGCCGCACACCGAGAAAACCCCAGAGCACGGCCTTGACCGTGCCCACGAGCGAACCTTTGCGCTGGTGCACAGGCTGCGTCATACGGCCCCCGGCAAGGAGGCGGCCGGCACGGCGCTGGCCTGAGGCAGATGGCCCTCGGGCGCCGCCGGCACCTTGCCGCCCACCTCGAAGAAGGTGTAGGACAGCGTGATGGTGGTCACGTCCTTGGGCAGCTTCGGATCGATCACGAACGCCACCGGCCAGGCCTTTTTCTCGCCCGCCGCCAGCGTGTACTGGTTGAAACAGAAACACTCCAGCTTGTTGAAGTGCGCCGCCGACTGCTTGGGGGCGTAACTCGGGATCGCCTGCGCCGCCATGGTGCGGTTCTGGACGTTCTGGAACTCGTACATCACCGTGGTGAGTTCGCCCGGATGCACCTGAAGCGAACGCACCGCGGGCTTGAACTGCCAGGGTCCGCGGGCATTCGCGTCGAACTCCACCGTGATGCTGCGCGTGCGGTCCACCTGCGTGTTCACCGGCAGGGTGGGCCGGGCACCCGGCACCTCACGCTCGGCGAGCGCCAGCACGTTGATGCCGGTCATCTCGCAGATGGCGTTGTAGACCGGGACCAGGGCGTAGCCGAACCCGAACATGCCCAGCGTGATCACGCCGAGCTTGCCCACCATCTTGAGGTTTTCGCGACGAAGTCCCATGGGGCGTGTCCGGTTCGGAAGTGCGGGCGTGTCGGCGGGCATCAGCCGCCGAACAGCACCAGCTTGCCCACGAAACCGAGGAAAAAGACGAGCGCCACCGAACCCAGGATCAGACCCAGGCGCAGGTTGCTCTTTTTTTGGTCAGGCGTCATGTTTCAACCGTTGCTGCGCCGGGGTTCAGCCGATCACCTTGGTGGCGCTGGCATCCAGCTTGGGCGGGTTCTCGAAGGTGTGGAACGGGGCCGGCGAAGGCACTTCCCACTCCAGACCCTCGGCGCCTTCCCAGGGCTTCTGTGGCGCCTTGGCGCCCTTGCCACGCATGGCAGGCAGCGCGACGGCGAAGAAGAAGAAGACCTGTGCAAGACCGAAGGCAAAACCACCCACCGAGGCGATGGCGTTGAAGTCGGCGAACTGCATCGGGTAGTCGGCGTAGCGGCGCGGCATGCCGGCCAGGCCCAGGAAGTGCATCGGGAAGAAGGTGACGTTGAACGAGATCATCGACCACCAGAAGTGGATCTTGCCGCGGGTTTCGCTGTACATCACGCCGGTCCACTTGGGCAACCAGTAGTAGATGCCGGCGAACATGGCGAACAGCGAACCGGCCACCAGCACGTAGTGGAAGTGGGCCACCACGTAGTAGGTGTCCTGCATCTGGATGTCGATCGGTGCGACCGACAGGATCAGCCCGGTGAAGCCACCGATGGTGAACACGAAGATGAAGCCAACGGCCCACATCATCGGGGTCTCGAAGGTCATCGAACCCTTCCACATGGTCGCGATCCAGTTGAAGATCTTCACGCCCGTGGGCACGGCGATCAGCATGGTCGAGTACATGAAGAACAGCTGGCCCGTCACCGGCATGCCGGTGGTGAACATGTGGTGCGCCCACACGACGAAGGACAGGATGGCGATGGAGCCGGTGGCGTACACCATGGAGGCGTAGCCGAACAGCTTCTTGCGCGCGAAGGCGGGCACGACCTGGCTCACGATGCCGAAGGCCGGCAGGATCATGATGTAGACCTCGGGGTGGCCGAAGAACCAGAAGATGTGCTGGTACATCACCGGGTCGCCGCCGCCGGCGGGGTTGAAGAAGCTGGTGCCGAAGTGGCGGTCCGTCAGCGTCATGGTGATGGCGCCAGCCAGCACGGGCATCACGGCGATCAGCAGGTAGGCGGTGATCAGCCAGGTCCAGCAGAACATGGGCATCTTCATCAGCGTCATGCCGGGGGCGCGCATGTTGAGGATGGTCACGATGATGTTGATCGAACCCATGATCGACGAGGCACCCAGGATGTGCATCGCGAAAATGCCGGCATCCATCGAAGGGCCCATCTGCAGCGTCAGCGGGGCGTAGAGCGTCCAGCCGGCGGCGGGGGCGCCGCCTGGCATGAAGAACGACGACACCAGCATGATCGCGGCGGGGATCATCAGCCAGAAGCTGAAGTTGTTCATGCGCGCGAACGCCATGTCACCGGCGCCGATCTGCAGCGGGATCATCCAGTTCGCGAAACCCACGAAGGCCGGCATGATGGCGCCGAACACCATGATCAGGCCGTGCATGGTGGTGAGCTGGTTGAACAGCTCGGGGTTGACCAGTTGCAGGCCGGGCTGGAACAGCTCGGCGCGGATCAGCAGCGCGAGCACGCCGCCCACCATGAGCATGGTGAAAGCGAACAGCAGGTACAGGGTGCCGATGTCTTTGTGGTTGGTGGCGTAGACCCAGCGGCGCCAGCCCGACGGGGCGTGATGGTCGTGGTCGTGACCGTGCGCATCGTGGTGGTCGAGAACTGCACTCATGATCGATTCCTTTGAGACTCAATGATTTTCTGTAACCGGATCACTTGCGGGCAGCGACCACATCGGCAGGCTGCACAACCTGCTCGGTTTTGTTGGACCAGTTGTTCTTGGCGTAAGTCATGACGGCGGCCAGCTCGGTGTCCGACAGCTGTTTCCAGGCCGGCATCTCCGCCTCCGGGCCTTTGACGCCATTGAGCAGCACGGTCATCATCTTGGTCTTGTCGGCGTCGTTCACGATGGCCGAACCGTCCAGCGGCTTGATCGGGCCAGCGCCCTTGCCGTTGGCCTGGTGGCAGGCGACGCAGTTGGCCGCGTAAACGGACTCACCACGCTTGACCATGTCGGCCAGGGCCCAGACCTTGCTCGGGTCATCGGCGGCCGCGGCCATGGCCTTTTGCTGCTCGGTCACCCAGGCGGTGTATTGCTCGGCCGTGACCACCTTGACGTGGATGGGCATGTAGGCGTGCTCCTTGCCACACAGTTCGGCACACTGGCCGTAGAAATCACCGGTCTTTTCGGCACGGAACCAGGTGTCGCGCACGAAGCCGGGGATGGCGTCCTGCTTGACGCCGAAGGCCGGCACCATCCAGGCGTGAATCACGTCGTTGGCGGTGGTGATGATGCGGATCTTCTTGCCCACGGGCACCACCAGCGGGTGGTCCACCTTGAGCAGGTAGTCGTCGCCCCCGGGCTTGCCCTGGCTGGACATCTCGCGCTGGGTGGTGTCCAGCGTGGAGAGGAAACCGATGCCCTCGCCCTCGCCCTTGATGTAGTCGTAACCCCACTTCCACTGCATGCCCGTGGCCTTGATGGTCAGGTCGCTGTTGGTGGTGTCCTTCTGGGCCACCAGCACTTTGGTGGCCGGCAGGGCCATGCCGATCACGATCAGCAGCGGCACGATGGTCCAGCCCAGCTCCACCCAGATCGGCTCGGCCAGCACCTGCGACTTGTGGCCCACCGACTTGCGGTGCTTGATGATGGAATAGAACATCACGCCGAAGACCACGACGAAGATGACCGCGCAGATGCCCATCATGAACCAGTGCAGCCAGTGCTGCTCCTCGGCAATGCGGGTGACCGGCGGGGCGAAATTGAGCTGGTTCACAGCGGGACCACCGGGCAGGTCGTTCACCGCATGGGCAGCCTGCGTCGCCCAGACACCCACGCTCAGCGCCAGTGTGGAGGCGGCCGCGCGCACCGTGACCAGCCGTTTACGCATGGAATCAACTGTTTTCTTCGTCGTACTCACTTTAAGCGCCTCAAATATAAGTATTGATTTATATCAATGCCGATTAGAACAAACTTTCATAGGGCCGCCCACTCAGGGAATACCCAACCCCCGCAACCCCGCAAGACCAGCGCAGCCATGGGCTGCGCGGGCGTGACCGAACCGCTGCACCGCAAGCTCCAGCGCAGTCCATCAGCGAACAGGGTTGCCCACGGGGGAAGCGTTGCAGGTTTGACGCACCAATTGCTGGCCATATCCGCGACCGATCCGAGAATCCGCGCGTACTTGCAGGGAAAGCACCCCGAAGGCTTTGATTTATGTCAATTGTAGCGGCGAGAAACGGGGGGCTTTCCTGCCGAGGCGCCCCATCCACCCCCTCGCCGACCTCATCGGCCGGCGATGCAATGCCCGGTTCAGCGGCGCCCGGAGCGCAACATGGCCCGCATGGCGTCCACCGAAACCGCAGTGCTGGACCCCAGTGGCGCCCGCGCAACGGGTTTGAAGGCATGACCGTAGATCACCTCCACGGTCAGCAGCAGACGCCCGTCTTCCGAACGGGGCAGCCCATCTTCCAGCGCCTGGCACAGGCGCTCGTGCCAGGCGTGCGAGCGCCAACCCTCGAACCGGTCCGCGTGCAGATTGCGACCAAGCTCGCGCAGGTCCTGGAGCAGGAGCGGCGCAGCGCTGTACGACAAGGTGATGCGCTCCATGTCCATCACCGGCTCTGCAAAACCGCTGTGCACCAGCATGTCGCCCCAGTCGTGCATGTCCGTGAACGCATGGGTGGGCTCGGGCCAGCCCGCGCGCTGGTAGATCTGCCGGAGCTCGCGCAGGGTGTCCGGCCCCAGGCAGGAGAACATCAGGAAACCATTGGTCTCGATGTGCGCGTGCCAGCGCCGCAGCAAGGCCTGGGGTTGTGGCTCCAGATGCAGCGCCATGTTGGCCCACAGCATGGCCACGCGGGTTTCGTCCTGCGCGGCCGCGGGTGTCTTGCCCCGCACCCAGTTCAGGGGGTTCCACGACGCCGACGGCGGCTCGCGCGTGGCCAGCAAGGCCTGTGGCAACTGCCGCGCGGCGACATGACAACGCGCCTGCGGCAACAAGGACCGCACCCGCTGGTGGGCCTGGAGGCCGCCCAGCACCGGCTCCCAGTGCAGCCAGCTCGAGGGCTTGTCGCGAAACCACTGCAGCCGCTCGGCCATGCGCGAGGCCACCTCTTCGTGCAGCCAGGGGCTCTGGGTGCGGGGTTGCCGCAGCCAGCGCTGCGCGGCGACCGGGTCCAGACCCGGAACGGGGGTTTCGGCTTCGGGCGTGTTGTTCAAGGGAAAACCAGAGCGGGTGGTGTGCGGGCGACATCGCCGGACAGGGGTGTCAGAAACGGGCCCGGAAAACGGGACACAGCCCGACCGCCCAGTATATTGGCCCCATGTTCAACACGTGGACCCGGCTCACGCGCCACCTGCCCGCCACCTGCCAGGTGTGCGGCGGCTGGCCAGCGCAGGCCGTGTGCACGGCCTGCGAGCAGCGCTTTGCCGCACCCACGCCTCGCTGCGGTGCCTGCGCCGCCCCTCTGGCGGCCACTGGCCCGGCGCTCTGTGGCGCCTGCCAGACCCGAACGGCGCCCGCAGCACTGCAGCGCTGTGTGGCGGCGGTGGACTACAGCTACCCCTGGGACACCCTGATCGCCCGCTTCAAATTCAGGAACGAACCCGGTTGGGCCGGGACCCTGGCCGCCCTGATGTGGCGGGCGCACCAGGCCCAGCCACCGTCCAGCCCCTACGATCTGGTGGTGCCGGTGCCGCTCACGCCGTCGCGCCTGGCCAGCCGTGGCTACAACCAGGCCTGGGAACTGGTGAAGGCGCTGCGCCGGCAAGCCGCCACAACGGCGACCCCCATGCCCCCCGCGCTGGCCGATGCCCTGCTGCGCATCGGCGAAGCCCCGGACCAGCACAGCCTGCCGCGCGAGCAGCGCCTGCACAACCTGCGCGGAGCGTTCGCCGCCCACCCGCTTCATCGGCAGCGGTTGGCCCGGGCCCATGTGCTGCTGGTGGACGACGTGACCACCACCGGCGCCACCCTGCAGACCGCCGCCCAGGCCCTGCTGCAGGCGGGCGCCCAACGGGTCGACGCGCTGGTGCTGGCCCGCACGCCGCCGCACTGAACGACCGCGACCCGGACACCGCGGACCGCTGCCGGGCGGGCGCGATTCCGACGTTATCATCGCGAGCTTGCAGGGAGAGCCCACAGACCAGACCACTGGCCCGCTCCAACTTCTGCCACGCCCACCGGTACCTGCCGCGCAACCATGTTCCACATCGTCCTTGTTGCGCCCGAAATCCCGCCCAACACCGGCAATGTGATCAGGCTCAGCGCCAACACCGGCTGCACCCTGCACCTCATCGAGCCCCTGGGCTTTTCGATGGACGACAAGCAGATGCGTCGCGCCGGGCTGGACTACCACGAATACGCCGACGTGCGCCGCCACGCCGACTGGGCCAGCTTCCTGCACGCCGAACAGCCCGACCCACAACGCATGTTCGCGCTCACCACCCGGGGCACGCTGTCGGTGTACGACAACCGCTTCCAGCCGGGGGACTGGCTGGTCTTTGGTTCCGAGACCCGGGGACTGCCCGCCGACCTGCGCGAGCGCTTCGCCCCAACGCAGCGCCTGCGCCTTCCCATGATCGAAGGCCAGCGCAGCCTCAACCTGTCCAACGCGGTGGCGGTGGTGGTCTTCGAGGCCTGGCGACAGCAAGGCTTTGGCGCCCCGTCAGCGTGACGCAGTTCACTCTTTTATGAGCTGCACGCCCCACCCCATTCCCTCCAGCGGCCGCACAATGCTCACACTTCCCGACACGCGCTGCCCGTCACGAACGCCGGCGGCCCATCCGACACACGCGACCCCACCGGCCGCCTGGAGACCGCATTGATCCCCACCATTGCCCGCATCGTTCAGGCGGCCCTGACACCGCGCCAAGGCGCAAAAAAGCCGGTCAGCGTGAAAGACCTGGCCACCATCCGGCAGGCCCTGCTGTCGTGCATCGAAGACTGCATCAGCCTGCCCGCGCAGCGCCTGCGCCTGAAAATCGACAACGCCAAAACACCCCAGGAACTCTGGATGCTGCGCAACGACGCCTACCAGCTGATCTCCCAACGCCACAACCAGTCCATCGCCGCCGAACGCATCAACGACCTGATCCGGGCGTTTGAAGGCAGCCTGGAGCGCAAACAGCTCGTCAAGATCCGCTGATTGCGCCGGCCGAAGGCTCAGGGGTAGAGCCGCACCAGCGACTCGGCCACGCACACCGGCTTGTCGGCCCCGTCGCGCTCAACCACCACCGACCACGTCAGCTGCAGGCCCTGGTGTTCGATCGGTTCGGCGGCCAGCAGGGTCAGGCGCGCACGCAGGCGGCTGCCCACCGGCACCGGCGCCGTGAAGCGCACCCGATTGAGCCCGTAGTTCAGGCCCATGCCGGACTGGCGCACCGCGAACGCCGACTCCAGAAACACCGGCAGCAGCGACAGCGTCAGGAAACCGTGCGCGATCGTCCCGCCAAACGGCCCCTGCTTCGCTTTCTCCACGTCCACATGGATCCACTGGTGATCACCGGTGGCCTGGGCAAACTGGTTGACACGTTCCTGGGTGATCGTGACCCAGTCGCTGAGCGCGACTTCCTGGCCCACGCAGGCCGCCAGATCGGCCAGGGTTTCAAAGGTTTTCATGGAATGCGACTCTAGCCCGCCGGCCAGGCGGCGGGTGTCGGCCCCGCGACAAGTGTCGCCACCCGCTTTCCATGCCGCCGGAGCGTGACCCCGACGCACGAAACGGTGCTGCCAAGGGCACCGCCGGGCCGGCTTTGCCGGACGGCCAGTGCGCCTTGCAGGCCGCAGCCTCGCCGGAGGCGAGGCTTCTTCGGGCCGTCCAAGCCTGCGCAGGCAGGCTTGGAGCCGCGGCCCTCAGCCCCCTTGAGGGGGTCGCGCGCAGCGCGGCGGGGGTGTTTCAACGCTCCAGCCAGTCGCAGATGCCCTGCCACTGCTGCAGGTCTTTCTCCACCCGCCCCGGCGCCACGTCGAACAACGTGAGCCCACGCGCGGCCAGGTGGATGTAGTTCTGCGTGTCGCGCAGATAGCCCAGCACCGGCAGGCCCAGGCCCGAGACGAACTCCTGCAGCTTGTCGGCCGCGATGGTGCGCGCATCCACCCGCATGCCCACGATGCCGATCTTGAGCTTGTCGGCGTTGCGGAACTCGGCGATTTCGTCGAGAAAGGCGCGCGTGGCGTAGATGTCGAAGATGCTGGGCTGCAGCGGCACCAGCACCTTGTCGGCCATGCGCATCACGTCCTTGAAGCGCCAGCCGTGCAGACCGGCGGGGGTGTCCAGCACCACGTGGGAGGTGCCGCGCGGAGGACGCGCGATCAGGTCGTGGGACACCTCCCAGGTGCGAATCGGGCGCGCGGCCGGGGGTCGCAGTTGCAGCCACAGACGCGCCGACTGCTGGCGGTCGGCGTCTCCGAGCATGACGGCATGGCCCTGGGCGGCGAAATAGCCCGCCACATGGGTGGACAGGGTGGACTTCCCCACCCCGCCCTTGGGATTCGCAACCACCACGATAGGCATACCGACCTCCTCGTTGTCTGAAAACAGGCCCTATGGTATCGCCAGCCCCTCAGCGCCACGCGTCCCACACCAGCTTGACGCCCGTGAGAAACATGCCGGCGTAGACCATCCGGTAAAACAACCGCGGCTGGATGCGGTGCGCGATGCGCACCCCCACCCAGACCCCGATCGGCGCAAACGGCAGCAGCGCCAGCGAGGTCAACATGTTGCGCAGGTCCAGCAGGCCCAGCCAGGCGTAGGGAATCCACTTCGCGATGTTGATGAAGAAAAAGAAGAAGGCCATGGTGCCGGTGAACAGCACCGGCGAGAGCCGCAGCGGGATCACGTAGGCGTTGATCGGCGGGCCGCCCGCGTGGGCGATGAAGCTGGTGAACCCGGAGGTCGCCGTCAGGATGGCGCCCACCCATTTCGGCGGCGGCGGGCTGTCGGCCTTCGGCGGGAACAGCAGGCGCTGGGCCAGAAACAGCAGGGTGAAACCGCCCACGATGCCGGCCACCACCTTGGCGTCCAGCAGTTTGAACAACAGCGCGCCGACCACGATGCCGAGCAGGCCGAAGGGCAGCAGGAAACGCAGCAACCGGCGATCCACGTTCTTGCGAAACGCCGCCATGCCCAGCAGGTCCATCACCAGCAACACCGGCATCAGGATCGCCGCGGCCTGCGGCACCGTGACCGCCAACGCCATCATGGGCACGGCGAGCGAACCGAAGCCGGCGCCAAAGCCGCTCTTGCTCACCCCCAGCAGCAGCACGGCGGGGATCGCCACCAGATAGAAATACGGATCGGTGATCAAGGATCAGACTTTTTCGATGACCAACGCGATCCCCTGCCCCACGCCGATGCACATGGTGCACAGCGCGTAGCGCCCGCCCGTGGCGTGCAGGCGGTTCACCGCCGTGGTGGCCAGGCGTGCGCCGCTGGCCCCCAGCGGGTGGCCCAGGGCGATGGCGCCGCCCCAGGCGTTCACGCGTTCATCGTCGTCTTTCAGACCCAGGGTGCGCAGCACGGCCAGGCCTTGCGCGGCGAAGGCTTCGTTGAGTTCGATCACGTCGAGCTGCTCCAGCGTGAGGCCGGTGAGGGCCAGCACCTTCTGCGTGGCCGGGGCCGGGCCCATGCCCATGATGCGCGGGGCCACGCCGGCCGTGGCCATGCCGACGATGCGGGCCTTGGGCGTGAGGCCGTTCTTCGCGGCCGTGGCTTCGTCGGCCAGCAGCAGCGCGCAGGCGCCGTCGTTCACGCCGCTGGCGTTGCCGGCCGTCACCGAGCCGTCCGGTTTGACCACGCCCTTGAGCTTGGCCAGGGCTTCGAGGCTGGTCTCGCGCGGGTGTTCGTCGGTGTCCACGACGAGGGCGTCGCCCTTCTTCTGCGGGAGGCTGACCGGGCAGATCTCGCGCGCCAGGTGGCCGGCTTTGATGGCCACCACGGCTTTCATCTGGCTGGCCAGGGCCATGCGGTCCTGGGCTTCGCGCTCGATCTTGAACTCGGTCGCCACGTTTTCGGCGGTTTCGGGCATGGAATCGACGCCGTACTGGGCTTTCATGAGTTTGTTGACGAAGCGCCAGCCGATGGTGGTGTCGTACACCGCGTTGTTGCGGCTGAAGGCGCTCTCGGCTTTGGGCATGACGAAGGGGGCGCGGCTCATGCTTTCCACGCCGCCGGCGATCATGAGGCCGGCTTCACCGCTCTTGATGGCGCGGGCGGCCGTGCCCACGGCGTCCAGGCCGGAACCACACAGGCGGTTGATGGTGGCGCCGGGCACCTCCAGCGGCAGGCCGGCGAGCAGGCTGCTCATGCGGGCGACGTTGCGGTTGTCTTCGCCGGCCTGGTTGGCGCAGCCGTAGAGCACGTCGGTGATGGCGGCCCAGTCCACGCCCGGGTTGCGCGCCATCAGGGCGCGCAGCGGGATGGCGCCGAGGTCGTCGGTGCGCACGCTGCTGAGGGCGCCGCCGTAGCGGCCGAAGGGGGTGCGGATCGCGTCGCAGATGTAGGCCTGGGTCATGTCTTGTCTCCTGAAGGTGGCAAGCGACTGTACCCAAGCCCACCCAGGGGCCGGGCCGCTTGCGGGACAATCCCCCCATGTTCAGTCCGTCCCAAACCGATGTGCGCCGCTTCTTCTGCGCGGTCTATGCCAAGAGCCTGCAACAGCAGCCCATGGAGGCCATCGAGATGCTGGCGGGCCAGTGGATCGCCGAGCACCCCGAGTACCACGCCGAGCTGGCCGACGTGGACGCCGCCCTGGCTCGCCTGGGCGAACCGGGCAGCGCCACCCGCGAGAACCCGTTCCTGCACCTGTCCATGCACCTGTCCATCAGCGAACAGTGCAGCATCGACCAACCGCCGGGCATCCGCCAGGCGGTGGAGCTGCTGGCGGCGCGGCGCGGCGACCTGCACGCCGCGCACCACGAGGTGATGGAGTGCCTGGGCACCATGCTCTGGGAAAGCCAGCGCGCCGGCCGGCCGCCCGACGGCCAGGCCTATATCGACCAGGTGCGCCGCCGAGCGACGCAGGACTGAAATAAAAAAAACCGCTCATCGAGCGGCTTTTTCATGGGCGGTCACCGATCAGCGGAAACGCGACTGCGGCACGGTCTTGAGCTCACCGTCCAGCGAGGCCAGGTACTTGGCGATCTCGCGCATTTCGGCGGGTTTGAACTGCTTGGCAACGCCGGCCATGATGGGGTTGGAGCGGCCCACGACCTTGTTGCCTTCGACGGTGTAGGCCTTGAGCGCGACAAACAGGTAGTCGGCGTGCTGGCCACCGATCTTGGGGTAGCTCGGGTCGATCGGCTTGCTGAAGTTGGCACCGTGGCAGGACGCGCAGGCCCCTTTTTCGATCAGCGCCGCAGCGGCCACGTTGGCCGCCTTGGGGGCTTCGTCGGCGGGCTGGTCGCCCTGCGCGGTGTAGAACGCTGCCAGATCGGCCATGTCCTGCTCGGACAGCGAGCCCGCGATGCCGCGCATGGACGGGTGCTTGCGGTCACCCTTCTTGTAGGCGGTTAGGGCGGAAACGATGTACTTGTCGGACTGCCCGGAGATCTTGGGCACCTTGTGGATCTCGGGAAAACTGTTCTGGTAGCCCGGAATGCCGTGGCAACCGATGCACATTTCAGCCTTCTTCTGGCCGGCTTCGGCGCTGCCGGTGACACCCTGAGCCTGAGCGCTCAGTGCTGCTGCGGAAAACGTCGCAGCGGCGACAACGGAACGGACGATCATGGGCAACAGTTGGTTCATTTTGCAAGCACAATGAGATGGATGATTGATAAAAATCAACGCTCGATTATATAGACTGGTCTATCACCCCCGACTTATTGATAACCCTGACACCGCCGGCTTTCGCACCCCCGAGTCGCGCACAGAATGCCGCATCGGCCGGCCCCAAGGCCCTCCCGCCACCTCCACCACACCCGACCCCGTCCATGAAATTCCAAGGCTCCGAAAACTACGTCGCCACGCAAGACCTGATGCTGGCCGTCAACGCCGCCATCACGCTCAAGCGCCCGCTGCTCGTCAAGGGCGAGCCCGGCACCGGCAAGACCATGCTGGCCGAGGAAGTGGCGCAGGCGCTCAAGCTGCCGCTGCTGCAGTGGCACATCAAGAGCACCACCAAGGCGCAGCAGGGTCTGTACGAATACGACGCGGTGAGCCGCCTGCGCGACTCGCAGCTGGGCGACGAGAAGGTCAAGGACATCCACAACTACATCGTCAAGGGCGTGCTCTGGCAGGCCTTCACCGCCGACCAGCCGGTGGCGCTGCTGATCGACGAGATCGACAAGGCCGACATCGAATTTCCCAACGACCTGCTGCGCGAACTCGACCGCATGGAGTTCTACTGCTACGAGACGCGCGAGCTGGTGCGCGCCAAACACCGCCCACTGGTGTTCATCACCTCCAACAACGAAAAGGAACTGCCCGACGCCTTCCTGCGCCGCTGTTTCTTTCACTACATCAAGTTCCCCGACGCCGAGACCATGCACAAGATCGTGGACGTGCATTTCCCCGAGCTGAAAAAGGAACTGCTCACCGCCGCGATGAAGACCTTCTTCGACGTGCGCAACCTGCCCGGCCTGAAGAAGAAGCCGTCCACCAGCGAACTGCTGGACTGGCTCAAGCTCCTGATGGCCGAAGACATTCCGCTCGAAGCGCTGCAAAGCGCCGACAACAAGGTCAGCATCCCGCCGCTGGTGGGCGCATTGCTCAAGAACGAACAGGACACCACGCTGTTCGAGAAGCTGGTGTTCATGAACCAGAGGAACCGCTGATATGAGGACCATGTACATGAAGACGACAAGATTTGGCTTGCTTGCCGTGCTGCTGCTCGCGTTGGCGGCATGTGCGTCCTCTGGAGGTCGGTGCGACAAACCCAAACGCAGCGATGGGTCCCAGCCCTATGACCCTTATTGCAGTGGCGAATACAACAAGTGACCTTGTTGACTCCTGATTCATGAACAACCCGATGCCACGGCTGTTACCGGGGGAATTTTCATGCTGATCGACTTCTTCTACACCCTGCGTTCGGCCAAGCTGCCGGTCTCGGTCAAGGAATACCTGACCCTGCTCGAAGCGCTGCAGGCCGATGTGGTGGGGCCGCGCAATCCCGATGCGTGTTCCATGGACGACTTCTATTACCTGGCGCGCACCGCGCTGGTGAAGGACGAGAAGCACTACGACAAGTTCGACCGCGCCTTTGCCGCCTACTTCAAGGGCGTGGAACTGATCGCGGACTTCACCAAGCCCATTCCCGCCGACTGGCTGCGCCAGGAGATCGAGCGGCTGCTGTCCGACGAGCAGAAGGCGAACGCGCCCAAGATGGACTGGGACGAGCTGATGGAGACGCTGAAGAAGCGGCTCGAAGAACAGAAGGAGCGCCACGAGGGCGGCAGCAAGTGGATCGGCACCGGCGGCACCTCGCCGTTTGGCCACGGCGGGTCCAACCCCCAGGGCATCCGCATCGGTGGCAAGGGCGGCAACAAGACGGCCGTGAAGGTCTGGGACCAGCGCGCCTACCGCGACTACGACGACACGCAGGAGCTCGGCACGCGCAACATCAAGGTCGCGCTGCGCCGCCTGCGCAAGTTCGCGCGCGAGGGCAACGACTTCGAGCTGGACCTGCCCGACACCATCCGCGCCACCGCGGCCAACGCGGGCTGGCTCGACATCAAGATGATCCCGGAGCGGCACAACAACGTGAAGGTGCTGCTGCTGATGGACGTGGGCGGCACGATGGACGAACACATCCAGCGGGTGGAGGAGCTGTTCAGCGCCGTCAAGAGCGAGTTCAAGCACCTGGAGTTTTATTACTTCCACAACTGCGTGTACGACTTCATGTGGAAAAACAACCGGCGCCGCTACGCCGAGAAATTCCCGACCTGGGACATCATCCGCAAGTACAACAAGGACTACAAGCTGATCTTCGTGGGCGACGCGACCATGAGCCCCTACGAGATCCTGCAGCCCGGCGGCAGCGTGGAATACAACAACGAAGAGGCCGGCGCGGAGTGGTTGCAGCGGCTCACAAATGCTTTCCCGAAATTCGCCTGGATCAACCCCGAACCGCAGGGCGTGTGGCAGTATCGACAGAGCATCAGCGTCGTCCAGCAACTGATGGGCCAGCGCATGTACCCGCTGACCTTGAAGGGCCTGGAAGATGCCATGAGACTGTTGTCGAAATAAACACCGCATGAAATCTCCATTCCTGCGCCGCGCAGGATGGGCGCGACCGCCCCTGTGGCTGGTGGGTACGGTGGTCCTGCTTCCCCTCTGGGCGCTGGCCCA
This sequence comes from Hydrogenophaga sp. GW101-3F08, assembly GCF_059424585.1. Taxonomy (NCBI): domain Bacteria; kingdom Pseudomonadati; phylum Pseudomonadota; class Betaproteobacteria; order Burkholderiales; family Comamonadaceae; genus Hydrogenophaga; species Hydrogenophaga sp. GW101-3F08. The sequence continues at coordinate 36,049 of NZ_JBWKZP010000003.1, forward strand.
GACCACCTCCTCGCCGGCGCCCGCGCCCGCCGCCGGCACCCCCATCCCCGAGGCCGCCCAGGAGGCCACCGACGACGCTGCCGTGGAGACACTCGCGCCCTCGGCGACCCGCCGCACCCCGCGCACGCGGGCCCCGGCGCCGCCGCGCTTCGACGTCGACCTGCAGGCCGGCAACGACGAGCTGCGCGACTTTCTGCTGCGCCACATGGAGCTGATGCGCTTTCGCACGCTGCGCGACCTGGACGCCAGCGAGCTGGACCGGTTGCTGGGCAAGACGCCCGACGACCTGGGCAACCTGCTGGGCACGCTGGGCCATTTCGCGCCAGAGATCCACATCGACGAGCCTGCCGCCACCGGCCCCACCCCGCTGGGCACGGTGCGCATCCGGGTCGACCCGGGCCCGATCACCCGGGTCGAGTCGGCCGACCTCTATTTCCTGGGCGACATCGCCAACAACCCGCAGGCCACGGCGCAGCGCGAAGCCGTCACCCGCGCCTGGACGCTCAAACCCGGCCAGAGCTTCACCCAGGCCGACTGGAGCAGCGCCAAGACGAACGTGCTGCGCGCGCTCACCGCCCGCCGCTACCCCACGGGGCGCGTGGCCAACAGCCTGGCCGACATCGACCCCAAGACCCACAGCGCGCGCCTGAGCGTGGAGCTGGACTCGGGTGCGCCCCTGCGGGTGGGCGAGGTGCGCGTGGAAGGCGCCGAGCGCTACGAGGCGGCCACGGTCGAGCACCTGGTGCACCTCTCCGGCCTCAGGCCCGGCAGCGACTACGACCTGGACCAGCTGCAGGACGCGCAGCAGCGCATCGCCGCGGCCGGCTCCTACGACTCGGTGTTCGTGTTCGTCGACACCGACCACCCGCAGGACGGCACCGCGCCGGTGGTGGTGCAACTGCGCGAGAGCCCGCGGCAAAAGCTGGTGCTCGGCGTGGGCGGCAGCACCGACAACGGCGCGCGCCTCTCGGCCGAGTACACCCACCACCGCGTGCCCGGCCTGGGCTGGCAGTCGGTGAACAAGCTGCAGCTGGAGCGCGAAGACCAGTTGCTCAGCAGCCAGTGGAGCGCGCCGGTGGACAGCCAGGGCTGGCGCTGGATCGCCAGCGCCCAGATGGCACGCCAGATCGACGGTTTCGACACCACCACCAGCCAGCGCCTGCGCGCGGGCCGCTCGCAGGACAGCACCCCGCTGGACCGCAGTTACTTCCTGCAGTTCGAGCGCGCACGCGCGGAAAACGCCGTGCTCGGCAGCCCGGAAACCACCCACGCGGAATCGGCCCTCAGCGTCAACTACGCCTGGACGCGCCGCCGCTTCGACAGCATGCCCCTGCCCAAGACCGGCAACGGCCTGGGCATGGAGATCGGCGTGGGCACCACGCTGGAGAGCCCGCGCCTCCCCTTCGTGCGGCTGCACACCCGCTGGCTGAGCTACTGGCCCATCGACTCGGGCGTGTCCGCCCTGGCCGACACGCTGGAGGGCCTGGTGCGCCGCGGTGCGCCGCCGCTGGGCGTGGCCCGCCCCAGCGACGACGAGACCGGCCAGGCCGGCCGGCTGGCGCTGCGCCTGGAAGGCGGCGCGCTGTGGGCGCGCAAGGACGCCGGCATACCGGAAACCCTGCTCTACCTCACCGGCGGCGACACCAGCGTGCGCGGCTATGGCCTGCGCGACATCGGCATCCCCCAGGCCGACGGCGGTGTCTCGCCCGGGCGCTACCTGGCGGTGGCCAGCGTCGAGTGGCAGCGCCCGATCTGGCGCGACGGCGTGCGCACCCCCTGGGAAAGCGTGGTGTTCGTGGACGCCGGTGCCGTGGCCAACGAGCCGGGCGACCTGCGCCCGCCGCAATGGGGCGTGGGCGCCGGCGTGCGCTACAACAGCCCGGTCGGCCCGCTGCAGCTGGACCTGGCCTACGGCGTGAAGCCCAAGGCCCTGCGCCTGCACTTCAACGTCGGCTTCACGTTCTGAGCCCCCGAGCCCACCGATGGACAGCGACCAGACCCCGCCCCCCGCCCCGCCCGGCGAAGCCCCGCGCGCGCCGGCGCCCCGGCGCTGGCGCGGCCTGCGCTGGCTGCTGCTGTGGTTGCTGGGCGCACCGGTCGCGCTGCTGGCGGCCGCGGTGCTGGCGCTGTGGCTCTGGGCCGCCAGCCCCGGCTCGCTCGGCCAGACCCTGGGCTGGGCGCAGGACTGGCTGGCCGAGCGCGCCGACACCCTGGGGCAACTCGAAACCGAAGGCGCCGTGGGCAGCCTGCACCATGGCGGCGCCATCGGGCGCCTGCGCTGGACGTTCAACGGCCTGGAGGTGCAGGCCCACGGCGTGCGCCTGCACTGGAACCCGCGCCTGTGGACCGACGCCCTGCTCGGGCGCGGCGTGCACCTGCAGGAACTCGCCATCGAACGGCTGGAAGTGCGCGACCAGCGCGCGCCCACGCCCCCGGGCGAACCGGTGCAGTCGCTCGCGCTGCCGCTGCCGGTGTCGCTGGCCTGGTCGGTGGGCCGCTTCACCTACGAAGGCGCGACCCCGCTCACGCTCGACACCCTCCAGGGCCGCTACCGCTACGGCGACGCCCAGGCCAGCGACCGGACCGCGCTGGGCGAGCGGCCCGGCGTGCGGCAGACCCACCAGCTCAGCGTCGATTCGCTACAACTGGCCCAGGGCCGCTACCGCCTGCAGGCCCTGCTCGGCGCGCAGGCCCCGATGCCACTGGTGTTGAGCGCCCAGGGCACGGTGCTGACCGAGCTGCCCGGCGGCTCGGCCCGCCTGGCGCTGCAGGCCACCGCCGCCGCCACAGGCACGCTGGCCGGCCGCGACGCCACCCTGGACGTGACGGCGGACGTGCGGCCCGGGCCGCCCGCCGCACCCGGTGCCACGCCACCAGCGCCCTCCAGCCCCGCCCCCGGCGACACGCCCACCCTCGCCGCCACCGCCCGCGTGATGCCCTGGGCCACCCAACCGCTGCAGGCCCTGGACGCCACCGCCCACCGGCTCGACCTGGCCACGCTCTGGCCGCAGGCCCCGGCCACGGCGCTCAGCGGCACGGTGCACGCACAACCCGACGGCCAGGCCTGGCTGGCCCGGGTGGACCTGAGCAACGCCAACAGCGGCCCCTGGGACCAGCAGCGCCTGCCGTTGCAAAGCCTGCAGGCCCGCCTGGAACAGCGCGGCGAACGCTGGCTGCTGCCCGAGCTGGTGGCACAGATCGGGCGCGCCCGGGTGCAGGCCAGCGGCACATTCCAGCCCGCGGGCGCCGCCGGGCCAGCGCAATGGCAAGGCGAGCTGCAGGCCCGCAACCTGGACCCGGCGCAGCTGTGGAGCACGCTGGCCACCACCGCGCTCGACGCCACGCTCAGCGCCCGCACCGCCGCGCCCGCCGCAGCTGGCGGCACTGGCGGCCCGGCCCCGGCGGCGATCGATCTGGACGCGCGCGTCCTGTCCTCGCCCGGCCGACCCGCCAAGGCCCCACCCGGCCTGCGCCTGAACGAAGCGAAGTTGAAAGGCCGCTGGACCCCCGCCGCGCCGACCAGCCCGGGCGGCATGGGCGGCGTATTCGAATTCAGCGAAGCCGTGCTCGACGCCGCGCTGGCCCGCGCCAGCGCCCAGGGCCGGGTGGACCTCACCGCCAAGGCCTTCACCGGCCAGGCCACGCTGCGGCTGCCGGGCGCCAGCGGCCGTTTCGACGGCGCCCTGGCGCACGCCGATGGCCGGGGCGATCTGGCCTTGCGGGTCGATGAAGCCCGCCAGTTGCTGGCCTGGCTGCGCGGGCTGGACACGCTGCCGGTGATCGGCCCGCGCGTGGCCGAGCTACTAGCGCAACAGCCCACGCTGCGCGAGCTGGCGCTGAGCGGCCAGGCCCGGCTCGCGGCCCGCTGGCAAGGCGGCTTGGCCGAGCTCGGCCACCCGGCCCCGGCTGGCGGCAGCGCGGGCGCCAGCCGCCCGGTGCCGCTGAAACTGGAGGCCTCGCTGGACCTGCCCCAGCTCGACGCGGCGGGCGACACCCCCTGGCAGGTGCGCCAGCTGCGCCTGCAGGCCAGCGGCCCCCTGACCGATCTGGCGCTGCAGCTCCGGGGCGAAGCGGCGCAGGCGCCGTGGCGCGGGGTGCTCGACACCCAGGGCCGCCTGCGCCACACCCGGGCCACGGCCAGCGCCCCCGCGTCCACCTTGCTCGACCTGCGCACGCTGCGGCTGCGGGCCAGCGACGCCTCACGGCCCGACCGCGTGGTGGACTGGACGCTCGACAGCAGCGCTCCCCTGTCGCTGGCCATGCAGACCGGCGCCGCCGGCCTGGCCCTGCAGGCCGCTGCCGGCCAATTGCAGCTGTTGCCCAGCGTGCGCGCGGTGGCGGGTGCGCCCACCACGGCCAGCGCCCGCGCCGTCGCGCCCATCGCCACCCGTCCGCTCACGCTCGCCTGGGACAGCCTGAGCTGGCAGGCCGGCGCGTTCCAGAGCAAGGGGCAGTTGCGCGGTCTGCCGCTGTCCTGGGTGGACGCGCTGGCCACCGCCGAGGGCCAGAGCAGCGGCCCGATCACCCAGGCCGGCGTGGTGGGCGACCTGCTGTTCGACGGCGACTGGGACCTGCTGCTGCCCGCCCAGGCCGGCACGCCGCTGCGCCTGTCGGCCCGGCTGCAGCGCACCGGCGGCGACCTCTCGGTGCAGACCAGCAGCAGCGGCAACAGCAACAACAACAACAACAACAACAACGATGCCAGCGCCCCCACAGGCACCAACCGGAGCGCCGCCCAACGGGTGCAGGCCGGCGTGCGCGAGGCGAGTCTGAGCCTGAGCGCCCAGGGCCGCACGGTGCAGGCCCGCCTGCGCTGGGACAGCGAGCGCCTGGGCCAGGCCAGCGCAAGCCTTGACACCGAACTCGCCGCCAACCCCGACGCCACCCCGGGCGTCAGCGCGCTCGACCGCTGGTGGCCCGCCGGCGCGCCCCTGCGCGGCACGCTCAGCGCGCAACTGCCTGAGGTGGGCGTGTGGTCGGCGCTGGCGCCACCGGGCTGGCGCATGCGCGGCACCCTGCAGGCCAGCGCCACGATCGGCGGCACGCGCGCTGTGCCGCAGTGGAACGGCACGCTGCAGGCCGACCAGTTGGCGCTGCGCTCGGTGGTGGACGGGTTCTCGTTCTCCAACGGCCAGCTGCGCGCCACGCTCACGGGCGACCGCGTCACCATCGAACGCTTCCACCTGCAAGGCCCGCGCGGCGCCGAAGTGGGTGGCACGCTGGACGCCACCGGCGTGGCCCAGTGGCGCGCGGTGGAGTCCGGCGGGCGCCGCCAGACCTTCATTGACCTGCAGGCCACCGCCACCAAACTGCGCGTGTCCACCCGGGCCGACCGCCGGCTCACCCTCTCGGGCCAGATCACGGCCCAGCTCGCCGGCCCGCTGCTCAACATCCGCGGCCGGCTCACCGCCGATTCGGCGCTCTTCATCCTGCCCGACGAACTCACCCCCTCGCTGGGCGCCGACGTGGTGGTGCGCGGCGGGCGCAACCTGCCCCCACCGACGGCCGACGACGCTCAGCGCGTGCAGCCCGATGTGCTGGTCGATCTGGATCTGGGCGAGCAGTTCGAGGTGCGCGGCCGCGGCCTGCAGTCCCGCCTGAGCGGCCAGCTGCAGGTGCGCGCCACGCCCACGCAGCCCGAGCCGCGGGTGCTGGGCGAAGTGCGCGCCGTCAACGGCACCTACCGCGCCTACGGCCAGCGGCTCGCCATCGAAACCGGCGTGCTGCGCTTCACCGGGCCCTACGACAACCCCACGCTCGACATCGTCGCGGTGCGCCCGCAGGCGCGCGACGACAGCCAGCGCGTGGGCGTGCAGATCAGCGGCAGCGCGCAGACGCCGCGCGTGCGCCTGATCAGCACGCCGGAACTGCCGGACAGCGAAAAACTCGCCTGGCTGGTGCTGGGCCGCCCGGCCAGCGGCGCCGGCGCCGAAGCCGCCGTGCTGCAGCAGGCCGCGCTGGCCCTGCTGGCGGGCAACGAGGGCGGGCTCGACAGCCGCCTGGCCAGCGCCCTCGGGCTGGACGAACTGAGCTACCGGGGCGAAGGCACGGCCAGCAACGGCAGCACCACCGCGTCCGCGGTCACGATGGGCAAACGCCTGTCGAGCCAGCTGTACCTGACCTACGAACGCAGCCTGGCCGGCGCCATGGGCACGGTGTCCATGTTCTACGACCTGTCACGCCGCCTGACGCTGCGCGCCCGCGCGGGCGAAGAAAACGCGCTGGATCTGATCTTTACCCAAAGATTCGATTGACCCCATCAGGCCGCTTCGGCCAAGGCGGCCTGGTTGGCCGCCACCGCGGTGTGGCTCTGGATCTCGCTCTCGGCCGTGGCCAGGGCTTGGGCCTTGGCGTCCGGGCCCATGGCCACGCCTTCGGCGCGCACAAAGCGCACATCGGTGATGCCCAGGAAGCCGAACACGGTCTGCAGATAACTCTCCTGGTGTTCCATGGCGCGGCCGGCTTCGCTGGTCGAATACACCCCGCCGCGCGTGATGGCCACGATCACCGTCTTGCCGCCGGCCAGGCCCACCGGGCCGGTTTCGGTGTATTTGAAAGTGCGGCCGATCTGGGCCACGCGGTCGATCCAGGCCTTGAGCTGGCTGGGCACCGAGAAGTTGTAGAGCGGCGCACCGATCACGATCACGTCGGCGGCCAGGAACTGGCTCACCAGCGCTTCGGACAGCGCGTTTTCTTCACGCTGGATCGCGGTTTCGGCAGCCTGACCGGTGCGGAAACCCAGCGCGTCGGCACCCAGGTGGGGCACCACGTCGGCGGCCAGGTCCAGGTGCTGCACCCGCGTGCCGGGGTGGGTGGCGACCCAGGCGGCCACGGTGCGGGCGCTGAGCTGGCGGGAAACGGACTGTTCGCCGGTGATGGCGGAATCGATGTGCAGCAGTTGCATGGTGATCTCCTGAAAGCGGAAAGAGGAACCACGTGACGTGGCGGTGGATAGATTGTATTTTTGTATCGATTCACTGATAAGGCGGTAATTCTGAGATTCATCGTTCCATAATCAGGACAATCAACCGAGAAAAGCGCCATGCAGGACCTGAACGACATGCTGTTATTCGCCGAAGTGGTGGAGCGCGGCGGCTTCGCGGCGGCCGGGCGGGCGCTGGGCCTGCCCAAATCGCGGCTCTCGCGCCGCGTGGCCGGTCTGGAGGCGCAACTGGGTGTGCGCCTGCTGCAGCGCACCACGCGCAAGCTCTCGCTCACCGAGGTCGGCGAAGCCTACCTGCGCCACTGCCAGGCGCTGCGCGAATCGGCCCAGGCCGCGGCCGACACCGTGGCCCAGGTGCAGACCGAACCGTGCGGCACCCTCCGCGTGACCTGCCCGGTCACGCTGGCGCAGACCGTGCTGGCCGAGCTGATGCCCGACTTCCTGGCGCAGCACCCGCTGGTGCGCGTGGAAATGCTGGTGAGCAACCGCGTGGTGAATCTGGTGGAAGAAGGCGTGGACGTGGCGCTGCGCGTGCGCACCACGCTGGACGACAGCGGCAGTCTGGTGGTCAAGCGTCTGGGGGACGACGTGCCCGTGCTGGTGGCCAGCCCCGCCCTGCTGGCCCGCCAGGGCACGCCCACCACGCTGGACGAGCTGAGCCGGCTCGACAGCATGGCCATGTCCACCACCGACGGCCGCGCCAGCATCCCCCTGACCGGCCCGGACGGGCGCCAGACCATCCTGCAGCACACCCCGCGCTACGTGGCCGACGACCTGCTCACGCTGCACGTGGCCGCGCTCGCCGGCACCGGCATGTGCTGGCTGCCCAGCTACATGTGCGAAGACGATCTGCGCCAGGGCCGGCTGGTCCGGCTGCTGCCCGACTGGCAGACGCCGCGCGGCCTGGTGCATGCGGTGTTCCCCTCGCGCCGCGGCCTCACCCCCGCCGTGCGCTGCTTCCTCGATTTCCTGGGCGAACACGTGCCCACCCACAGCAGCCTGCTGGGCAGCGAAGCCCCCGGGCAGGAGCCGTGAGCCAGAGGCCCGCGCGGACCCCCTTTACAATGCGCCGTTCCCTGCGGCCATAGTTCAATGGATAGAACGGGCCCCTCCTAAGGGCCAGATGTAGGTTCGATTCCTACTGGCCGCACCACCACCCCAGAGCCGCCATTCGCCAAGCGCCGCACCCGGTCGGCGGCGATGGGCGCCCACCGGCCCGCTCAGGGCTCGCCGATGTCCTCGTTCCAGAGCTGCGGCTGGGCGGCGATGAAATCGCGCATCAGGCCCACGCAGGTCGGGTCCTGACGGACCTCCACCGCCACGCCCCGGCTGCGCAGCAGGTCTTCGTCGCCCATGAAGGTCTGGTTTTCGCCGATCACCACCTTTGGAATGCCATACAGCAGGATGGCCCCGCTGCACATGGGGCACGGCGAGAGCGTGGTGTAGAGCACCGACTCGCGGTAGACCTGCGCGCTCTGGCGGCCAGCGTTTTCAAAGGCGTCCATCTCACCGTGCAGGATGGCGCTGCCCTGCTGCACGCGGCGGTTGTGACCGCGCCCGATGATCTTGCCCTGGTGCACGATGACCGAGCCGATGGGAATGCCGCCCTCATCCCGGCCGGCCTGGGCTTCGTCGATCGCGGCTTGCAGAAACGGGTCCATGTCTTCTGTCCTTCCTGGGTCGTGGGTTGAAAACGAAACGCCTGCTGTCGGGGAGATTGTGTCCGCACCGACCACCGCGATGTGGCGAGCACTCCACGCGCGGCCAGAAAAATCGGCGATGGCCCCAGTACGGCCACCCGGTGCACCGCTGAACCCGGCCGACCGCTCGTCGGCGCGCACCGGGCTCGTGTCGAAAACCGCGGGTCTGGTCCGTCGTTCCCATGCACGACCCCGAAACCACCCTTGAAAGGAAACCCATGCCACAGCTGTGTGCCTACCTGTCTTTCGACGGCGACTGCGCCGAAGCCATGGCGTTCTACGCCAAGGTGCTCGACGCCAAGCTCGAAGCCCTGATCACGTTCGGGCAGATGCCCGACGGCGAACCGGTGCCGCCCGAACACGCCAACAAGATCATGCACGCCTACCTGGTGCACCCCGACTTCGCCCTGATGGCCGGCGACACACCGCCCGGCATGCCCTTCGATGGCATGAAGGGCGTGATGATGGCGCTGACCTACCCCGGCGTGGCCGACGCCGAACGCGTGTTCAACGCCCTCGCCCAAGGCGGCACCGTGCAGATGCCGCTGGCCGCCACCTTCTGGGCCGACACCTTCGGCATGCTGACCGACCGGTTTGGCACGGCCTGGGCGGTGAACGGGGGGCCGAAGGAGATGCGGCCGACCTGACGGTGATGGGATCCTGCGGACCGATCCCTGGCGCCGAAGCGCCCTACCGCGCCCGCAGCGTCCGGCTCAGCAGAATCACGGGCACCAGCCCCACCAGCACCAACGTGAGCGCGGGCAAGGCGGCTTCGCCCAGGCGCTCGTCGCGTGCGAGCTGGTAGGTCACCACGGCCAGGGTGTCGCTGTTGAAGGGGCGCAGCACCAGGGTGGCGGGCAGTTCCTTCATGACGTCCACGAACACCAGCAGCAGGGCGGCGGCGGTGGAGCGCTTGAGCAGCGGCCAGTGCACGCGCGCGGCCAGGCCGGCGCCGGTGGTGCCGAGCATGCGGGCCGAGTCGTCCAGGCTGCCCGGGATGCGGGCGTAGCCGCTCTGCACCGACTGCAGCGCCACCGCGGTGAAACGCACCAGGTAGGCCCAGACGATGCCCAGCACGGTGGCGGTGACGAAGTAGCCCACGCTGGTCTCGGGCCGGACCATCTGCACCCAACCCACCGGCAGCAGGATGCCAACCACGATCACCGCGCCCGGCACCGCGTAGCCCAGGCTGGCGAGCTGCACCACGCCGCGCGTGACCACGCCGGGCCGCGCGCGCAGCGCGAACGCCAGCGCCAGCGCGATGGCGGTGGCCAGCGCGGCGCTCAGGCCGGCGAGCCAGACGCTGTTGCGCGACCACTGCACGAACATGGTCCAGGGCAGTTCGTCCCAGCCGCCGATGAGCGGGCGCAGCATGAAGAGCACGGGCAGCACGAACCCGAACAGGATGGGCAGGCCGCAGGCCACCACGGCCAGCGCCGCGCGACCGCCACGCAGGCGCACCGGCTGCGCCTCGGCACTGCCCGCGCGCTGGCCGCGCAGCGAGGCAAAGCGCATGCGGTGCTGGGCGCGGCGCTCCAGCCAGAGCAGCAGGGCCACGGTGGCGAGCAGCACGGTGGCCAGTTGCGCGGCGGCCAGGCGGTTGTCCATGGAGAGCCAGGCTTTGTAGATGCCGGCGGTGAAGGTCTGGATGCCGAAGTAGCTGGCCACACCGAAGTCGGCCAGGGTTTCCATGAGCGCGAGCGCCACGCCAGCGGCCACGGCCGGGCGCGCCAGCGGCAGCGCCACTTCGCGGATGCGCCGGGCCAGCGGCGCGCCGAGCAGGCGCGCGGCTTCCATCAGCTGGGCGGCGCGTTCGGCCAGGGCGGTGCGCGCCAGCAGGTACACATAGGGGTAGAGCGAAAAGGTGAACACCCAGACCGCACCGGGCGTGTTGCGGATTTCGGGGAACACCCGCCCGGAGAGGCCGAAGCCTTCGCGCAGGCCCACCTGCAGCGGGCCGCTGAACTGGAGGAAGTCGGTGTAGGCGTAAGCGACCACGTAGGCCGGCATGGCCAGGGGCAGCAGCAGCGCCCATTCAAAGAAGCGCCGGCCGGGGAAGTCGAACAGGGTGACCGCGCTGGCGGTGGTCATGCCCACCACGGCCACGCCCACCGCGACGCTCACGCACAGCAGCAGCGTGGTGAGCGCGTACTCCGGCAGCACGGTCTGCGCCATCTGGCTGAGCACATCGCGCGCCACGGCGTCGAACTGCAGCCAGGACGCCCCGAGCGCGAGCACGGGCAGCGTCAGCGCCAGGGCCAGCAGGAGCAACAGGGTCGGGGCCAGCCAGCGCAGCATGAAGGGCAATGAAGGTGGGTGAGGGAACGGACGGGGGTAATGGGCGCAAACAACGCGTGGATGATGGCACGGCCCACACGCCGCAGGACCGGGGTCGGACATTGATCCGCATCAACACAAATGAGAATTGTAGTTATCTACAATCAGTGCCATGTTCCTCAACGTCTCGCAACTGCGTGTGCACTACGCCGACCAGCCGCAAGCGGCGGTGGACGGCGTGTCGCTGGGCCTGCGCGCCGGCGACATCGGCGTGCTGATCGGCCCCTCGGGCTGCGGCAAGACCACGCTGCTGCGCGCCGTGGCCGGGCTGGAGCGCGCCAGCAGCGGCAGCATCACGCTCGAAGGCGAGACCGTGAGCGACGGCCAGCGCCACATGCCGGCCGAGCAGCGCCGCATTGGCATGGTGTTCCAGGACTACGCGCTCTTTCCCCACCTGGACGTGGGCCGCAACGTGGCCTTCGGCATCGACCGCCTGCCACGCGCCGAACGCGAGGCCCGCGTGGCCGAGGTGCTTCAACTGGTGGGGCTGGACGGCCTGCAGCGCCGCTTTCCGCACGAGCTCTCGGGCGGGCAGCAGCAGCGTGTGGCGCTGGCCCGCGCGCTGGCGCCGCGCCCGCGCCTGCTGCTGCTGGACGAGCCGTTTTCCAACCTCGACGTGGATCTGCGCGAGCGGCTGGCGCACGAGGTGCGCGGCATCCTGAAGGCCGCGGGCGCCACCGCCCTGTTCGTCACGCACGACCAGCTCGAAGCCTTTGCCATTGGCGACGTGATCGGCGTCATGCACGAGGGCCATCTGCACCAGTGGGACGACGCCTACGCGCTCTACCACCGCCCGGCCACGCGCTTCGTGGCCGAGTTCATCGGCCACGGCGTGTTCGCGCCCGCGCAGATCCAGCTGGTGGGCACCGAGGTGTCGGTGCAGACGCCGCTGGGCGCGCTGCACGACGTGGACGAATGCCCGCTGCCCAGCGCCTACGAGGCGGGGCTGTGCGACGTGCTGCTGCGCGCCGACGACATCGTGCACGACGACGGCGCGCCGGCCAAGGCGCAGATCATCCGCAAGGCGTTTCGCGGCTCCGAGTTTCTCTACACCCTGCGCCTGGCCAGTGGCGAGGTGCTGATGACCCACGTGCCCTCGCACCACAACCACGCGGTGGGCGAGTGGATCGGCATCCGCGCCGAGGTGGACCACGTGGTCACGTTCGCGCGCGGCGCGGGCGCCACCTCGCCACCCGCGCCGGGCGCCAAGAGGCCGGTCGCCGACACCCGCCTCTGATCGGGTTCGGCGGTCCGCCGCGGCCTGCGGGAAGCACCACACCGAGTGGAGCGCTGAGAACGGCGCGCTCGCAGCACCCTCCTCAATCGCTCAGCAAGCTCAGAACTTCAGGTTCACGCCCGCGTACACTGTGCGGCCCATGCCCGGCACGGCCGTGCCCCACTGCGGGTGGTTGGGCAGCATGGGTTTGCTCATCGTGGTGCCCTGGCCGACGCAGGCGCCGCCCGTGGGCGTCCACCAGTCGTTGATGCGGTGGCGCTGCAGATCCGTGCCCGCGCGCAGGCGGTCGCTTTCACCCATGTTTGGCGCGCGCCTCGGCCAGGATGCCGCCGCCGAGGGCAGGCTGGACACGCCCCCGGCGCCGTCGAGGCTCACGCCGGGGATGTCCTGCAGCAGATGGGCGGTGCCGCGTGGGTCGCCCAGGCCGTGGCCAGGCGCCCGGGGGCGGTGCTCGACCAGTCGCGCACGGCGCGCACCGGTCCGCTCTTGCGGCTGCGCGGGGGCAACAGTTGCGCCAACGCACGGCACACGGTCTCGGTCTTCGCATCGACCACCTGCGCCACCTCGCGCAGGGTGGGCAAGGCGTCGCGGATGGCATCGGCCTCACCGCCCAACGCCCTCCCGTCGGGCCGCCACTCCAGGCCCATCAGGCACAGCAGGTGGGTGATGCGCTGTGGCACGCTGCCGGTGCGCAGGGCGGTCATGTCTTCGCTGCGGTCCTGGTGCTGCAGCAAGGCTTGCTGCAGCAGCGGCACGCGCGGACCGCCGGCGCCCAGCGGCACCGGCTCCAGACGGCAGGCGGTGAAGGCGGTGGCGCTGAACTGGTAGCGCCGCTCGCACAGGGCATCGATGCCGATCATGTCGCCCGGCAGGGCAAGCTGCACCGGCTGGCGGATCGGACCGCTGTCGCGGTCGAGGCGAACGACGCCTTCAACCACGCGCCACACGGGGCCGGTTTCGCCGGCGAGAAAAACGGACTCGGCCTTCGCAAAGGCGCGCGCGTCCGGACGGACGGAGGGGGTCATGATGGGCTCCTGAAACTGACGAACCGGCCGCCGATGGCGTGCAGCGGCGGCAAGACGGGGCCTCCTCCACGGGGGGAGGCCGGTGGGTCAGACCAGGAGCGGGGGGCCGCGCGCGGCTGGGTGGGGCGCTGCGCAGGACCGCGCGGCACGGGCGATGTACCCGGGTGGAGAACGCTGGCCGGGCAGGACCGCCACGGCCGGCAGGCTCGGGATCAGCGGTGCGAACCGTTCGGCCGCCAGGCTGCAATGGCCACAGAAATCCAGCGCGTGGGCCAGATCGTCGGCATCGGCCGCGGCGCCTTGCGGGCCGGGGGCCTGCAGCTGCACCCAGCGCATCCCGGTGGTGGTGCAGATTTCCACCCAATCGCCCGCCCCACGCGTGGAGGCCAGCGCGCGCGAGATGGCCGGCGCGAGCGCGGCCAGCAGCATCGCGCCCAGCAGGGCGCGCGCAAGCAGGCGCATCGGGCGGACCGGCATGGGGTTTTCGGATCAGACGAAGGCGACTCGGCGCAGACCGTCGAGGCTCAGTGCTTGTGCTCCATGCCCGGCTTCATGGGCATGGCCGCGTTGCCGCCACCCAGCGCGGTCACGGGCGCCTTGATTTCCTGCGTGAAGCGCTGCTTGGCGGCGTCTTCGAACACCAGTGTGAGGGGCACGCTCTCGCCGCCCTTGAGCGGCTGCTTCAGGTCCATCAGCATCACATGAAGGCCACCGGGCTTGAGCTCCGTGGTGCGGCCAGCGGCCAGCTCCAGCCCGGGAACCTGGCGCATCTTCATGACGTCGTTGTCCATCGCCATTTCGTGGATTTCCACGACACCGGCCACGGGCGACTCGACCGCCACCAGACGGGCGTTGGCCGAGGGCGTGAGGCGCATGAAGGCGCCCGAGGCCTTTTGCGTGGCCACGGTGCCGCGCACCCAGGCGTCTTCGACCTTGACCGTGGTCTGTGCCCAGGCACCGGCGGTGACGGCGATCAGCGAAGCGATGAGCAGTTTTTTCATGGGGAACTCCTGTTGTGTTGAGAAAGGTTGAGAGAAAAGGAAAGAAGGGAAAGCTTCAGGCCGGCGTCTGGGCCAGCAGTTGCCGGATGTCGGCGGTGTAGTCGTCGGCCGTCTGTTCGTGGCGCAGCACCACGCGGATGCGGCCTTCGCGGTCGAACAGATAGCTCAGCGCGGTGTGGTCCATGGTGTAGGTGCTGCCGGTCGGGACCTTCTTGTAATAGACCCGGAATTCGTCGGCCACGGCCTTGATCTGCGCCGGGCTGCCGGTGAGCGCCATGAACGAGGGGTCGAACGCGGCCATGTAGTCGCGCAGCAGCTCGGGCGTGTCGCGCTCCGGGTCCACGGTGACGAAGATCACCTGCAGCTGCGCGGCGTCGGCGCCGAGTTGCTGCTTCACGGCGGCGGCCCGCGTGAGTGCCGTGGGGCACACATCGGGGCACTGCACGAAGCCGAAATACAGCATCACCACCTGGCCGCGGTAGTCGGCCAGGGTGCGCGGTTGGCCGTTGAAATCGGTCAGCGCGAACTGGCGCCCATAGGCGGCGCCGGTGATGTCGATGCCCTTGAACACCGGGGCCGGCGCGCCCAGGGGTGTCTGGTCACAACCGGCGAGCAGGCCGCCCGTGCCCAGGGCCAACCCGCCCAGCCACAGGGTGGCCGCACGGCGGCGGGGGTCGGCGGGCGCACCCGCACGAGAGACAGGAAAACGAGGCATGGGGCCTCCTGAACATCAGGGAACACACGCAGCACCCACGAACGGGGTGTGCAACCGTGGTGGGTTCAGGCGGAGAGCGGGGGTGCGCGGGCCAGGCCGGGGGCCCAGGTGCCGCGCAGCGCGGCGGCGTGGAAATAGACCGGGAGCGGCTGGGCCTGCGGCTGCAGTGGCTCGGCGTGCGCCGACACCGGCGGCAGCCCGGCTACGCCGCCATGCAGGCTGCACCAGGGGCAGTCCATGGTGCCGGACGCCATGGGGTTGCCGTCACCGGAGGCCGGGTCGGCATCGGTCTGGACCCACACCATGCCGCTGACGCTGCACACCTGCACCCAGCCGTCGTGCGCCGAAGAGGCCACGACCGCCTGCGCCACGGTGGGCGCCAGCGCGCCCAGCACCATGGCAAGCATGGCCAGCCAGGCGGTGAAACGGCGGTGGGCGCGGGCGAACGGCATCGGCGCAGTTTAGCAGCCCGCCACGCCCCGGCCCAGCCAATCGCTGTTGCCTGCGCGACGCCCGCAGGCCACCGGCGGCCGATACCATGCAGGGCCTCAAAACCCGCTGCCAACAGACCCCACCCGGAGACAACCCATGCTCAAGCTTTGTGGCTTCGCCGCCAGCAACTATTACAACAAGGTCAAGCTCGCCCTGCTCGAAAAGGGTGTGCCGTTTGAAGAGGTGCTGGCCTGGGTGGGCGAGACCGACAAGGCCGCCAGCCCGCTGGGCAAGGTGCCCTACCTGCTCACCGAGCGGGGCCCGATGTGCGAGTCCACGGTGATCCTGGAATACCTGGAAGACACCTACCCCCAGCACCCGCTCCTGCCCGGCGACGCCTTCGCGGCGGCCAAGGTGCGCGAGCTGCTGCGCTTCATCGAGCTGCACCTGGAACTCGTGGCGCGCAACCTCTACCCCGAGGCCTTCTTTGGCGGCCAGGTGAGCGACGCGGCCAAGGAAAAGGTGGGCCAGCAACTGGAGAAGAACGTCGCCGCGTTCGCCAAGCTGGCCATGTTCTCGCCCTTCATCGCCGGAGAGAAGTTCACCCTGGCAGACGTCGCCGCCGCGGTCCACCTGCCGCTGGTCAGCAGCGCCACCAGGATCATCTACGGCCGCGACCACCTGGCCGATCTGCCGGTGCGCGACTACCTCAAGCGCCTCGGTGAACGGCCTGCGGTGCAGCGGGTGAACGCCGATCGCAAGACCAGCACCGAGCTGATGCTGCAGCGCGCCCGCGCCGCCAAAGCCTGAACCGCTTCGAGCTCCGGTGGCGGCTCAGAGGCCGAGCAGGCGAGCCACCTCGGCGCGCATGTCCTGCGCCCAGGTGCGCCGGTCGCGCCCCTGAAAACGCTGGGGTTCGCCGTAGTGCACCACCGCCTGCAGGCCGCTGGCGCGCAAGGTGCTCCAGAGGGAGGCCAGCAAGGTGGTGTCGCCGATGAACAGGGGGGCGTCGCTGCGCTGGCCGCTGGCGCCGTCGACAAAAGCCAGCGCCACCGGCAGCACCGGCGCATTGGCCGAGATCGCCGCCTGAAACAGGTTGGCATGGAACGGCAACAGCGCACGGCCGTCGCCCGTGGTGCCTTCGGGAAACACGGCGATGGTGTCTTGGGCACGCAGGCGTTCGGCCATCTGGTGCACCACGCGCATGGCGTCGCGCCGGCTCTCGCGCTCGATGTAGAGCGTGCCCACCCCGGTGATGAGCGCACCCAGCACCGGCCAGTGTTTCACGTCGGCCTTGGAGATGAAGCGCGCGGGCTGGGCCGCGTTCATCACCAGGATGTCGAGCCAGGAGACGTGGTTGGCCACCAGCAGCACCGGGCCGCGCGCGGGCGGCGTGCCGCGCACCACCAGCTCCACGCCCATGATGCGCAACATCTGGCGCGACCATTCGCGCACCAGCAACTCGCACTGCGCGGGCGTGAGCCGCCCGAACTCGCTGCGGATGGTCCACAACCCGCCCAATACGTGCACCAGCGCCCGCACCGCGCGCCACGCGGCCACCAGCGGGGACACGCGGGCGACGCTCACGCCAGCGCGTGGACCGCGGCGGCGCGGGCCGCCTCGTGGGCCACCTGCCCACCCACCAGGGTGGCGCGCACGCGCACCGGCATTTCATGGCCTTCGAACGGCGTGTGTTTGCCCTGGCTGCGCAGGCCCGTGGGCTCCACGCGCCAGCTGGCGTTGGGGTCGAAGACGCAGAGGTCGGCCTGGCCACCCACCGCCAACCGGCCCACGCTGTGCGCCAGCGTGCCCAGGCTGCTGCCCAGCACCGCCTGCGGGCCGGTGGTGAGCACGGCGAGCGCCTGCATCAGGCCCAGGCCGTCCTGCTGCGCCCACTTGCAGGCCAGGCCGAGCAGCAGTTCCACGGCGGTGGCGCCGGGTTCGGCCTCGGCGAACGGCAGCGTCTTGGCGTCGCTGTCGACCGGGTTGTGGTCGGACACCAGGGCGTCGATGGTGCCGTCGGCCAGACCGGCGCGCAGGGCATCGCGGTCGCGCTGCTGGCGCACCGGCGGCTGCAAGCGCAGCCGGCTGTCGTAGTAGCCGATGTCCACGTCGGTCAGGTGCAGGTTGTGCACGCTCACGTCGCAACTCACCGGCAACCCCTCGGCCTTGGCCTGGCGCACCAGGGCCAGACCGGCGGCGCTGCTGATGCGGCAGAGGTGCACACGCGCTTCGCTGCCTTTGCCGTGCACCGCGCGCAGCAGCTCGAACAGCGTGTGCAGCGCGATGGTCTCGGCCATCACCGGCACGCCGGCCAGACCCATGCGCGTGGCCAGCGGGCCGCTGGCGGCCACGCCCTTGCCAAGCCAGAAATCCTGCGGACGCAGCCACACGGTGAAGCCGAAGGTGGCGGCGTACTGCAGCGCACGCTGCAGCACCTGGTGGTTGACGATGGGCACCTCGGCCTGGCCAAAGCCGATGCAGCCCGACTCGGTGAGCTCGGCCATCTCGGTGAGCACCTCGCCCTGCAGGCCGCGCGTGAGCGCGCCCAGCGGGAACACGCGCGACTGGTGCAGCTTCTCGGCGCGGAACTTGAGCATGTCCACCAGGCCGGGTTCGTCGAGCACGGGTTCGGTATCGGGTGGGCAGACCAGCGCGGTCACGCCCCCGGTCACCGCCGCGGCCATCTCGCTCTCCAGCATGCCCGCGTGCTCCTGCCCGGGTTCGCGCAGGCGCACCGCCAGGTCCACCAGACCGGGCGCGACCACGCAACCGGTGGCGTCGATCGTGCGGTTGGGGTGGAAGTCGGCGGCCACGTTGCCGATGGCGATGATGCGACCCGCGGCGATCGCCACGTCGGCCATCTCGTCGCGGCCGGTGGCCGGGTCCATGACACGGCCGTTCTGAATCAGGATTTTCATGTGTGTGTCCTCATGCGTCGTGGCTGGCCACGATGCCCATCACCGCCATGCGCACCGCGATGCCAAACGTCACCTGCGGCAGGATCACGCTCTGCGGTCCGTCCACCACGGCGGAGTCGATTTCCACCCCGCGGTTGATCGGGCCCGGGTGCATCACGATGGCGTCGGGCTTGGCCCAGCGCAGGCGCTCGGTGGTCAGGCCGAAGCTCTTGAAATACTCCTGGCTCGACGGCAGCAGGGCGCCGCTCATGCGCTCGTTCTGCAGCCGCAGGGTGATCACCACGTCGCAGTCCTTGATGCCCTCTTCCAGCGTGTGGCACACGCGCACGCCCATCTGCGAAAGGTCGCCGGGCACCAGGGTGCGTGGGCCCACCACGCGCACGTCGGGGCAACCCAGCGTGGTGAGGGCGTGGATGTCGGAGCGCGCCACGCGCGAGTGCAGCACGTCGCCCACGATGGCCACCGAGAGCTGGGTGAAGTCTTTCTTGTAGTGCCGGATGGTGTACATGTCCAGCAGGCCCTGGGTGGGGTGGGCGTGGCGGCCGTCGCCAGCGTTGACCACGTGCACGTGCGGTGCCACGTGTTGCGCGATCAGGTAGGGCGCGCCCGACTCGCTGTGGCGCACCACGAAGATGTCGGCCGCCATCGCGGAGAGGTTGGCGATGGTGTCGAGCAGCGACTCGCCCTTGGCGGTGGAGCTGCGCGCGATGTCGAGGTTGATCACGTCGGCCGACAGGCGCGTGGCCGCGATCTCGAAGGTGGTGCGGGTGCGGGTGCTGTTCTCGAAGAACAGGTTGAACACGCTCTTGCCCCGCAGCAGCGGCACCTTCTTCACGTCGCGGCTGCTGACGCTGACGAAGTTGGCCGCGGTGTCCAGGATCTGGGTGAGGATGTCGCGCGAGAGGCCCTCGGTGGAGAGCAGATGGATGAGTTCGCCGTTTTTGTTGAGTTGGGGGTTGCGTGCCACGTTCAGGCTTCCTTCTTGTTTTCCACCACGAAGCTCAGGCGCCCGTCGTCGCTGCGCGCGAGTTCGAGCGTCTGCGTCACGGGCAATGCGACGGTGGCCGCACAGACCTTGGCTTCGATCGGCAGTTCGCGCCCGCCCCGGTCCACCAGCACCGCGAGTTGCACGCTGGCCGGGCGGCCGTAGTCGAACAGTTCGTTGATCACGGCGCGCAGCGTGCGCCCGGTGTAGAGCACGTCGTCGACCAGCACCACGTGGGCGCCATCGACTTCGAACGGCAGCACGGTCTGAGCGCTGATGGCCAGGCCACGCTGCGCGAAGTCGTCGCGGTGCATGCTGGACGAGATCACGCCGACGCTCCCGGGCAGGCCCAGGTCGCGCTGCAGACGCTCGGCCAGCCAGGCGCCGCCGGAGGTGACGCCGGCGAGGTGCAGCGGCTGCGGAGTCACCGCGATCAGGCCTTTGACGCCCTGAAGCAGGGTTTTGTAGAGTTGTTCGGCGTCCAGTTGCAATGCACTCAAGGCAGGCTCCTCAAAAACTGTTCCAGGATGATGCAGGCCGACGCGGCGTCGGCGTCTTTGGCGCCCAGGGCGTGTGCTTCGGTCGTGCTGTAACGCTCGTCCACCTCGAACACCGGCAGGCCATAACGACCTCGCAGCTGGCGCGCGAATTTCCGTGCCCGCGCGGTGTTCTCGTGCGCGGCACCATCGGGATGAAAAGGCACGCCCACCACCAGGGCGTCGGGCTCCCACTCCTTGAGCCGCAGGCTGATCTGCGCGAAACGGGCATCGCCCTCGGCAGCGATCGTGGCCTGCGGCGTGGCGGTGCGTGTGAGGCGGTTGCCGCTGGCCACGCCCGTGCGCTTGAGGCCATAGTCAAACGCCATGAAGGTCTGGCAAGCGGAGGCGTCGTCCGTCATGCGTGGCCCGCGTCGGGCGAGAGCATCCAGGGCTGCAGGCCCAGCAGGGCCATGGCGCGCACGTAACGCTCGGAGACCGGCACGTCAAAAATCAGGCTCGGGTCGGCTTCGACCGTGAGCCAGCTGTTTTCGGTGATCTCGGATTCGAGCTGACCCTGCCCCCAGGACGCATAACCCAGCGTGACGAACACCTTGCGCGGACCGGCGCCCGAGGACATGGCTTCGAGCACGTCCTTGGAGGTGGTCATTTCCAGCCCCCCGGGAATGGACAGCGTGGAGGCGTAGACCGATTCGCCGGCCCCGCCTTCCACGGCTTCGTGCAGCACGAAGCCCCGCTCGGTCTGCACCGGACCGCCCTGGAACACCGGCAGCAGGGCCAGGTCGTCGCGCCCCATGGGCAGGTCGACTTTTTCAAACAGCCGGGGCAGCAGGATGTCGCTGGGCTTGTTGATCACCAGCCCCAGGGCCCC
This sequence comes from Hydrogenophaga sp. GW101-3F08, assembly GCF_059424585.1. Taxonomy (NCBI): domain Bacteria; kingdom Pseudomonadati; phylum Pseudomonadota; class Betaproteobacteria; order Burkholderiales; family Comamonadaceae; genus Hydrogenophaga; species Hydrogenophaga sp. GW101-3F08. The sequence continues at coordinate 56,713 of NZ_JBWKZP010000003.1, forward strand.
TCGTTCGCTGTGCTCGCACATGAACACCACGCTGCGGGCAAAAAGCTCGTCGCTGAGGCTTGGCATCGCAATCAGGAAATGATTGGTCAGGTTGATGGGGGCAAAATCAGCGGACATGCGTTGATTTTAAGCCGCTGCCCCCGCAGCGCCCGGTCGTGCAGGCCCGCCCCCGTCCACCGCCATGAACACCTACGACAAAGGCCTGATGTGGTTCCGTCGCGATCTGCGCTGCGAGGACAACGCGGCGCTGTACCACGCGCTCAAGGTGTGCCGCCAGGTCTGGTGTGTCTTCGTCTTCGACACCGACATTCTGGACGCCTTGCCCCGGGCCGACCGGCGCGTCGAGTTCATCCGCGAGTCGCTGGTCGAGCTCGACACGGACCTGCGCACCCTCGGGCAGGCCAACGGCGCGCAAGGCGTCGGCCTGATCGTGCTGCATGGCCAGGCCCGCCAGGCCATCCCCGCGCTGGCCCGGCGGCTGCAGGTCCAGGCCGTGTTCGCCAACCACGACGACGATCCGGCGGCGCTGGCGCGCGACGCCCAGGTGTTTGGCGATCTGGCCCATGCCGGCATCCTGTTGCACAGCCACAAGGACCACGTGATCTTCGAGCGGCGCGAGCTGCTGACCCAGGCCGGCCACCCGTTTGGCGTGTTCACGCCCTACAAGAATGCGTGGCTCAAGCAGCTCGATCCGTTCCACCTCAAGGCCTACCCAGTGGCGCGCTACGCCGCGACGCTCGCGCCCGTGCCAACCGAATGGGCGGTGCCGGTGCCGCGCCTGTCGGACCTGGACTTCGAGACCACCAACCTCGCGCAACTGCCCGTGCCCACCGGGTCCAGCGGTGCGCGTCAGCTGTTCAGCGATTTCCTGCAGCGCATCGACCGCTACGACCAGGCGCGCGACTTCCCCGCCGTCAAAGGGCCCAGCTACCTGAGCGTGCACCTGCGCTTTGGCACCCTCTCCGTGCGGCGGGTGGTTTCGGTGGCCCACCGGATGCATCTGCAGGGGATCGCCGGGGCGAGCACCTGGCTCTCGGAGCTGATATGGCGCGACTTCTACCACCAGCTGCTGGCCAATTTCCCGCAGGTGGCGGACCGGGCGTTCAAACCCGAATACGACCACATCCGGTTTGAGCGTGGCAAACATGCGAAGGAACTGTTCGCCACCTGGTGCGAGGGCCGCACCGGTTACCCCCTGGTGGATGCGGCCATGGCGCAGATCAACCAGACCGGCTACATGCACAACCGGCTGCGCATGGTGGTCGCGAGTTTTCTGATGAAGGACTTGGGGCTGGACTGGCGCTGGGGCGAGCGCTATTTCGCCGAACACCTGATCGACTTCGACCTCGCCGCCAACAACGGCGGCTGGCAGTGGGCCAGCTCCAGCGGCTGCGACGCGCAACCCTGGTTCCGCATCTTCAACCCCGTCACGCAGAGCGAGCGTTTTGATCCCCAGGGCAAGTTCATCCGGCGCTATCTGCCGCAGCTCGCCGAACTGCCCGATGCGGCCATCCACGCGCCCTGGCAGGCCCGCGAGCTGGAGTTGTCCGCCGCGGGCGTGGAGCTGGGCAAGACCTATCCGCTGCCGGTGGTCGATCACGCCGAGGCGCGCGAGCGCACGCTGCTGCGGTATGCGGTGGTGAAGAAAAAAGAACCCCCACGCTCTGCCGCTGCGCGGGTCGCTGCCCCCCGAGGGGGCTGATCCACCTTGGGGCGGCCCGGCGGTGGATCGTCGGCCCCCCACGCTCCGCCGCTGCGCGGGTCGCGGCCCCCTGAGGGGGCTGATCCACCTTGGGAGGATCAGCCCATCAGGCTTCGGCAGCGATCTGCGTGTAGTGCGCGATCAGCGCCAGCAGCTCGTCTTCGGAGTATGGCTTGCCCAGGTAGTGATCCACACCCAGTTCGCGCGCGTGTTCGCGGTGTTTCTCCGCAATGCGCGAGGTGATCATGATCACCGGCAGATCGGACAGGCGCGGGTCGCTGCGGATGTTGCGCACGAGGTCGAAACCGTCCATGCGCGGCATTTCGATGTCGGACAACACCACGGTGGGGCGTTCCTGCTGCAAGCGTTCCAATGCCTGCAGACCATCGGCGGCCATCGAGACGCGGTAGCCTTCGCGCTGCAGCAAACGCTGGGTCACCCGACGCACGGTGATCGAGTCGTCCACCACCAGCACCAGCGGCACGGCGCTGAGCGCCGCGTCCACGGGGGTCGAGGTCTCGCCCACCACCTGTGGGGTCTGGCGCTGCTGCTGGGCGATCCACTCATGGACCTGGGTGCCGTACACCGTCGCCAGGGCCACCGGGTTGTAGATCAGTGCCACGGCGCCCGAGGCCAGCACCGACATGCCGGCCAGACCGGGCAGACGCGAGAGCTGCGGCCCGAGGTTCTTGACCACCACTTCCTGGTTGCCCAGCACCTGGTCCACGTGCATGGCCACGCGCTGCGCCGCGCTTCGGAAGATCACCACCGGCAGCGTGCGACCCTTGGTCTCCTGCGACTGCGCGGAAGACTGCAACAGGGCACCGGCCCAGTAGAACGGAACCTCTTCGCCCGCCACCGTCAGGCTGCCCTTGGCATAAGCCTCGCCCAGCTCGGTGCTGGAGAGACGGCGCACCACCTGCACCAGGTTGGAGGGCACGCCAAAGGTGAGCCCGCCAGCGCGCACCATCACCACCTGCGTCACCGCGGTGGTCAGGGGCAGCACCAGCTTGAAGCTGGTGCCCTGGCCGGCGCGGGTGCTGGTCTCGATGCGGCCGCCGAGCGCCACCACGTCGTTGCGCACCACGTCCATGCCGACACCCCGGCCCGCCAGCGATGTGATCTCGCTCGCCGTGCTCAGGCCGGGTGTGAAGACCAGGTGGGCGGCTTCGTCGTCGCTGAGCTGCGTGCCGGCAGGCACCAGCCCCTGGGCCACGCCTTTTTCGCGCAGGCGGGCCAGGTCAAGCCCGGCGCCGTCGTCACGGAACACCACCGACACGTCGTTGAGTTCCTGGGCCAGGTGAATCTCGATGTGGCCTTCGGCCGCTTTGCCCAGCGCCAACCGGGTTTCGGTCGGTTCGATGCCGTGCACCACGCTGTTGCGCAGCAAGTGCTCAAACGCGGCGGTCATCCGGTCGAGCACGCCGCGGTCCATTTCGATGTTGCCGCCCACGATGTCCAGCCGCACCTGCTTGCCGGTCTCCTTGGACGCCTGTCGCACCACGCGGTACAGGCGCTCGGAAATGCCTTCGAACTCCACCATGCGGGTGCGCAGCAAGTCGCGCTGCAGTTCGCGGGTCTGGCGCGCCTGGGCCACCAGGCTGTCTTCGGTGGCCTCCACCGCGCGTTGCAGGTTGCGCTGCACGGTGGCCACGTCGTTGACCGACTCGGCCATCATGCGCGTGAGTTCCTGAACCCGGGTGAAACGGTCGAATTCGAGCGGGTCGAAGGACTGGTCGGCGTCGCGTGCTTGAGCCAGGCGCGACTGCATCTGGGTCTCGGCCTGCAGTTCGATGTCGCGCAGCTGACCGCGCAGACGGTCCAGGTTGCCCGTGAGGTCCTTGAGCGAGCCGCGCAAGGTCACGAGTTCGGACTCCATGCGCGAGCGGGTGATCATGACCTCGCCGGTCTGGTTGACCAGCCGGTCGAGCAGCTCCGGCCGCACACGCACGGCAGCTCCGGCCCGCGCCTGCAACAGCGCCGGCACCTGCGGCAGGGTCATCCCGGCCAGTCCCTCCGCGGGACCCGTGGGCGCGGCGTCAATGGGCAACGCCATCGGAGCGGCTTCGGGCACCGCGTCACCCGTCTCATCGGGCGGCGCCTGTTCGGGCGCCCGCTGAATCACATCCTGCGGTTCGGCGTCGGTGCGACGCAGCACGTCAAAACGGGCGCTGATCGCGTCGAACGCGCTCTGCAGCGGCTCAAGGTCGGCACTGCGTTCGACGTCGGACCCCAAACGCTCGGCCGCCGTCTCCATGCGGTGCGCCATCTCTCCCAGGCGCAGCGCACCGGCCAGGCGGGCGCTGCCTTTGAGGGTGTGCAGATTGCGCAACACTTCGGAGCGTGCGCTGCCGTTGTCGGGGCGCGCCACCCACTGGCGCAAGGCGCCGCCGAGCCGAGGCAACAGTTCGAGCGCCTCGTCGGCAAAGATCGGAAAAAGATCGACGTCGATCGTGTCCAGGGCATCGATATCGTCGTCGATGTCCTGCACCGGGCCCGCAGCGGGACCGGTCGATTCGTGCAGGCCACCGAAACCGGTGCTGGGTTCGCTGAACGCGGCCACTTCAACGCCGGCAGGCGCCTGCATCGGGGTGGGTGTGTTCGTCGGCGGGGCCTCAAAAAGCGGATCGGACTGCGCCTCGGGCACTTCGGGGGGCAATCCCTCAGGTACAGGCTCGTGCACGACGCGGTAGAGCGCTGCCATCAGCTCGGGGGTGGGCTCCTTGAGGAAACCGGCCGCGAACTGGTGCAACAGCCGGCGAATGTCTTCGGAAGCGTCAACGAACAGCTGCGCCTGTTCGGCGCTGGCGGCCCAGCCTGCTTGCTGGTGCTGGCCGATCGACTCGATCGCGTGCTCCAGCGCGCGGGCGATGTCGGACAGCGACTGGAAGCCCACGGTGGCCGAACTGCCGGCCAGCGAATGCGCCAGTGCCTCGGCCTGGTCCGGCACCGGCTGGTGGCGCTCCAGCGCCCACTCGGCCAGTTCGGTGCACAGGCGGCGCGACCACTCGTCGGCCTCATTGAGGTAGACGTTGTACAGCTTGATACCGATGCGCAGGTCCCCAATGACCCGGATCTGTTCGTCTGAAGCACCCGGAAAGGACTCCTCAACAGTCTCGACGACCTGGGGTTCCGCGCCCTCATCCACCACCGGTGGCTGCAGGCCATCGGGCGGCATTTCCGCATGGGCTTCAGCCTCTGGCATCGGGGGAGCCTCGTCCTGAACGACAGCCAGCCCGGCATCATCAGACACCGGCTCGGCCTGTGCTTGCGGCGCGTCGCGGGTGTCCAGATCGAAGTCGGCGTCGAGCGTGATGGACTCGACCTCTTGCGAAGGGCCGGTTTCGGTGTCCAGATCCAGAGAGAGACCGTCAAACAGGGCCGACACCTCATCGGACGAGGGTGACGGGAGGGGAGCAGGATCAACCGGGGCCGGCTCCACCTCAAGATCCGAGTCGTCCGTGACCACCACAGGGGCGGCCTCGGCTTGCGCGCTGGACGACGCGGCCATCAGACTGTCGAAGTCGATCTCTTCGAACATGGATGGCAGAGGGGCGTCACCTGACGCGTCGGCGTTCGGTTGATCGGCATCCAGCGTGGGGGCATCCGCGAACGGCGCGGCGTCGGCAAAATCGACCTCCGCAGACGCGGGCACCAAGCCTTCAACACCCGCGGGCGTCTGCCCCTCGGAGGGTTGGTGCGACGTGCCATCCAGGTTCATCACCTCAGCCAGGGTTTCGGCTTGAGCCAGCTCGGGCAGTGCGATCTCGTCGATGGCGGAAGCGGTCTCGACCACGGTCGCTGCGGAGGCAGGTTCGGCCATCCCGTCGGATTCGACGCGTTGCACGGCCTGCGGCAACGCCAGTCCCAGATATTGCGCCTGGTTGCGCCAGGTTTCGGCGCTGGCACGGAACGGCCCTGCGCTCCAATGGGTGTCGCGCCGGTCCGCGATGTCCTGCACCCAACGGGAGAACGCGGCCATCGCCTCACCCGCCAGCCGGAGCATGTCGGCATGGGCTCCACGCTGCTCGGCCAGCACGGCATTGAGCATCTGCTCCATGGCCCACGCCGCCTCGCCGAACTCGTTCAGGCCCACCATGCGTGAGCTGCCCTTGAGCGTGTGGAACGCGCGCCGCAGCGTGGTGAGGTGCTCCAGATCGGCGGGGTCGACCCGCAGATGTTCCACCGCATCGAGTCCGTTGGCCACGACCTCGCGGGCTTCTTCCAGGAAGATGTCGAGCAGATCGTCTTCTTCGTTGTCCTCGGCCATCAGGGCGTTGGGCACCGGAGCTGCCACGGGAGCGGATGCCTGCGACAGGTCCACCAGCGCCTGTGCGCCGGCGCTGGCGCTGTCACTGACCACCGCCTGGGCCGCGTCGCGCGCGGCGCGTGCCACCCCGGGCTGTTCGGCCAGCGAGGCTTGCGTGGCCAGCGTGTCGAGCTGCCGGCTGAGATCGACCAGGGCCACCCCGTCCTGCACACCGTCGACCACCCGCTGCACCTCGGCATTGATGGCCTGGGCATCTTGATGGGCCGGTGGCTTGGAAGCCTCGGAACTGAGCGTACGACCCATGAGCGGCAACAGCTCGCCCTTGGCCTCGTCAAACACAAACAGCTTCTTGGCCAGCGCGGGCTGGTAGTTGAGCATGTCCACCAGGAAGCTCAACGCGCTGAGGTTGTTGCCCAACTGCTGGAAGGTTCCGGCTTCGCGGGCCATGGTCTCGTCCACCTCGGTGTCCAGGATCTGGTCCACCGTGGCCCGCATCCGCGCCACCGTCTGCACCGCCTGCTCCAACCCGAGCACCGAAAGCACGCCACGCATCTGCGCGAGCTGCGACACCGCCACGTGCAACCCGCCCTTTTCGTGGGGGGTGCGGAAGAACTGGTCCAACGACTTTTCAGCCTCGCCCAGCGACACCTTGAGCTCGCCCACCACACTGCCCATGGTCTGGCGATCGCTCACGCGGCGGTAGAGTTGCTCCATCCAGGCGTCCAGCGGTTGCGCGGGCGCACCCGCCAACACGCTCTCCAGACGCGCGGCCAGCGCCTGGGTGCGCTCGGTCATTTCGCTGTCGTTGGGGTCGAAATCCTCAAAAGCAGCTTCCAGGTACAGGGTGGTGGTCGCCACCTCCATGGCCAGTTCGGGCCTGACGCCGCCGGCATCGCGCGCCGACTGCTCGGCCGTCTTGAACAAGGCCTGCGCCAGCACGGTGCTGGCCGGATGGAGCTTGAGCAGGGAATCGCCCACCAGACCAAACTGGTCGGCCACCTGGCGGGCCCGGCTCGCATCCCCACCCGAAAAGAGCGACCAGGCTTCTTTCGCGGCATGGATGCGCTTGCGTGCCTGGGTCAACAGCGCCGGGTCAAAACGCCCCAGCGTCGCCAGGTGGTAGTCCACCGGCTTGGTCGCGCCCAGATCAAATGCCTCACGCACCGCCACGAGGTGAGGCGCTTTGCCTGGCGTGGCGCCATCAGCCTGGGCACAGAAAAACAGCAGGTCGTGCAACAGGGTCTCGGACACCTGGTTCTGACCCCGGGCGAGCGTGGCGAACTGCAGCAGGATGCGCGAAGCCGCCCGCTTGACATACACATCCACCGGCAACAGGCGCTGGGACAGGGCCTCGAAATAGGCCGCGGCCACGCTCCAGAAAGTCCGCACCCGGGCCTCGGTGGCGCCGGCGGACAGCCCCCCGCTGAGTCTGGCCAGTTGCTGTGCGGCGGCGGGGCTCTGGGTCTTGACCACCAGCAACACCAGCCGGTCGAACAACAGGCGCTGGGGGGCATCGCACTGCGACGCGGACGCGCCCTTCGGGGCCTCGACCACCACACTACGCTGATCGAAAGGCCACAGATCGGCAGGGTGCACACGCTCTGCGCCAGCCAGTTCCTGAACCTCCCGGTACTGTGCAAACAGCGCCACAGGCTGGACCGGTTTGTTGTTGAGCACCGCCTCCAGGTATTCGATCAGGGCGAAACTGGCCCGTTCGACCTTGCCCGCGGCCTCATCGTTGCACACCTGGGGACGCTGCACGAAACGTTGCACCGCGGCTTCCATCGCCCGCAACACCTGGGCCGGCGCAAGCAGGCCCACCATTTCCAGGGCACCGACCGCCTGGTGCAGCTGCTGGCGGGCGATCCGCAGCGAACCCGGGTCCACCGCCTCCAGGTCGTCGCTGCGGGATCGTTCCGTCTCGCGCACGAAGCGCTTGATGGCCTTGTTGGCCGCGTCGAGCGACTTGCGCAACTCGTCGAACACCCAGGCCAGCGGACCGAGGTCGGCGAGCGGGGCATCCGTCTGCAAACTGTCGGCGGTGGTGTCGAGCATGATCATCAGTCAGGTTGGTGCACAGACGCGGGAGGGCTCTCAGGCGATCTTGAACCGCGACACGGACTGACGCAGTTCTTCGGCCATGGCGGAGAGTTCACGCACCTGCTGGGCCGTCGAACGCGTGCCTTCACCGGTCTGCTCGGTCACGGCAAAAATGTGCTGGATGTTGCCGGCCACCTCGTTGGCCGACTCGGCTTCGCGTGAAGTGGCACTGGAGATCTGCTCAATCAGTTCGGCCAATCGCCGCGACACGCGGTCGATTTCGGACAGCGCGGTACCGGCGTTGTCGGACAGCTTGGCTCCTTCGACCACACCCTGGGTGGAGCGCTCCATGGCGGCCACCGCGTCCTGGGTGTCGGTCTGAATCGCCTTCACCAGCGCCGCGATCTGGCGCGTGGCGTCGGCCGACCGTTCGGCCAGTCGCTGCACTTCCTCGGCCACCACCGAGAAGCCCCGACCGGCTTCACCGGCGGAAGCCGCCTGGATGGCGGCGTTCAGGGCCAGCACGTTGGTCTGTTCGGTAATGTCCGAGATCAGTTCGGTGATTTCACCGATCTCTTGCGAAGACTCACCCAGCCGCTTGATGCGCTTGGAGGTTTCCTGGATCTGGTCGCGGATGGCGTTCATACCGCCGATCGCGTCCTGCACGGCCTGCAGACCCGATTCAGCGGCTTGCAGAGAAGTCCGTGCCACCGAGGCCGATTCCTGCGCCTGTCCCGACACCTGGTTGATGCGTTGCGCCATGTCCAGCACGGACTGGCCGGTTTCACGAATCTCGCGCAGCTGCTCGGTGGACGCCGCCAGCAGCTCGGTCGAGGTGCTTTCCACCGCGGACGTGGTCTGCGCCACCCGGGTGGCCGTGGCCTGTACGTTGCCCACCAGCGAACGCAGCTCTTCCACCGTGTAGTTCACCGAGTCGGCGATGGCGCCGGTGATGTCCTCGGTCACGGTCGCTTCCTGCGTCAGGTCGCCTTCGGCCACCGTCTGCAGTTCGTTCATCAACCGGAGAATGGCCGCCTGGTTGGCGTCGTTCACGCGCTTGGCATCCTGCTCCAGCGACTCGGCCGCCTGGCGCTGACGCTCAGCCACCCGTTGGCGCTGACGGCTGTCCTGCAGCTGCACATAGGCCAGACCACCCGCACAACCCAGCGCAAAGACCGCAGACAGCAGCAAGACGGCGATTTCTGCGCCGCCCAAACCGGAGCGGGAAGACAGGCTCGCCTGGAGCTTGCCCAATGCCAATCGCAAAGGTTCGCTATCGGCAATGATGCCGGCCTGCGCCTCCCGGGCCGACACCAGGCCCTGCAGGTTGCCCAGAATCGCGCCGGCTTCGGTGCGGGTCTGTTCGTACATGGCCAGCAGGGCTTCCAGCCGTTCACGCACCTGTTCGTCCTTGGCGGCGGCAAGGCGCAACTCCTCACTGCCCTTGAGCAAGCCGTCGGCGATTTCCTTGAAGGTGTTCAAGTCCTTGCCCAACAGGAACACCGCCTCAGGGCTCACACCCTCCATGGTCAGGAATTCGTTGGCCGACTTGCCGATACGCTGGGTCAACATCACCAGCTGGCCAGACGCCGAAATTTCGGCCGCTGGCGCGTTTTGCTGCAGCTTGAGGGACGAGACGGTTTCGGCGATTTCCAGCAGGTCGGAAGACTGCCGGTTGATCGTGCGCAGGGCGTCGCCCACCTGGGTCAGGATCTTCTGCTGCGCGAGAATGGCGGCGGCGTTGTCGTGCGCACGCTGCACCACCGGGGTGAGTTCACTCAACTGCGGCTGGAGTTCGGCCGCCAGCGGGACAAGATCCGCGCCATGGGCATGACTGTCGCCTGCGCCATGTTCTCCGCTGGCACCCAAACGAAGCGCAGCAACGTTGTCAAACAGCACCTCGGCACTTTGATCCACTTCCGGGAAAGCCGATGCACTGCCGATCAAGGCCTGTGACGCGCTTTTGGCCAATCGTTGCGACTGCATCAGCGCGTCACCGGTGGCAGCCACCTGCACACTCAGGTTCTGGGTTTGATTCAGCACAAAGAATGTCACCGCGCCCAACACCACCAGGCCAAACGCCAGCAAGGTGGCCAGGGTTCGCTGGTGCTGTTCGGCCAGGCGACGGCCCAGCAAGGGCAGCGACACCATCCCCGCATCGGAAGGGTTGTCGTCGTCCGGAAGCCGGCTTTCTGGGAGGTCACCCGCCGCAGAGTCCGGCGCGAGCCGTGCGGCGGCCAGATCGGCGATGTCCTGGTCGATGGAATCGCCCAGGTCGGGTTCGGGTTCATCACCAGCTTTTTTCTTGAACAGTCCCTGGAATCGATCAAGCATGGCCATGAGAAAACCTTCCAACAGAAAACAACATACGGGAAACCGGTATTGGCCGACGGCGTTCGGCCATCAGGCGGCGATGGCCAAAAATTCAGACTCACCCGCCAAGGCCTGAAGATCAAGCTCCTGCCACAGCTGGCCCTGGTGGTCGATCAGACAACGGGTGAAATAAGCGGGAGCATTCTCGGGGTTGGACCCCAGCGCACTGAACATGGCCGGGTTGCGCAGGCCCAGCAGGCGATCGATCCAGAGCACGGCATTGACACCCAGCGCAGCATGCAGACTGACCAGCCGCGATTCGGAAGACACGCGGTCCCCACTGGTGGCAGGCGCGAGCGACCGGTTCAGCAAACGCGCCAGATCCACCACACCGTGCAGGCCACCCCGCAGGCTGGCCACCCCGGCGTACCAGGGCTTGGTGTAAGGCACGGACTGAATGGGGGACCAGGGGAAAATCTCGCCCGCCTGGACCAGCGGTATCAGGTAGCGCTGCCCGCCCGCTTCCACGGCCAGCCAGGAGGCTGTCGCAGCTTCGGTTTTCGCGGCAGACAGACGTTGCGCCAGTCGTTCCTGCAGATCCTTGAGTGACTGTCGGTTGGTGGCCATGCTGAGTAAGGTTCGGGGCGCGTGCGGTGGTGTCGAGCCTGGCGCTTAACCCAGCGCCCGAATCTTGGAAATCAGCTCTTCGGTATTCACCGGCTTGGTGACGTAGTCACGAGCACCCTGACGCATGCCCCAGACACGATCGGTCTCCTGGTTCTTGCTGGTGCACATGATGATGGGGATGTGGGAATACTGCGGGTCCCGCGCGATCGCCCGGGTCAACTGAAAACCATTCTGACCGGGCATCACCACGTCCATCAGAATCAGTTCCGGCTTTTCCTCGCCGAGCCGACGAAAGGCCTCTTCGGCATTCTCGGCGGTGCGCACGCTGTAGCCGTTTTTGATCAACAGGTCCGACAAAACCATCAACTCGGTCTTGGAATCATCAACAACAAGCACTTTATGTATGGGCATCATGCAGCTCCGGTGAGGTGGGCGCCGAACTGCTGCACCGCGTGCAGCAACTGGTCTTTGGTGAAGGGTTTGGTGAGGTAGTCCTGGGAACCGACCATGCGTCCGCGAGCCTTGTCGAACACGCCGTCTTTGGAAGACAGCATCACCACAGGAATGCTCGCGAAGCGGGCGTTGCGCTTGATGATGGCACAGGTCTGGTAGCCATCCAGCCGCGGCATGAGGATGTCGCAGAACACCAGATCGGGCTGGTAATCGTTGATTTTGGCCAGTGCGTCGAAGCCGTCATCAGCCAGCAGGACTTCATGCCCGCCCTGCTTGAGGAAGATCTCCGCACTGCGGCGAATGGTATTGCTGTCATCCACCACCAGGACTTTCAGCGCGGGTGTCGTGCTCACGGTTGTGTCGCTCCAGTTAGGGTGTCAGGGCTTGGGCACACGCAACTGTTGTGCCACGGCATGGTCGACCTCAGATCTGCACCATTTCAAAATCTTCCTTGCGTGCGCCACACTCCGGGCAGGTCCAGTTCATGGGCACCTGCGACCAGGGCGTTCCCGGTGCGACACCATGCTCGGGAGCGCCAGCAGCTTCGTCGTAGATCCAGCCGCAGATCAGGCACATCCAAGTCTTGGTTTCGCTCATGGTTATAGGGGCCATTGTCATAGAATGCAATCATTGTATCGAGCCCCATGAGGCCTCCTCAGGCCATCAGCCGCTGGTTTTCCCCATGTGCGCGGACCGCCGATCCTGCATCAGCACCCGGCCCTGACCCCACACCACCCTCATGCCCGACACCCCTGACACCTCCACGCCCACCTCGCTTGAGGCCCTGGGCGAAACCAGCCTGCCCTGCGTGATGGTGTTCAACGCCAACGATCCCAGCGGGGCAGGCGGCCTGAGCGCCGACATCACGGCCATGTCCAGCGCATCGGCCCATGTGCTTCCCGTGGTGACGGGTGTCTATGTGCGCGACACCAGCGAAATCCACGACCACATCGCCCTCGATGAGGAGGCCGTCACCGACCAGGCACGCTGCTCGCTGGAAGATGTGCCGGTGCAGGCGTTCAAGGTCGGCTTCGTGGGCAGTCCGGAGAACCTCAGCGCGATCGCCGGCATCACCACCGACTATGCGGAAGTGCCCGTGGTGGCTTACATGCCCGACCTGTCGTGGTGGGACGAACTGGCCATCGAAACCTACCTGGACGCCTGCGTTGAACTGTTGCTGCCGCAGACCACCGTGTTGGTTGGCAACCACAGCACACTGTGCCGATGGCTGCTGCCGGAGTGGGAAGGCGACCGCCCGCCCAATGCCCGCGAGGTCGCCCGTGCGGCCGCCGTGCACGGCGTGCCCTACACGCTGGTGACCGGCTTCAACGCCGCCGACCAGTATCTAGAGAGCCACCTGGCCTCACCTGAAACGGTGCTGGCCTCGGCCCGCTACGAACGCTTTGAAGCCACCTTCAGTGGCGCTGGCGACACCTTGTCCGCCGCGCTGTGCGCCCTGATCGCCGGGGGGGCCGACCTGCAGGCGGCCTGCGCCGAGGCGCTGACCTACCTCGATCAGTGCCTGGACGCGGGCTTCCAGCCCGGCATGGGCCACGCCGTGCCCGATCGTCTGTTCTGGGCCCACGAAGACGACGAAGAGGGCGAAGGCCAGGCGGGAGACCCCTCCCCCGACAGCACGCTCGACGTCGATGATTTTCCGCTGGACACCACCAGACATTGAATCTTCCCCCAACCATGACCGACCGCAACCAAGAACTGTTTGACCGCGCCAAAGCGCTGATCCCCGGCGGCGTGAACTCGCCCGTGCGCGCCTTCCGCGCCGTGGGCGGCACGCCCCGCTTCGTGCAGCGCGCCCAGGGCGCGTATTTCTGGGACGCCAACGGCCAGAAGTACATCGACTACATCGGCTCCTGGGGCCCGATGATCCTGGGCCATGGCCACCCGGCCGTGCTGGATGCGGTGCAGAAAGCCGTGCTGGAAGGTTTCTCCTACGGCGCGCCGACCGAGCGCGAGGTGGAGCTGGCCGAAGAGATCATCAAGCTCGTCCCGAGCATCGACATGGTGCGCCTGGTGAGCTCGGGCACCGAAGCCGGCATGAGCACGATCCGCCTGGCGCGCGGTGCCACCGGCCGCAAGAAGATCATCAAGTTCGAAGGCTGCTACCACGGCCATGCCGACGCGCTGCTGGTGAAAGCTGGTTCGGGCCTCGCCACGTTTGGCAACCCGACCAGCGCCGGCGTGCCGCCCGAGGTGGTGCAGCACACCATCGTTCTCGAATACAACAACGTCGAACAACTCGAAGCCGCGTTCACCGAACACGGCCCTGATGTGGCCTGCCTGATCATCGAACCGATCGCCGGCAACATGAATTTCGTGCGCGCGAGCGTGCCCTTCATGAAGCGTTGCCGCGAACTCTGCACGCAGTACGGCGCGCTGCTGGCGTTCGACGAGGTGATGACGGGCTTTCGCGTCGCGCTCGGTGGCGCACAGAGCGTGTACGCCCAACTGATCCCCGGCTTCGAGCCCGACATGACGGTGATGGGCAAGGTGATCGGTGGCGGCATGCCGCTGGCCGCCTTTGGCGCCAAGCGCGCGGTGATGGAACAGCTCGCTCCGCTGGGCGGTGTCTACCAGGCCGGCACGCTGAGCGGCAACCCGGTGGCCACGGCCTGCGGTCTGGCCACGCTGAAGGAAATCCAGAAACCGGGCTTCTATGAGGCGCTCTCAGCGACCACGCAGTCGCTGGTGAGTGGCCTGACCTCCGCCGCGGCGGCCGAAGGCGTGACCCTGTGTGGCGACGGTCAGGGCGGCATGTTCGGCTTCTTCCTGTTCGATCAACTGCCGCAGAACTACGCCAAGGTCATGACCACCGACGGCCCGCGTTTCAACACCCTGTTCCACGGCCTGCTGGACCGCGGCGTGTACATCGCCCCGGCGCTGTACGAAGCCGGTTTCGTGAGCGCAGCGCACACCGCGCAGGACATTGCGGACACCGTGGCGGCGGCGCGGGACGTGTTCAAGCTGCTGGGGAAATAAGCGCTTTTGCGCGGCCTCCAAACGGCCGGCTTTGTCCGGCCGTTTTCTTTGGAATCGTTGCGTTTCTCGCCAATACCTAGCGCCAGGTGGATGGTGGAGCTGCCGTTCTCCGGCTCACCTCGCGGGCGGCGGCTTCTGGTGCGCCAACATGGGTTCGTCAACGGCGCCGCCGGCACGCCGGCTCAGTGGCAACCGCGAATGGAGCCTGCGCCCGTCAGCCCGCACCACCCACCTTCAAATGCGCGTGGGCACTCCCGCAAACACCCGTCCCGGCACCCCAAGGTATTTTCTGTTGACGCACCCACCCGTCAGCGGGGCAGGGGGTTGGGGCAGTCCGGTCGCAGGCTCCATTCGCGGTTGCCCCAGACATCGAGCGCCCCTCCGGCGTTCACGAAGAAACAGAAGCAGACCCGAACAGCCGCCCGCGAGGTGAGCCGGAGAGCGGATGCCCCGACCCCCTGCCCTCCCACCGTGCAGGCGAGAAGCCCCACACTTGAGAAACCGCCGCAGAAAAAGAAAAGAACTCCGAAGAGCCCTCACCCCAACCCTCTCCCGGGGGAGAGGGAGCAAGGCACTTCTCACGAAGCGCCCGATGGTTCAATGACGGAAGTGGCGCACGCCCGAATAGACCATCACCACACCACGCTCGTTGGCCGCGTCGATCACTTCCTGATCGCGCATCGAGCCGCCGGGCTGAATGACGCAGGTCGCGCCCGCGTCCACCACCACGTCCAGCCCGTCACGGAACGGGAAGAAGGCGTCGCTCGCCACGGCCGTTCCCTGCAGGCTCAGCTGGGCGTGTTCGGCCTTGATGCTGGCGATGCGGGCCGAATCCAGGCGGCTCATCTGGCCGGCGCCCACGCCCATGGTCATGCCGTTCTTGCAGAACACGATGGCGTTGGACTTCACGAATTTCGCCACCTTCCACGCGAACATCAGGTCCTGCAGTTCTTCGGGCGTCGGTTGTTTGACGGTCACCACCTTCAGATCGGCCAGTGCCAGTTCGTGGTTGTCGGCGGTCTGCAGCAGCAGGCCCGACCCCACACGCTTGGACTCGATGGCGTTGCGGCCCTGCTCCCAGTCGGTCTTGCCGCCGGCGGGCAAGGCGATCTTCATCAGACGCACATTGACCTTGGCCTTGAAGATCTCCAGTGCGTCGGCACTGAAGTCGGGCGCCATCAGCACCTCCACGAACTGCTTGCTCACGGCCTCGGCCGCGGCTTTGTCCACCGGGCGGTTGAAGGCGATGATGCCGCCGAAGGCGCTGGTGGGGTCGGTCTGGAAGGCCTTGGAATAGGCTTCAAAAGCGTTGGCGCCCACGGCCACGCCGCAGGGGTTCGCGTGCTTGACGATCACGCAGGCCGGGGTGTCAAAGCTCTTGACGCATTCCCAGGCCGCATCGGCGTCGGCGATGTTGTTGTAGCTCAGCTCCTTGCCCTGCAGTTGCACGCCCGTCACCAGCGAGCCGGGCGCGGGGTAGAGGTCGCGGTACAGCGCGGCCTGCTGGTGGCTGTTTTCACCGTAGCGCAGGTCCTGCACCTTGATGAAATGGCCGTTGGACTGACCAGCGAACAGGGCGCGCTCGGGCACGTAGGACTCGCCCAGCTTGTCTTCTTCGAACTTCACGCTGGAGAGGTAGTCGCTGATCGCGCCGTCGTATTGGGCGATCCGGTTGAACGCGGCCACGGACAGTTCAAAACGCAGCTTGTCGCTGAGTTTTCCGCTGGCATTGAGTTCGGCCACCACGGCGGCGTACTGGCTGGCGTCGGTCACCACGCCCACGTCCTTCCAGTTCTTGGCCGCGCTGCGCACCATGGCCGGGCCGCCGATGTCGATGTTCTCGATCGCGTCTTCCAGCGTGCAGCCTGGCTTGGCCACGGTGGCCTCGAACGGGTAGAGGTTGACGATCAGCAGGTCGATGGTGTCGATGCCGTGCGTCTTCAAGGCCGCCATGTGCTCGGGCACATCGCGGCGCGCCAGCAGGCCGCCGTGCACCTTGGGGTGCAGGGTCTTGACGCGGCCGTCCAGCATCTCGGGAAAGGCCGTGACTTCGGCCACTTCGGTGACCGGCAGGCCTTTGTCGGCCAGCAGCTTGGCGGTACCGCCGGTGGAGATGAGGGACACGCCCAGGCCGTGCAGGGTCTGGGCCAGTTCGACGATGCCGGTCTTGTCGGAGACGGAGATAAGTGCGCGCATAGGGAGCTTTGGGTGGGGAAGTTTCAAATCGGTTTTACATCACACCGGAGCGTGCCCCGCACCGCTTGCAACAGCCCCAACCGGGAAACACCGCGGAACCGGCTTCGCCGGGCCGCTGGTGTTGCCCCCTTGAGGGGGTAGCGCGAAGCGCTGCGGGGGTGTTTCGCAATCAATCAATCAGCTTGTGCTCCAGCAGCTTCTTGCGCAGGGTGTTGCGGTTCAGGCCCAGCCATTGCGCGGCGCGCGACTGGTTGTTCTGCGACTGCTGCATCACGACTTCGAGCAAGGGCTTTTCGACCGCCTTGACCAGCATGTCGTGCAGGCCGGCCGGGTCGGTGCCGTTGAGATCGCGGAAATAGTCTTCCAGGCTGGCACGAACACAGTCGTGCAGGTTGTGGTTGCTCATGCGGCCAGTTTCCAGTTTTCTTCTTGGGGGGTTGTCTCGTCGGTTCCGGCGGCGGCCCAGGCATCGAAGCTGTCGCGCACGCAGGCCAGTTGTGCCTGCGCGCTCGCCAGGGTGTTGATGTGCCCGCGGAACAGCGCGGCCGCGCCGCTGGGCAAGGGCAGCGCCTGCGCGTACCAGCCCAGGTGCTTGCGCGCGCTGCGCACGCCGGTGAATTCGCCATACAGGCTGTAGTGGTCTTCCAGGTGATCGAGCAGCCAGGCCTTGACCTCCAGCAGGTCGGGCGGCGGCAGTTCTTCACCGGTGGCCAGATAGTGCGCGATCTCGCGGAAGATCCAGGGCCGGCCCTGCGCGGCACGGCCGATCATGATCGCGTCGGCGCCGGTGCGCTGCAGCACCTCGCGCGCCTTCTGCGGGTTGGTGATGTCGCCGTTGGCCACCACCGGGATGCGCACCCGGCTCTTGATGTGGGCCACGGTGTCGTGTTCGGCTTCGCCCTTGTAGCCCTGTTCGCGGGTGCGGCCATGCACGGTCAGCATCTGCACCCCGGCGGCTTCAGCGGCCAGCGCGATGGTCGGCGCGTTCCGGCCGTTGACACACCAGCCGGTGCGCATCTTGAGGGTGACCGGCACACCGTGCGGCGCGGCGGCGGCCACCACGGCTTGCACGATCTCCAGCGCCAGGGTCTCGTCCTGCATCAACGCAGAACCGGCCCATTTGTTGCAGACCTTCTTGGCCGGGCAGCCCATGTTGATGTCGATGATCTGCGCGCCGCGGTCGATGTTGTAGCGCGCGGCGTCGGCCATCATGGCCGCGTCGGTGCCGGCGATCTGCACCGCGATGGGCCCGGGCTCGCCGCTGTGGTCGGCGCGGCGCGAGGTCTTCAGACTGTCCTGCAGGTCCGGGCGCGAAGTCACCATTTCGCTCACCGCGTAGCCCGCCCCGAGCCGTTTGCAGAGCTTGCGAAACGGCCGGTCCGTCACCCCCGCCATGGGTGCGACGAACAGGGCATTGGGCAGGGTGTACGGACCCAGTTGCATGGCGGTGGGAGAATCGGGTGGAACTGCGGTGGAGGCCCGCGCGCCGGACTTTTCCGGGCAGGAAGGAAGGGCATTGTATCTGCCTGTTTTTTCAGCAGGCGATATCCTCTCGCCCCACCGCGGCGCCGGCCGCTTTCACACCCGCTTCATGCCCGACTGGCTCCTGTCCCTGCTGCACCTGCTGGCCCTGCCCGAAGTCGGTCTGGGCACGATTTTCGTGGTGGCGTTCGTCTCGGCCACGCTGCTGCCGCTGGGGTCCGAACCCGCGGTGTTCGCCCTCATCAAACTCAACCCGGAGTTGTTCTGGCCCGCCATTGTGGTGGCCACAGCGGGCAATACCCTGGGTGGCGCGGTGAGCTGGTGGATGGGTTACGGCGCGCACAAGGCGGTGGACAGAGCACGCCACGGCACGCCCACCCACCTGCGCGCCGTGGACTGGCTGGAACGCTTCGGCCCCAAGGCCTGCCTGCTGTCGTGGCTGCCCGGCGTCGGCGACCCGCTGTGCGCCGTTGCGGGCTGGCTCAAGCTGCCGTTCTGGCCGTGCCTGGCCTGGATGGCGGTGGGCAAGTTCGCGCGCTACCTGACCATGACCGTCGCCCTGGTCTGGGTGTTCCCCGGGGGACTCTGAGCCGTGCGCTCCCGGCGCGATCGCGTCGATACTGCGCCTGTCCCTGCCGCACCACACCCATGACCCGTCCGCCCACCGAAGCCCCCCTGCCCCGCGCCCTGTGGGCCCTGATGCTGGGCAACTTCGTGATCGGCACCGGCGTCATGGTGGTGCCGGGCACGCTCAACGACATCAGCGCCTCGTTGAATGTGTCGATTCCGCAGGCCGGTCAACTCATCACCGCAGCCGCCATCCTCATGGGTCTGGGCGCACCCGCCTTCGCCACCCTCGTGGCGGGCTGGGACCGCCGGCGCCTGCTCACGCTCTCGCTGCTCTGGTACGCCCTGCTGACCGGCATCTGCGCGCTGGCCCCGAACTACGCCACGCTGTTGCCGCTGCGGGTGCTCGCGGTGATCGCGCCCGCCGTCTTCACCCCACAGGCCGCCGCCAGCGTGGGTCTGCTGGTGCCGCCCCACCAGCGCGGGCGCGCCATCACCTTTGTCTTCCTCGGCTGGTCGGTGGCGTCCGTCATGGGCATGCCGCTGTCGGCCTGGATCGGCGGCACGCTGGGCTGGCGCTGGGCCTTTGGTCTGGTGGCCCTGATGTCGCTGGTCAGCGCCGCATGGGTGTGGCGCGAAATGCCCGACGGCATCCGCCCGGCGGCGCTGTCGCGCCAGGCCTGGGGGCAGGCCCTGGGCTCGGCGTCGCTCATGCTCGCCGTGGGTGTCACGCTGCTCTCGGCCTTTGGCCAGTTCGCGTTGTTTTCCTACTTCGCACCGTATTTCCTCCAGACCCTCGGCCTGGGCGGCGCAGCGCTCTCGCTGATGTTCCTGTGGTTCGGCGCCTTTGGCCTGGCCGGCAACGTGGGTCTTTCGCGCTGGATCGACCGCATCGGCGCAGCGCGCGCCGTGTTGCTCACGCTCGGTGCCATGGTGCTGAGCCTGCTGTTCTGGCCGCTGGGTCGGGCGGGCGTCTGGCAACAGGCGCTGGTGCTGGTGCCCTGGGCGCTGGGCTGTTTCGCCTGCAACTCGGCGCAGCAGGCCCGACTGGTCCACCTCTCGCCGGCACTGGCCCCGGCCACGGTCGCGCTCAACACCTCCGCCATGTACGGTGGACAGGCGCTGGGCGCCGCGCTGGGCGGCCTCCTGATCGCGCAAGGGCACATGCTGCGCCTGCACCAGGTGGGGCTGGTGGTGCTGATCCTCGCGATGGCCCTGAGCGTCTGGGCCAGCCGATTTCAAAAACGTTCGTAACCCAGCAGGTAGCGCCACTCGCCCACAGGCAACCCCGTGAGCGCGACCCGGCCCATGCGCAGGCGCCGAACCGCCACCAGTTGCAGGCCCGCCCGTTCACACAGGTGCTCCACCTGGCCCGGCCGCGTGCCCTTGATGGCCAGGCGCAGGCGGTGTTCGCTCTGCCAGCTCGCGCGCGCCGAAGGCAGGCTCCAGCCGTCGAAAAACAGGGCCTTGCCGATCGACTTCAACACCGCCTCGCGCCGGGCTTCGTCGTCGAGTTCGGGATCGGCCGCGACCTCGACCAGCCACTCGTGTTCGAGTTGCGCCGATTCGTCCGAGATCTTGCGCGCCACGCCAGGGTTCTGGGTGAACACCATCAGGCCGCTCATGGGGGTGGACAAGGGCGCCACCGGCAGCAGCTTGTGGCGGTGGGCCTTGAGCGGGCGCACGCCCGAGCGGTCGCCCTTGAACCGATTCTGGCTGGTGAACAGCTCGGCCGCCAGCGCATCGGGCAGCGGCGAGCCTTCCGGCAGCACCCGGCCCGCGGGCTTGTGCCAGATCAGCGTCACGGAGTCGAGCGATTCCAGCTTGGCCTTGGGGTCCAGCGCCACGGTCTGGCCGTCGTGCACCCGCGCCATGGGCTCTTCGACCACCACGCCGTCCACGCGCACCCAGCCCCCGGCGATGTAGCGCTCGGCGTCGCTGCGCGAACAGGGCAGTTGGGCGGCCAGGCGTTTGGCCAGGCGTTGGGGTTCGGACCGGCCGGTGTCGGACATGGGCGCGTTCAGGACGAGAACAGGAAGTTCATCACGTCGCCATCCTTGACGACGTAGTCCTTGCCTTCGGCGCGCATCTTGCCGGCATCCTTCGCGCCCTGCTCGCCCTTGTAGGCGATGAAGTCGTCGAAGGCGATGGTCTGGGCGCGGATGTAGCCCTTCTCGAAATCGGTGTGGATCACGCCGGCCGCCTGCGGGCCGGTGTCGCCGACGTGGATGGTCCAGGCGCGCACTTCCTTCACACCGGCGGTGAAGTAGGTCTGCAGGCCCAGCAGCTTGTAGGCGGCGCGGATCAGGCGGTTCAGGCCCGGTTCGTCCTGGCCCAGTTCCTTCAGGAATTCGAGCCGGTCGGCGTCGTCCATCTCGGAGAGTTCGGCCTCAATCTTGGCGCAGATGGCCACCACGGGCGCGTTCTGCTTCTCGGCGAAGGCGCGCAGGCGGTCCAGGAACGGGTTGTTCTCGAAACCGTCTTCCGACACGTTGGCCACGAACATCGCGGGTTTGGCCGTGATCAGGAAGAACTGCTTGAGCTGGGCCTGCTCTTCCTTGCTGAAGTCGATGGTGCGCACCGGCTGGGTGTCGTTCAGCGCGGTCTGGCATTTTTCCAGAATGGCGAGCTGCTTGATCGACTCCTTGTCGCCCGACCGCGCGGTCTTGCTCACGCGGTGGATGGCTTTTTCCACCGAGGCCAGATCGGCCAGACAGAGTTCGGTCTGGATCACCTCGATGTCGGCGATCGGGTCCACCTTGTTGGCGACGTGGATCACGTTGTCGTCTTCGAAGCAGCGCACCACGTTGACGATGGCGTCGGTTTCGCGGATGTGCGCGAGAAACTTGTTGCCCAGGCCTTCACCCGTGCTGGCCCCGGCCACCAGGCCGGCGATGTCCACGAACTCGACGATGGCCGGCACCACGCGCTCGGGCTTGACGATCTCCGACAGCTGCGCCAGCCGCGGATCGGGCACCTCCACCACGCCGGTGTTGGGCTCGATGGTGCAGAAGGGGTAGTTCTCGGCGGCGATGCCGGCTTTGGTCAGCGCGTTGAAAAGGGTGGACTTGCCGACGTTGGGCAGGCCCACGATGCCGCATTGGAGGCTCATGGCGGGGCTTTCAGATTCTGGGGGAAACCCAGGATTTTAAAGGGCGGGCCGTCGCGCGCCTCGCCGGCCAGAAGCGGCCCGGTGGTGGAGCCCCGTTGCGCACCCGACCGGAGCGCGGCGCGCTGGCCGGCAAAAACCTCAGTCGAAACGCCAGTCGGCCCGCACCGCCTGCCCCACGCGCAGCCATTGGCCGTGGCCTTCGAGCGGAATGGCGTTCATGCCAAAGGTGATGGCGCCGTTCATGCGCGGGTCCTGGCGGTAGGTCTGCAGCGCGTCGCCCACCGCCGGGCTGGAGACGGCGGTGGCGGGATCGATGTTGGGGATCGGACAACGCGCGCAGGGCTTCACGGTTTCGATCACCGCCACACCCTCGGCGGTGGTGATGTGCATGGGGCCGACCCGGTCTTCGTCGTGCGCCTCCAGGCCGCCGAGCACGATGTTGGGCCGGAAGCGCCGCCCGTCCACCGTCGCGTGGCCGGCCTGCGCCAGCCGGGCATTGAGCTCGACCAGCGAGGCGCTGCTGGTCACCAGCAGACCAAAACCATCGGCGAACTGCGTGACGGCCTCGCGCCCGCCGGTCCATTTCAGGCTGCACACGCGGCGCACCTCGGGGTCGAAACGCGCCAGGCGCAGGCGTTTCAGACCGGCCGGCGCGTCCGGCCCCAGGAAGTCGCTGAACCACTGCGCTGCCACCTCGCCCATGTCGTAGGCGTCCACCGTGTCGCCCCACACCCGCACGCGCAACGGCGACTCGGCCGCGTCCAGCGCCAGGTGCAACGCCAGCATGCCGGGCGCGCGCAGCACCAGTTGGCCCAGCTTGAAGGCCGGCTGGATCAGCGCCATGCGCGGCAGTTCGCGCTGGGTGACGAAATCGCCCTGGGCGTCCACCACCATCCAGGAGCGGTCGTAGGCCAGCCCGGTCTCGGTGAGTTCGGCCTCGGTGAGCGAAATCCCGGCACAGGACTTGATCGGGTAGATCCAGAGCTGTTCGATGGTGGCCTGGACATCGGCCGGCGGAGAGGTGTCGATCATGGCGGGACCCAGGGTTGTCGGGGCGGCAAGGGCATTGCGCCGCCATCGCGGGGCCAGATTGTGCCCTGCTCCTAAAATCCAGCCATGTCGCAAGCTTCCCCCCGTTCCACGCACCGGCGTTTTGACGTGACCATCCGAGGCGGTGGCGTGGTCGGACACACCCTGGCCCTGTTGCTGGCGCGCGACCGCCTGCGGGTGGCGCTGGTCGGTGCCCCGTCGCGCCCGGCCACCGGCGGCGCCGACGTGCGGGCCTATGCGCTCAACGCCGCCGCGCGCGATCTGCTGCGCTCGGTGCGCGCCTGGCCCGAGGATGCGCTCGCGCCCGCTGGCGCCAGTGTGGCCGACGCCCCGCCCACGATCACGCCGGTGACCGGCATGGAGGTGTTTGGCGACGGCCGCGGCGAACTGCGCTTTGGCGCCGCCGACCAGGGCACGGACGCCCTGACCTGGATCGTGGACGTGCCGGCGCTGGAGCAGCGGCTGGCCCACGCGGTGCATTTCCAGGGTGGCATCGAATGCCTGAGCGAGGCCCCGCCCGCCGCGCTCACGGTGATCTGCGAAGGCAAGCGCAGCGCGACCCGCGCCGAGCTCGGCATGGAATTCGAGGTGCGCCCCTATCCCCACAAGGCCCTGGCCACCCGGCTGCGCTGCGCCCGACCGCACGGCGGCGTGGCCCGCCAGTGGTTCCGCAACGGCGAAATCATGGCTTTGTTGCCGCTGGGTGGCGCGCAGGGGAACTCCGTGGCGCTGGTCTGGTCATTGGAAACACAGCAGGCCGATGCCTGGCTGGCGGCTGCCCCGGACGCCCTGGCGCAGGCGGTGCAGGAACGTTGTGGGCAGGCCCTGGGCGAGATGCAACTGGAAAGCCCGGCCCAGGCCTGGCCATTGGAGTTGGCCCGCGCCACCCGCTGGATCGCCCGCACCGCCCAAGGCGGTGTGGCGTTGGCCGGTGACGCGGCCCACGCCATGCACCCGCTGGCCGGACAAGGACTCAACGTCGGCCTGGCCGACGCCGCCGAGTTGGCCCGCGTGCTGCACGAGCGCGAGTACTGGCGCGAGCTGGGCGACCTGAAGCTGCTGCGGCGCTACGAGCGCGCGCGGCAGGCCGATGTGAACGCCATGGCCTGGGTGACCGACGGTCTGTTTGGCCTGTTCGCCCAGACCGACAGCCGTATCCAGTCCCTGCGCAACTGGGGCATGCAGGGCGTGGACCGCCTGGGCCCGCTGAAGCACTGGCTGGCCCGCCAGGCCATGGGGCAGGCGGGCTGAAAGCCAGCCCCACCACTTTTTTTTGACCCTTCAACGCCCACGGGCCACACCATGAAACCCCTCAAAACCCTCCTGCTCGCGCTCATCACCACCCTCTCGCTGGGCGCGCTGGCGCAGGAAGCCACCATCCGCAAGAACCTGGCCGAGCGCCTGCCCAACCTGCCGAAGATCGACGAGGTCCGCAAGACGCCGATGGAGGGCCTGTACGAAGTGCGGATCAACCACAGCGAACTGTTCTACACCGACGCCGAAGGCAACTTCGTGCTCCAGGGCACCATGATCGACACCAAGGCCCGCGTGGACCTGACCGAGCAACGCGTGGAAAAACTCACCGCGATCGCCTTCAAGGACCTGCCGCTGAAAGACGCCTTCACCATCGTGCGCGGCAACGGCAAGCGCCAGATGGCCGTGTTCGAAGACCCCAACTGCGGCTACTGCAAACGCTTCGAACGCGACCTGATCAAGATCGACAACGTGACCGTGCACGTGCTGCTGTACCCCATCCTGAGCGCGGACTCGGGCGAGAAGTCGCGCAACATCTGGTGCGCCAAGGACAAGGGCAAGACCTTCATCGACTGGATGGTGAACGACGTGACCCCGCCCACGGCCAAGTGTGACGCCTCCGCCGTGGCGCGCAACTTCGAGTTCGGCAAAAAGGCCCGCGTCACCGGCACGCCCACCATCATCTTTGCCGACGGCTCGCGGGTGCCCGGCGCCATCGGAGCCGACCGCATCGAGAAGCTCCTGGCCGAAGCCAAACCCTGATCCCACGCCGCCGCCCCATGACCGACCGCGCCGGACTGGACGACCCGCATGACACCGCGCTCGTCCGGACCCTGGGCCACGCGGGGCTGATCCCCTTTGTGCTGCTGGCGGCCCTGCTCTGGCTGGTGACGCCGGAACTGCAAACCTGGGTCGCCATCGCACTGGCCGCGTATGCGGGGCTGATCGTCTCGTTTCTGGGCGGGATTCACTGGGGCATGGGCTGGCTGGCCGGCCTCCGGGCAGGCCAGCCCGCGGCTGCCGAGCGCCCGTACCATGCCCAGCGCCACCATTTCCTGTGGGGCATCGTGCCCTCGCTGCTGGCCTGGCCGGGCCTGCTGATGCCCCCGTTCGCCGGTCTGGCCTGGCTCGGTTTGCTGTTCGTGCTGTGTTATCTGGTGGACCGCCGGCTGTACGCCCGGGCCGGTCTGCAGCGCTGGCTCACCCTGAGGTTCCGGCTCTCGGCCGTGGCCTCCCTCGGCTGTTTCATTGGCGCAGGAGCCCTGTGAGCAAAAAAACCAACCCAACAAGCGCCTCTCGCTCTTCCCGCGCGAGCGCACCGGCCCAGCCCAGCCCCGGGGTGCACCACCGGGTGGAAGTGCACAGCACCCAGGCCCACCTGTTCGCAGTCACGCTCAATATCGACCGCCCCGCGCCCAAGCAGCGGCTGAGCCTGCCGGTGTGGATACCGGGCAGCTATCTGGTGCGCGAGTTCGCACAACACCTGCAGAGCCTGGAAGCGACCCAGGGCGGTGAGCCGGTGCCCATGCGCCAGCTCGACAAACACACCTGGCAGGTCGAGGCCCGCCCCGACGAGGCGCTGGTGCTGCGCTACCAGGTCTACGCTTTCGACCACTCGGTGCGCACCGCCTTTCTGGACAGTACCCGGGGCTTTTTCAACGCCACCAGCCTGTGCCTGCGGGTGCTCGGCCAGGAAGACCAGCCGCAGGCGCTGGAGCTGGTGTGCAGCCCGGCCACGCCCGGCTGGCAGGTGGCCACCGGGCTGCCCCCCCACAGCGTGGACGGCGACGGCTTTGGCCACTACCGCGCGCAAAACTACGACGAGCTGGCCGACTGCCCGGTGACGCTGGGTCATTTCTGGAGCGGCGAGTTCACCGCCCACGGCGTGCCCCACCGCTTCGTCGTCAGCGGCGCCGGCGCCTGGATGGACGGCGATCGCCTGCTGCGCGACACACGCCGGATCTGTGAGGAACAGATGGCGTTCTGGCACGGCGATGCCCCCACGCCACCGTTCCAGAGCTACGTGTTCATGCTGTACGCCAGCGACGACGGGTACGGAGGGCTGGAACACCGCAACTCCACCGCGCTGATCTGCCAGCGGGCCGATCTCCCCAAAGTCAGCGAACCGCCACGCGCCGCCTCGGGGCGACCCAGCGGCGAAACGCCTGCGCCCCCCACCGACAAACCCGCGCCGCTGAAAGCCACCGACGGCTACACCACGCTGCTGGGCCTGATCAGCCACGAGTATTTCCACACCTGGAACGTCAAGCGCCTGCGCCCGGCCGAGTTCAAGCGCTACGACTACACCGGCGAGAACTACACCGAGCTGTTGTGGTTTTTCGAAGGCTTCACCAGCTACTACGACGACCTGATCCTGCGCCGCGCGGGCCTGATCGACGACAACACCTACCTGCAGCTGCTGACCAAGACCATCAACCAGGTCCAGCAGACGCCCGGACGCCTGATGCAAAGCGTGGCCCAGGCCAGCTTCGACGCCTGGGTGAAGTACTACCGGGTCAACGAAAACACCGCCAACGCCACGGTGAGCTACTACACCAAGGGCTCGCTCGTGGCGCTCTGCCTGGACCTGACCCTGCGCGCCGAGGGCCACACCACGCTGGACGCGGTGATGCGCGCGCTCTGGGCGCGCTGCAAAGGTGGCCCACTGCGCGAAGCCGACGTGCTGCGGGTGCTGCAGCAACTGGGGCGGCGCAGCTTCAAAGAAGAGATCGCCCACTGGGTGCACGGCACGGACGACCTGCCCACGGTCGACCTGCTGCAGGCCCAGGGCGCCAAAGCGACGCAGGACAAAGCCCCGCTGGCGCAACAGCTGGGCCTGCGCGTGAGCGAGGCCGGCGGCCTCACCCTCAAGACCGTGCTGCGCGGTGGCGCCGCCGAAGCCGCGGGCATGGCCGCCGGAGACGAATGGCTGGGCGTGGAATTCGCGGCACCCCGCCGCGGTGCCGCCGCCGAAGCCTGGCGCGTCCACAAGCTCGACGAGGTCAACCTGTTGCGGGGTCAGCGGACGCAGCTGGTGGCGCTGGTCTCGCGCGACAAACGCCTGCTGCGCTGCCCGCTGGAATGGCCCGCCCCGACCCAGGCCGTGCGGCTGGGCGTGGGCGACGCGCCGCGTCTGGCGCAGTGGCTGGCGCCCGTGGCCGGCTTGCTCGGGCGCTGATCAAGCACTCAGTGCTTGGGCAACAGGGGCACGAGTTCCTGATCGAAACGCTGCACCGCGGCCGCGTTGCGGTAGTTGCTCAGCGCGTCCCGGATGCGGGGCAGCAGTGCCTGCAGATCGGCCGGGCTCTTGCAACCCTCGACACGGATGGCGGTGAGCTCGCCCATGGGGCCGAGCTGGTCGTTGATGTAACGCACCACCATGCGCCGAGCCTCGGAATACGGCAGGGTCTGCGGGGCCGGGGCCGCGGGTGCCGACGCCACGGCGGGCGCCACCTCCTCGGCCGTGGCCGCTGCGACCGGCTCCGTAACCGCCTCGGCCGAGGCCGAGGCGCGCTCCACCGGTTGACCGCTGGCATCCACCTCGAGCACCCAGCCACCCGCCTCCAGCTGCTCGAGCACGGCCAGCGCGCCGCCGAACTTGCCCAGTTCGGCCACGCTCTTCTTGCCATCGACCATGATCAGCACCGTGCGCAGCTTCGGCCCGAGTTCGGGCGAGCGCGCAGCCAGGGCCTCACGGCCCTTGTCTGTCTTGGCGAGCAGGGTGTTGTTGTCCATGGATTCCCATTGATTGCCTGCGCAATGTAGGCCCGCAGGCGCGCGCTGCCAACCGGGTTAGCCCCGAGCGGCCGGACTTTTGAAGGGAATTGTTGCGGACACGCCGCGCCGGGCACGGCGGGAGGTATTTCGTCCTACCGCCCGCGCAGGTCCAGCACCCGCTTGGCCTTGCCCTGGCTACGCTCCACGCCACCCTCGGGCCGCAACTCGACCTCCACATGGCTGCCCACGAAGACCTTCACCTCGTGCTGCAGCCGTTTGGCGGCCGCTCTCGCCTCGATGCTCGCCGGGTCCAGGCCGGGTTGCGTCTCCACCAGCACGGTCAGGCTGTCCATGGGGCCTTCGCGGCTCAGCACGCACTGGTAGTGCGCGCTGAGCTCGGGCCGTTTGAGGATCAGCTCCTCGATCTGGGTCGGGAACACGTTGACGCCGCGCACGATCATCATGTCGTCGCTGCGGCCGGTGATCTTTTCCATGCGGCGCATGGTGCGCGCCGTGCCGGGCAGCAGGCGGGTAAGGTCGCGCGTGCGGTAGCGGATGATGGGCAACGCCTCCTTGGTCAGGCTGGTGAACACCAACTCGCCCATCTCGCCGTCGGCCACGGGTTCGCCGGTCTCGGGGTGGATGATCTCGGGGTAGAAGTGGTCCTCCCAGATCGTCGGGCCGTCCTTGGTTTCCACGCATTCGTTGGCCACGCCCGGCCCCATCACTTCCGACAGGCCGTAGATGTCCACCGCGTCGATGCCCATGCGGGCCTCGATCGCCACCCGCATGTCATTCGTCCAGGGTTCGGCGCCGAAGATGCCGATGCGCAGGCTGCTCTCGCGCGGGTTCAGTCCCTGGCGCTCGAACTCGTCGGCGATCGCCAGCATGTAGCTGGGCGTGACCATGATGATGTCGGGCCGGAAGTCCTGCATCAGCTGCACCTGGCGCTCGGTCTGGCCGCCGCCGAAGGGCACCACCGTCAGGCCCAGTTTCTCGGCGCCGTAATGCGCGCCCAGGCCCCCGGTGAACAGGCCGTAGCCGTAGCTCACGTGCACCATGTCGCCCGGCCGCGCGCCGCTGGCGCGGATGCTGCGCGCCACCACACCAGACCAGGTGTCGATGTCTTTCAGTGTGTAGCCCACCACGGTCGGTTTGCCGGTGGTGCCGCTGCTGGCGTGGATGCGCGCGCACTGCTCGCGCGGCACGGCGAACATGCCGAAGGGGTAGCTGTCGCGCAGGTCCTTCTTGGTGGTGAACGGAAACTTCGCGAGGTCGGCCAGCGTGCGGCAATCGTCCGGGTGCACGCCTGCTTCGTCGAACTTGGCCTTGTAGACCGGGGAGTTCTGGTACGCGTGGCGCAGCGTGGCCCGCAGGCGCTTGAGCTGCAGCGCGCGTAGCTCGTCGATGCTGGCCTTTTCGATGGGTTCGAGCGGGAAGTGGTTCATGCGCCCTCCTCTTCCGGAAAGATGGCGCCGGGGATGACGGCGCTCTTGCCTCTGAACATCGCGATCACCTCGCCCTTCTGGTTGCGGACCTTCATGTCGTAGATGCCGTGCCGGCCCTGCAGCGTCTGCTCCACGCCCTCGCAGGTCAGCACGTCGCCCTCGTGGCCTGGTCTGAGGAACTCGATGCTGCAGCCCGCCGCCACCGCGTTCCGGTTGTGGCTGTTGCAGGCGTAGGCGAAGGTGGTGTCGGCCAGGGTGAAGATGAAGCCGCCGTGGCAGATCCGGTGGCCATTGAGGTGCAGCGGCTTGACGGCCATGCGCAGCACGGCGCGGCCGGGCATCACGCTCAGGATCTCGATGCCCATGGTTTCACGCGCCGCCACGTCGGCCGCGAACATGGTTTCACCGACCTTGGCGGCGCGCTCTTGCGGCGTCATGCGCATTCACTCCCCCTTGAATTGCGCCGGGCGCTTCTGGCGAAACGCCATCACGCCTTCGATGTAGTCGTGCGTGGCGCCCAGGGCCGACTGGGTGTCGCGCTCCACGTCGAGCTGCTGGTTCAGCGTGCGGGTACCGGCATCGCGCAACAGAGCGCGGGTGGCGACGAGGGCCTTGGTCGGCATCGTGGCCAGTTTTTCGGCCAATGCCATGGCGACGGCGAGCGGGTCGTCCTGCACGTCCCAGATCATTCCCCACTCTTTCGCCTGAGCGGCGGGCAGCTTGTCGCCCGTCATGGCCAGCGCCATGGCGCGCGCCAGGCCCAGCCGCTCCACCAGGAACCAGCTGCCGCCCGCGTCCGGGATCAGGCCGATCTTGCTGAACGCCTGGATGAAGCTCGCGCCCGGCGCGGCGATGGCGATGTCGCAGGTCATGGCCAGCGAGGCGCCGGCCCCTGCAGCCACGCCGTTCACCGCCGCGATCACCGGCATGCGCAGCGACTGGATGCGCCGCGCCGTGGGGTTAAAGGCCTGATCGATCACCGGGCCGGGGTCGGCGCGTTTCACGAGGTCCGGCCCCGGCTCGAAATCGAACTCGGCCAGGTCGGCCCCGGCACAGAAGCCGCGGCCGGCGCCGGTGAGCACCAGCGCGCGCACGAGCGGATGGGCCTCCGCCCGGTCCAGCGCGGCCCACAGATCGTGGTGCATCTGGCGCGTGAAGCTGTTGAGAGCGTCGGGGCGGTTCAGGGTGATCAGGGCGACGGCGCCACGCACTTCATAGAGCACGGTGCTGCCCGCGGCGGGGATGTTCATGGGTGTCTGTCTCCTGGCGCCGTCGTTCCGCAGCGCTCGTGGTTGGCCTGGAACGGCAATCTACCATTAACCGACCTATCGGTCGGTTAATGTTTTCCCTTGGATGGCCCGGCATCGGACGGCCCGCTATAGTTGACGTTTACGTCAATCATCACACACCACCCGAGGAAACACCATGAGCGACACCACAACCCCCGAACTGATCACCGTGAGCACGCAAGGCCGCGTGGGCATCGTCACGCTGAACCGCCCCAAGCAGCTCAACGCGCTCAACGACCAGCTGATGAACGAACTGGGCGCCGCGCTCAAGGCGTTTGACGGCGACGAAGCCATCGGCTGCATGATCGTGACCGGCAGCGAAAAGGCCTTCGCCGCCGGTGCCGACATCGGCGCCATGGCCAAGTACAGCTTCGCCGACGTCTACAAGGGCGACTACATCACCCGCAACTGGGAAACCATCCGCAGCATCCGCAAGCCGGTGATCGCGGCGGTGAGCGGCTTCGCGCTGGGCGGCGGCTGCGAGCTGGCCATGATGTGCGACTTCATCATCGCCGCCGACAACGCGAAATTCGGCCAGCCCGAGATCAAGCTGGGCATCATCCCCGGCGCCGGCGGCACGCAGCGCCTGCCGCGCGCGGTGGGCAAGAGCAAGGCCATGGACATGGCCCTGACCGGCCGCATGATGGACGCCACCGAAGCCGAGCGCGCCGGGCTGGTGAGCCGCGTGGTGCCGCTGGACAAGCTGATGGACGAAGCCCTGGGCGCCGCGCTCATGATCTGCGAGTTCTCGCAGCCCAGCGTGATGGCCGCCAAGGAATGCGTGAACCGCGCCTTCGAGGGCGGCTTGGCCGACGGCGTGATGTTCGAACGCCGGATGTTCCACGCGCTGTTCGCCACCGACGACCAGAAGGAAGGCATGGACGCGTTCGTGAACAAGCGCAAGGCGGCGTTCCGGCACCAGTGAGCGTCTTGTTGGGCATCACACAGGCTGTAACAAGCCGCCCGGCGGCATGGGCTTATAAGAAGCTTCGGCTCCACGCCCTTGGCAAGCGATGACCGATGGGGTCTGAGCATGGGGCGTGCATCCCGGCCGATCCCAACAAGGAGATGCCCCATGACCACGCGCCGCCGATTCATGTTCATGATTCCCGCTTCAGGAGCCGTGCTGGCCGCGGCCTGTTCGGACCAGGCCACGCCGCCACCCGCCGCCACGCCCGAGGCGGCGCCAGCCGCCCCTCCCGCAGCGCCAATGGCGCCCCAGGAGGAGCCCGTACCAGCCACCCCGCCCGCAGCACCGCCCGAAGCCGGGGCCGGCCCGATGCTCGACGAGGCCGACGCCGCGGCCGTGGCACTGGGCTACGTCGCGGACACCACCCGTGCCGACAAGACCAAGTACCCCAAACACGCCGCCGACCAAACCTGCTCCAACTGCGCGCTGTACCAGGGCACGGCCGGCGCGGACGCCGGACCTTGCCCGCTGTTCCCGGGCAAACAGGTCGCCGCCCAGGGCTGGTGCTCGTCCTATGTGAAAAAACCGGCCTGACCGCGCACGCGGCCCGCCCCGGCGATTTTTCGGGCTCCGAATTGGGCTACAATGCCGACCTCGTTGGCGATATAGCTCAGTTGGTTAGAGCGCAGCATTCATAATGCTGATGTCGGTGGTTCAAGTCCACCTATCGCCACCAGCATTTCAGAAGCGGGTTCCGGCAACGGAACCCGCTTTTTTCGTTGCCGGGCCGCCACCCGCGCGGTGGCGCAGCGCGGGGTTACCCTTCTCACCCATGGCCATCAAATCCACCATCTTCAAGGCGAACCTGCAGATCGCCGACATCGACCACGGCTACTACGCCGACCATGCGCTCACCTTGGCCCGCCACCCGAGCGAGACCGACGAACGCATGATGGTGCGGCTGGTGGCGCTGGCCATCCACGCCCACGAACTGCAGGACACCTGCCACGGCGACGGCACCCTGGCTTTCGGCGCCGGTCTGTCGGACCCGGACGACCCGGACGTGTCACTGACCGATTTCACCGGCCGCAAGCGCATCTGGATCGAAGTGGGCCAGCCCGAAGACAAACCCATGGCCAAGGCCTGCAGCAAGGCCGACGCGGTGTTCGTCTACGCCTTCGGCCCGGCGGCCGACGTGTGGTGGCGCGGCATCGAAACCAAGCTGACCCGGCTGGACAAGCTGCAGGTCTGGCGCCTGCCCACCGAGGTGGCACCCGCCCTGGCGGGCATGGCCGAGCGCAGCATGCAGCTGCAGGCCACGGTGCAGGAAGGCGCGCTCACCCTCAGCAGCACGCAGGGCAGCGTGCACATCGAGCCGCTGCGCTGGAAGTGACGCCCGCCGGCCAACGCGGGACACGCCCGGCCCCGGTCGACACCGAACCGGCCAGCCTGCCGTGCCCGGTGTGCGAAGCCCCCGGCAGCCGAGCGTTCCTGGAAGTCGGCGGGCGGCACTACCGGCGCTGCGAGCACTGCCACTGCACTTTCGTGCGACCGGACCAGCGACCCAGCGCCGAGGCCGAACTGGCCGAATACCGGCGGCACCACAACGATGCGCAGGACCCGGGCTACCGGCGCCATCTGGCGCAACTGGGCACCCCACTGCTGCAGCGCCTGCCGCCGGCGCAGAGCGGCCTGGACTATGGCTGCGGTCCCGGCCCGGCGCTGGCCGGCATGTTGCGCGAGGCCGGCCACGCGGTGGCCTTGTACGACCCGTTTTTCCAGCCCGACGCCGGGGCGCTGGCACAGCACTACGACTTCATCACCTGCACCGAGGTGGCCGAGCACTTTCACCACCCGGCCAACGAGTTCCGCCGCCTGAACCGCCTGCTCAGGCCCGGCGGCTGGCTCGGGCTGATGACGCGTTTCCAGACCGATGACGCGCGTTTTGCCCAATGGCACTACCGGCGCGATCCGACCCACGTGGTGTTCTACCGCGAGGCCACGCTGCGCTGGCTGGCCGAGCACCACGGCTGGGCCTGCGAGATCCCGGCGCCCAACGTGGCCCTGATGCACAAACCGGTGCTTTGAGCGGCTCCGGCCCAGGCGACAGGGAGTCGCGGCGGCTCGGGCCGCATGAGACAATGCGGCCCTTCCAACCCCGGTTGGCCATCTGCTTCAGCCCCACAGCCTCTGGATCTACACCATGAACCGCTGCAATGCCCCCTCAGCCCCCGGCCGGCGCCCCACGGTGCTGGCCCTGTGCCTGCTCACGCTCGGTCTGTGGGCCGGCGCCGCCCAGGCACAGACCGCCGGACAGCGCCCGTTCCCACCCCAGGCCCTGCGCGGCGTCATGGTGGTGGCACAACCGCCCGTCATCACGCTCGACGGCCAGCCCGCGCAACTCTCGCCCGGCGCGCGCATCCGCGGTACCAACAACATGCTGGTGATGTCGGGTTCGCTGGTGAAGCAGGAACTGACCGTGAACTACCTGCGTGAGCCCCATGGCCTGGTGCACGAGGTCTGGATCCTGACCGCCGCCGAGGCCGAGGAAAAACGACCCACGGCCGCCGACCTCAAGAACTGAAGCCCGTGGGTCCGCGCCCGGACCCACCCCAGCGCCAGCGCCGCCGTCACACCGACACCCCCGCTCCCCACCGACCGGTGTGCCAGAGCCCGCACGCCCCTTTCGGAGCCCCGATTCCCATGAGCAAAAAAGTCTTCATCAAAACCTTCGGCTGCCAGATGAACGAGTACGACTCGGACAAGATGGCCGACGTGCTGGGCGCGGCCCAGGGCTACGAGCAGACGCAGGACGTCGAAGAAGCCGACCTGATCCTGTTCAACACCTGCTCGGTGCGCGAGAAGGCGCAGGAAAAGGTGTTTTCCGACCTCGGCCGCGTACAGCACCTGAAGAAAAAAGGCGTTCTGATCGGCGTGGGGGGCTGCGTCGCCAGCCAGGAAGGCGCCGAGATCATCAAGCGCGCGCCCTATGTGGACGTGGTGTTCGGCCCGCAGACCCTGCACCGCCTGCCCGAGCTGCTGAACCAGCGCGAGCGCCAGTCGCTGCCGCAGGTGGACATCAGCTTTCCCGAGATCGAGAAGTTCGACCACCTGCCGCCCGCGCGCGTGGACGGCGCGTCCG
This sequence comes from Hydrogenophaga sp. GW101-3F08, assembly GCF_059424585.1. NCBI lineage: Bacteria > Pseudomonadati > Pseudomonadota > Betaproteobacteria > Burkholderiales > Comamonadaceae > Hydrogenophaga > Hydrogenophaga sp. GW101-3F08. Next base: position 91,282 of record NZ_JBWKZP010000003.1, read on the forward strand.
CCTTCGTCTCCATCATGGAAGGCTGCTCCAAATACTGCAGCTACTGCGTGGTGCCCTACACGCGCGGTGAAGAGGTGAGCCGGCCGTTCGAGGACGTGCTGGTGGAGATCGCCGGCCTGGCCGACCAGGGCGTGCGCGAGGTCAACCTGCTGGGCCAGAACGTCAACGCCTACCGCGGCAAGATGGGCGACACCGCCGAGATCGCCGACTTCGCCCTGCTGCTCGAATACGTGGCCGACATCCCCGGCATCGAGCGCATCCGCTACACCACCAGCCACCCCAACGAGTTCACGCCGCGCCTGATCGAGGCCTACGGCAAGATCCCCAAGCTCGCCAACCACCTGCACCTGCCGGTGCAACACGGCAGCGACCGCATCCTCATGGCCATGAAACGCGGCTACACGGCCATGGAATACAAGAGCACGGTGCGCAAGCTGCGCGCGATCCGGCCCGACATCGCCATGAGCAGCGACTTCATCGTCGGCTTCCCCGGCGAAACCGAAGACGACTTCCAGAAGATGATGAAGCTCATCACCGACGTGGGGTTCGACACCAGCTTCAGCTTCATCTTCAGCCCGCGCCCGGGCACGCCCGCGGCCAACCTGCCCGACGACACGCCGCACGACGTGAAGCTCAAGCGCCTGCAGCACCTGCAGGCCACGATCGAGGACAACGTGCGCCGCATCAGCGCCAGCCGCCAGGGCACGGTGCAGCGCATCCTGGTCGAAGGCCCGTCGCGCAAATCCACCCCCGAGGCGCCCGAGCTCATGGGCCGCACCGAGTGCAACCGGGTGGTGAACTTCGACGCCGGTCCGAACGCCGCGCGTCTGGTGGGCCAGATGATCGACCTGCGCATCACCGAAGCCTTCCCGCACTCGCTGCGCGGCGAGGTGGCATGACCACCCCGCGGCGCCCAGGGCGCCCGGTCAAGATGGGTCACGCACAGCCGTGAAAACGCTGCGCTTCTCATTCCAGCAACTGCTGCTGGTGGCCTTTCTGCTGATTGGCGCCCTCCTGGGTGCGGCCGCCCTGCGGGCCCTGTTTTCGCTCGAAAGCCTGATGGCTCAGAGCCGCGAGAGCGCGGCGCAGGCGATCGCCCTGTCCACGGCGGCGCAGTCGCTGAGCGAACGCAGCCTGACCATGGAGCGCGCGGCGCGCCAGTCGCTGGTGCTGCGCGACAACCAGCTGCGCAAGCGTTTCGACGAGGCCGCGGGCAACGCCCGGGACATCCTGCACCGGCTGGAAGACAACGAGCTGCCGCCCGAGTTCTCGACCCCCTGGCGCGAACAGCTCACCCACATCGCGGGGCTGCTCGATGGTGAGCCCGAGACCGCACTGGAGCGCGAGCGCGACGTGGCACTGGCCTTTCGGGAGCTCGACGGCCACAGCACGGTGATCGCACAAAAGGTGCAGACCATCATCGGCAACCGCAACGACGCGCTGCAGGCCGGCTTCGAAACCAGCCGCCAACAGCTCACCCAGCAGGTGGTGGGCTCCATCGGCCTGGCGGCGGTGATGGCGCTGGCCTTTGGCGTCTGGCTGGCGCGGCCGTTCCAGCGGCTGGAGAAGGCCATCGTCGGCCTGGGGGAGAACCGGCTGGACACGCCGATCGACATCCAGGGGCCGTCGGACGTGCGCCGCGTGAGCCAGCAGCTCGACTGGCTGCGCCTGCGTCTGACCGAACTCGACGCCGACAAGGCGCGCTTTCTGCGCCACATCTCCCACGAACTCAAGACACCGCTGGCCTCGCTGCACGAGGGCGTGGCGGTGCTGGGCGACGGCGTGGCCGGCGCGCTGAACACCAGCCAGGCCGAGGTGGTGAACATCCTGCAGCACAACACGCAGTTGCTGCAGCACCAGATCGAGGCCCTGCTGCGCTTCAACGCGGCGGCCTTCGAAGCGCGCCAGCTCAAACGGGAACACACCAATCTGCTGGTGCTGTTGGAGGACCAGGTCGACGCCCAGCGCCTGCACTGGCAAGCCCACCAGCTCACGGTGGAGGTGGAGGGCGAGCCGGTGTTCCTGCACATCGACCGCGAAAAGATCGCCTCCGCGGTGGGCAACCTGCTGTCCAACGCCATCCGCTATTCGCCCCACGGCGGGCGTATCCAGCTGCGGCTGCTGGACCTGCCGGGCCGGGCCTCGATCGACATCGCCGACCAGGGCCCCGGTGTGGCGGAGGTGGACCGCGACCGCATCTTCGAGCCCTTCTACCGGGGCGAGCGTCAGCCGCTGGACGCCGTGCGCGGCACCGGCATCGGCCTGTCCATCGTGCACGAGTACATTCTGGCCCACGGTGGTCGCATCGAATTGCTGCCTTACCGCAACGGCGCCCACTTCCGCATCGAGCTTCCCCATGCCACCTGATCGTTTCCGCCCCACGAATGGCCACACCCGTTTTCTCGCGGGTGCGGGCCGCCATGGGCTGCCTTTCGCCCTCGCACTGGGCCTCGGAGCCTGCGGCACGACGCCGCCCCCCAGCGCGGTGCCTGCGCCGACCACGCCCCCGCTGAGCACCGGCGCGCCCGAGCGGGTTTGCGCCGCGCCGGCGGTGCCCACGGTGGATTCGCCACCGGCTCCGCAGACCGGGCTGTGCACCAGCACCGCCGCCGAATCCGACACGCTGGCCTCGCTGCTGGTCTACACCGAGCGCCTGCGCTCCATGAATGCCGCCGAAGTGGCGGGCGAGATCGCCGCGCTGGCCGATCCGGGCGCATCGGCCCCGCGCCAGATGCAGCTGGCGCTGGCCCTGATGCACACGCACCAAGCCGTGGACACCGCCCGTGCGCTGGGCCTGCTGCAACGGGTCGTCAACCAGAACTCGCCCGAAAGCACGCCGCTCAAGCCCCTGGCCCGCCTGCTCGCCGCACGCCTGCAGGACCTGCGCCGGCTGGAGGACACGGTGGAGCGCCAGGGCCAGCATCTGCGCGACAGCCAGCGCCGCATCGAGCAGCTCAACGAACGCCTGGAGGCCATGCGCGCGATCGAGCGCAGCCTGACCACGCGCCCCCCACCACCCCCTCCGGGCAGCCGCCCCGCCGCGCCATGAGCGCCGCCTGGCTGTTCCGAAGACGCTCAGCCCCGCAGTGCGCAGCACGGAGGGTGGTCCAGTGAGCCAGGAGCCTGGCCGCCATGCCACACCGCGCGCGCGGCTGCTCGTGGTGGACGACGACGCCGACATGCTGCGGCTGCTGGCCATGCGGCTGGGGTCGGCGGGCTACCAGGTCACCTCGGTCGGCTCGGCCGAGGCCGCGCTCGCCCAGCTCGACATCGAACGCCCTCAGCTCGTGCTCTCCGACGTGCGCCTGCCCGGGCGCGACGGCCTGGCGCTGTTCGACGAAATCCGCGCCCGCCACCCGTCGCTGCCGGTCATCCTGCTGACCGCGCACGGCACCATTCCCGACGCGGTGGAAGCCACCGCGCGCGGCGTGTTCACCTACCTCACCAAACCCTACGACGCGAAAGAGCTGCTGGACAAGATCGCCCAGGCCCTGGCGCTGGGCGCCCCGGCCAGCCCGAGTTCGCTCGCCGACGAGGCCTGGCGCAGCGAGATCGTGAGCCGCTCCAACCGCATGGCCGACCTGCTGGCCGAGGCCCGCATGGTGGCGCAGTCCGACGCCAGCGTGCTGCTGCGCGGCGACTCGGGCACCGGCAAGGAAATGCTGGCGCGCGCCATCCACCGGGCCAGCCCACGCGCGAACAAGCCGTTCATCGCGGTCAACTGCGGCGCCATTCCCGAGGCCCTGCTCGAATCCGAGCTGTTCGGGCACGTCAAGGGCGCCTTCACCGATGCCGTGGCCAACCACAAGGGCCTGTTCCAGGCCGCCGACGGCGGCACCCTGCTGCTCGACGAGATCGGGGACATGCCCCCCGCCCTGCAGGTCAAGCTGCTGCGCGTGCTGCAGGAACGCGCGGTGCGCCCCCTGGGGTCGAGCCAGTCGGTGCCGGTGAACGTGCGCATCATTTCGGCCACCCACCGCGACCTGGAAGTCGCCATGGCCTCGGCCCAGTTTCGCGAAGACCTGTATTACCGCCTCAACGTGGTGACGCTGACCCTGCCCACGCTGGCCGAGCGGCGCGAGGACATCGCCCTGCTGGCCAACCATTTCCTGGCCAAGCTGGCCGCCAAATACGGCAAGCGCAGCTCGGGCTTCGCGCCCGAGGCCCTCAAGGCGCTCACCATGGCGGCCTGGCCCGGCAATGTGCGCCAGCTCTACAACGTGGTCGAGCAGGTCTGTGCCCTGTCCACCACGCCCCTGGTCTCGCTGGCCCTGGTGCAGCGCGCGCTGCGCACGCCCTCGGTGGAGGTGCTGAGTTTTGCCGACGCCAAACAGCGCTTCGAGCGCGAATACCTGGTGGGGCTGCTCAAGATGACCGACGGCAACGTGGCCGACGCGGCCCGCCTGGCGCAACGCAACCGCACCGAGTTCTACCGCCTGCTGCAGAAACACGCCCTCACACCCGGCCTGTTCAAGAGCGACGCGGCGCCCGGGTCTGCGGGTTCCGGCGGTGATGCTGTCGCCGATGAGTGACAGCTGCAAGTCCTTGTTTTCCCTGGAGTTTTCCCATCAATAGGGGGAAGCTGTCGCCGAACGGCGACAAAAACCCGGGGTTTGGACCGCCTCGGAGACCCGTTCAGGCCCCAAAAATCACCACCCAGAGAACAAGCCTTTGATTTAAAAGGATTTTCTCAGGCTGGCACAGGGTTTGCCCTTATTCAGGCATGCCCCTGGATATTCACCCGATTCCCACCCGTCGACGCCTGAGCGCGCGCAACACCCTGGGCGCCCTGTTGTTCATGCTGGCCGGGGCTTGCGCCCATGCCCAACGCATCAACTGGGACAGCCTGACCGTGTTGGCCCAGACCCGCGCCCAGAAACCCTTTCAGTCAAATGGCGACAAGCTGCCCGCCGACCTCGCCGCCCTGGACTACGACCAGGTGCGCGACATCCGGTTCCGGCCCGACCGAGGAACCTGGCGCGCCGAAGCATTGCCCTTCGAGGCCCAGTATTTCCACCTCGGCCTGTACCAGACCGCCCCGGTGCGCATCCACGAAATCGCGCCCGACGGCACGGTGCGTCACCTGCCCTACCGCAGCGAAGACTTCCACTTCGGCCACAACACCCTCGACACCAAGGCCTGGGGCGACCTCGGCCACGCCGGTTTTCGCGTGCACTACCCGCTGAATTCGACCGCCTACAAGGACGAACTGATCGTGTTCCAGGGCGCGAGCTACTTCCGCGCCCTGGGCATGGACCAGCAGTACGGCCTGTCGGCCCGCGGCCTGGCCATCGACACGGTGGGCGGCAGCGGCGAGGAGTTCCCGCGTTTCACCGAGTTCTGGCTGGTGCGCCCGACGCCAGACGCCAAGGAACTGACGATCTACGCGCTGTTGGAATCGCCGCGCAGCACCGGTGCCTACCGCTTCGTGGTGCGCCCGGGCACGGAAACCGTCACCACCGTGACCGCCCGGGTGTTCCTGCGCCAGGGTGCGGGCCCGGTGGCCACGCTGGGTCTGGCGCCGCTGACCAGCATGTTCCTCTCGGGTGAAAACCAGCCCATGCCCGGCGACTTCCGCCCCGAGGTGCACGACTCCGACGGCCTGATGATGGTCACGGGCGAGGGCGAGTGGCTCTGGCGCCCGCTGCAGCGCCCCAAGTCGCCGGCGGTGAGCTCCTTCACCATGAGCAACCCGCGCGGCTTCGGCCTGATGCAGCGCGACCGCAACTTCGCCAGCTTCCAGGACGTGGAGGCCCGCTACGAGCGCCGCCCCAGCGCCTGGGTCAAACCCCTGGGCGACTGGGGCCCTGGCCGGGTCGAACTGATGCAACTGCCCACGCCCGACGAGACGCACGACAACATCGTGGCGTACTGGGTGCCGGCCCGCCTGCCCGCGCCCGGGCAGCCGCTGGAATGGGCCTACGAACTGCACTGGCAGGGCGAGACGCAGCAGCGCCCACCCTCGTCCTGGGTCACGCAGACCCGCCGCGGCTACGGCTACACCAAGCTCAGCGCGGCCGAGCAGATCGGCCAGCCGCAGTACGTGATCGACTTCGCCGGCCCCGCCCTGGACGCCCTGCCCGCCGACGCGCCGGTGCGCGCCATGGTGAGCAGCAACGCCAACGGCCGGGTGCTCGAACAGCTGGCCTACCCCAACCCCGCCACGCGCAGCTGGCGCGTGACCCTGCGCGTGCAGCGCATCGACCCGGCCCAGCCGGTCGAGCTGCGCGCCTTTCTCCAACACAACAACGACACCGTGAGCGAAACATGGACACATCTACTGCTTCCCGAATGAGCGCCACACCGTCGGCGCGCAGCCTGCTGCGCGAGGAACGCCACCCGAACGCCGTCACCGCGCCACCGATCAACCGTGGCTCCATGGTGCCGCGCCCCTGGCGGGGGTTCTGGAACAGCATCGGCACGGCCCTGCTGAGCGCGGCCAGCAGCGTGCTGCCCCCGCGCACGCCCGCCACGCCGGCCGTGGAGGCCCCCGCCCCCATGGCCTGGGAACGGGCCGCCAACCTGCGCCGCGGCGTGTTCGTGCTGCTCACCGTGCTGAGCACGGCGCTGGCGGCCAGCCTGTTCGCCGACGCCCAGCCCGTGCACGAGAACACCTGGCTGCAGACCGGCCAGCTGGTGTTGTTCGTGGTGCTTTCGGCCTGGGTCGTCACAGGCTTCGTGACCGCACTGATGGGCTTCTGGGTCTCGCTGCGCGGCGACGCCCACACGCTCTCGGCCGCCACGGTGCGACACCACCCCATGAACCCTGATGCGCGCACGGCGATCATCATGCCGATCTGCAACGAGGACGTGTCCACCGTGTTCGCCGGTCTGCGCGCCACCTGCGAATCGCTCGCCGGCACCGGCCACGCGCGGCAGTTCGACGTGTTCGTGCTCTCCGACAGCTACGACCCGGCCATCGCCGCGGCCGAACGCGGTGCCTGGGAAGACCTGCGCGCCGCGCTCGCCGCCCAGCCCGACCTGCCGCAGATCGAGGTGTACTACCGCCTGCGCACGCGCCGCACCCACCGCAAGGCCGGCAACGTGGCCGACTTCTGCCGCCGCTGGGGCAAGGACTACCGCTACATGGTGGTGCTCGACGCCGACAGCGTCATGAGCGGCAGCTGCCTGGTCTCCATGGTCAAGCTGATGGAAGCCAACCCCCGCGCGGGCATCGTGCAGACGGCCACGCAGGCCATCGGCCACGCCACCCTGCACGCACGGGCGCAGCAGTTCGCCTCGCGCGTGACCGGCCGCCTGTTCACGCTGGGCATGCAGTTCTGGCAACTGGGCGAGTCCCACTACTGGGGCCACAACGCCATCATCCGCGTCGAACCCTTCATGCGGCACTGCGCGCTGGCCCCGATCAAGGGCACGGGCGGCATGTCCGGCGGCATCATGAGCCACGACTTCGTCGAGGCCGCGCTGATGCGCCGCGCCGGCTACCACGTCTGGCTGGTCTCCGACCTCACCGGCAGCTACGAACAGCAGCCGCCCGACCTGCTGAGCGAGCTGCAGCGCGACCGTCGCTGGTGCCAGGGCAACCTGCAGAACGCCCGCCTGATGGCCGAGCCCGGCATCCACCGCGTGCACCGTACCATGTTCGCCATTGGCGCCATGTCCTACCTGTCGGCGCCGCTGTGGCTGGCCTTCCTGACCTTCGGCACCGCGCTGTGGATGTCGGACTCCAGCGCGCCGTCGCTCTGGCACGCCGTGCCGGCCGAACTGCGTGGCCTGTGGGCCTGGACCCTGTCCATGCTGTTCCTGCCGCGTGTGCTGGGCCTGCTGGCTGTGTTCCTCAAGGGCGAGCAGAGGTCCTTTGGCGGGGCCGCCGGCCTGCTGGGCAGCGCCGCGGTGGAAACCCTGCTGGCCCTGCTGCAGGCGCCCATCCGCATGCTGGCGCATTCGCTGTTCGTGCTGGTGGCGATCACCGGCCTGAAGCTGGAATGGAAGTCGCCCCCGCGCGAAGCGGCCGGCGTGACCTGGCGCGACGCCACGGTGCGTCTGGCCCCCATGAGCGCCGTGATCGGCCTGCTGGCCTTGGGTGTCGCCGCCATCAACGCTGAGGCGCTGATCTGGCTCGCCCCCGTGGCCCTGCCGCTGCTGCTGTCGGTGCCTCTGACCGTGGCGACCAGCCACGTGGACCTGGGCACCTGGATGCGTTCGCGCGGCGTGCTGTTGATCCCGGAAGAGTCCTGGTCCCCAGCGGTGTTGCGCCGCGCCTGGCGCCACGCCAGCCGGCTGGCCGCGGCTTGAATGAAACACCCCGCCGCGTGAAGCGCGGCGGGGTGTTTCATTTCATTCAGGAGGCGGCTTCAGGTAGCGCTCATCGGACCAGGTGGCCAGCCAGCTCGGCACAAAGGCCACGAAGATCGCTGTGAACATGCCGGTGAGGAAGGCATCGCCCCAGGCCATGAGCCAGCGCGCGACCAGCGCCTGCTCCAGCGCCACACCGCCGGCCAGGCGGTAACCGAACTCCCGCACCATGCCCGCCAGAAACATGGCGGCGGCGGTGCCCAGAAAACCTCGGCCCAGGGTGTAGACGAAGGGGTTGGGTGGCAACCAGCGACGCAGCACCGCGCCAATGCCCAACGCGAGCGTGGCCGGCACCAGCCCGATCCAGACCCACTGGGAGAGCGTCGCGGCAAGACCCGACTGGCCGATCAGACCCACCGCCAGCGCCACCAGCGCCAGCACCAGCACCGCCAACGGCCAACCCAGCATGAGCACCAGCAGACAGGCGCCCGAGAGCTGCACCTGCAGACCCTGAGGCATTTTCTGCGGCAGCAGCCAGAGCCAGGGCAACAGCGCCACCGCGGCCAGCGCAGGTGTCAGCAAGGGCCCGCGGAGCATGCGCCAGGGCCGCAGCCACAGGGCCACACCCAGGGACAGGAGGGCCAGCGACAGTTCTAGGGCAAACAACATGCGGCGCGAGTATGGGCCGCGCCCCCATGATCGGGTTTGACTTCGATCAACCCATGCCGGGCAACTTGGGCATGCCTTTCATGCCGCCCATGCGCTTCATCATCTTCATGAGGCCGCCGCCCTTCATCTTCTTCATCATGCCCTGCATCTGCTCGAATTCCTTGAGCAGCCGGTTGACCTCCTGCACATGCACGCCCGCACCGGCGGCGATGCGGCGCTTGCGCGTGGCCTTGATGATCTCGGGGCGGCTGCGCTCCTTGAGCGTCATGCTGCAGATGATGCCTTCCTTGCGCTTGATGTCCTTTTCGGCACGGCTCAGATCGGCCTCGCTGGCCTTGGCCGCCATCGCGCTGGGCAGCTTGTCCATGAAACTGGAGAGTCCGCCCATCTGCTTCATCTGGCGGATCTGGTCCAGGAAGTCGTTCAGATCGAAGCCTTCCCCGCTCTTGACCTTGGCCGCCAGCTTCTGGGCCGCGGCCATGTCGACCCCGGCCGTGACCTGCTCCACCAGCGCGAGGATGTCGCCCATGCCCAGGATGCGCCCGGCGTGGCGCTCGGCGTCGAACACCTCCAGGCCATCGAGCTTTTCGGACACGCCGGCAAACTTGATCGGCGCCCCCGTCACCTGCCGCACCGACAGCGCCGCGCCTCCGCGCGAGTCGCCATCGAGCTTGGTGAGCACGATGCCGGTCAGCGGCAGCGCGGCGCTGAAGGCCTTGGCGGTGTTGATCGCGTCCTGGCCCTGCATCGCGTCCACCACGAACAGGGTCTCCACCGGCTTGAGCACCGCGTGCAGCTCCTGGATCTCGCGCATCAGCGCTTCGTCGATGGCGAGGCGGCCGGCCGTGTCCACCAGCAGCACATCGAAATAGTGCTTGCGCGCGTAGTCGATGGCGGCGCGCGCAATGTCCACCGGCTTCTGATCGGGCGTGCTGGGAAACCACTCGGCCCCGGCCTGCGCGGTCACGGTCTTGAGCTGCTCGATCGCGGCGGGGCGGTAGACGTCGCCCGAGACCGTGAGCACCTTCTTCTTGCGCTTCTCGATCAGGTGCTTGGCCAGCTTGGCGGTGGTGGTGGTTTTACCGGCGCCCTGCAGGCCCGCCATCAGAATGACGGCGGGCGGCTGCGCCGCGAGGTTGATGTCGGCCACGCCGTCGCCCATGGTGGCCGCGAGTTCGCGGTTGACCACGCTCACCAGCACCTGGCCCGGTGTGAGCGAGCCCACCACCTCCTGGCCCAGCGCTTTTTCCTTCACGCGGGCGATGAAGTCGCGCACCACGGGCAGGGCCACGTCGGCCTCCAGCAGGGCCATGCGCACCTCGCGCAGCATGTCGGTGACATTGGCCTCGGTGATGCGGGCCTGGCCGCGCATTTCCTTGACGATGCGTGAGAGACGGTCGGAGAGGGCTGATGCCATGGTGCGCTCGGGTGGTGAAAAAGGCCGCCGTGGCGCAGGCTGCGGGCTCGGGCCGCGGGGTCTGCGTGTCTGGGGGGTGGGCCGCAGCCCCTCGGGGCTGCTGCGGGCAAGGCCGTTAAACTGTGGTGCTGATTTTAGCTGCGCCCTGCGCCCACACGTTGCGTCCGACGCCGACCCAATGAACCTGCTGCCCGCCCTTGCGACGAATCCCCCCGCTGCGCTGCTCTCGGCCGTGGCGGCGCTGTCGTATGCCGTCCTGGCCTGGGCTCACCCCCGCATGACGCCGGGGCAGACCCGTTTCGTGCTGGCCACGGCCTGGCTGCTGCACCTGCTGGTGCTGGCCTCGGGCCTGCTCGAACAACCGGTGCGTTTCGGCTTTGCGCCGGCACTCTCCGTCACCGCCTGGCTGGTGCTCACGGTCTACCTGATCGAGAGCCGCCTGTACCCCGAACTGCGGGCGCGCTGGACGCTGGCCGTGCTGGGAACCCTCGCCGTGTTGCTCGCCCTGGTGTTTCCCGGCTCCCCCTACCCGGCCCTGCGCTCGAACTGGTTGCCACTGCACTGGGCCCTGGGCATCGCCTCCTACGGCCTGATCGGCGCCGCGGTGGTGCACGCCTGGTTGATGCAGCGGGCGGAAAAATCGATGCGCAGTGGCGCCGCCACCGAGACCCCCGTGCCGCTGCTGACACTGGAGCGGCTGACGTTCCGTTTCGTGGCCGCCGGTTTTGCCCTGCTCAGCGCCACGCTGCTGGCGGGCGGGTGGTTTTCCGAGACGCTCAACCACCGTTGGACCTGGGACCACAAGACCGTGTTTTCTGTGCTTTCCTGGCTGACCATGGGGGTGCTGCTGTGGGGCCGCTGGCGCTTGGGCTGGCGCGGGCGCGTCGCCGTGCGCACGCTGTACCTGGCCGCGGGCTTTCTGCTGCTGGGCTACGTCGGATCGCGCTTCGTGCTCGAAGTCGTGTTGTCACGGGCCTGAACGGGTATCTGTCCATGAAATTCCTGCTCGTTCTGGCCGTGCTGGTCGTGGCCTTCTGGATCTGGCGCAACAACCGCCAGATCGGGCCGGACGAGGGCACTTCGCCCAAGCCACCCCAACCCCGTGCGTCACGCACGCCGATGGTCATGGTGGCGTGCCAGCACTGTGGCACGCACCTGCCCGAAAGCGAAGCGCTCACCGGCCGATTGGGCGCGTATTGCTGCCCCGAACACCGCCAGCAGCACGAGGGGGCGTCGCGGTGACGCCCCACACCGTCCACTGACATGGCCAGGGACGTCACCTCCCAGTTTGCGCCCTCCTGGTTTTCCGCCTTCGAGGGCAACAGCGCGCACAACCGCGAAAAGCGGCAACACGCCTTCTTCCGGCTCTGGCGCGCCTTCATGCGGGCGCGGGTGTTCATCGCGGTGGTGCTGCTGGCGCTGCAGGTCTTCGTGGTAGTCACCGGCTCAGGCGGCCCCGACTGGCTCATCCTGGTCTGCGCCGTGCACCTGAGCGCCACCCTGGCGGTGCTGATCTGGTCGCACCCGACCGAGCTGGGCAAACCCTTCCAGTTCCAGTGGCTGCTGACCATCGGCGTCGATCTGCTGGCCTTCGCCCTGCTGCAGCACTTCCAGCAAGGCGGCATCAACTACACGCCGCTGTTTGCGCTGCCGGTGCTGCTGGCCGCCATCCTCGGGTCCTTGACGCTGGCACTGGCGACCGCGGCCAGCATCACGCTGTACATGCTGGGCGAGGCCGCCCTGAGTGCCACGGTACTCAGCGAGGTGTCCACCTCGCGCTTCCTGCAGTCGGGCCTGACCGGCACCGGCTTCTTCCTGGTGGCGGTGCTGGCCAACCAACTGGCGCTGCGCCTGGCGCGCGAGGAAGCCCTGGCCTTGAGCAGCCAGGCCGCTGCGCGCACGCAGGCGCAGGTCAACGAACTCGTGATCGAGAGCCTGAGCGAAGGTGTGCTGGTGGTCGATCCGCACAGTGTGGTGCGCAACGCCAACCCGGCCGCCCAGTTCATGCTGATGGGCGAGGACTACCCACGTGGCGCCAAGCTGCTGCTCTCGGCCCGGCCGGCTTGGGAAGGGCTGGCCAACCTGGTGAGCGAAACCTTTGCGGTCGGGCATCCGATGGAGTCGGAAGTCCGCATCGACCTTGATGAGCTCACCACCCACCGGCTGTTCGCGCGCACACGGTTGACCAGTGCGCAGGGCGGGCGTCGCGCCGGGCTGTGCGTGCTGTTTCTCGAAGACCTGCGCGAGGTCGAGGCCCAGGTGCGCACCGAAAAACTGGCCTCCATGGGCCGCATGTCGGCCGCCGTGGCGCACGAGATCCGCAACCCGCTATCGGCCATCACCCAAGCCAACGCGCTGCTGGACGAAGAAGTGCAGGAACCCGGACAGAAACGGCTCACCCGCATGATCGAACAGAACGCGCAACGGCTTTCGCGCATCGTGGACGACATTCTCAACGTCGCACGCGTCCAGCCCACCCGGGGCGATGGCGCCCCCCCGGTGCTGCCGCTGGACCACACGGTGCGACAGATCACGCACGAATGGATCCGGCAGAACCAGGCCCAGCGCGTGCTCGGGGTACACACCCACGCAGCCACGGCCCACGTCGGCTTCGACCCCGAGCACCTGCGCCGCCTGCTGATCAACCTGCTCGACAACGCGCTGCACCACGCCAGCCGCACCGCGTCGTCGATCCGTGTCATCACCCAGCCCAGCGGAAGCGACCGCATCCGCCTGTCGGTCTGGAGCGATGGCGCACCGCTGGAAGCCGGCGTGCTGCGCCACCTGTTCGAACCGTTCTTCTCCTCCGAGAGCCGTTCCAGCGGTCTGGGTCTCTACATCTGCCGCGAGCTGTGCGAACGGTATGGCGCCCAGATCGCCTACCAGCGCAGCCGGCTGGACCAGCGCGAAGGCAACGAGTTCTACGTGCTCATGGCGTCGTCGGCCAACGCGCCACGCCAACCGGTCCAGCAAAGCCTCTCGTACCCCCCAGGCGACTCGATCCCCAGCCTCACGCGCCCCGGCTCGCTCCTGCCGGGTGATCTGCCCCGTTCGCCCCGCTGACGCCCGAGCCACAAGATGCCCACCCCCACCCCCGTCACCGCCTCCGTGTTGGTCGTCGACGACGAGCCCGATCTGCGCACGCTCTACGAGCTGACGCTGCTGCGCGAAGGCCACCAGGTGGTCTCGGCCCAGGACCTGGCCCAGGCCCGCGAATGGCTGGCCCAGCAGCGGTTTGATGTGCTCATCACCGACATGCGCTTGCCCGACGGCCTGGGCCTGGAGCTGCTGCGCGAACTCAGCACCAGCCAGCGCACCGAAAGGTGCATCGTCATCACCGCCTACGGTTCGGCCGAAAACGCCGTGGAAGCGCTCAAGACCGGCGCGTTCGACTACCTGACCAAACCGGTTGATCTCAAGCAGCTGCGCGCCGCGGTGTTGGCCGCGCTGCAAAGCCAGCGCCATGTGCCCGCGGTGCTGCAGCAACGCACCCCAACCGACGGTCCGCGCGCGGCGATCGCGTCGTCCATCGCCGAGCTGCGCAGCGCCCCACCGCCGCCCGATGGCGTGCGCGCCCTGACGCGCATCGTGGGCGACGCGCCCAGCATCGCGCAGATCAAGGGCCGCATTGAAAAGGTGGCCACCAGCATGGCCCCGGTATTGATCCTGGGCGAGTCGGGCACGGGCAAGGAACTGGTGGCGCGCGCGGTGCACGAATGCAGCCACCGCGCCGCGGGCCCGCTCGTCGCGGTCAACTGCGGCGCCATCCCGGAAAGTCTGATCGAGGCCGAGTTCTTCGGCGTGCGCAAGGGCGCCTACACCGGCGCCACGCAAGACCGCGAAGGCTACTTCCAGGCGGCCAAGGGCGGCACCCTGTTTCTCGACGAGATCGGCGATCTCCCGCTGGCCATGCAGGCCAAGCTGCTGCGCGTGATCCAGGAACGGCGCGTGCGCCCGCTCGGCGGCGTGCAGGACGAGGCGGTGGACGTGCGTCTGGTCAGTGCCACCCACCGCGATCTCGGTGCGCTGGTCAAGACCGGGGAATTCCGGCAAGACCTGTTCTACCGGCTCAACGTGATCGAACTGCGCACCCCCGCGCTGCGCGACCGACGCGAAGACCTGCCCGAGCTGGCCCACGCGCTGCTGCAACGCATCTGCAACGAGACCGGGCAAGCCGTGCCCGGATTGTCCGGCGCGGCGCTGCAATGGCTTCAGTCGCGGGACCTGCCGGGCAATGTGCGCGAGCTCGAAAACCTGCTGCAGCGCGCCCTGGCGCTGAGCAGCGGCCACACCATCGAGCCCGACGACTTCGGCGACACCGCACTGGACACGATCCCGGCCAGCATCGAGCCCTTGCCACCGACCGACGCCGACGCAGCGGCCCCTCCGCCGTGCCCCGGCATTCCGGCCGATCTGCAGACCTACCTGGACCAGCAGGAGCGCCAGGTGCTGCTCCAGGCCCTCAAGGAAACCGACTACAACCGCACCGCCGCGGCGGCCCGGCTGGGGCTCAACCTGCGCCAGATGCGCTACCGCATCCAGCGGCTCGGCATTGCCATGCCCTCGGACGACAACGATGCGGGCTGAAACCAGGCACGCAGCCCCCCGCTGGCACTGGAACGGCGGCTGGCTGGATGCGGCCCGGCATTGCCCCTCGCCCAATTTCGGGCCACGCCCCCACGGCGCACACATCGACCTGATCGTCATCCACTCCATCAGCCTGCCCCCCGGCGTCTATGGCGGCCCCGAGGTGGAACAGCTCTTCACCAACCAGCTCGACTGGCAAGCCCATCCCTACTTCGAACAGATCCGGGGCATGGAAGTGTCCTCGCATTTCTTCATCCGGCGCGATGGCGAGCTGGTGCAGTTCGTCGACGCCGGCGCCCGCGCCTGGCACGCCGGCGCGTCGTGCTGGCGGGGACGCGACAACTGCAACGACGACTCCATCGGCATCGAGCTCGAGGGCCTGGAGGGCGACCGCTTCGAGACGGCGCAGTACCTCGCGCTGATCCGCTTGTGTGCCAGCCTGCGCACACGTTATCCGGTGGCCCATGTGGCGGGCCACGAGCACATTGCGCCCGGACGCAAGCAGGACCCGGGGCCGGGCTTTGACTGGTCGCAGCTGCGGCGGGGCCTGGGTTGGCCACGTCGGTGTTTTCCCGAAGACACAGACCGGGTTTTCACCGCTGACGATTGAGCCGCCCGCGCATCGGCAACCGCAGCCGATTCTTCACCGCCCGCATCGACGCGGCTTTCAGACCCGAATCCGCCCAGAGGGTTCGAAATCACTGGGTTCTCCCAACAAGGTTCCAGAAAATCCGGGGCGTTCCGGACCATGGAACCGGCGACAGGCAAGTGGGCTCTCGGGCGTTTTTTCGCCCACCGAAAAGCCCCAATCGGGTGCACCCATATTTTTTTTCAAACGCTACCGGTAGTGGCTTGAATGGCACCGACACACCAGATATAGTGTGCCCTGTGCTTTCGCGGCACCAGCGCATTTCACGCTGACGGCCTTCTGCCGTGGCACGCCGACCCCGGTCCGCAGCCTCCGCACACCGCCCGACACGGCCCTGAAACCGGCCCGCCCAACACCTGCCCAGCCGCACGGCACCGGGGCAGGCCACCAACAACAAATGAAAGAGGACCCATGCTGACAGCCCAATCCCCCTCCCCTTTGAGCACCGCTTCTGCCGCTCCCGCCGCTGGCGCCTTCGGCACCGTGGCGCATGCCACCGCCAGCCCGGTTTTCGCCAACTACCAGATCATTCGCCGCAATGGCGCGGTCGTCCCCTTCGAGCCCAGCAAGATCGCCGTGGCCCTGATGAAAGCTTTCCTGGCGGTGCACGGCACCCAGGGCGCTGCATCGGCCAGCGTGCGCGAAACCGTGGACGCGCTGACGCAGACGGTGGTGCGCGCGCTGATGCGTTCGCGCCCGGGCGGCGGCACCTTCCACATCGAAGACGTGCAAGACCACGTGGAGCTCGGCCTGATGCGCAGCGGTCACCACGAAGTCGCCCGCGCCTACGTGCTGTACCGAGAGCGCCGCACCCAGGAACGTGCCCACCAGGCCGAGGAAGCCAAACCCGCCGAAGCCCTGCTGCACGTGATGGATGGCGGCCAGCGGGTCCCCCTGGACCTGAACCGCCTGCAACACCTGATCGAAGACGCGTGCAAGGGCCTGGGCAAAGACGTCAAGGCCGACCCCATCGTCGCCGAGACCAAGCGCAACCTGTACGACGGCGTGCCGATCGAAGAGGTCTACAAGGCCTCCATCCTGGCCGCGCGCACCCTGATCGAAAAAGACCCCGACTACACCTACGCCACCGCGCGCCTGCTGCTGCACACCATCGTGAAGGAAGTGATCGGCGAAGAAGTGCCCTCCAGCGACATGGGCGCACGCTACGCCGACTACTTCCCGCAGTTCATCAAGAAAGGTGTGCAGAACGAACTGCTCGACGAGCGGCTGCAGCAGTTCGACCTGGCCCGCCTGGGTGCCGCGCTCAAGCCCGAGCGCGATCTGCAGTTCGACTACCTCGGCCTGCAGACCCTGTACGACCGCTACTTCCTGCATGTGCGCAAGAGCCGTATCGAACTGCCACAGGCTTTCTTCATGCGCGTGGCCATGGGCCTGTCGCTCAATGAGATCGACCGCGAAGCGCGCGCCATCGAGTTCTACGAAGTGCTGTCTTCGTTCGACTTCATGTCGTCCACGCCCACCCTGTTCAACAGCGGTACGCTGCGCTCGCAGCTCTCCAGCTGCTACCTGACCACCGTGCCCGACGACCTCGATGGCATCTACGAATCCATCAAGGAAAACGCGCTGCTCTCCAAGTTCGCCGGCGGCCTGGGCAACGACTGGACCCGCGTGCGCGCCCTGGGCAGCCACATCAAGGGCACCAACGGCGAATCGCAAGGGGTCGTGCCCTTCCTCAAGGTCGTCAATGACACCGCCGTCGCGGTGAACCAGGGCGGCAAGCGCAAGGGTGCGGTCTGCACCTACCTGGAAACCTGGCACCTGGACATCGAAGAATTTCTGGAGCTGCGCAAGAACACCGGCGACGACCGCCGCCGCACGCACGACATGAACACGGCCAACTGGATCCCCGATCTGTTCATGAAGCGCGTGATGGAAAAGGGCGAGTGGAGCCTGTTCTCGCCCAACGACGTGCCCGACCTGCACGACCGCTTTGGCGCCGACTTCGAGCGCGCCTATGTGGCCTACGAAGAGAAGGCCGCGCGCGGCGAGATCAAGCCCTACCGCAAGCTGCCCGCCACCGACCTGTGGCGCAAGATGCTCTCGATGCTGTTCGAAACCGGCCACCCCTGGATCACCTTCAAGGACGCCTGCAATGTGCGCTCGCCACAGCAGCAGGCCGGCGTGGTGCACAGCTCCAACCTCTGCACCGAGATCACGCTCAACACCAGCGACACCGAAACCGCCGTCTGCAACCTGGGTTCGGTCAACCTGCTCAACCACGTCAAGAGCGGGTCCACCGAAGGCTCCCGTCAGCTGGACCACGACAAGCTGCAGCGCACGATCAAGACCGCGATGCGCATGCTCGACAACGTGATCGACATCAACTACTACGCGGTCAAGAAAGCACGCGACTCCAACATGCGCCATCGCCCGGTGGGCCTGGGTGTCATGGGCTTCCAGGACGCCCTGTACGAGCTGCGCATCCCGTACGCCTCCAACGAGGCGGTGGAGTTCGCCGATCGATCCATGGAAGCCGTTTGCTACTACGCGTACTGGGCCTCCACCGAACTCGCCCGCGAACGCGGTCGCTACAGCAGCTTCAAGGGATCGCTGTGGGACCAGGGCATCCTGCCTCCCGACACGCTGGACCTGCTGGCGTGCGAGCGCGGTGGCTATGTGGACGTGGACCGCTCCAGCAGCCTGGACTGGGACGCGCTGCGCCAGAAGATCGCGCAGGACGGCATGCGCAACTCCAACTGTGTGGCCATCGCACCGACCGCGACCATCTCCAACATCATCGGTGTGGACGCCTCCATCGAACCCTGCTTCGGCAACCTCTCGGTGAAGTCCAACCTCTCGGGCGAGTTCACCGTCATCAACAGCTACCTTGTGAAAGACCTCAAGCGCCTGGGCCTGTGGGACGACGTGATGGTCATGGACCTCAAGCACTTCGACGGTTCCTTGCGCCCCATCGACCGCGTGCCACAAGAAGTGAAGGCGCTCTACGCCACCGCGTTCGAAGTGGAACCGCTGTGGCTGGTGGAAGCCGCTGCGCGGCGCCAGAAATGGATCGACCAGGCACAGAGCCTGAACATCTACATGGCCGGCGCCTCGGGCAAGAAGCTCGATGACACCTACAAGCTCGCATGGCTGCGTGGTCTCAAGACCACCTACTACCTGCGCACCACATCGGCGACCCAGGTCGAAAAATCGACCGGTCGCACGGGTCAACTCAACGCCGTTTCGATGACCAGCAACGACACCGCTTTGGGTGCGCCGGTCGCGACCAGTGAAGCGATGGTGGAGCCCGCCACCGACATCAAGTTCTGCGCCATCGACGACCCCGGTTGTGAAGCCTGTCAGTGATGTGAACCCGTCCGTGCCAATGTGTTGTGGTGTCGAAGCTCGCGCGTTCGATGCGACACCGCAACACAAAGCACACCCGTCGCGCATGAGTCCTTTGCATTTCATGCCGACACTTCGATAATCCGCAGAATTGGACACACATATGTTGACCTGGGACGAACAAGTCACTCCCTCATCGAAGCCCGCACCTCTTCCCCTGGCAACCAGCATGCCGGGTGTGCCAGTGTCACTGTCTGACGCCCCCCTCTCTTCTTCCGCCAGCGCAGGCACGCCAGGCGCGCGCCGCATCAACGTGGCCGACAAGCGCATCATCAACGGCAAGACCGACGTCAACCAGCTCGTGCCGTTCAAGTACAAGTGGGCCTGGGAAAAATACCTCGCCACCTGCGCCAACCACTGGATGCCGCAGGAAGTGAACATGAGCCGCGACATCGCGCTCTGGAAAGATCCCAATGGTCTGACCGAAGACGAGCGCCGCATCGTCAAGCGCAACCTCGGCTTCTTCGTGACCGCCGATTCGCTGGCCGCCAACAACATCGTGCTGGGCACCTACCGCCACATCACGGCGCCCGAGTGCCGCCAATTCCTGCTGCGCCAGGCGTTTGAAGAGGCCATCCACACCCACGCCTACCAGTACATCGTGGAGTCGCTGGGTCTGGACGAGTCCGAGATCTTCAACGCCTACAACGAGGTCCAGTCGATCCGCGACAAGGACGAGTTCCTGATCCCCTTCATCGAAGCGATCATGGACCCGGCGTTCAAGACCGGCACAGCGCAGGACGACCAGACCCTGCTCAAGAGCCTGATCGTGTTTGCCTGTCTCATGGAAGGCCTGTTCTTCTACGTCGGGTTCACACAGATTCTCGCGCTCGGTCGCCAGAACAAGATGACGGGTGCCGCTGAGCAGTACCAGTACATCCTGCGCGACGAGTCCATGCACTGCAATTTCGGCATCGACCTGATCAACGCGATCAAGCTGGAAAATCCGATGCTGTGGACGCCGGAATTCAAGGCCGAGATCAAGGCCTTGTTCATCAAGGCCGTGGAGCTCGAATACCGCTACGCCGAAGACACCATGCCGCGCGGCGTGCTGGGCCTCAACGCTTCCATGTTCAAGGGCTACCTGCGCTACATCGCCAACCGGCGCGCCACGCAGATCGGCCTGGAGCCCATGTTCCCGAACGAAGAGAACCCGTTCCCCTGGATGAGCGAAATGATCGACCTCAAGAAGGAGCGCAATTTCTTCGAGACCCGCGTGATCGAGTACCAGTCCGGCGGGGCGCTCTCCTGGGACTGATGTTCCTAGGCCCGGGGCCACGCGTTGCACACCGACAGACCATCACATGCGTTTCAAGCATTCAAAGTCCTCTTCCCGATGCCTCGGCACCGCGGGGAGGACTTTGTCACAGGATTCAACTCCTTGGGGCCAGCCGTGGATGCATCCACACGACCCCAAGGCGCTGAATCACTTCACCGGCATCAAGATCGGATGAAGTGCTCTTTGCAACTTGATCAAGGAGAAAACAATGGCAACTGCGAAAAAAGCCCCGGCTAAAAAAGCCGCCCCGGCCAAGAAGGCCGCAGCACCTGCGAAGAAGGCAGCACCTGCGAAGAAGGCAGCACCTGCGAAGAAGGCAGCACCTGCGAAGAAGGCAGCACCTGCGAAGAAGGCAGC
>NZ_JBWKZP010000003.1:111958-555643 GCF_059424585.1 Hydrogenophaga sp. GW101-3F08
GCACCTGCGAAGAAGGCAGCTCCTGCGAAGAAGGCAGCTCCTGCGAAGAAGGCAGCTCCTGCGAAGAAGGCAGCTCCTGCGAAGAAGGCAGCTCCTGCCAAGAAAGCCGCAGCTCCGGCCAAGAAGGCAGCCCCCGCAAAAAAAGCTGAGCCGGCTAAAACGCCGGCAGCCCCAGCTGCCCCTGCGGCCCAAACCAAGCTCAACCCACAGGCTGCCTGGCCGTTTCCGACGTCCAGCAAGCCCTGAAATCGCCCTCGCGGCGATGACTTGGCAAGCCCGACGCGCAAGCGTCGGGCTTTTTTACGTCCGCTCTCGACAGCGCCCGACGAGCCGCAGCGGACCCTGTACGTTCAGTTGTTGGCCGCCGGCAGCGTGTAGTTCTGTCCCCCGCGGCTGGCGATCTTGGTGGCACCCATGCGGTTGCCCAGCTCGGCGCAACGCTGCAATGACCAGCCTTGTTCCAGGCCGTGCAGCAGGGCCGCCCGAAACGCATCCCCACAGCCGGTGGGATCCAGCACCTCGGTCGCGGACACCCCGGGGACAACGGTCTTCTGCCCGTCGCTCCAGACTTCGCAACCCTGTTCGCCCAGGGTGACGATGAGGCCGCGCACCTTGGCCGCCACCGCTTGCAGCGTGAGCCCGGTGCGGTCCGACAGCATCCGCGCCTCGTAGTCGTTGACCGCGACCCAGCTGGCCAGCTCGATGAACTGGGTCAGCTCTTCCCCATTGAACATGGGCAGCCCCTGCCCCGGGTCAAACACAAACGGCACGCCCGCCGCATGCAGTTGCCGGGCATGGGACAGCATGGCCTCGCGGCCATCGGGCGCGATGATGGCCAGGGCGATGTCCTCGCGCTGGGGTACCGGGTTCTCGTGCGCCTGGGACATGGCCCCCGGGTGGAACGCGGTGATCTGGTTGTTGTCGCGGTCGGTCATGATCATGGCCTGGGCGGTGTAGCTGTCGGCCGACGTGGACACATGCCGGGTGTCCACCCCCAGCGACTGGAGCCGCGCAAGGTACTCCTGCCCATCGCTGCCCAGCGTGGCCAGTGGCACGGCCTGAGCACCCAGCTGACGCAGGCCGTAGGCAATGTTGCCCGCACACCCCCCGTACTCGCGACGCAGGCCCGGCACCAGGAACGACACATTGAGGATGTGCAACTGGCTGGGCAGGATCTGCTCGGCGAAGCGACCCTCGAAGGTCATGATGGTGTCAAACGCCAGGGAACCGCAAATGAGGATGGACATGGGTGTGTTTCAAACAGTCAAGGATAAAAAACCAGCGCGCGGTATCCGGCCATGGGGGAAGCGCCCGCGTCGTTGATGGACAGGCGCAGGCTCAACGGCAGGGAGCCCTGGGCGGGCAGCAGTGTGGGCCCGCCGGGCAGTTCTTCGGGCAGGAACACCCGCCGGGACAACACGGCATCGCGCGCGTCGGTGAGACTGAGCTCCAGCGCCGGCACGGCCACGGGCATGGACGCGTTGTTCTTGAGCACCAGATCAAAGGAATAGAAGTTGCCGAGCCGGCGCACCAGGGTCGAGCTGTCGATCACCACGGCATCGATCTGCCGCACCGGCCCCACCTCGCAGCCGAGCGGCTCGCACAGCAGGGACAGCAGCGGCGCCAATGCCGGCTGCCGCGCGGCCAACTGGTCCCGGTTGTGCAAGGACCATTGCACCACCAGGGCCGTCGCCAGCAGCACGACCAGCGTCGCCAGCAGGGCGCGCATGCCCGGCGTGTGCCAGAACGCGCGCCGCCGCGCCTGCCGCATGAAACCGGGCTCGAGAGGCACCTCCGCAACCTCCTCGTCCTCGTCGGCCGAGGCTTCCGGTTTGGGCGCGAGCGGTTTGCTGACCGGTGGTGGGGCAGGCACCGCGGGGCGCGTTGGGACACGGGCGGGTTTCGGCTTTGGCATCGCCTCCGACGCAGGCGCTTGAGCAGGTGCCGGTGCCACCGCCGACTCGACCGCGGCCGCAGCGGATGCGGCGGCAAAGCGCCGCAACTCGGCATGAAAATCGGCCTCTTCGTCCTCCTCCGTGTTGAGCAACAAGGAATGCGAACCGGCCACCAAACCGCCTCTGGGCCGTGGAGCAACCACCCGATCCGTCCGGATCGTGCGCCCGGCGGAAGCGATGGCCGGCGTTGGCAGCCCCTCGCCCGGCCCTGGGCCGCGCACCTCCTCGCCCATCGGTTCCTCCGAAGGCGCCGGGCCCGAGAGCCAGTCACCCTTCTCATCGTCCTCGGACCGATCTTCCGCAGGCAGGGCCGGCGGTTCAGCGGCACGACGCGCATCGGTGGCCGCCGGCGCTGCGCCACCCGCGGGTCGCTTTGGGTCGCGGATGGCCGACGTTTGCACGGCACGGTCCGGGCCGGCCAGTGGCGAGCGGACGGCATCCTCAAACGATGCGCCGGTACCGACCGAGGCCGCTCCAGGCGCTGGCGCCCGCAGATCCGATGGCTCACCATTCGCCTGCTGCGGCGTGGACACCGGGGGTTTCCAGGTGTCCAGGTACAAGGTGGCGTCGAACACGTCGGCGCAGTGACCACAACGCACCCAGCCATCGGAAATCTTGAGCTGGTCGGGAACGACCTTGAACATCGTTCCGCAGGCAGGACAGCGGGTGGTGAAACTCATGCGGCGATTATTGCAGGCCGTCGGGCCGCCCCCAGGCGGCCCGCAGGACGCTCAGCCCACGGCAACAGAGACAGCGATACGGCATCGCCCACGGGTCGAACAGCCGCTCAGACCCGGGCGGCGGTCATCAGAATCCAGCCGTCTTCTTCATCGCTGACCTCCAGCGCCAGCCAGGGCGCATAGGCCTCGCGCAGCTCGTCGGCCTGGCGTGCCAGGATGCCCGCCATCACCAGATGCCCCCCCTGGCCGACATGGGCGCAGAGCAAGGGCGCCAGCACCTTGAGCGGCGTGGCCAGGATGTTGGCCAGCACCAGGTCGAAAACACCCTGGGCCAGCTCCGGCAGGCCGGTCTGCAGGTCCACGTGGTTGGCCGCGGCGTTGAGCCGGGTCGACTCCACCGCGGCGGGATCGATGTCCACCGCGACGATCTCGCCCGCGCCGAACTTGGCCGCGCCAATGGCCAGGATGCCCGATCCGCAGCCGTAGTCCAGCACACGCTGGCCGGCCACGGGGTGGGAAGCGGTCCAGCGCAGGCACATGCGGGTGGTCGGGTGGGTTCCGGTGCCAAAGGCCAGCCCCGGGTCGAGCCGTATCACTTGTTGTGCAGCTGGGGGCGGCTCGTGCCAGCTCGGCACGATCCAGAAACTGGGCGTGATCTCCACCGGCGCAAACTGCGACTGTGTCAGCCGCACCCAGTCCTGCTCGGGCACAGCCTGCACGCCCAGCACCTCACAGCCTTCGAAGAAATCCTGCGCCGCCAACAGATTGGCCGCTTCGCGCGCGGCCGCCTCGGCAGAAAACAGCGCCACCACCCTCGAACGCTGCCAGCCCTCTTTGGGCGGCGGCATGCCGGGCTCGCCAAACAGCGCCTGCTCGGCCGGCGTCAGGGCATCGGCGTCTTCGACCGAGGTGCTCAGCGCGTCGAGCGCGTCCAGGGCGTCGCTCACCGGCTCCACGGCCGCTTCGGGCACCAGCAGCACCAGCTCAAAAAGAGACCCAGCCGGCGGCTGGGTCTGGGAGGCAAGATCAGCGTTCACGTTGGGAAAGCCACTCTTCAAGGTAGTGGATGTTGGTTCCACCGGCGACAAAGCTGGCGTCCACCATCAACTCGCGGTGCAGCGGGATGTTGGTCTTGATGCCCTCGATCACCGTCTCGGCGAGCGCGGTGCGCATGCGGGCCAGCGCCTGTTCGCGCGTGTCGCCGTGCACGATGATCTTCCCGATCATCGAGTCGTAGTGGGGCGGCACGAAATAGTTGGCGTAGGCGTGCGAGTCCACGCGCACCCCGGGACCGCCTGGCGCGTGCCAGGTGGTGATGCGCCCGGGCGAAGGCGTGAACTTGTAGGCGTCTTCCGCGTTGATGCGGCACTCGATGGCATGGCCACGCAGCTGGATCTGGCGTTGTGTGAACGGCAGTTTTTCGCCCGCCGCCACCGCGATCTGGGTGCGCACGATGTCCACGCCCGAGATCCATTCCGTCACCGGGTGCTCCACCTGCACCCGGGTGTTCATCTCGATGAAATAGAACTCGCCGTTCTCAAACAGGAACTCGAAAGTACCGGCACCCCGGTAGCCGATCTTCTTGCAGGCGGTGGCGCAGCGCTCGCCGATCTTCTCGATCAGGCGGCGCGGAATGCCCGGCGCAGGCGCTTCCTCGATCACCTTCTGGTGGCGACGCTGCATGGAGCAGTCGCGCTCGCCCAGGTAGACCGCGTTGCGGTGGGTGTCGGCGAGGATCTGGATCTCGATGTGGCGCGGGTTCTGGAGAAACTTCTCCATGTACACCTCGGGATTGCCGAACGCAGCGCCCGCCTCCGCCTTGGTGGTCTGCACCGCGTGCAGCAAAGCCGCTTCGGTGTGCACCACGCGCATGCCACGCCCGCCGCCACCACCCGCGGCCTTGATGATCACCGGATACCCCACGGCCTTGGCGGTGCGTTTGATGACCGCCGGATCGTCCGGCAGCGCGCCCTCGGAGCCGGGCACGCACGGCACGCCCGCGCGGATCATGGCCTGCTTGGCCGACACCTTGTCGCCCATGAGGCGGATCGACTCGGGTGTGGGACCGATGAAGGTGAACCCGCTCTTTTCCACCCGCTCGGCAAAGTCGGCGTTCTCCGACAGAAAACCGTACCCCGGGTGGATCGCCTCGGCATCGGTCACCTCGGCCGCCGAAATGATGGCCGGCATGTTGAGGTAACTGAGGGACGACTGCGCCGGCCCGATGCAGACCGACTCGTCGGCCAGCCGCACGTATTTGGCGTCGCGGTCGGCTTCGGAATACACCATCACCGCCTTGATGCCCATTTCGCGGCAGGCGCGCTGCACACGCAACGCGATCTCCCCCCGGTTGGCGATCAGGATTTTTTTGAACATGGAGGACTGTGCTGGTTATTCGATGACGTAGAGAGGCTGGCCGTATTCCACCGCCTGGCCGTTCTGCACCAGGATCTGGGTCACCGTGCCGGACTTGTCGGCCTCGATCTCGTTGAGGATCTTCATCGCCTCGACGATGCAGATGGTCTCCCCTTCCTTGATGGTGTCACCCACCTCCACGAACGGCTTGGCGCCGGGACTGGCCGCGCGGTAGAAGGTGCCCACCATGGGCGATTTGACGGTGTGCCCGACCGGGCCGGCAGGAGCGGCCGCCACCGGCGTGGTTTCCACCGCAGGCACCGCGGCAGGCGCGGCCATGGGTGCCGGGCTGGGCGCCATCGTGTAGGTCACCGGGGCGGCCATGCCCACGGGTGCGCTCTTGACGATGCGAACCTTGCCCTCGGCCTCGGTGATTTCCAGCTCGGACACGTTCGACTCGGATACCAGGTCGATCAGGGTCTTCAGTTTTCTCAAATCCATGATTTCTCCAACGAATATCGGTCAAATTGACTCAAATGCAGACAACTTCATTGAAGTCGAGGCGCGCCAACCCGCCGGGGTGCGCAGTGTACACGATGGCGCGGGCGTTTTGTGCGTTGAAATGGCCCGCCCCGTGAGCAGTCGCTCTGCGGCTAAAAACCCGCCACCTGACGCAAGATGGGCGAACTTTACCCGGTTTTTCACGTTGTTCCCTGCGATGGGATCAACGGCGCTGGACGCCACATTCCTAACCCAAAATCGCTGAGAGACACCCCTGCAGATTCATCCGAGCCCGGACCACTGGGACAGATCGGCGTCGGACAATTGCCCGATTTTTCGATGCAGCACCGTCCCGTCGCGGCCAAAAACCACCGTGAACGGCAGCCCACCACCGAGGTTGCCCAGTGACCGACTGATTTCGATGCCCGCGAACCCGGCCATGGCCACCGGAAACGCCAGGGGCAGCTTGCGCAGAAAGCCCTGCACCGCACCCGGCTGGTCCACCGCCAGCCCCAGCACCTGCCAGCCTTCTCTGGCATGGGCCTGGTAAAAAGCATTGAGCAGCGGCAGTTCCTCCACACAAGGGGGGCACCAGGTGGCCCAGAAGTTGACCAGCAGCGGCCGGCCCCGAAACGGTTCCAGCGCCACGGGCTCCCCACCGGGCCCTTGGTACCGGCCCGCCCAGAACGCCGCCTCGGCTTCGCTGGCAAGGTCGCCGGGCCGCAGCCGCCACCAGGCCACACCGGCACCGGCAACACCCGCCGCCGCCGCGACGCCTCCCATCCACAGCGTGCGTCGTTTCATGCTCGGTCGTCCGGGTGTGTGTTGTCGGCGCTCAGCAAGGCCCGCAGGGCCTGGGCGTCCCCACGCGGCCTGCGGCCTTGGTTGTCGGGTTTGAGGGCACCGCGCAGATCGTCCAGGTCGTGCACCATCAAGTGCACCAGCACCCAGCCGTTCAATGCCTCGCAACGCACCCGCAAGCTCAGAGCATCCACCGGGTCGCCACGCCAGCCAGTCACCGTGCCCGGGTGGTAATCCACCTTGCGGTCCAGCAAGGCCCATTCCGCCGCCTTGGGGTCCTCGCAGAACAACTGGATATAGATGTCGCTGTGGCGGGTGGCCGTGCCGTGCCAGACCGCGCCGCCCAGGTGTGGGTGGAAATCCGCCAGCCGCTCCAACCACAGCAAGGCCACTTCGCGCAAGGCGCGCAATTCCACGGCCTGGGTATCGGGGCAGAAGATGTCGATGTATTCACGCACCGCCTCGTCCATGGCGGCGTTGTCGGGCCAGGAAACGCGCGCCGACAGGCCCAGCTGGCGGCCGGCCCGTCGCTTGGCCGCGGCGTATTCCAACCCCTCCTCCACCACGAAACGGGCGGCGGTGGCAGCGATCTCGGCGCTCTGGTTCGCTCGTAAGACATCCATCGGGCGATTGTGCACCGGGCCATTCGCCCGCCCGGTCAGAGTCCGCCATGGGCACAGGGCTGAGGGCCGGAGCCCCGCCTAAAATCACCCGATGCATATACACATTCTGGGCATTTGCGGCACCTTCATGGGCGGTCTGGCCGCGCTCGCCCGCGAGGCCGGCCACCGCGTCACCGGCTGCGATGCCGGCGTCTACCCTCCGATGAGCGACCAGTTGCGCGCCCTGGGCATCGATCTGATCGAAGGCTACGGCGCCGACCAGATGGCGCTGAAGCCCGACGTGTTCGTGGTCGGCAATGTGGTCAGCCGCGCCCGGCTGACCGACGGCACACCCAAGTTTCCGTTGATGGAGGCCATTCTGGACGCGGGCGCCGCTTACACCAGCGGCCCGCAATGGCTGGCCGAACACGTGCTGCTGGGTCGCCATGTGCTGGCCGTGGCCGGCACCCACGGCAAGACCACCACCACCGCCATGCTGACCTGGATCCTGGAAGCCAACGGCCTGAACCCGGGTTTTCTGGTCGGCGGTGTGCCCATGAATTTCGGGGTGTCGGCAAGACTGGGCTGCGGGGCGGCTGCGCGCTCTGCGCAGGTCAAGGAGGAGCCCGCGCAGCGGGCGGGGGACACGGAGCAGAGCGCGCAGCCGCCCCGCAGCCCACCACTCTTCGTGATTGAAGCGGATGAATACGACACGGCGTTTTTCGACAAACGCAGCAAGTTCGTCCATTACCGCCCCCGCACCGCCGTCCTCAACAACCTCGAGTTCGACCACGCAGACATCTTCGACGACCTCAAGGCCATCGAACGCCAGTTCCACCACCTGATCCGCACCGTGCCCGGCACCGGCCGGGTGGTGGTCAACGGCCTGGAGGAGAGCCTGGAACGCGTGCTGCACCAGGGCCTGTGGAGCGAACTGCGCAGCTTCGGCGCGGCCGTCAGCGATTTCACCGCCGTGGGCGAACCCCATGCCTTTGATGTGCTGGAGCGCGGCCAGCCGGTCGCGCGCGTGGAGTGGGCGCTCACCGGCGTGCACAACCAGCTGAACGCCCTGGCCGCCATCGCGGCGGCCGAGCACGTGGGGGTTTCACCCGCCGACGCGGCGCGGGCGCTGGCACGGTTCGAGAACGTGCGCCGCCGCATGGAGGTCCGGGGCACGGTACAGCGCAACGGAGAACCGATCACGGTCTACGACGATTTCGCCCACCACCCGACCGCCATCCGCACCACGCTGGATGGTCTGCGCCGGCGTCTGGGCGGTCCCTCCACCGGCGAGGGCGGGCGCATTCTGGCGGTGTTCGAACCCCGCAGCAACACGATGAAACTGGGCACCATGAAATCGCAACTGCCCTGGAGCCTGGAGGCGGCCGATCTGGCGTTCTGCCACACCGGGGGGCTCGACTGGGACGCGGTCGAGGCGCTGCGACCCATGGGTGAACGGGCCAGCGTGGCCCGCTCCATCGACGAGCTGGTGGCACAGGTCAGCGCGGCCGCTCGCGGCGGTGACCATATTGTCTGCATGAGCAACGGCGGGTTTGGCGGCGTGCACGCGCGGCTGCTGGCCGCTCTGGAGCTGCGGTCCCCCAGCGATTGACCGCGCCTGACGGCCGCAGACGCGGCGCGCCGGGTCGCTTCAGTAGCCCAGGGTCTGCGTGGGAATGTCCACCGTGACCACGGGCTTGGCCAGTGCGGCGCTGGTGGCGCGAGCAAACGCCAACGCCCAGGCGCGGTGGGCCGGGTCGCGGAAACGCTCTTCGCCCGCGGCCTGCGCAACCCCGAGGATCTTGTCCGCGGTGAGCACCTTGCCGGTCAGGCGGATGGGCTCACAGCCGAAGAACGTGAACTGCTCGTCCAGCCAGGAGCGCGCCAGCTCGTGCGGCATGGGCTGCACCTCCTCCAGATCAAAGCGGTAGATGGACGGTTCACCCCAACTCACAGTGACATGGCTGCGCATCTTGCGGACTCCTTGGATACGGTAGTGGGTACCTGACCATTGTGCATCGGGCCCTGCGCGGTTGCCAGTGCCGCCCCCCGCGTCATCCTTCGTCGACCACCGACGGCCCGGCGGATTTCCCCGCAACCGTGCGCAGCGGCGAGTGTGGCATTTCGCGCAGGATGCTCGACGGAGGCACCATCGGGTCGGACTGATCGGAGTGACCGGTGCGCAACAGGGCGTCGGGGTTCGGGTCGGCCTGGTCAAAATGCAGCGCCACAAGCGCGCGCCTGACCGCGGGCTCGGCGCGCCGGGCGCTGTCGGCATCGGTGGTCAGGCCGCCGGCGTGGTACAGCGAGGCCAGGTGGTGCGCCAACTCGCTTTCGGCAATGCCGGTGCGGCGACACAGGCTGTCGAAGACGGCGGGACGCACCATCAATTCGCGCATCAGGCTCAAATGCACTTCGTCGAACCAGCGGGCGGGCACGCGGGGGACACGCCGCAGATACACCGTGCGTTCGCGGTAGCGCGCGGGCAGCACGTCGCGCAGGGTGCGCACGGCGTAGGTCCACATGACCCGGTGCAGGGGCAGGCGCATGAACGAGGACGGGATGTCGGCCGCGCCCGGCGGGCGGCGCACCCATTCGGCCATCGCCAGGTCCACGGGGCGCGCGGGGATGAACAGGCCGGACTGCCAGCGGTCCAGGTCAATCACGGCCAGCAAACGCCCCTCGTGGGTCACGTGGATCACGCCCCCTTTGAACTGCCCCACGCGCTCCAGCAGCAGCGAGCCCAGCGCAAACTGGCTGCGCAGCGGGCGCAGCCAGGCCTCAAACCGCTGCAGCCGCTGGCGCACACTGTTCTCGTCGTCCGATTCGAAAAACTCGGCCGACGCAAACCCCTCAGGCAGCGGTGTGGCAAACGCCAGCGGACGATCCACCTCGGCGCGGTTGAGCGCCAGACGCTCGTCACCGCCGTGCGGATGGCGGATCACCACCGCATCCCGCCCCAGCACCTCGACCGACTCCCCACAGATCATCCAGGCATCGGCCAGATGGGGGTCGCAGCCGCGCCACTCGGGCCAGCCGGCTTGGACCTGCCCGGCCCAGGCCAGCAGGCGCGATTGATCCGGCTCGGAAAAACCCAGCAAACCCAAACGCAATACAGGTTGCTCCACACACACTCCAGCGGTCAGCGACCAATCCAGTGCACCGTGCCCACGACGACCGTGGACACGCCAGGCCACCAACGCGGTGGTATCGGCCTCTGTTACAGATTATGAAGCACCGATTTGTGGAGCGGGCCGCAGCCGCAGAGCCCTATTTGCCGCGCTGGCGCGCAGCCTGCACCGCCTGGGACAGCACTTCCAGTGCCTGCAACGAATCGGTCCAGCCCAGGCAGGCATCGGTGATGCTCTTGCCGTAAGCGAGCTGGTCCACCCGGTCCTTGCCCGGCGTGAACTTCTGGGCGCCGGCCTCGATGTGGCTTTCGATCATCACGCCAAACACACTGCGGGATCCGCCCGCGATCTGTGCGGCGATGTCGCGCGCCACCTCCAGCTGCTTTTCGTGCTGCTTGCTGCTGTTGGCGTGGCTGCAGTCCACCATCAAACGGGGGACCAGCCCGGCCGCCTCCAGGTCTTTCACGGCCGCGGCCACATGGGTGGCGTCGTAATTGGGCGCCTTGCCCCCGCGCAGGATCACGTGGCAGTCCTTGTTGCCGTTGGTCTGCACGATGGCGACCTGGCCGTTCTTGTGCACCGAGAGGAAATGGTGGCCGCGCGCGGCGGCCTGGATGGCGTCGGTGGCGATGCGGATATTGCCATCGGTACCGTTCTTGAAACCGATCGGTGCCGACAGCCCCGAGGCCAGTTCGCGGTGCACCTGACTCTCGGTGGTGCGTGCACCGATCGCCCCCCAGGCGATCAGGTCCCCAATGTATTGCGGCGAGATCACGTCCAGGAACTCGCTGCCGGCGGGCATGCCCAGGCGGTTGATCTCGATCAGCAGCTGGCGCGCGATGCGCAGCCCTTCGTCGATGCGGTAGCTTTCATCGAGGTAGGGGTCGTTGATCAGCCCCTTCCAGCCCACCGTGGTGCGCGGCTTCTCGAAATACACGCGCATGACGATCTCCAGCGTGTCGGCGTAGCGCTCGCGCATGGGCTGCAGGCGCCGGGCGTAGTCCACGGCCGCGGCCGGGTCGTGGATGGAGCAGGGACCGATCACCACCAGCAGGCGGTCGTCCTGCCCGCGCAGGATGTTGTGAATGCGCTGGCGCGTCTGGGTGATCAGGGCTTCCACCGGCGTGCCGCCGATGGGGAAAAAACGGATCAGGTGTTCGGGAGGCGGGAGCACGGTGATGTCCTTGATGCGTTCGTCGTCGGTCTGGCTGGTTTTGTCGACAGGACGCGCATGCCAGGCATCGCTGCTGGCGGGGTGGGTCTGGGCATTCATCGCGGGGCTCCTCGGAAGTGGGTTGCAGTGGAATGACAGGGCCAAAAAAAACCGCCGGGCTTTGGGCTCCGGCGGTTTGTTCGAGATTCGGTGATGCGCTTACAGCCTCGCCTCTCGTCCGCCAGGGACAGAGAACCAAAAATAAAAGGCAAAGAAGGCGAAGCGCGAAGACATGGGATCGAAATGTAGCACAGGGCGGCGGGGGTGCCGCTCTTCAAGCCGTGCCGCCGACGGTCAGACCGTCGATGCGCAGCGTGGGCTGGCCCACACCCACCGGCACGCTCTGGCCTTCCTTGCCGCAGGTGCCCACGCCGCTGTCCAGGCGCATGTCGTTGCCGATCATGCTCACCTTCTTGAGCGACTCCGGACCGCTGCCCACCAGCGTGGCGCCCTTCACGGGGTACTGGATCTGGCCGTTTTCCACCCAGTAGGCCTGGCTGGCGGAGAAAACGAACTTGCCGCTGGTGATGTCCACCTGGCCGCCACCGAAGTTGGTGGCGTACAGGCCCTTCTTGATGCTGGCCACGATCTCGTCCGCGCTCTTGTCGCCACCGAGCATGTAGGTGTTGGTCATGCGCGGCATGGGCACGTGGGCATAACTCTCGCGCCGGCCGTTGCCGGTGGGCTTCACCCCCATCAGACGGGCGTTCATGGCGTCCTGGATGTAGCCACGCAGGATGCCGTCTTCGATCAGCACGTTCTTCTGCGAGGTGTGGCCTTCGTCGTCCACGTTGAGCGAGCCGCGGCGGTCGGCAATGGTGCCATCGTCGAGCACGGTCACGCCCTTGGCGGCCACGCGCTGGCCGATGCGGCCCGCGAACGCGCTCGAGCCCTTGCGGTTGAAATCACCTTCAAGGCCATGGCCCACGGCCTCGTGCAGCAGCACGCCGGGCCAGCCGGGGCCGAGCACCACCGTCATCTCGCCCGCGGGTGCCGGGCGCGCATCGAGGTTGGTGAGTGCCGCGGACACCGCTTCGTCCACATAGGACTGCACCATGGCGTCGTCGAAATACGCCAGCCCGAAACGGCCACCACCGCCGGAGGAGCCGATTTCGCGCCGACCTTTCTGCTCTGCGATGACGGTGACCGACAAGCGGATCAGGGGGCGCACATCGGCGGCCAGGGTGCCGTCGGCGCGGGCCACCAGCACCACATCGTGTTCGGCCGCCAGACCGGCCATGACCTGCACCACGCGGGGGTCCTTGGCCTTGGCCAGGCGCTCCACCTTTTCCAGCAACGCGACTTTGGCGGTGCTGTCCATGGTGCCGATGGGGTCCAGGCCCGGGTAGAGCGAGCGCGATTTCGACACCTTGACCGCGGGCACCCGCACCTTGCGGCCCTGCCCTTGCGCCGAGATGGAGCGCACCGTGTGGGCGGCGTCGATCAACGAGTCCCAGGACAGGTCGTCCGAATAGGCAAACGCGGTCTTTTCGCCGCTGACGGCGCGCACGCCCACGCCTTGGTCGATGCTGAAACTGCCGGTCTTGACGATGCCCTCTTCCAGGCTCCAGCCCTCGCTGCGGGTGGTCTGGAAATACAGGTCGGCGTCGTCCACGCCGTGCGACATGATCTCGCCGAGCGCACGCTGCAGGTGGGACGGACTCAGACCAAAGGGTTCGAGCAGCAGGGTCTGTGCGGTGGCCAGACGGGCCAGGGTGGGTTCGCGAGCAATCATGAGGACATTGTAAGAAGGAGCGGGTCCGCGCGCTGGCGGCAAGGTCATGGGCCCGCGGCAAGCGACCGGTGGTCGGCGCCCCCTCGGCGTGGGCGGCTGCGTCAGGCGCTGGCCGGCCGGCGCAGCAGGGTCAACAGCGCCGCATCGTCCTGCTCGGCCAGCCCGGCCGCATGGGCCTGGGCGAACACGGTGGCGGCGCGCGCGCCCAAGGGGCCCGTGAAGCCGGCCGCCGTGGCGGCTTCCACCGCCAGCCGGGTGTCTTTTTCCAGCAGCGTCACGTGGGCGCGCGGCGCGAAGTCGTCCGCCAGGGCTCGGCGCATGCGGTCCGAACCGATCCAGCTCTGGCCGCTGGACTGCTCGATCACCGACAAGGTGGTGCCCAGGTCCAGCCCCAGGCGCTCGGCCAGCGCCAGCACCTCGGCCGCGCCCACCAGGTTGATGCCCGCCAGCAGGTTGTTGACCAGCTTGGTGCGCGCGCCATCGCCCACCCGCTCGCTGACGCGAAACTGCTTCGATGACAGGGCGTCGAGCAGGCCGGCGTGGCGCGCGAGCACGGCGTCTGGCGCGGCCAGCATCAGGCTCATGCCGCCGTCGCGCGCCCGCGCCGGACCGCCGGACATGGGGGCATCGATGCAGTCCACCCCAAGCGTGGCGAGCGCCGAGGCCAGGCTTTCGGCGTCCTGCGGGGCGATGGTCGGGCACAGCATCACGGTCTGACCCGCGCGCAACGCCGGCGCAGCCCCCTGCGCGCCCAGCAGCACCTCGAACGACTGCCCGGCATCGACCACGCAGACGATCAGCACGCCGTCGGGCGCCAACGCGCGGGCAGCCGTCTCGGGCGTGTCGGCCAGGTGGGCGCCGGCATCCAGCGCTTGTTGCTGCCGCAACGGGTCGATGTCGCACACCACCACGGTCCAACCCTGTTCACACAGCCGCGCCGCCATGGCGCCGCCCATGTTCCCAGCACCGACCACGGCCACCTGAACCAGGGGCAGCGACCCACGCAGCGGCGGAGCGTGGGAGCTCTGACGATCCGGCGCCGGGCCGCCCCCAGCCGGATCAGCCCCCTCGGGGGGCAGCGACCCGCGCAGTGGCGGAGCGTGGGGGCCCGTACTCGCACTCATGATTGCATCAAGCGCTTGGACTTGGCGATCGACATCAGAATGCCCAGCCCCACCCCCAGCGTCACCATGGCGGTGCCGCCGTAACTCACGAACGGCAACGGCACGCCCACCACCGGCAGGATGCCGCTGACCATGCCCATGTTGACGAAGGCGTAGACGAAGATGTTGAGCGTGATGGCCCCGGCCAGCAGCCGGGCGAACAGCGTGGGCGCCTCCACCGCGATCAACAGCCCACGCACGACCAAGAAGATGAAGCCCGCCATCAGGCCCAAGGTGCCGGCCAGGCCGAACTCTTCCGAGAACGCCGCGTAGATGAAGTCCGTGGTGCGCTCGGGGATGAATTCCAGGTGGGTCTGTGTGCCCTGCATGAAACCCTTGCCCCAGACGCCGCCCGAGCCGATGGCGATCATGCCCTGGATGATGTGAAAACCCTTGCCCAGCGGGTCCTTGGACGGGTCCAGCAGGGTGCAGATCCGCTGGCGCTGGTACTCGTGCAACACCTGCCAGTCCACCCCGGGGGCGCACCATTGCGGCTCCATCGCGATCAGCGTGGCGATGCCGATGACGCCAATGACCACCGGGGGCAGGATCAGCTTCCAGCTCAGGCCGGCAAAGAAGATGACGAAAACGCCTGAGGCCAGCACCAGCAGGGCGGTGCCCAGATCGGGTTGCTTGAGGATGAGCGCGGCGGGCACCGCCAGCAGCACCACGGCCACCACGAAGTCCAATGGCTTGAGCAGGCCCTCGCGGCGCTGGAACCACCAGGCCAGCATCAGCGGCATGGCGATCTTCATGAGTTCGCTGGGCTGGATGACGACACCCACGTTGAGCCAGCGCTGCGCGCCCTTCTTTTCGATGCCGAACAGAAACACCGCCAGCAACAACAACACGCCCACCGTGTACAGCGGCACGGCCAGCGCCATCAGGCGCTGCGGGGGCACCTGGGCCACGAGGAACAGCACGCCCGCGGCCAGCAGCATGTTGCGACCGTGGTTGGCAAAACGGGTTCCGTGGTCGAAGCCCACCGAATACATGGTCACGAGGCCGGCCGCGGCCATGAGCAGCACGGCCAGCGCGAGCGGGCCGTCAAAACCCTGAAAAATCGGGGCGATG
The DNA here is from genome assembly GCF_059424585.1 of Hydrogenophaga sp. GW101-3F08. NCBI lineage: Bacteria > Pseudomonadati > Pseudomonadota > Betaproteobacteria > Burkholderiales > Comamonadaceae > Hydrogenophaga > Hydrogenophaga sp. GW101-3F08. Next base: position 127,169 of record NZ_JBWKZP010000003.1, read on the forward strand.
CGTTGCAGCAGGGTGGGTTTGTCGAAAGTCGCGGCCATGAAGCCCGATTATCCTTCGCCCCATGATTCCCCCTGCTGCCACCACCCACCTGCTCTACCTGCACGGCTTCCGTTCGTCGCCCCGATCCATGAAGGCGCAGAAAGTGGCGGCGCGCGTGCGGCAGCGGCACCCGGGCGTGACCTGGTGGTGCCCCCAGTTGCCGCCCTCGCCGCGCGAAGCCATGGCCCTGGTGACCGAGGGCACCGCCGACTGGCCCCGGACCACCATGGCCGTGGTGGGGTCTTCGCTGGGCGGGTTTTACGCCCGCTGGCTGGCACTGCAAACCGGTTGCCGCGCCGCGCTGCTGAACCCGGCGGTGTTCCCGGCGCGCGATCTGGCGGCATACATCGGCGAACAGACCGCCTGGCACGACCCGCAGGAGCGCTTTTTCTTCCAGCCCGGTTTCGTGGACGAACTCCGCACGCTGGAAGCCGACATCGCGCGCCTGTCGCCGCCGCACCCGGCCTCGCCCGGGCGGCAGTTCGCCATCGTGGCGCAGGGCGACGAGGTGCTGGACTGGCGCGAGATGCGGGCTTTCTGCGCCGGTGGCGAGCTTCGCCTGTTGCCCGGGAGCGACCACGCCATCAGCGACTTCGATGCGCACATCGACGCGCTCTTCGACTTCCTGGCCCTGGCGACCTGAACCTGGCGGCGCCCATCCGTGCGCATGGGACAATCGCGCCCATGCACATTCTGTTCGATGAAGCCGGCAAATTGATGACCGGCCGCCTGCTGTCCGAAGCCGAAAGTTCCCTGCAGGTGGAGCTCGATTCGGGCAAACGCGTGAAGGTCAAGGCCACCAACGCCTTGCTGCGCTTTGACAAACCCGCCCCCGCCCAGCTCATGCCCGCCGCCAGCGCGCTGGCCGAGAGCATGGAGCTGGAGTTGGCCTACGAGTTCGCGCCCGAGGACGAGTTCGGTTTTGCCGAGCTGGCGCGCGAGTACTTCAGCGCCAGTGCGGGCACCGCCGAACAGGTCGCCGCCCTGCTCTGCCTGCAGGGTGCGCCACACTACTTCCGCCGCGCCGGCAAGGGGCGCTACAAGAAAGCGCCGCCCGAGATCCTGGCGCAGGCGCTGGCCGCGATCGAAAAGAAAAAGCAGGTGCAGGCGCAGATCGAGGCCTGGGCCGCCGAGCTGGCCAGCGGCCAGTGCCCGCAACCCGTGCGCGAGCAGCTCTACAAGATCCTGTTCAAGCCCGACAAGAACGGTCCCGAATACAAGGCCGTGGTGGAGGCCGCGCGCAACAGCCACACCGCGCCGCTGGCGCTGCTGCGCAACGCCGGTGCCATCACCAGCGCCTACCAGTTCCACTGGCAGCGTTTCCTGTTCGACCAGTTCCCCAAAGGCACGGGCTTCCCGGCGCTGCAGGCGCCCGCCATCGCCGACGAGCTGCCGCTGGCCACCGTGCAGGCCTTTTCCATCGACGACTCGCACACCACCGAGATCGACGACGCGCTCTCGCTGCAGGGCCTGGGCAGCGGCACCGTCACGCTGGGCGTGCACATCGCCGCGCCCGGCCTGGCCATCGTGCCCGACAGCGCCATCGACCAGGTGGCGCGCCACCGCCTGTCCACGGTCTACATGCCGGGCCACAAGATCACCATGTTGCCCGACGAGGTGGTGCAGACCTACACCCTGATGGCCGGGCGCGACTGCCCGGCCGTGTCGCTCTACGTCACGTTCGACGAAGCCACGCTCGAACCCAAGGACAGCCGCACCGTGCTGGAGCGTGTGCCGATCGCGCTGAACCTGCGCCACGACCAGCTCGACACCGTGATCACCGAAGACTGGCTGAGCGACGGTGCCACCGCTGGCGATGCGGCCCCCGAGATTGCCGCGCTGCAGCCCACACTGGCCTTCATCTTCCGCCTGGCGCGCCACCTGAAGGCGCAGCGCGAGGTGGTGCGCGGCAAGCCGGAGAACTTCAACCGGCCCGACTACACCTTCAAGCTCACCGGTGTGACTGGCAGCGAGCCCGACGGCAGCGAAACCGTGGTGATCGGCACGCGTTCGCGCGGCGCGCCGCTGGACCTGATGGTGGCCGAGGCCATGATCCTGGCCAACAGCAGCTGGGGCCAGTGGCTGGCCGAATGCGGCGTGCCCGGCATCTACCGCAGCCAGGCCAGCCTGGCGCCCGGCGTGAAGGTGCGCATGGGCACCAAGGCGCAGCCGCACGCGGGCATCGGCGTCAAGAGCTACGCCTGGAGCACCTCGCCCCTGCGCCGCTACGTGGACATGGTCAACCAGTGGCAGATCATCGCCTGCGCGCGCCACGGCAAAACCGCCGCGCTCGCCGCGCCGTTCAAGCCCAAGGACGCCAACCTGTTTGCCATCATCAGCAGCTTCGACGCCGCCTACACCGCCTACAACGGTTTCCAGAACGGCATGGAACGCTACTGGACGCTCAAGCACCTGCAGCAGGCGGGCGTCTCCGAGCTGACCGCCACCCTGATCAAGGACAACCTGGTGCGCGCCGACAGCCTGCCACTGGTGCTGCCGGTGCTGGGCACCGAGGGCCTGCCGCGCGGTGCGCACGTGCGGGTGCGCCTGGGTGACATCGACGAAATGACGCTGGAGGTGGGCGGCACGGTGATCGAGCGGCTGGACCTGCCGGTGGACGAAGTGAGCGACGACAGCGCGGACGAGGGGGATGGCGACGAGGGCGACCTGGTGGCACCGCTGGCGCTGGCGATCGATCTGGACGACGGTGCGGACGCGCCCGCGGGCCCGGCCGCCGAGAGCGCCGAGCCGGCCGGGGCCGCTCCGGCGGCATGAGCCGCACAGCCCGGATAATGCGCGCGTGAAAACCGCCCTGACCTTCTTCAAGAACCTGAGCACGCTGCAGCTGGCGCTGGGCGTGTCGGTGGCCGTGCACGCGGCGCTGCTGACCGTGCGCTTCGTCGACCCGCAGAGCTTTGACCGGGTGTTCCAGGACTCGCCGCTGGAGGTCATCCTGGTCAACGCCCGCAGCGACCAGCGTCCCGACAAGGCGCTGGCGATCGCCCAGGCCTCGCTGGCCGGTGGCGGCGAATCCGACAAGAAAATCCGCGCCACCTCGCCATTGCCCCCCAACATGGTGGCGCGCGTGGGCGACACGCCCGAGGAAGACGAGCGACGGATCGAGGCGCTCAAAGAAAAACAACAACAGATCCTGGCCCAGGTGCGGCAGCAGCTGGCCAACCTGCCCCCGCCCGATCTGGAGGCGCTCAACCCCAGCCAGGCGGCGATCGAGCGCGAACAGAAGCGCCAGGCCCTGGTGAAGATCCTGGCCGAGATCGAAAAGCGCATCAACGAAGAGAACAACCGGCCCAAGAAGCGCTACATCAGCCCGGCCACGCGCGAAGAGGTGTACGCGATCTATTACGACGAACTGCGCCGCAAGATCGAGGACCGGGGCACCAGCAACTTTCCCGAGTCCGGCGGGCGCAAACTCTACGGAGATCTGACCATGGTCATCACCGTCAACCACACCGGCGCCGTGCTCGACACCGAGGTGGTGCAGTCCTCGGGCACCCCGACGCTGGACCGCCGGGCCCAGGCCATCGTGCGCAGCCTGGGCTTCGGGCGCTTCAACGAGGCCATGCGCCGCCGGGCCGACCAGATCGTGGTGGTGTCGCGTTTTCGCTTCACGCGCGACGCGACCTTGCAGACACAAATGACCAGTCAGTAAATGACCACCCCCGCGTCGCTTCGCGCCACCCCCTCAAGCGGGCAACACCTGCGGCCCGTCCTGAGCCTGTCGAAGGGCGGTTCCACGGCGTTCTGGCTGAACGCCCCCTCTGCACTGGATCGGTCCCTGGCATGAAATCCATCGGTCGTTGGTTGTTGTGGGTGCTGCTCGCCGGTCTGGCGCTGCAGCTGTTTTTCGTGCTGCGCATCGCGCTCATGGTGGTGATCGATCCGCAGAGCACGGCGTTCATGCGCTCCGAGGCCTGGCAGGTCGCCCGCGGGAGCCTGACCACGGACAAGAACTGGCGCTGGTCGGCCCAGTGGGTGGACTACGACCAGATCAGCCCGCACCTCAAGCGCGCGGTGATGGCGTCCGAGGACGCAGGGTTCGCCGACCACGGCGGTGTCGACTGGGAGGCCATCGAGTCGGCCTGGACCAAGAACGAACGCCGCCAGCAACTGGCCGAAAAGCGCATCGAAGAGCTCGAACGCCGTCTGGCCAAAAAGCCCGAGGTGGCCGAAGCCGCGCTCAAGGCCGTCAAGCCCCCCAAGATCATCGGTGGCTCCACCATCACCCAGCAGCTGGCCAAAAACCTGCTGCTCTCGGGCGAACGCAATCTGATGCGCAAGGGGCAGGAACTGGTGCTCACGCTCACGCTCGAAGCCCTGCTGAGCAAGGAACGCATCCTGGAGATCTATCTCAACAGCGTGGAGTGGGGCGAAGGCGTGTTCGGCGCGGAGGCCGCGGCGCAGCGTTACTTCAAGAAGCCCGCCGCCAAACTCAGCGCCTATGAAGCGGCCCGGCTGGCGGTGATGCTGCCGTCGCCGAAGTTTTTCGAGACCCGCCAGGGTTCGGCCTATCTCGCGCGGCGTGCCGGCACCATCGTTGCACGCATGGGCGCCGTGAGCGCTCCATGAGGTTTCCATGAACTGGCGTGCCCAAGCCATGAGCACCTTCCTGCTCTGGCTGGTGCGCCTGCTCACCGGCGCCCAGGCGCGCTGGTACGGCTGCCCGCCCAAGGCCGAACAGCGCATCTATTTCGCCAACCACCAGAGCCACGCCGATCTGGTGCTGATCTGGGCCGCGCTGCCCCAGGAGCTGCGCAGCATCACCCGCCCGATCGCCGCGCGCGATTACTGGACCGCCTCGCCGTTCAAACGCTGGATCACCACCGAGGTGTTCAACGCGGTGTATGTGGAACGCGAGCGCAAGGGCGACGAGGACCCGCTGCAGCCGCTCATCAACGCGTTGGACAGCGGCGACTCGCTGATCCTGTTCCCCGAAGGCACGCGCGGCCACGACGAAGACCCGCAACCGTTCAAGTCGGGCCTGTACAACCTGGCCCAACGCTTTCCCGGCGTGGTGCTGGTGCCGGCCTGGATCCACAACGTGCAGCGCGTGATGCCCAAGGGCGAGGTGGTGCCGGTGCCGGTGCTGTGCTCCGTCACCTTTGGCGCCCCCTTGGCGCTGGGGGTGGACGAACCGCGCACCGCCTTCCTGACCCGCGCGCGCGACGCCGTCATGGCGCTGAGGGACGTATGAACCGCCACGCCGCCGCCTGCACCCGCCCACGGTTCGTGTCCCGGAGGGCACGCGGATGACGTCTTTCCTGCGCAGCCTCAGCGCCGATCAGCAGGTCAGCCTGGTGTTCGTGCTGCTGTTTGGCCTGCTGCTGATCGCCAGCGGTGTGGGGGTGCTGCTGTCGCTGCGCGAACGCCGCGCGGGCGATGACGACACCCAGACCGCGCGCGCCCTGCGGTTGCGGGACAACCAGGCGCTGCTGCGCAGTTCGTGGGTGATGGCGCTGGTGTTCTGGGTCGGCTGGGTCATGGGCGAAGGCGTGGCCATCGTGTTGTTCGGCCTGGTGTCGTTTTTCATCCTGCGCGAGTTCATCAGCCTCTCGCCCACGCGCCGCGGCGACCATCGCAGCCTGGTGCTGGCCTTCTTCACCGTGCTGCCCCTGCAATACGCGCTGGTGTGGACCGAACGCTTCAACCTCTTCACCGTGTTCATCCCGGTCTATGTCTTCCTGGCGATCCCGGTGGTGAGTGCACTGGGCAACGACCCGCAGCGCTTCCTGGAGCGCAACGCCAAGCTGCAGTGGGGCATCATGGTCTGCGTCTACGGCATGAGCCATGTGCCGGCCCTGCTGCTGCTGAATTTCCCGCGCTTCGCCGGCAAGACCGCGTTCCTCGTGTTCTTCCTGGTGCTGGTGGTGCAGACCTGCATGCTGGTGCAGCACCTGACGGCGCGGCGCCCGCACCGGCCCGTGGCCCCGGCCATCAGCGGCAGCTTTCATTGGCGCAGCTGGGCCCTGGGGCTCGCCGCCGGCGGTCTGCTGGGGGCGGCGCTGGCGGGCCTGACACCGTTCAAGCCTCTGCCGGCCATGGCCATGGCGCTGGTGGCCTGCGCGGCCGGCTCGTTCGGGCACCTGGTCATGAAGGCCATCAAACGCGACCGCGGCGTGACCCACTGGGGATCGGCCAGCCGCTCGGTCACCGGGGCCAGCGGCCTGCTCGACCGCGTGGACGCGCTGTGTTTCGCCGCGCCGGTGTTCTTCCATTCGGTGCGCTGGACCTTCAACCTATGAGAATCCTCGGCATCGACCCCGGCCTGCAATGCACCGGCTTTGGCGTGATCGACACCGAAGGCGCGGCGCTGCACTACGTGGCCAGCGGCACCATCCAGACCAGCCCGAAAGACGGCGCCCTGCTGCCCGAGCGGCTGAAGATCCTGTTCGACGGCATCTCCGAGGTGGTCAAGCGCTACCAGCCCGAGACCTCGGCCTGCGAGATCGTGTTCGTCAACGTCAACCCACAGGCCACGCTGCTGCTGGGCCAGGCGCGTGGTTGCTGCCTGACCGCGCTGGTGGCCAACGGGCTGCCCGTGGCCGAATACACCGCGCTGCAGTTGAAGAAGGCCGTGGTCGGCTACGGTCGGGCCGACAAGGCCCAGATGCAGGAGATGGTGAAGCGGCTGCTGCAGCTGCCGGGCCTGCCCGGCAAGGACGCCGCCGACGCCCTGGGCCTGGCCATCACCCATGCGCAGGTGGCACGCTCGGTGGCGGCCATCAACAAAGTGAGTCCGCTGCAGGCGCGCACACACGCTGCGTACAAGAGCGGCCGGAACTATTGACGCTCTTGCAGCCCCTGCCGAGGACGCGCTGCCAGCCCAGAACACCGTGGAACCGGCTTTGCCGGGCCACAGGTGTTGCCCCTTGGGGGGTGACGCGAAGCGGCGCGGGGGGATCGCTAAAGAAGACGTTCAAGGAAAAGAACGCCAAAGAAGCCGAGTGCGGCGATCAGGTTCCATTTGAGGATCTTGATGCCCCAGGTTCTGTAATGTTGCTGGCCGGTGCCGATGTAGAAGGCGAAACACGCGCCGGCCGCGAGCAAGAGAAAGAAGACGGCGAAGCGGAACAACAGCATGGGCGCGCGCCTACCAGGCCGGGGCGAGCTGGGCGAAGCCTTTCGGGGCCTCGCGCTCGTGCTCAAAGCTCACCACCTCGTAGGCATCGGGTCGGGCCAGCAGGGCCCGCAGCAGCTGGTTGTTCAAGGCGTGGCCGCTGCGAAACGCGGTGTAGGCCGCCAGCAGCGGTTTGCCCACGATGTACAGGTCGCCGATGGCGTCAAGGATCTTGTGTTTGACGAATTCGTCCTGGTAGCGCAGGCCGTCGGCGTTGAGCACCTTCACATCGTCCATCACGATGGCGTTGTCCAGCCCGCCGCCCATGGCCAGCCCGTGCGAACGCATCATCTCCACGTCGCGGGTGAAGCCGAAGGTGCGTGCACGCGCGATCTCGCGCGCGTACTGGCCACTGCCGAAATCGAATTCGACCCGCTGGCCGGTGGAGCTCACGGCGGGGTGGTCGAACTCGATCTCGAAGCTGAGCTTGTAGCCGTGGTACGGCTCCAGCCGCGCCCACTTCAGGCTGCGCCCCTCGCCTTCGCGCACCTCCACCGGTTTGATCACCCGGATGAAGCGCTTGGGCGCCTTCTGCATCACGATGCCGGCGCTTTGCAGCAGGTAGACGAACGAGGCCGACGAGCCGTCGAGAATGGGCACCTCTTCGGCGGTGATGTCAACGTACAGGTTGTCCAGCCCCAGGCCGGCGCAGGCGCTCATCAGGTGCTCCACCGTGTGCACCTTGACGCCGCCGTTGGAGATGGTGGAAGCAAGCCGGGTGTCCGACACCGACTCGGCCGTCACGGCGATGTCCACCGGTTCGGGCAGGTCGACGCGGCGGAACACGATGCCCGTGTCCGGCGCGGCCGGGCGCAGCGTCAGCTCCACCCGCTGACCGCTGTGCAGGCCCACGCCGACGGCTTTGGTCAGGGATTTGAGGGTACGTTGCGCAAGCATGGGTCGATTTTAATTTTCCGGGCGATTTCGTGCTGACCAGGAAAACTATCCCGGCGATATCCGAAAACAAGATCCACCCGCGAGCCACGACGCCCCACGCGAGAAGTGCCCCCCGTCGGGAACACCGCGGAACCGGCTTCGCCGGGCCGCAGGTGTTGCCCCCTGGGGGGTGACGCCGCAGGCGGCGCGGGGGGAGTCAATCCGCCTGTTTGCGCAGAAAGGCCGGGATCTCGAAATCGTCCATGCCGCCCGAGGCCAACGCATCCACCTTGGCCGCGGCCTGGGTGCGGTTGGTGCGCCAGACGCTGGGCACGGCCATGGAGTTGTAGTCGGGCTGGGCCATGCCCGCGCCCGGGCCACCCACGGCGGCGTTGACGGTGGGCACGTTGAACGGCACGTTGTCGGTGCCGGTGCGCAGCACCTGCAGCGGCGGCGCGGTGCGGCGCACGCCCTGGCGGCTCAGACCCGTGGCCACCACCGTGACGCGCATCTCGTCGCCCAGGCTGTCGTCGTAGGCGGCGCCGTAGATCACGTGCGCGTCCGGCGAAGCGTAGGCGCGGATGGTGTTCATGGCCAGCTTCGATTCGGACAGCTTGAGCGATCCCTTGGCCGCGGTCACCAGCACCAGCACGCCCTTGGCACCGGAGAGGTCGATGCCTTCAAGCAGCGGGCAGGCCACGGCCTGCTCGGCGGCGATGCGCGCGCGGTCCGGGCCGGCGGCGACCGCGGTGCCCATCATGGCCTTGCCGGGTTCGCCCATCACGGTGCGCACGTCTTCGAAGTCGACGTTGACGTTGCCGTACTCGTTGATGATCTCGGCGATGCCGCCCACGGCGTTCTTCAACACGTCGTTGGCGTGGGCAAAGGCCTCGTCCTGCGTCACGTCGTCGCCCAGCACTTCGAGCAGCTTCTCGTTGAGCACCACGATCAGCGAGTCCACGTTGGCTTCGAGTTCGGCCAGGCCGTTGTCGGCATTGGTCATGCGGCGGCCACCTTCCCAGTCGAAGGGTTTGGTGACCACGCCCACGGTGAGAATGCCCATCTCCTTGGCCACGCGGGCGATCACGGGCGCCGCGCCGGTGCCGGTGCCGCCACCCATGCCGGCGGTGATGAAGAGCATGTGCGCGCCGTCGATGGCGGTGCGGATCTCGTCGACGGCGAGCTCGGCGGCCTCGCGCCCCTTTTCAGGCTTGCTGCCAGCGCCCAGGCCGGTGGTGCCGAGCTGAATGGTGCGGGTGGCCGCGCTGCGGGCGAGGGACTGCGCGTCGGTGTTGGCGCAGATGAACTCCACGCCTTGCACGGCACGCGAGATCATGTGTTCCACCGCGTTGCTGCCGCCACCGCCAACGCCGATGACCTTGATCTGGGTGCCCTGGTTGAATTCTTCCACTTCAATCATTTCGATGCTCATGGCTCTCTCCTGTTGTTGCCCTTGAACCCGAGGTTCGGGGCGGTTTTCATTCAAAAAATCAGATTCGGTTCGTTGCGCTGTGAGGTGCCTCAGCCAGGCGGTCCGGTGCAGACCCGACATCGGGACCGCGGTCTGGGCCGGGTGCGCGGGGTCAAGGGCACCAGCGAACTGGCTCCGCCAAGCGACAGCTGGCGCCCCTCTGGGGTGGAGACGCGCCGAAGGCGCGGTGCAGGGGTGATCAATGGCTTCATCAGAAGGTCCCCACAAACCAGTTTTTGATGCGTTCCAGTGCGCTTTGCATGGAACCCGCTTTCTGGGCCACCTTGTGGCCACGCACACGCGCCATGCGCGCCTCCTCCAGCAGACCCATGACCGTGGCGGCGCGCGTCTGCGCCACCATGTCCGAGAGCGCGCTGGCGTAGTTCGGAATGCCCCGGCGCACCGGTTTCAGGAAGATGTCTTCCCCCAGTTCCACCATGCCGGGCATGACGGCGCTGCCACCGGTGAGCACGATGCCCGAGGACAACACCTCCTCGTGGCCGGAGTCGCGCACCACCTGCTGCACCAGCGCAAAGATCTCCTCCACCCGCGGTTCGATCACGCCAGCCAGCGCCTGGCGGCTGAGCATGCGTGGGCCACGATCGCCCAGACCGGGCACCTCGACCTGCTGGTCCGGGTCGGCCAGCAGCTGCTTGGCGCAGCCGTGTTCGACCTTGATGTCCTCGGCGTCCTTGGTCGGCGTGCGCAGCGCCATGGCGATGTCGCTGGTGATCAGGTCGCCCGCGATCGGGATCACCGCCGTGTGGCGGATCGCGCCGCCAGCGAAGATCGCCACGTCGGTGGTGCCCGCGCCGATGTCCACCAGCGCCACGCCCAGCTCCTTTTCGTCGTCGGTCAGCACCGCCTGGCTCGACGCCAGCGGGTTGAGCATGAGCTGGTCCACCTCCAGGCCGCAGCGGCGCACGCACTTGATGATGTTTTCGGCCGCGCTCTGCGCGCCGGTAACGATGTGCACCTTGGCTTCGAGCCGGATGCCGCTCATGCCGATCGGCTCCTTCACTTCCTGGCCGTCGATCACGAATTCCTGCGGCTCGACCAGCAGCAGGCGCTGGTCGGTCGAGATGTTGATGGCCTTGGCGGTTTCGATCACACGCGCCACGTCGGCCGGCGTGACCTCACGGTCCTTGATGGCCACCATGCCGCTGGAATTGATGCCGCGGATGTGGCTGCCGGTGATGCCGGTGTAGACGCGGGCGATGCGGCAATCGGCCATCAGCTCGGCTTCTTTCAACGCCTGCTGGATGCTCTGCACGGTGGCGTCGATGTTGACCACCACGCCGCGCTTGAGGCCGTGGCTGGCCGACACGCCCAGGCCCGCGAGCTTGAGTTCGCCGTTGGCTTGGACCTCGGCCACCACCACCATGATCTTGGCGGTGCCAATGTCGAGTCCGACCACCAAATCCTTGTATTCCTTGGCCATGATTGCTTCTTGATTACCTTGTGTTGGTGACTGTGCCGGGGCTGTCTTCGGAGAGCGTGGTCACGCCCCGCATGCGCAGCGCGTAGCCGTTGGGGTAGCGCAGGTCCACGGACTGCAGCGCGCCGGGGTAGCGCTCGGTGAGCTGGCTCAGGGTGCCGGTGAAACGCCGCGCGCGCTCCAGCAGTTCGTCCGGGCTGCCGCGCCCGAGCTCGATGCGCGCACCGCTGTCGAGCACCGCGCGCCAGCTGCCGCGCTCGTTGAGTTCGAGCCGCTCCACCACCAGCTCCAGACGCGAGAACTCGGCGCTGAGCAACTGGTACAGCGCCCAGACCTGGGGCGCGTGGTCCGCCGGGCCGATCAGCTCGGGCAGCCCATCGCTGTCGTCCGGGCTGGCCTCGAACACCTCGCCCAGCCGGCTGACCAGCTGCCCCGAACCTGAAGGCCCCCACCAGGCCACGGGCTGGTGCTCCTCGATCGTGACGCGCAGGCGGTTGGGGAACTCGCGCTGCACCACCGCCTGGCGCACCCAGGGCACGGACTCGAACAGGCGGCGCACCTGCTGCAGATCCAGTGTGAGAAAACTGCCCGAGAGACTGCTCTTCATCTGCGAAGCGAGCTGCGCACGGTAGGTCACCGCGTTCTGATGCGCCACGTCACCGTGCACCGTGATCGCGCGGACCGTCCACACCGGGTGGCGCACCAGCCAGGTTCCGAGCGCGCCCAGGCACAGGGCGGCAAACAGCACGACCAGGACGTGGGTGACCACGGTCATGAGCTTGACGTCCAGGGGCAGGTCGGTGTGCGGCATGGTGAGGCGCTCAGGCTTTCCCGGCCGGGTTGTCCAGCGCGGCGCTGGCGAGCACCGTCACGCACAGGTCTTCGTACGAGAGACCGGTGGCGCGGGCCGACATGGGCACCAGCGAGTGCCCGGTCATGCCCGGCGAGGTGTTGATCTCCAGCAGGTAGGGCCGGCGCGTGGTCGCGTCGATCATCACGTCGGCGCGGGCCCAGCCGCGGCAGCCCAGCGTGAGGTAGGCCTTGAGCACCAGGGCCTGGATGCGCTCTTCCTCGCCCGCGGGCAGACCGCAGGGCACCAGGTACTGGGTGTCGTCGGTGAAGTATTTGTGCTGGTAGTCGTAGTTGCCGTCGGGCGCCACGATGCGGATCACCGGCAGCGCCCGCGCCTCGGCACCGGTGCCGAGCACCGGGATCGTGACCTCGTCGCCCGCGATGAACTGCTCGCACATCACCAGCGGGTCCTGCCGCGCGGCCAGTTCGTAGGCGGCGGCGCATTGGGCGAGCTCGGTCACCTTGGTCAGGCCGATGGTGGAGCCCTCTCGCACGGGTTTGACGATCATGGGCGAGCCCAGCGTGGCAAACGCCGCCTGCGTTTCTTCCACGCTGTGCACCTGGCGCCAGGCCGGGGTGGACAGGCCTTCGGCCGTCCAGATGCGCTTGGTCATGAGCTTGTCCATGGCCACCGCCGAGGCCATCACGCCCGGCCCGGTGTAGGGAATGCCCAGCAACTCCAGCGCGCCCTGCACCGTGCCGTCTTCGCCAAAGCGGCCGTGCAACGCGATGAAGCAGCGCGCGAAGCCTTCGCGCTTGAGCTCGTCCAGGTCGCGCTCGGCCGGGTCGAAGGCGTGCGCGTCGACGCCCTTGGAGCGCAGCGCGGCCAGCACGCCGGTGCCCGACATCAGCGAGACCTCGCGCTCGGCCGAGCGCCCGCCCATCAGCACCGCCACCTTGCCCAGGGCCTGCGCCGCCAGGGCCGTGTTCACCATCGCATTCATGTCCGAACCTCCTGAGCCATTTCCACCACCCGCCCCGCCACCGCGCCGATGGACCCCGCGCCCATGCACAGCACCACATCGCCGTCGCGCGCGTTGTCCAGAATCGCCTGCGGCATGGCGGCGATGTCGTCCACGAACACCGGTTCGAGCTTGCCCGACACGCGCAGCGCACGGGCCAGAGAACGCCCGTCGGCCGCCACGATCGGCGCCTCGCCCGCGGCGTACACCTCGGCCAGCAGCACGGCGTCGGCCTGGTTGATCACCTTCACGAAATCCTCGAAACAGTCGCGGGTGCGGCTGTAGCGGTGGGGCTGGAAGGCCAGCACCAGCCGGCGGCCCGGGAAGGCCCCACGCGCCGCGGCCAGCGTGGCCGCCATCTCCACCGGGTGGTGGCCGTAGTCGTCCACCACGGTGCAGTGCCCGCCACCGGGCAGCGCGGCCTCGCCGTAGCGCTGGAAGCGCCGGCCCACGCCCTTGAACTCGGCCAGCGCCTGCAGCACGGCCGCGTCCGGCACGCCCAGCTCCACCGCGATGCCGATGGCCGCCAGCGCGTTGAGCACGTTGTGTTCGCCCGGCAGGTTCAGCACCACGTCCAGGTCGGGCAACTGCACGCCGTTGCGGCGCTGCACGGTGAAGTGCATCTGCCCGCCCACCGCGCGCACCTGGGTGGCGCGCACCTGCGCGTCTTCGGCAAAGCCGTAGCTGGTGATGGGGCGCGCGATCTGCGGCAGGATCTCGCGGATCGAGGCATCGTCCACGCAGACCACCGCAGCGCCGTAGAACGGCATGCGGTGCAGGAACTCCACGAAGGCGGCCTTGAGGCGGCCGAAGTCGTGGCCGTAGGTGTCCATGTGGTCGGCGTCGATGTTGGTCACGACCGAGAGCACCGGCAGCAGGTTCAGGAACGAGGCGTCGGACTCGTCGGCCTCGACCACGATGTACTCGCCCGAACCCAGCTGCGCGTTGGCGCCCGCGCTGTTGAGGCGCCCGCCGATCACGAAGGTCGGGTCCAGGTTGGCCGCGGCCAGCACGCTGGCCACCAGGCTGGTGGTCGTGGTCTTGCCGTGTGTGCCGGCGATCGCCACGCCCTTTTTCATGCGCATCAGCTCGGCCAACATCACCGCGCGCGGCACCACCGGCACCAGCCTGGCGTGCGCGGCGATCACTTCGGGGTTGTCGTCCTTCACCGCGGTGGAGGTGACGATGGCGTCGGCGCCTTCGATGTGGGCCGCATCGTGGCCGATGAAGACCTCGGCTCCCAGCGCCACCAGCCGGCGCGTGACCGTGCTCTCGCCCAGGTCGCTGCCCGAGATGCGGAAGCCCTGGTTGAGCAGCACCTCGGCGATGCCGCTCATGCCGCTGCCGCCGATGCCGACGAAATGGATGTGGCGAATGGCGTGTTTCATGGTTGTCCCACCTTTGCCAGGGTTTCGCAGGCGGACACCACGGCCGCCACGGCTTCTGTTTTTTCCATCGTCTTGGCCTTGTTCGCCATCTCCATCAAGGTTTCTCGCCGCACGGTCTGCAGCGTCTGCGCCAGCTGCAGCGGCGTGAGTTCGTTTTGCGGCACCAGCCAGGCCGCGCCCGCGTCGACCAGAAAGCGCGCGTTGGTGGTCTGGTGGTCGTCCACCGCCGACGGAAAGGGCACGAACAGCGCGGCCGCCCCCACGGCGGCGATCTCGGTCACGGTGCTGGCGCCGGCGCGGCAGACGATCAGGTCGGCGTCGGCGAAGGCCTGGGCCGTGTCGTCGATGAAGGGCGTGAGCTCGGCCCGCACCCCGGCCGCAGCGTAGTTCGCGCGCAGCGCTTCGATCTGCTTTTCCCCGCTCTGGTGGATCACCTGCGGGCGCTGCGCCGAGGGGATCAGGGCCAGCGCCTGGGGCACGGTGTCGTTGAGCGCCCGGGCGCCCAGGCTGCCGCCCACGACCAGCAGGCGCAGCGGCCCGCTGCGCCCGGCGAACCGCGCTTCGGGTGGCGGTTGCCGCAGGAACGGCGCGCGCAGCGGGTTGCCCACCCACTCGGCTTTCCTGAACACCTTGGGGAAGGCGGTGAACACGCGATCGGCCACCCCCGCGAGCACCTTGTTGGCCATGCCCGCCACCGAGTTCTGCTCGTGCAGCACCAGGGCCTTGCCCGCGAGCACGCCCATCATGCCGCCAGGGAAGCTGATGTAGCCCCCCAGGCCCACCAGCACATCGGGCTTCACGCGGCGCACCACCTGCAGCGCCTGCCAGAACGCGCGCAGCAGGCGCAACGGCAGCAGGGCCAGCGTGAGCACGCCCTTGCCGCGCACGCCACCGAAGGCGATGGTCTCCAGCGCGAAGCCACGCGGTGGCACGAGCCGGCTCTCCATGCTGTCGGGCGCGCCCAGCCAGTGCACGCGCCAGCCGCGCTCACGCAGCGCTTCGGCCACGGCCAGACCGGGAAAGATGTGGCCGCCGGTGCCGCCGGCCATGATGAGGGCACAGGGAGTCTTGCTCATGCGCGGCCCCCTTTCATCATCGATGCGTTCCGCATCTGCAGCCGCTGCGCGTCTGCCTGGCGGTTTTGGTGAAACCGCTGCTTCATGCACGGCCCCCTTTCATCATCTGGCGGTTTTCATAGTCCACGCGCAGCACGATGGCCAGGGCGACGAGTTCGAGCAGAATGGCTGAGCCGCCGTAGCTCATCAGGGGCAGGGTCAGGCCCTTGGTGGGCAGGGCTCCCAGGTTCACGCCGATGTTGATGAAGGCCTGGAAGCCCACCCACAACCCGACCCCTTGGGCCACGAGGCCGGCGAACACCTGGTCCAGGGCAATGGCCTGGCGGCCGATGTGCATGATGCGGCGCGTGAGCCAGAGGAAAAGACCGATCACGATCAGCACCCCGATCAGGCCGAACTCTTCACCGATCACCGCGAGCAGGAAGTCGGTGTGGGCCTCGGGCAGCCAGTGCAGTTTTTCCACACTGCCACCCAGGCCGACACCGAAGATTTCGCCACGGCCAAAGGCGATCAGCGAGTGCGAAAGCTGGTAGCCCTTGCCGAGCGCATAGGCCTCGCTCCAGGGATCGAGGTAGGCGAAGATGCGCTCGCGGCGCCACTCGCTCATCATGACCATGAGCGCGAACGCGCCCACCACCACCAGCGCAATCAGGAAGAACATGCGCGCGTTCACACCGCCCAGGAACAGGATGCCCATGGCGATCACCACGATCACCATGAAAGCCCCCATGTCGGGCTCGGCCAGCAGCAGCATGCCGACCACGCCCAGGGCCACGGCCATCGGTGCCACGGCGCGGAAGAAGCGCTCCTTGACCTCCATCTTGCGCACCATGTAATTGGCGGCGTACAGCAACACGGTGAGCTTGGCCAGCTCGGAGGGCTGGAAGCTGATGAGCCCGAGCGAGAACCACCGCCGGGCGCCGTTGACGCCCTTGCCGATGAAAGGCAGCAGCACCAGCACCAGCAGCAGCAGCGACAGGGCAAAGAGCCAGGGCGCGAACCGCTCCCAGCTCTGCATGGGCACCTGGAACACGATCAATGAGGCCACCAGCCCGATCAGGATGAACAGGCCGTGGCGCAACACGAAGTGGGTGTGGGCGTAGTTGGCAAAGCGCGGGTTGTCGGGCAAGGCGATCGAGGCCGAATACACCATCACCAGACCCCAGGCCATCAGGGCCATCACCACCCACAGCAGCGGCTGGTCGAAACCGAGTTCGCGCACCGCCACGTTGCGCGTGCCGGCATAGGTGCGGTTGGACAGGCGCACCGGCAAGCCGTCGCGCGCCGACCCGCCAGCCAGGGCGCCGGCCAGGTCGCGGCCGATCAGGCGCGGCATGGCCGAGACCAGGCCGGCACGCAGGCGCTGCCAGGGCGTGAGCGATGTCGCCTTCATACGCCCCCCTCCAGGCTCATGCCGCGTTCGCTGGCCAGCTGCGCCACCGCTTCGACAAACACCCGGGCGCGGTGCACGTAGTTGTCGAACATGTCCAGGCTGGCGCAGGCGGGCGACATCAGCACCGCGTCGCCCGGGCGGGCCTGCGCGCAAGCCAGGCCCACCGCCTCGGGCAGGGTGGTCGCGTCCAGCTGCGCCACCTGGGCCTGCTCCAGCGCATCGCTCACCGCTTCGCGGATGCGGGCCGCGTCGCGGCCGATGTAGACCACGGCGCGCGCGTGGCGCGCCAGCGGCTCGGCCAGTGGCGCAAAGTCCTGCCCCTTGCCGTCGCCCCCGAGGATCACCACCAGGCGCCGCTCGGCACCGAGCCCGAGCACGGCGGCCAGCGTGGCACCCACGTTGGTGCCCTTGCTGTCGTCGAAATACTCGACCTCGTCGATGATGGCCACCGGCTCCACGCGGTGCGGCTCGCCGCGGTACTCGCGCAGCCCGTGCAGCATGGGCGCCAGCGCGGCCCCGGTGGAGGTGGCCAGGGCCAGCGCGGCCAGCGCGTTGGCCGCGTTGTGGCGGCCCCGGATGCGCAGCGCATCGACCGGCATCAAGCGCTGGTAATAGATCTCGTCCTCTTCCTGGGCAGAGACGCCGGCCCCCACGCTGGTCGCTTCGCGTACGGCGCTGCCCCCCGAGGGGGCTGCCGCGCCTTGGGGCGGCCCGGCGACGCGGCGCCGCGGCTTGCGGGTCTCGTCGAGCGCGAGCGCGCGCACCAGCCAGGTCATGCCGTTGACCGACTCGATGCCCCAGTCGCCCGCGCGCGTGGGCGCATCCAGCCCAAACGTGGCGTAGGGCCGGGCCGGCTGCTGGCGGTTGCGGCCACCGATCTTCACCGTCACGTCGCCCGGCTTCATGCCCATGACCTGGGCATCGTCGCGGTTGAGCAGCATCAGCGCACGGTTGCCGAACACGGCGGCCTTGGCCTGGCTGTAGGCGGCGAGGGAACCGTGCCAGTCCAGGTGGTCTTCGGTGATGTTGAGCACCGTGGCGGCCGTGGGCACGGCGTCCCAGGCGCCACCGGCCGTGCCGTCGAGCTGGAAGCTGGAGAGTTCGAGCACCCACACCGCCGGCAGATGCGGTGGCTGGGGCGGCTCGGGGGGCGGTGGCACCAGCTGGGTAGGCGCGTCGTCCTCTTCGGCGACCGGCAGCGGCTCGTCTTCGTCGGCGGGCAGCAGCTCAGCCTGTGCCTCGGCGGTCGACCCGTCGCTCCCGTCCGGCGCGGGCGCCGGCTCGGCCGCGACGGCAATGGACTGCTGTTCCTCCGCCACCGCAGCCTCGGCTTGTGCCTTTGCTTCGGCGTCCAGCGCCGCGGCCAGCACGTCCAGCAGGGCCGGGCCGATGTTGCCGGCCACGGCCACGCGCAGGCCGCAGCGCTGCAGCAGCAGGCCGGTGAGCGAGGTCACGGTGGTCTTGCCGTTGGTGCCGGT
Source organism: Hydrogenophaga sp. GW101-3F08 (assembly GCF_059424585.1). Classification (NCBI taxonomy): domain Bacteria; kingdom Pseudomonadati; phylum Pseudomonadota; class Betaproteobacteria; order Burkholderiales; family Comamonadaceae; genus Hydrogenophaga; species Hydrogenophaga sp. GW101-3F08. The sequence goes on from NZ_JBWKZP010000003.1 coordinate 145,277, forward strand.
GATCGCCAGCACCTTGGGCTGGTAGGGCAGTGGTTCGCGCACCGACAGGTCGCGCAGCGCCTGGGCGAACAGATCGAGCTCGCCCACGAACGGCACCGCCTGCGACTGGGCCCATTCGCGCAGCGTGGTCAGTTGAACGGGGGCCAGCCCCGGGCTGCGGGCGATCAGGTGCCAGGGGCCGCGCGCGATCAGGCTCTCGTCGAACGGACCGGCCACGAAGCTGGCCTGCGGACACTCGGCGCCCAGCGCTGCCAGATGCGGCGGGTTGTCGCGCGTGTCGGCCACGGTCACGTGGGCACCGTGGCGCACGCACCAACGCGCCATCGCCAGGCCGGAGATGCCCAGGCCCAGGATGAGAACGTGTTGGTCTTTCAGGTTCAGCATGGGGTCAACGGAGCTTGAGGGTCGACAGACCGATCAGGCACAGCAGCATGGTGATGATCCAGAAGCGCACCACGACCTGCGTTTCCTTCCAGCCCTTTTTCTCGAAGTGGTGGTGCAGCGGCGCCATCTGGAACAGCCGGCGGCCCTGGCCGAAACGGCGCTTGGTGTACTTGAAATACGTCACCTGCAGCATCACCGACAGGGCTTCGACCACGAAGATGCCGCCCATGATGGCGAGCACGATTTCCTGGCGCACGATCACGGCGATGGTGCCGAGCGCGCCGCCCAATGCGAGGGCGCCCACGTCGCCCATGAAGACCTGGGCCGGGTGGGTGTTGAACCACAAAAAGGCCAGGCCCGCGCCGGCCATGGCCGCGCAGAAGATCAGCAGTTCCCCCGCCCCGGGGATGTGCGGCAGCAGCAGGTAGCGCGAGAACACGGCGCTGCCGGTGGCGTAGGCGAACACGCCCAGCGCCGAGCCCACCATCACCACCGGCATGATGGCCAGGCCATCCAGGCCGTCGGTGAGGTTGACCGCGTTGCTCGAACCCACGATCACCAGATAAGTCATGAGCACGAAGCCGAACACCCCCAGCGGGTAGCTGATTTCCTTGAAGAACGGCACCATCAAGCCGGCCTGGGGCGGCAGGTCCACGGTGAACCCCGAGGCCACCCAGTCGATGAACAGGCCCAGCACACGCAGGTTGCTGGTTTCGGACACGCTGAACACGAGGTAGAACGCCGCCACCAGCCCGATGACGGATTGCCAGAGGTACTTTTCGCGCGAGCGCATGCCTTCCGGGTCCTTGCGCACCACCTTGCGCCAGTCGTCCACCCAGCCGATGGCGCCAAAGCCCAGGGTGACCAGCAGCACGATCCAGACGAAGCGGTTGGACAGGTCGAACCACAGCAGGGTGGACAGCGCGATCGAGAACAGGATCAGCACCCCGCCCATGGTGGGCGTGCCCCCCTTGCTCAAATGGGTCTGCATCGCGTACTCACGGATCGGCTGGCCGATCTTGAGCGCGGCCAGGCGGCGGATGAAATACGGACCCGCGACCAGCCCGACGATGAGCGCCGTCATGGCGGCCATGACCGCACGGAAGGTGAGGTACTGGAATACCCGCAGGAACCCGAACTCGGGTCCCAGGCTTTGCAGCCACAGGGCCAGGCTAAGCAGCATGCGATGCGTCCTTTTGTTCTTGTGTTGGGGGTGCGCTGGCCAGCGCCTGCAGGGCCTGTACCACGCGCTCCATGCGCATGAAACGCGAACCTTTGACGAGCACGCTGCGCAGCGCCGATGCGCCGGGCGCAGCCACGGCCGCGCTCACATGGCCGGCCAGGGCGGCAACGTCGTCCCAGTGCGTGGGCACGGGCTCGCCCGCGGCGCGCAGCGCGGCGCAGGCCTTGTGCATCCAGTCGCCGGCGCAGTGCACGGTCTCGATGCCGCAGGCCTGCGCATGGCGCAACACTTCGAGGTGAAACGCCAGGCCCTGCTCTCCGACCTCACCCATGTCCCCCAGCACCAGCAGGCGCGGGCCGGGCAGCTCGGCCAGCACGTTGATGGCCGCGACCACCGAGTCCGGGTTGGCGTTGTAGGTGTCGTCGATCAGGGTCACGGCGCGGTCGGCCAGCTGCAACGAGAGCGCGCGCGAGCGTCCCCCCACCGGCTCGAAGGCGTCGAGCCCACGACCGATGTCGGCCAGCGCCACGCCCGCAGCCAGGGCGCACGCGGTGGCCGCGAGCGCGTTGCGCACGTTGTGCCGCCCGGCGATGCGCAGGCGGCAGGCCAGCTCCCCGGCGGGGGAGGCCAGGCGCAGGGCCCAGGCGCCGTCGCGCCAGTCGGCCTGCAGGGCATGCACGTCGGCCGACGCGTCGCCGTCGCTGAAGGTCATCACGCGCCGGCCCGCGGCCAGTTCGCGCCAGACCCCGGTGTGGTCGTCGTCGCTGGGGAACACCGCCACGCCGTCCCCCGACAGGGCCGCGATCACTTGGCCGTTTTCGCGCGCCACCGCTTCCACCGTGGCCATGAATTCCTGGTGTTCGCGCTGGGCGTTGTTCACCAGCGCCACGGTGGGCCGGGTGAGCGCGGCGAGGTAGGCGATTTCGCCGGGGTGGTTCATGCCCAGCTCGATCACCGCGAGGCGGTGGTCCGGGCGCAGGCGCAGCAGCGTGAGCGGTACGCCGATGTCGTTGTTCAGATTGCCCTGCGTGGCATGGGCGGCGTCGCCCGCGGCCGCGCGCAGGATGGCCGCCACCATCTGCGTCACCGTGGTCTTGCCGTTGCTGCCGGTCACGGCGATCAGCGGCAGGCTGAACTGCTCGCGCCACAGGCGCGCCAGTTCCCCCAGGGCGAGCCGCGTGTCGGGCACTTCCACGCCGGGCAGGCCGGCCTGCACCAACCCGGTGTGGGCGATGGCGGCCACGGCGCCCTGCGCGCGCGCCTGCGGCAGAAAGTCGTGTGCGTCGAAGCGCTCGCCCTTGAGCGCCACGAACAGATCGCCCGGCTGCAGGCTGCGGGTGTCGGAGTGCACACGGCCGATGGGGGCGTCCATCGTGCCCACAGCCCGTGCGCCATTGAGCCGGGTCAACAACTCGGCGATGGTCTTCATGCCTGCACTCCCTGCGCGGCGGCGCGCTGCTGCAGCGCGGCCTGGGCCTGCGCCAGATCGGAAAACGGTTTTTTCACGCCCATCACTTCCTGGTAGTCCTCGTGTCCCTTGCCGGCGATCAGCACCACGTCGTCGGCGCCAGCGCGCTGCACCACCTGTGCGATCGCCAGCGCCCGATCGGCCTCGACCAGGGCGCGGGCGGGCATCGACAGGCCAGCCCGCATCTGCGCCAGGATCGCCAGCGGGTCTTCGCTGCGCGGGTTGTCGCTGGTCAACACGGTGTGCTGCGCCTCGCGCTCGGCCACGGCGGCCATGAGGGGGCGTTTGCTCGCGTCGCGGTCGCCGCCACAGCCCACCACCGCCCAGAGCGCGCCGCCGCGTTGCCGCGCCAGCGGCTGCAGGGCCTGCAAGGCCTTTTCCAATGCGTCTGGGGTGTGGGCGTAATCCACCAGCACCAGCGGCTGGCCCGCCACCGCGGGCACCTGTTCCATGCGGCCGGGCACGGGGGTGAGGGCCTGGCAGGCCCGCACGGCGTCGGCCAGCGGCACACCGAGCGCGCGCGCCGTGGCCAGCACGCACAGCAGGTTGGACACGTTGTAGCGCCCCACCATGGGCAGGCTCAGGGTGTGGTGCTGCGCCTCGGCGCCCGAGACTTCGCGCTCCACCACGGTCAGGCGCATGCCGTTGTGGGTGAACGCGATGTCGCGCGCGCACAGGCGCGCTGGCGTGCCGTCTTCCAATGCCACGGTCCACAGGTCGAGGCCACGCCCGGCCAGGGTCTGCGCCAGCGCCGCGCCCTGGGGATCGTCCAGATTGAGCACCGCGCTGGCCAGACCGGGCCAGTCGAACAGCGCGGCCTTGGCCGCCCAGTAGTCGGCCATGCTGCCGTGGAAGTCCAGGTGGTCCTGGGTGAAATTGGTGAACACCGCCACCCGGATGCGGCAGGCGTTGAGCCGGCCTTCGATCAGGCCGATGGACGAGGCCTCGATCGCGCAGGCCTTCAGGCCGGCGTCCACCATGCCGCGCAGGCGCGCCTGCAGCAGCACCGGGTCGGGCGTCGTCAGGCCGGTCGGCACCAACGCATGGCCCTGGTCGCCCGCCAGCGGCGGCTGTCCGATGCCCAGCGTGCCCACCACCGCGCAGGGTCGGTCTGCGGCCGAGAGCAGCTGAGCGACCCACCAGGCGCTGGAGGTCTTGCCATTGGTGCCGGTGATGGCGATCAGGTCCAGCGCCGCACTGGGGTCGGCGTAGAACGCGCTGGCGATCGGACCGGCCTGCACCTTGAGCCCCGGCACGGCGGCCACGCGGTCGTCGCTGAAACCAAAGGCTTCGGCGCCATCGCGCTCCACCAGCGCCGCGGCCGCACCGGCCTGCAGCGCGCCGGCCACATAACGGCGCCCGTCCGTGGCGGCGCCCGGCCAGGCCACGAAACCATCGCCTTCGCGCACGCGGCGGCTGTCGCAATGCAGTTGCCCGCGCACACGCTCGCGCAGCCAGTCGGCCACGGCGTGAGGATGAAGAAGCGTCTTCATGCGGTCGCCACCTCGAACAAACCCAGCCGAGGCGCGGGGAGGCGGCCTCGTCCGGGAACACCGCGGAACCGGCTCTGCCGGGCCGCTGGTGTTGCCCCCTTGAGGGGGTCGGGGCCCGCGCAGCGGGTCTCGGCGGGGGTGGGTGTCAAGCAGTTCAAAACGGCTCCTCCACCACTTCGCTGATGATCTGTGGCTTCACGCTCATATCGGGCTGCACCCCCAGAATGCGCAAGGTCTGCTGCACCGTCTCGCTGAACACCGGGCCGGCCACCACCCCGCCGTAATAGGCCCCGTTGTTCGGCTGATCGATCATCACCGCCACCACGATGCGCGGCTGCTCCACCGGCGCCAGCCCCACGAAGAAGCCGCGGTATTTTTTCTCGGCGTAGCCCTTGCCTTCCTGCATGCGCGCGGTGCCCGACTTGCCGCCCACCGAATAGCCCATGGTCTGCGCGCGCTGGCCTGTGCCCCCCGGGCCGGTGGCCATCTCCAGCATCTTGCGCACCGCCAGCGCGTTCTTTTCGCTGAACACCCGAACGCCGTCCGTGGGCCCATCGGTTTTGACCATGCTCACCGGAATCAGTTCGCCGTCGCGCGCGAAGATGGTGTAGGCCTGGGCCAGCTGAAACAGCGAGACCGACAGGCCATAGCCGTAGCTCATGGTGGCCTGTTCGATCGGGCGCCAGGTCTTGTAGGGCCGCAGGCGACCGCTGACCGCGCCCGGGAACGGCACCTGGGGCTTCTGGCCGAACCCGGCCTGGGCGAAGGTCTCCCACATTTCGCGCGGCGACATCTGCATGGCCATCTTGACCGCGCCCACGTTGCTCGACTTCTGGATGATCTCGTTGACCGTGAGCAGGCCGTTCGGATGCGCATCGTTGATGGTGGAGCCGCCAATGGACATGTGCCCCGGCGCGGTCTGGATCTGCGTGGTCGGGGTGACCAGCCCCTTGTCCAGCGCCAGCGCCGCGATGAAGGGCTTCATGGTCGAGCCCGGCTCGAAACTGTCGGTCAGCACCCGGTTGCGCAGCTGTTCTCCACTGAGGTTCAGCCGCAGGTTGGGGTTGTAGCTCGGGTAGTTGGCCAGCGCCAGCACCTCGCCGGTCCGGGTGTCGAGCACCACCACGCTGCCCGCGCGCGCCTTGTGCATCTGCACCGCTTCGCGCAGCTTCTGGTAGGCGAAGTACTGCACCTTGCTGTCGATGGAGAGTTGCAGATCCGGGCCGTCCACCGGCGGCACGACGTCGCGCACGTCTTCGACCACACGGCCGAGCCGGTCCTTGATCACGCGGCGCGAGCCGCTGCGGCCCGAGAGCTCCTTGTTGAAGGCCAGTTCGACACCTTCCTGCCCGCGATCCTCCACGTTGGTGAAGCCCACCACGTGGGCCGCGGCCTCGCCCTCGGGGTACTTGCGCTTGTACTCGCGACGCAGGTAAATGCCCTTGATGCCGAGCGCGGCGATCTCGTTGGCCACCGGCTCGTCCACCTGGCGCTTGACCCAGACAAAGGTCTTGTCCTCGTTGGCCAGGCGCTTCTTCAGCGTGGACAAGGGCATGTCCAGCAGCTTGGCCACGTCGCGCAGCTTCGGCTCGCTCTTGTCCACGTCCTCCGGAATCGCCCAGATGCTCTGCGCCACCACGCTGGAGGCGAGGATCAGGCCGTTGCGGTCCAGCACCCGGCCGCGGTTGGCGGGCAGCTCCAGCGTGCGCGCGAAGCGTACCTCACCCTGGCGCTGGAAGAAGTCGTTGCCAACCACCTGCACATAGGCCGCGCGGGCGCCCAGCCCGGCAAAGGCCAGCGCCAGCGCCGCCACGATGAATTTGCTGCGCCAGACCGGCGTCTTGCTCGCCAGCAGCGGGCTGGCGCTGTAGTTCACACTGCGACTGGCCCGCCGGCTCATGGTCGGCCTCCCTGGTCGGGCGCCAGCCCGGGCACCTGCGGCTCGTACAGCGTCACGTATTCGGTGATGGCGGGGTTGACCGGACGCATCTGCAGCCGCCGGGTGGCGAGCAGTTGCACACGCGCCGAGGTGGCCTGGGCCTGCTTCTGCACCTGCAGCTGCTCGTGTTCCGCCTCGATCTTGCGCGACTGCGCCTGCGCGCGGTCCAGCGCGGTGTACAGGCGCCGCGACTCGTACTGCGTGTGCACCAGATAGAAGGCACTGGCCAGCACCGCCATCAGCAGGACCAGGTTGAGGCGGATCATGCGTGCGCCTCCGTGCGCTCGGCCACGCGCATCACCGCGCTGCGCGAACGCGGGTTGCCCTGCACTTCGGCGTCCGAGGGCATGACGCGGCGCACGTGGATCAGTTGCATGGGCGCGGGCTCGGCGAAGGGCACGCGGCGATCCACCACGGCGCGCGAATGGCGCGCCATGAACTGCTTGACCATGCGGTCTTCCAGCGAATGGAAGCTGATCACCACCAGTTGCCCTCCGGGACGCAAGACATGCAGACTGGCCTCTAGCGCTTGTTGCAGCTCTTCAAGCTCGGCGTTGATGAAAATCCGAAAAGCCTGAAATGTGCGCGTTGCAGGGTCCTTGCCCGGCTCGCGGGTTTTGACCGCGCCAGCCACGACTTCGGCCAGCTCGCGGGTGGTTCGAATAGGGCCCCGTTCCTGTCGGCGACGATCAATCGCCTTTGCAACCGGTTGAGCAAACCGTTCTTCGCCATATTCACGTATCACCTCCGCGAGGGTGGAGACTTCGGCCGTTTCCAGCCACTGCGCCACGCTCTGTCCGCGCGTGGTGTCCATGCGCATGTCCAGGGGCCCATCGTGGCGAAAAGAAAAACCCCTCTCGGGGTCGTCGATCTGGGGCGAACTCACACCCAGGTCCATCAGCACCCCGTCCGCACTCGCCGCCCCCAGTTCGCCCAGGTGGCAGAACCCCTGGTGCCGGATGGAAAAGCGGCCATCGCTGGCCGCCAGTTCCTGCGCGGCCGCCACGGCCTGCGGGTCCTTGTCGAACGCCGTGAGGCGCCCGCTCGCAGACAGCCTCTCCAGAATGAGGCGCGAATGCCCGCCGCGCCCGAAGGTCGCGTCGACATAGTGTCCGTCCGGGTTGATCGCCAGTGCTGCCACGGCTTCGCTCAACAGGACGGTTTGGTGGTTCCATGCGCTTTGCACCGCCGCCCTTAGAAAGAAAAGTCCTTGAAGACATCGGGCATCTCGGCCTGCATGGCTTCGGCCTCCTTGGCGGCGTACACCTGCGCATCCCAGAGTTCGAAGTAGCCCCCCATGCCCAGCAGGACCGCGTCCTTGGTGATGCCGGCGGCCGTGCGCAGCTCCGGCGAGATCAGCACGCGGCCAGCCCCGTCCATGTCCACGTCCATGGCATTGCCCAGGAAAATGCGCTTCCACCACTGCGCCTGCATGGGCAAGGCCGCGATGCGCTCGCGGAACAACTCCCACTCGTTGCGCGGAAAGACCATGAGACAACCGTGTGGGTGCTTGGTGATGGTGAGCTGGCTGGCAGCGGCGATCAGGGCGTCACGGTGCCGGGTCGGCATGGAGAGCCGCCCCTTGGCATCGAGACTGAGAGAAGAAGCACCCTGAAACACCGCTGTCATTCCTTGAAAAACACTTTTCACCACTTAATTGCACATTTTCCCACTTTATCAGGAAAATCAGCATCTGCAACTCGTGTCTACTTATTTTTTCAATGAAATCAAGCACTTAGAACATACTTTGAAACAATTTGGCGCTTAAAAATTCAGCAAAAGCAAGCACTTACAACAGCCTCTGAAAGTGATGCTTGAGCGCTTTGTTACGTTTATGTCCTGGTCTGTGGATCGAACGGTCCAGAGGGATGGCCTCCACCGCCCGGGGCCCAGTCAAGCGAAAAGCCGCGTCCGCCCAAGGGCGGCACGCGGCTTCACCAGCCCCTGGCGGGGTTCAGAGGATGTAGCGCGACAGATCCTCGTTGCGGCTGAGCTCGGTGAGCCGACCGTCCACATAGGCCGCGTCCACCGTGATGGTCTGCCCCTGCAGACCGGTGGCGGCAAAACTGACTTCGTCAAGCAAGTGCTCCATCACCGTGGCCAGTCGGCGCGCGCCGATGTTTTCCGTGCGTTCGTTCACATCGCAGGCGATCTGCGCCAGATGCCGGATGCCTTCGGGCGTGAACACCAGCGTCACCCCCTCCGTGGCCAGCAGCGCCTGGTACTGGCGCACCAGCGAGGCGTGGGTCTGGGTCAGGATGGCCTCGAAATCGTCCACCGACAGCGACTGCAGCTCCACCCGGATGGGGAAACGCCCCTGCAGCTCAGGGATCAGGTCGCTGGGCTTGGCCAGATGGAACGCACCGCTGGCGATGAACAGGATGTGATCGGTCTTGATCACGCCGTACTTGGTGGACACGTTGGTCCCTTCGACCAGCGGCAGCAGGTCGCGCTGCACCCCCTGGCGCGACACCTCGGCGCCGCCCGAGTCGCTGCGCGAGGTCACCTTGTCGATCTCGTCGATGAACACGATGCCGTTCTGCTCGGCGTTCTGCAGCGCACGGATCTTGATCTCTTCTTCATTGACCAGCTTGCCTGCCTCCTCTTCGATCAGCAGCTTCATGGCTTCGGCGATCTTGAGCTTGCGGGTGCGGCGCTTGTCCTGTCCGAGCTGGCTGAACATGCCTCGCAGCTGTTCGGCCATGTCCTCCATGCCGGCCGGCCCCATGATCTCCATGGTCGGGCGGGGCTCGGCCAGGTCGATCTCGATTTCACGGTCATCGAGCTGGCCCTCGCGCAGCTTCTTGCGAAACGCCTGGCGTGCGGTGCTTTCGGGGCTCGGCACGGTGGCCGGTTCGGCGCCCAAGCCGCGCGGCGGCGGAATCAGGATGTCCAGGATGCGCTCCTCAGCCGCGTCCTCGGCACGTGCGCGCTGCTTGCGCATCTCGATCTCGCGCGTCTGCTTGATCGCGATGTCGGCCAGATCGCGGATGATGCTGTCGACGTCCTTGCCCACATAGCCCACCTCGGTGAACTTGGTGGCCTCGACCTTGATGAAGGGCGCGTCGGCCAGCCGCGCCAGGCGGCGCGCGATCTCGGTCTTGCCCACGCCGGTGGGGCCGATCATGAGAATGTTCTTGGGCGTAATCTCGGGCCGCAGTTTTTCGTCCACCTGCTGGCGACGCCAGCGGTTGCGCATGGCAATGGCCACGGCGCGCTTGGCGCCTTTCTGGCCGATGATGAAGCGGTCGAGTTCGGAGACGATCTCCTGGGGCGTCATGGAAGACATGGTTTCGCTCACTCCAGGGTTTCGATCGTGTGGTTCATGTTGGTGTAGATGCAGATCTCGCCCGCGATCGTGAGCGACTGCCGCACCACCTCTTCGGCATTCAGGGCCGTGTGCTGGATCAGGGCACGGGCGGCGGCCTGGGCATAGGCCCCTCCCGAGCCGATGGCCACCACACCGTGCTCGGGCTCCAGCACGTCGCCATTGCCGGTGATGATCAGCGCGGCACTGCGGTCGGCCACGGCCAGCATGGCTTCGAGCCGACGCAGCACGCGGTCGGTGCGCCAGTCGCGGGTGAGCTCGATCGCGGCGCGCACCAGGTGCCCCTGGTGTTTTTCCAGCTTGGCCTCAAAGCGCTCGAACAAGGTGAAGGCATCGGCGGTGGCACCGGCAAAACCGGCCAGCACCTGATCGTGATACAGCTTGCGCACCTTGCGCGCCGTGCCCTTCACAACGATGTTGCCCAGGGTCACCTGGCCGTCGCCGCCGATGGCGACCTGCACGCCTTGCGGCGTCTCTCGACGCACGCAGACGATGGTGGTTCCGTGAAAAGTTTCCATAAGGGGAAGAGATGGGGATGAGCAGAAGGTTCACAAGCCCGTCGGCGCAATTCCGAGGGCACCGCGAAACCGGCTCTGCCGGGCCGCCAGTGCCGCCCCCTGGGAGGGTGACACTGCAGGCGGCGCGGTAGGAACCCAGCCTCAATCGTTCCGCACCACCACCTTGGCGTATTCGGTGATCCCGATGACGTGAAAGAAGGCCGACACCAGACGGTGGGCGTCAACGAACTGGATCAGGCGGCCTTGCGCATGGTGGCCCGAAACCCAGTTGAGCAGGGTACCCGCGGCCGAAAAATCGACACGGATCAGGTTGCGGCAGGAAATGATCATCACGTCCGCCCCCTGAAGACGGCGCTCCAGCGTCTCCAGCGTGGCCTGCGGGTCGCCGCGAATCTCGCCCGACAGCTCCACCAGGCCCAACTGGTTGAATTCGGAACTCTGGCCTTCCAGCACCGACTCGCCCGGGTAGGTCGAGGGCACCTGCTCCAGCACCACCTCGCCCAGCACCGACTGGCCGACCTCGCCCGAGGCATCCAACGACAGTCCAAGGAAGTGGCAGCGGGGCTTCTCCCAGCCTGGAGGAGACACCTCGTAGGTCACGCAGAAGTCGAGCGCGGCCAGTTCAAATTCATCCACCAGGTTCATGACCCGCAGCACGGCCATGCGCAACTCCCACCAGAGCTGCTCCACATCGCGCCGACCCGACGGCGTCAATGTCTTGAGCAGCTCTCGCAGGTTCGAAGAACCATAAAAGCGCAGCTCCACATCCTGATCGCCCCAGAGGGTGAAGACCCCCAGCAGCGCACGCGCGGCCTTCACATCGATGCTCTCGACCGGCGACCAGTCCAGCACCCAGGGCTTGCTGGCGCGCAGCAACACGTTCTGCAGCGTGCCCACCGCGTGCGCGTCCAGATCGGGTTCACAGACCCAGACCGCCCGGTTCGGTCCGGACGAGGGCGTGAAGGTCTTTCCGCTCATGCTGGACACGATCTCAGGCATGTCGTACCACTGCGGCGCCGAACGGTTGAAGCGGTTGACGAAATCGACCGCCCGGCTCTCGAAGGGCGCGAGCTGACCGGTGGCGCGGTACAGATCGAACAGGGCCAGCCAGTCGTCCACCTGCTGGGCCCGCGCACCTCCATCGGTCAGGCCTTCCATCAGCCCCTGCTCGGCACCGGCATCGTCGCCGTTGGCGAACCGGATGGAAGCCTCCTCGACCTCAGGATCCTGCGCGATTTCCTGCACATCCAGTGCAAAAAAGTGCGAGGCCGAAAACCCGGAACCGGCACTCGGCTGCACACTGTTTCCAGAGGGCGCCATCAAGCCGGTGCGGGCCGGAGACGACGAGGGCTGGTGCGAGTCGCGCGACAGTTCCTGCTCACGAGAGGGTCCCCACAGCTTGCCCCCCTTCTCCTTCGGACTCGCGGCAGCGGCAACCGGGGCGACGGCCGGCGCCGGGGATGCCGCTGGCGCGGGTTTGGGCGCGGGCGCCGTGTTTTCGGGCAAGGGAGAGGCTTCGGTTTCGGTGTACTGAGCGGTGCGCCGCTTGGCTTCGGCCCCGGCCACCGACTTGTCGTGCGCCTCGGCCTTGCGGTCCAGAGGCGTGCCCCCCGTGGAGTGCGCCCCCGAACCCAGGCTGGAGCTCGCGGTGGCCTGGGAATCGGGTCCCTTGGTCTTCCACCACTGCATCGACATCTGGGCTTCGATCTCATCGATCTTCTTCAGCGTCATCGCCCGGTCGTCGGGTTTCGACGGCAGGCTGCTCTGGAAGAACGAAGGCCGCACCCCCTGCCCCTCGCCCCCGGAAGCTTCCCGACTGCGGATCTTGCGCAGCATGTCGAACTCGCGCTTGCGCACGAAGTCGTTGCGCCGCTTGCGCTCGATCATTTCCTTGAGCGCCGCCTTGCTGTACTCGCTTTCGCGATCGGCGGATCGTGTGTCCAGATCCGACCAGCTGGTGGTCGGATGGCGCACGAACTTCACCACTTTGGACAGAAAACCGCCGTTGGATTCGTCCTTGGACATGTCGGGTCGTTGTCGGGGGGATGGGCTACAGATGGGATGGACGGCGAAGACTCAATCCCCGAACATTTTCTGCTTGAGTTCGCGGCGCTGTTGCGCTTCGAGCGAGAGGCTGGCGGTGGGCCGAGCCATGAGGCGACCGACGCCAATGGCTTCGCCGGTTTCCTCGCAATAACCGTAGTCACCCGAATCGATGCGGGCAATGGCCTGTTCGATCTTCTTGAGCAACTTGCGCTCGCGGTCACGGGTACGCAACTCGAGGGCGTGTTCTTCCTCGATGGTGGCGCGGTCGGCCGGGTCGGGCACCACCACGGTGTCTTCGCGCAGATGCTCGGTGGTTTCGCCGGCGTTGGCCAGCATGTCGGCCTTGAGCTGGGACAGCTTGCGGCGGAAGTAGCTGAGCTGCAGTTCACTCATGTACTCACTGTCCGGCATGGCCTGAATATCCTGGTCGGTCAGCTGCTCAACCGGCACGGTTTTCCAGTTGTTGGCCCGCTTGGGGTCCTTCTGGATGGAGGATGGCACAGGAGGGGTCATTACGGCACGTTCGTTCATGGTGGAAAAAGTCGCCTTGGCGGCATCGGGTGCGTGGGTGGGAATCACCGCCGCCTGGGTCATCTGCTCCATCATGACCTTCTTCGCGGCCCGCTTGCCCAGAGGCCTTGGCGTGGGCTCGACGACGGGCATGGACGTCGCGGCCTTGGCCGGGGCGGCGGGCGAACGGGCGCTGGAGGTTTTGGAAGCAGACGCTGAGGCGGCGGCCGGTGCGGTTTTGGGGGAGACTTTTGAAACAGGCACTGACGCGGACTTTACCGCTGCTTTGGCCGCCGGCTTGGCCGTGGCGGACTTCGCGACCGGTTTGGCCGGTGCCGGGGTGACAGGTTTTGCGGCGGGTTTGACAGCAGTTTTTGCCATGGTTTTGCTGACCGGCTTGACCGGTCGTGTGGCGCTGACCGCGGCGGTTTTTGCCGCGGCCCTGCTGGGCTTGCTGGATGGGCCGGATTTCACCGGCGCCACGGATTTGGGGGCGGAGGACGTCTTCGCGGTCTTGGCCGCAGGTTTGGCCACGGCCTTGGCGGAGGGCTTCGGTGCCACCTTGGCGGCGGACTTGCTGGTTGAGGACACCCTGGAGGCGGTGGCGGACGAGCTGGCCTTGACACCCGTTGCGGCGGGCTTGCCTTTTTTCGCTGTCCTGGTGGCCGGGGCTTTCACAACGGGACTCCTCTCAGTACCTGACAATGCGTGGTCTAGGGGCGCAGCGCTGCCGCCGGCCGGGGCCAATGGTGCGCCATCTTGCGCCGGCTGCGCCAGCGGATTCGTTGTTATACCCCCAATACGGCCCCGCTTCTGAGCGCCGCGATCCGCTTTCGCGGCGGGTCGTCGGGCGGCCGACTTGGGCCGCGATTGTAACGAGGGTGGCTCCGCGGCAACCGCCGCCGGGTTTGATCGAAATCCCAATCGTTGGAGAAGCGAGACAAAGAGCACGATCAGATCCTGTTCATTCGATCGTCATGCCATCGGGTGCTGGTGGCGCTGGTCAAACCAGCGACTGGTCCAGGCCCTGGACCAGGATGTCACGCGGCAGGTCCAGGCCGATGAACACCATTTTGCTTTCGCGGGCTTCACCCGCGGCCCAGGGAGGGCCGAGGTCGCTGCCCATGAGCTGGTGCACGCCCTGGAAGATGACTTTGCGGTCGGTGCCCTGCATGTCGAGCACGCCCTTGTAACGCAACATGCGCGGGCCATAGACCTGCACGATGGCGCCCAGGAAATCTTCCAGTTTGGCCGGGTCGAACGGCCGGGTGGCGCGGTAGACGAAGCTCTTCACATCGTCGTCGTGATGGTGGTGATGACCGTGGCCTTCGTGACCGTGCTGGTGCGAGGCGTGGTTGCAGTGCTCGCCGTGCTCATGATCGTGGTGGTCGTGATCATGGTCGTGCTCGTCTTCGACCTTGAGGAAATCCGGGTCGATGTCGAGCTTGGCGTTGAGGTTGAAGCCGCGCAGGTCGAACACCTCGCTGAGCGCCACTTCGCCGAAATGCACCGGGCGCATGGGCGCGCGCGGGTTCATGTGTTTCAGGCGATGGATCAGCGCGTCGAGCTCTTCCTGGCTCACCAGGTCGGCCTTGCTGATGAAGATCTGGTCGGCAAAGCCCACCTGGCGGCGCGCCTCCTGGCGGTCGTTGAGCTGGTCGGCCGCGTGTTTGGCGTCCACCAGGGTCAGGATGGAGTCGAGCAAATACTGCTCGGCGACCTCGTCGTCCATGAAGAAGGTCTGAGCCACCGGGCCGGGGTCGGCCAGGCCGGTGGTTTCGATCACCACGCGTTCGAAGTCGAGTTCACCCTTGCGCTTTTTCTCGGCCAGGTCGTGCAGCGTGGCGCGCAGGTCGTCGCGGATGGTGCAGCAGATGCAGCCGTTGCTCATCTGGATGATGTTTTCCTGCGTGTCGGCCACCAGGATCTCGTTGTCGATGTTCTCCTCGCCGAACTCGTTCTCGATCACCGCGATCTTCTGCCCGTGCGCCTCGGTCAGCACGCGCTTGAGCAGCGTGGTCTTGCCCGAACCGAGGAAGCCGGTGAGGATGGTGGCGGGGATCAAGGACATGGCGGGAAAAACTCCGGCAACGGGGTGGCGGGGGACGAAACAGCGGGGGAGTGTATGCGACCCACGGGTTCTACGCCTTTTTCATCACCACCAGGCCTTTGAGGTATTCGCCTTCGGGGAAGTTGATGGTCATCGGGTGGTCGCAGGCGCCGCCCAGGCGCTGCAGGATGGCGCCGTCCACACCCGCGTCCAGCCCGGCCGAGGCCACGATCTTGTGGAACAGCTCCACGCCGATGCCGCCCGAACAGGAGAAGGTGAACAACACGCCGCCGGGCGTGAGCAGCTTGAAGGCCTGGCGGTTGAGGTCTTTGTAGGCGCGGGCCGCGCGCTCGGCGTGGGCCGCCGTGGGTGCGAATTTGGGCGGGTCGAGCACGATGGCATCGAAGCTGCGCCCTTCGGCCACGAACTGGCGCAGCGAAGCGTTCACATCCGCGTCCATGAACGTGGCCTGCGCCAGGTCCAGCCCGTTGCGCAACAGGTTCGTGCGCGCCTGCTCCAGCGCCGGGCCGGACGAGTCGATGCTGGTCACGTGCCCCGCCCCGCCGGCCAGCGCGGCCACGCTGAAGCCGCCGGTGTAGCTGAAGCAGTTGAGCACCTGGGCAAAACCCAGGCGCTTCGTGTATTGGTACAGGGCCAGGCGGCTGTCGCGCTGGTCCAGGTAATAACCGGTCTTGTGGCCGTGCGCGATGTCCAGCCCCAGGCGCCAGCCGTGCTCCAGCAGTTCCAGCGACGTCTCGCCGCTGCCGCGCAGCCAGCCCGTGGCATCGGGCAGGCCTTCGAGCTTGCGGCTGCTGGTGTCGGAACGCTCGTACAGGCGCGGGCAGCCGGTGAGTTCGATCAGCGCATCGGCGATCACCGCCTTCCAGCGCTCCACGCCACAGGCGGTGAACTGGGCCACCAGCGTGTCGCCGTAGCGGTCCACGATCAGGCCCGGCAGGCCGTCGGACTCGCCGTGCACCAGGCGGATGCCGTTGCTTTCGATGCCCAGGCGCTCGCGCAGGGCGATGGCGCGCGCCAGCGTGTCGCGGAAAAAGGCGGCGTCGATGCGCTGGGCCTCGTCAAAACTCCAGGCGCGCACGCGGATGCGCGAGGCCGGAGAGAACGCACCCCAGGCCAGGAACTGGCCTTCGTCGCTTTCGACTCGCACGGTTTCGCCCGCGTCCCCGCCGCCTTTGGCGACGGCGCCGTCAAACACCCAGGGGTGGCGGCGCAGCAGCGAACGCTCTTTGCCGGCTCTCAGTCGAATGGTTTTCATGAAAGTATTGTCCCCCCTGCGCCGCCTGCGGCGTCACCCCCCAGGGGGCGGCACTGGCCGTCCGGCGAAGCCGGCCCGGCGGTGCCCTTGGGGGCTCCCCCTCGGTGCGGGGAGGTGGCCCCTTTCCGAAGCGAAGTGCCCGAACCCAGAACGCGGTGGAACCGACTCCGCCGAGCCACTCGCATCGCCCCATTTGAGGGGGTGACGCCGCAAGCGGCGCGGGGTGTGGCCCCTCCGGCGCGAAGTGCCCGAACCCAGAACGCGGCGGAACCGGCTCCGCCGGGCCGCTCGCGTTGCCCCCTTTCAGGGGGTCGCGCGCAGCGCGGCGGGGGTGGGCCAAGTCAAGGGCGTAGGTAAACAAAACCCTCGCGCGCCTGCAGCCGGGCCACCTCGGCCACGCCCGAGGGCACGATCTTGGCTTCCATTGCCACCCTCGCCGGGTCGATCTTGCGCGAGACCAGGGTGTTGTTGCAGACGCGGAATTCCACGCCCCTGGCCGCCAGTTCGCCGATGGCGCCCGCGAAGGGCTGCTCCATCTGGTTGGTGGCGCCATCGAGCAGGAAGTCGATGCCCAGGCCATGGGTCACCACCACGATCTTGGCCTTGGGGTCGGCCGCCAGGTGGTTGCGGATGTTGTTGATGGCGCGCGAAGCCTGGGGGATGCCCTCGCTCATGTGATAGACGACCTTGATCGCGTCGTCGGCCGCCTGCGCCGACAGCGAGGTGGCCATGAGCCCGGCGAGCAGCAGCGACTTGAGGGCCATGAGGAACTTGAGCATGGGGGGTCTCCTGGGATTAAGTAGTGATTGCTTATGAAACGATTGTCGGGGCTGGGCCGGCAAATCCTACAGGGATAACCCGGCCCCATCGCCCAGGCATCCTGGCCCGGCGTCCCGGGCCGGTCAGCGCCCGGGCTTGCGCGCCGGCACCGCCGCGGGCGGGCGTGCCGGGCCATTGCCACCCGCATCCCCGGCACGCGCCTGCGCCCGCGGGTGGGCCGCGTCGTACATCTGCGCCAGGTGCTGGAAATCGAGCCGGGTGTAGACCTGCGTGGTGCTGATGCTGGCGTGGCCCAGCAGCTCCTGCACCGCGCGCAGATCGCCGCTGGACTGCAGCACGTGGCTGGCGAACGAGTGGCGCAGCATGTGCGGGTGCACCGGCGTGGCCAGGCCGGCCAGCAGCGAGCGGCGCCTGAGCCGCACGCGGATGTGCTGCGGCGTGAGGCGCTGGCCACCGGCCCCCACGAACAGGGCGGCGGAAGCGTCGATCTTGTGGCCCACCCAGGCGGTGCGCAGCTCCAGCCACCGGGCCAAGGCCGCCAGCGCCGCGCGGCCCACCGGCACGCTGCGCCGCTTGGACCCTTTGCCCAGCACATGGGCCTCGCCGGCCTGCGCGTCGATCCAGCCGCGCGCGCTGGCGCTGGCCGCCACGTCCAGCCCCACCAGCTCGCCGATGCGCAGACCGCAGCCGTAGAGCAGCTCGGTGATGCAGGCGTCGCGCGCCTCCAGCGCCGGGTCGTCGGCCGCTTCCACGTGCGAAGCGAGCTGCACCGATTCGTCCACGCCCAGCGCCTTGGGCAGCGGCTTGCCCGCCTTGGGCGCGCGCACGTCCTGCACCGGGTTGTGTTCCACCAGGCCCTGACGGCCCAGCCACACGTAGAAACCGCGCCAGCCCGACAGGATCAGGGCGATGCCACGCGCGCTGCGTCCGCCGCTGTGCATCTGCGCAACCCAGCGGCGGATGTGGGCGTTCTGCACGCGGCGCAGGGCAACGCCCGCGGCAGCGGCCTGATGGGCCAGTTTTTCAAGATCCCCGGTGTAGAGCACCACGGTGCGCTCCGCGAGCCGCTTTTCGACCCGCACGTGTGCCAGATAGGCCTGCACCAGGGCCGCATCGTCGGCCTGCCCCAGAACCACATCCGTGCGCGACAGCGGGCCGGTCATTCGGTGCTCGGGTCTGGGTTCAGACCTCGGGGCGCAGCCGCGAGAGCGCGGCGCTGGTGAGCTCGCCGATGCGCTCCAGGAAACTGGTGCCCATGTCGGCCGCGAAACGCTGCGCGTCGTTCGAGGCCAGCACCAGCAGGCCAAAGGCCTGGGGCACGGCAACGCTGCGCAGGGGAATCAGCGCCAGCGAGGCCACGGCCTTGGGGTCGTCCAGCCACTGCGCGGCCTCCAGCCCGGGGTTGCCCCCGCAGTAGGGCAGCGTGAGCGACGCGGCAAACGCCATCACGTCCTCGCTGGCGCCCTGCGCGTACGGCTCTGCGGCGAACTCGGGCGACACCCCCCAGACCTTGACGGCCACCTGCGGCACCTGGAACTGCGCGGCGATCTCGCGCACCACGACCCAGGGCAGCTCACGCGGGTCGCGCGTGAGCAGCAACTCGCTGGTCCAGCGCTGCAGCTTGTCGGCAATGGCCGAGTTTTCACTGCCGTGGCGGATCATCTCGACCGCCTTCTGCTCCAGGCCCTTGATCTTGTCGCGCAGCAGCTCGGCCTGGCGCTCCTGCAGGCTCACCGCGCGGCTGCCATGCGGGCTGGTCAGTTGCACCGTGCCCAGCAGGCCGGCGTGGCGCACGAAGAAGTCGGGGGTGTTGGCCAGGTAGTTGGCGATGTCGTCTTCGGTGATCGGGGGGATGGTGTTGGGGGTCATGGTCGGGCGGTAAAGGGTTCAGCCGAGCGCGAACGGCGCGCGATCAAGCGAGGTCGGGCACATTGATCTCGCCCTCGAACACGGTGGTGGCCGGGCCGGTCATGAAAACCGGGGCGTCGTGGGCCGGTGTGTCGGCCCATTCGATGGTGAGCACGCCGCCGTGCGTCTGCACGTCGACCTTCGCATCCAGCAGACCCAGGCGGATGCCGGCCACCACGGCGGCGCAGGCACCGGTGCCGCAGGCCAGCGTCTCGCCGGCGCCGCGCTCGTACACCCGCAGGCGCACCTGGCCGCGGTTGACGATCTGCAAAAAGCCGGCGTTGACGCGCGCCGGAAAACGCGCGTGGGTTTCGATCAGCGGTCCTTGGGCCAACACGGGCGCGCTGTCCACGTTGTCCACCAGTTGCACCGCGTGCGGGTTGCCCATGGACAGCACCGACACCAGCGCCTCACCGCCACCCGGCAAGGCCAGCGGCCAGCGCTCGAAGTTGCCCATGGCCTGGGCCTGCAGGTCGCTCGCATCAAACGGCACGCGCTCCAGCGCGAACACGGGCGCGCCCATGTCCACGGTGACCCGGCCGTCGGGGTTCAGCGCCAGGCTGATCTCGCCCTGCTTCACTTTCACGCGCACCGGGTTGGCGTCGGTCATGCCTTTGTCGCGCACATAGCGCACGAAGCAACGCGCACCGTTGCCGCAGTGTTCGACCTCGCCACCGTCGGCGTTGTGGATCACGTATTCAAAGTCCAGCCCCGGTCCGGGCGAGGGCCGCACGCTGAGGATCTGGTCGGCGCCGACGCCGAAGTGGCGGTCGGCCAGCCAGCGGTACTGCGCATGGCTGAGCCCCAGGAGGCCGCGCGTCTCGTCGAGCACGACGAAATCGTTGCCCGCGCCCTGCATTTTGGTGAAGCGGATGTGCATGGGCGGAATTATCCGCCCATCACGCCGCCCGGCGGTGCGTGGGTCGCACGCCGGGGCGCGCCTCACAGCGGTGCGCATGCACCGGTGCGGTCCATGAATCGCTTCGCGCCGTCTCTTTGCGCACAACAAGAGTGCCATTTTGTACACAATCCTGTGCGTATTGCGTACAAAACGCCTGGCACGCCTTGTGCATCAACGGCTGGCATGGACGCCTCCACCCCCACGCCCAACGCCATCGAACTCATCGCCCTGACCAAACGCTACGCCCAGGGCAGCGTGGCGGTGGACGCCATCGACCTGCGCATCGCCGCCAACAGCTACTGCTGCCTGCTCGGGCCCTCGGGCTGCGGCAAGAGCACCACGCTGCGCATGATCGCCGGGCACGAAAGCACCACCAGCGGCGACATCCTGCTGGAGAACCGCAACATCACCGGCCTGCCCGCGGCCGCGCGCGGCACGGCCATGATGTTCCAGAGCTTCGCGCTGTTCCCGCACCTCTCGGCGCTGGATAACGTGGCCTTCAGCCTCAAGATGAAAGGCGTGGACAAGGCCACCCGCCAGCGCCAGGCGCAGGACCTGCTGGAACGTGTGGCCATGGGCCACCTGGCGCAGCGCAAACCGGGCGAACTCTCGGGCGGCCAGCAGCAGCGCGTGGCGCTGGCGCGCGCGCTCATCACCCAGCCGCGCGTGTTGCTGCTCGACGAGCCACTCTCCGCGCTCGACCCCTTCCTGCGCATCCAGATGCGCGCCGAGCTGCGCCACTGGCAAAAGGAACTGGGCCTGACCTTCATCCACGTCACCCACTCACAGGAAGAGGCCATGGCACTGGCCGACACCATGGTGGTGATGAACCACGGTCGCATCGAACAGGTCGGATCGCCGCACGAGGTCTACAACCGCCCGGCCAGCGAGTTCGTGGCGCGCTTCATGGGCGGCCACAACGTGCTTCACACCACCGTGGGCAAGGTCGCCGTGCGCAACGACCACATCCGACTCGCACCGGCCGAGGGCGCGGGCTGGCCCGCCACCGTGAGCGATGTCGAGTACCAGGGCAGCTACGTGCTGCTGGGCCTGCAACTGGATCAGGCCGAGGCCAGCGACAAGGTGTCGGTGATGTTGTCCGAGGCCGCTTTCGTGCAGACCCCCTACCACCCGGGCGACCGCGTCGGCCTGACCTGGGCACCCGAACAGGCCCACAGCTTCGGCAGCGCCTGACCCTTCTTTTCCGCTTCCCTTCCCCGTTCCAACCCCAGCCACAGGAGCTTCACCATGTCCGATCCGATCGACCCCATTTCCGCCACGCCCGCCACGGGCCTCTCGCGCCGCAGCCTGCTGCAGGGCACCGCCGGCATGGCCGGCATCCTGGCCAGCGGCATGTCGCCGGCCATCGCGCAGGAAAAGATCACCCTGCGCTACCTGGGCACCGCGGTGAACCAGGACAAGACGATCGCCGAGAAGTTCGAGAAGGACACCGGCATCAAGATCCAGTACGTGGCCGTGACCACCGACGACGTGACCAAACGCGCCGTGACCGCACCCAACAGCTTCGACCTGATCGACACCGAGTACTTCTCGCTCAAGAAGATCGTGCCCACCGGCAACTTGAAGGGCATCGACGTCAAGAAGATCAAGAACGCCGACAAGATCACCCCGCTGTTCACCACCGGCACCGTGGCCGGCAAGGCCGTGGGCGACCAGGGCACGGCGCCCAAGAAGGTGATCTACCTCGAAGGCGAAAAGAGCAAGGTCTTCGCGAAGTCGCCGACGCAGTTCATGTCACTGATTCCCACGGTCTACAACGCCGACACGCTGGGCATCCGCCCCGACCTGATCAAGCGTCCCATCAGTTCGTGGGCCGAGCTGCTGAACCCCGAGTTCAAGGGCAAGGCCGCGATCCTGAACATCCCCTCCATCGGCATCATGGACGCGGCCATGGTGGTCGAAGCCATGGGCCTCTACAAGTACCCCGACAAGGGCAACATGACCAAGAAGGAAATTGATCTCACGATCAAGACCCTGATCGAAGCCAAGAAGGCCGGCCAGTTCCGCGCGCTGTGGAAGGACTTCAACGAGTCCGTCAACCTGATGGCCTCGGGCGAGGTGGTGATCCAGTCGATGTGGAGCCCGGCCGTGACCGCCGTGCGCACCAAGGGCATCGCCTGCAACTTCCAGCCGCTGAAGGAAGGGTATCGCGCCTGGGCCGCCGGCTTCGGCCTGCCCGCCACGCTGAGCGGCCGCAAGCTCGACGGCGCCTACGAGTTCATCAACTGGTTCCTCGACGGCTGGGCCGGCGCCTACCTGAATCGCCAGGGCTACTACAGCGCCGTGCTGGAGACTGCCAAGGCCAAGATGGAAGCCTACGAGTGGGCCTACTGGATGGAGGGCAAACCCGCCACGCAGGACATCAAGAGCCCGAATGGCGACGTGCTGGCCAAGGCCGGCGCGGTGCGCGACGGCGGCAGCTACGAAGCGCGCATGGGCGGCATCGCCTGCTGGAACGCGGTGATGGATGAGAACGAGTACATGGTGAGGAAGTGGAATGAATTCGTCGCTGCGTGACGAATTCACCCCCCGCGCCGCCTGCGGCGTCACCCCCCGGAGGGGGGCGCCACTGGCGGCCCGGCAAAGCCGGTTCCGCGGTGGCCTGGAGGGGGCTTCGCTGCGCTCGCCGCAGCGCCCTCCCCCTCCTTGTTGCTTCTGCTTTTTCCTCTGATTGACCTTCCATGAGCAGCCCATCCACCGCCACCGCCGGACCTGTCGCCGACAGCCCGAACCGCACGCTGCACGCCTGGTGGCAGGCGGCGCCGTTCACGCTGGTGTTTGTGCTGTTCTTCCTGATTCCGCTGGGGCTGATCGTGATGGTCAGTTTCTGGGACTTCAACGAGTACGAGCTGTTGCCGGCGTTCACACTGCGCAACTACTTCGCTATTTTTGAAGGCTGCTCGACACTCACCGAACACGGCGATTTCTGCGTCTCGCTATCCACGTATCTGTCCACGCTGAAGTTCAGCCTGCTGGTCTGGGGCATCACGCTGGTGCTGGGTTTTGCGGTGGCGTATTTCCTGGCGTTTCATGTGCGCTCTTCCGGCATGCAGACGGCGCTGTTCATTCTGTGCACCGTGCCGTTCTGGACCTCGAACGTGATCCGCATGATCTCGTGGGTGCCGCTGCTCGGGCGCAACGGCCTGGTGAACCAGGGCCTGCAGGGCATGGGGTTGATCGAGACCCCCATCGAGTGGCTGCTGTTCTCCGACTTCTCGGTGGTGCTGGCCTTCGTGCACCTCTACACCATGTTCATGATCGTGCCCATCTTCAACAGCATGATGCGCATCGACCGCAGCCTGCTCGAGGCCGCCAGCGACGCCGGTGCCAGCGCCTGGCAGACGCTGTGGAACGTGGTCGTGCCGCTGTGCAAGACCGGCATCATCATCGGCTCGATCTTCGTTATCACCATCGTCATGGGCGACTTCGTGACCATCGGCGTCATGGGCGGACAACAGATTGCCTCGGTCGGCAAGATCATCCAGGTACAGACCAGCTACCTGCAATTCCCGCTGGCCGCCGCCAACGCCGTGATCCTGCTCGCGGTGGTGCTGATGATCATCTGGTGCCTGACCCGCCTGGTTGATATCAGGAAGGAACTCTGACCATGTCCCACACCACCGAATCCCGCGCCCCCGGCTTCTGGCCACTGGCTTTGGTCTTCGCGCTCTTCGTGCTGTTCATGTACGGCCCGATGTTCGTCATCTTCGTGCTCTCGTTCCAAGGGCCGGAGGGCGGCCTGACCTTCCCGCTGCGGGGTCTGTCGCTGCACTGGTTTCGCCAGCTCGCCGGGGGCCTGGGCACGGTGGACATCGGCGCGGCCTTCCTGCGCTCGCTCATGCTGGGTGGCGTGGTGATGCTGCTGACCGTGCTGTTCTCGGTGCTGGCGGGGCTGGCGTTCCGCAAGAAGCTCAGCGGTGGCAACGCGCTGTTCTATGTGACGGTGGCCAGCCTGATCATGCCGTCCATCATCGTGTCGCTGGGCATCGGCCTGCAGTTCCGCCTGCTCGACGGTGGCCTCAAGTGGCTGCTCGAAGCGGTGGGCGCGACCGGCACGCTGGAGGCATACGGCACCGCACTCGGCCTGTTCACCTCGGCGCTCGGTGCCCACCTCACCTGGACCCTGCCGTTTGGCCTGCTGATCATGTTCGCGGTGTTCAACCGCTTCAACCCGGCCTATGAAGAAGCGGCGCGCGACCTGGGCGCCACGCCCTGGCAGACCTTCCGCCACGTGGTACTGCCCCTGATCGGCCCCTCGGTGGTCGGCATCGGCATGTTCGGCTTCACGCTCAGCTGGGACGAGATCGCCCGCACCTCGCAGGCCATCGGCGACGTCAACACCCTGCCGCTGGAGCTGCAGGGCCTCACCTCCACCGTAACCACACCGGCCATCTACGCGCTGGGCACCGTGACCACCGTGGTGTCGTTCGCGGTGATCGGCGTCACCGTGGGTGTGGCCATGCTCCTGAAAAAGCGATGACCCCCCTGCGCCGCTTCGCGTCTTCCCCCCTCAGGAGGGGGGACCACACCCGTGGCCGGGCAAAGCCCGTTCCACGGTGTGTGCTGGACCGTGGCGCCGGAGAATGCCCCCTATGACGAAGCCGAAGGCTCCACCCGCCACGACCATGACGCCGCTGTCCGATCAGGATATCTACGAGCGCATGGTCTCGGCCATCCTCGACCACCGGCTGCCGCCCGGCACCAAGCTGGTGGAGGACCGGCTGGCCGAGGCCTTCGGCGTTTCCCGCACGCGCATCCGCCCGGTGCTGGTGCGCCTCGCCAACGAACAGGTGGTGACGCTCACGCCCAACCGCGGCGCGTCCATCGCCCAGCCCAGCGAACAGGAGGCGCGCGAGGTGTTCGAGGTGCGGCGCATGATCGAGCCCACGCTGGTGGAGCGCTTCATTGCCTCGGCCACCACGGCCGACATCCAGACCCTCACCCGCTGTATCCGCGACGAAGAGGCGGCGCGCGCCGCGGGCGACATGCGGCGCGCGATCCGGCTCTCGGGCGACTTCCACCTGCACATCGCCGACCACGCCGGCCACGGCACGCTCGGCCGCATCCTGCGCGAGCTGGTCTCGCGCACCTCGCTGATCCTCATGACCTACAGCGCGCCGCACAACCAGGCGCGCGAAGACGCCACCGCCTGCGGCTGCCAGGAGCACCGCGCCCTGCTTTCGGCGATCAAGCTGCGCGATGCACGCGAGGCCTCGCGCTTGATGCGCGAGCACCTGGAGCGGCTGGAGTCGCAACTGAGCTTTCAGCCCACACGCGACGGCGCGCCGGACCTGATGCAACTGTTCGGTTGAACATGAAACAGCTGCTGGTCATCAACCCCAACACCTCGGAGCGCGTGAGCGCGCTGCTGCAGACCCATGTACAGGCCGCCGCCGGTCTGCACGTGCAGGTCCGCACCGTGACCGCGCGCTTCGGCGCGCCTTACATCGCCGACGAAGCCAGCTACGCCGTGGCCGCCCACGCCGCGCTCGACGCCTGGGCTTCTGCGCTGGCGAGCGCAGAAGCCCCACCCGACGCGGTGTTGATCGGCTGCTTCGGCGACCCGGGCCTGATGGCCTTGCGCGAGTCCAGCCCCGCGCCGGTCACCGGTCTGGCCGAGGCCGCCTTCATCGAAGCCGCGCGCCACGGCCGTTACGCCATCGTCACCGGCGGCGAGCGCTGGGGACCGATGCTGCAGCGCCTCGCGCAGGCGCTCGGTCAGGCGCAGCAGCTCGCGGGCATCCACACCGTGGTACCCACCGGTGCCCAGCTCGCCGCCGACCCGGCCGCCGCTCACCGCCTGCTGGCCCAGGCCTGCCGCGATGCGGCGCACCAGCTCGGCGTGCAGGCCGTCATCCTCGGTGGCGCGGGCCTGGCCGGCATGGCCGCGACCATCCAGAGTGATGTGCCGGTGCCGGTGATCGACAGCGTCACCGCCGGTACCCACTGGGCGCTGCGCACGCCGCCGCTGCCCCCCGCGCGCCACACCCCAGGTTTCGACATCGCCTGGCAGGGCCTGTCGCCCGAGATGGCGGCGCTCGGAACCGCCTGACAGCGCTTTGCGCGCCATCCGTCAAAACCGTTCGGGCTGAGCCTGTCGAAGCCTCGCGTGGTGCATGCCCTTCGACAAGCTCGGTGCGAACGGATTCTGACGCTGGCGAAAGTGCATCCACCGGGGCGACAGCGCCCATGGGCAGGGCGCAGCACAATGCGGCATGGTCCGCTCATCCCAACGCCTCCACCCCGTCCGCACGCCCGCCGCCGTGCGCCCCGCCGCCACCGTGCTGCTGCTGCGCGACAGCGCCGAGCCCGCCAACCCGGGCATCGAAGTGCTGATGACACGCCGCTCCATGACGGCGAGTTTCGCGCCCGGCGCCTACGTGTTTCCGGGCGGCGGCATCGACGCCGCCGATGCGCAATCGCATGGCCAGTCCACCCGCCGCGCGACACAAAGCGACCTGCACCTGACGCAGGCCATCGCCGCCATCCGCGAGAGCTTCGAGGAGCTCGGCATCCTGCTCGCGCGCCGCGCCGACGGCTCGCACCTGGGCACTGCCGACATCGCAGCGCTCGACCGCCAGGCGCCCTTCTCTGACCAATGCGCCACACAAGGCCTCACGCTGTCCGGCGCCGAGGTCTTCGTGCTCGCCCACTGGATCACCGACCGCGACCTGCCACGCCGCTTCGACGTGCCCTTCCTCGTCGCGCGCATGCCCGAAGGTCAGGAGCCGGTGGCCGATGAGACCGAGCAGTTCGAACCGGTCTGGGTGCGCCCGGCCGACGCCCTGGCGCGCCACGCGGCGGGCGACTTCTTCATCATCTTCCCGACCGCCCGCACGTTGGAGCGGTTGCAGGCCTTTGCCTCGGTCGATGAGCTGTTGAACGCTTGTGCGGTCAACGATGAGCCGCTGTTCACCAGTTGCCCGCGTGCCGGCCTGCTGAACGGCCACGAATCGCGCCATATGGAACACGAGGCCCCGTTTGGCGAACTGGCGCTCGTCAGCCCCCACGGGCAGATCGTGCACGAGCTGGCCTGGCAGACACAGCGCCCGGTGCCGCTGCTGAAAAACGTGCAACGGCTCACCGCGCCCAACCCCGGCTTCATGACCGGCCCGGGCACCAACAGCTACCTGGTGGGCGACCCGGTGAGCGGCCACATCGCCATCGACCCCGGACCGGACATTCCAGAACACATCGAACGCCTGTGGCGCGCCGCGGGCGGCGACATCCGCGCCATCGTCTGCACCCACTCCCACCCCGACCATTCGCCCGGCGCCGCGCGGCTGCAGGCCCTGTGTGCCGAGAAGCCCCCCATCCTCGGTCTGCCCAGCGCGCCCACCTCGCGCGAGAACAGCCGCTTCATGCCCGAACGCGCGCTGACCGATGGCGAACGCCTCGTGCTCAAAGGCCAGGACGGCGCCACCCACACGCTGCAGGTGGTGCACACCCCCGGCCACGCGGCCAACCACCTCTGCCTGCTGCTCGAAGAAGACGGCCTGCTGTTCAGCGGCGACCACATCCTCAACGGCAGCACCACCGTGATCGACCCGCCCGACGGCCACATGGGCGACTACCTCGATTCGCTGGACAAGCTGGACCGGCTGTGCGCGCAACACGGGGTCGAATTCATCCTGCCCGCGCACGGCTACGTGCTGGGCGACCTGAGGCGAACCGCGGACAGTCCGAGCGCACCGGAACACGGCGGCGCCCGCGCAGCCATCGCCCACCTGAAAGCCCACCGCCTGGCGCGCGAAGCCAAGGTGGCGCGCGCCATGCAACACCAACCCGAAGGCACCATGGACGACTGGGTGAAGCTGGCCTACGACGACGTGCCCGAACGCCTGTGGCCGGTGGCCAAGCGCTCGCTGCTGGCCCACGTGGAGCGCCTCCAGAGCCTGGGTGGTTTCAATCTCTGAACACAAACAGGAGGACGTATGCGCCTGGCACTGGTATCCGACATCCACGGCAATCTGGCCGCCCTGGAGGCCGTCATGCAAGACATCGAACGCCGCCAGGTGCACCAGGTGATCAATCTGGGCGACACCCTCAGTGGCCCTTTGCTGCCGCTGGAAACTGCTCAGCGCCTGAGCCCCCTGCCCTGGCTGCATGTCGCGGGCAACCACGAACGGCAGGTCCTGCAACTGCCCCTGCCGCGCCAGAACCTGTCGGACGCCTACACCAGCGGCCAGTTGGCCGACGCTGACAAGACCTGGCTGGCCAGCCACGCGGACCCCTGCGACCCCCGGTTGCATCGGGGTGAGATGTGGCCCGAGCGCCTGGGCAGCGACGTGGCCCTGTGCCACGGCAGCCCGCGCAGCGACATCGAGTACCTGCTGGAAACGCCGGTGGGCGAAGAGGCCCGCTTGGCCACGCCGGCCGAAATCGAGGAACGGCTCGATGGGCGCCTTCCGCCGCACATCGGTCTGCTCGCCTGCGGGCACACCCATGTGCCCCGGTCCGTGGGGCTCGCCCGGGGCTTGTTGATCGTCAACCCGGGCAGCGTGGGCCTGCCCGCCTACGACGACGACCACCCGTACCCGCTGTCGCGTTACCACCGCATCGAAACCGGCAGCCCGCACGCACGCTACGCGGTGGTCGAGAAACACAACGGGCGCTGGATCTGCGACCTGATCAGCGTGCCGTACGACCACGAGTCCATGGCCTTGCTGGCCGATCAACGGGACCGCCCCGACTGGGCATACGCCCTGCGCACGGGCCACATGCCACGCGGTTGATCGAAGAAAAATAGTGTGAAGCGCGCCGTTACGCCGGATTCTGTGCACCGGGGTTTCCCCCGGTGTGACCGCCATTCATCTGGGCCGATGGTCGCCCAATCGGCTCGGTGCTACCTACCCGCCAGCTCCGCGGAACCACGTCAACGCTGGCCTATTTGGTATTGCTGCGCGTAGAGATTGCCCGTTTCACCCACCTTGGTTGCTCGTAGCTTCGGCTTTCGCCTACGCCGCGGCACCCCAGGTGACTCGTCTCTGTTGCTCTGATCCTCACCTTAGGGCCATCCGGGCGAACCCTTCTGGCTTGTCGGTGGAGAGGTGTTACCTCCTACGCTGTCCTGTGCAGTCCGGACGTTCCTCCAGCACTCCCTTTCGGGTTCCCTTGCGGGCTGTGCCAGCGACGGCCTGGCGCGCTTCACCGGCGGATTATCCCGCACTCAGCCTCTCAGACCAGGCGGCGGATCTTGCGGTGACGCCAGACGCCCCGGTAATACGCCGTCTGCAGGCCCAGCATGGCCACATAGGCCACCGGGAACGCGATCCAGATGCCTTCCAGCCCCAGGCGGGCGTTCAGCGCGTAGGCCACCGGCAGCTGCACGCCCAGGATGCAGAACACCGAAATGGCCATGGGCACCAAGACGTCGCCGCTGGCGCGCATGACACCACCGATCACGGCCTGGAAGCCGAACACCAGGATGCTCCAGAGCATCAGGTGCAGCAGGTGCTCGGCCTGCGCCAGCACCGGCGCCTGCGTGAGGAACAGGCCCAACACCGTGTGCGAGAGGGCGTAGCCCAGCAGCACCAGGCCGCCGGTGAGCACGGCGTTGAGCCACAGGCCCGTGCCCAGGATCGCGCCCAGCCGCTCGACCCGGCCCGCGCCGATGGTCTGCGCCGCCAGAATCGAGGCCGTGATCGCGATCGAGAGCGCGGGAAACTGCACGTAGTTGACGATCTGCGTGACCGCGCCATAGGCCGCGGTGGCCTGCGAACCGTGGCCGTTGACCAGCGCCAGGATCACCAGCTCCGACAGCGAGATCACCACCATCTGCAGGCCGGTGGGCAGGCCGATGCGCAACACCTTGCCCAGGATGGCGCGGTCCAGCCGCAGGACCTTGAGCAGCTCGCGGTCGGGCGCCAGCACATGGCCCAGGCGGCGCAGGCGCAGCGCCAGAAACACCAGCGCGACGGCGGTGGAGACGAAGCCGGCCACCGCCGCGCTCTGGATGCCCAGCCGGGGCAGGCCCAGCCAGCCCTGGATGAGCGCCGGCGTCAACACCAGCCCCACGGTGGTGGACAGCAGCAGCGCCAGCAGGGGCGAAACGGTGTCGCTCACACCGCGCAGCAGCTGGGTGAGCAGGATGAACACCAGCAGCAGCGGCATGAAGAGCATCATCATCCGCGCGTAGGCCACGGCGTCGGCCAGCACGTCGGCCGGGGTGCCCAGCGCCAGCATGGCTTCGCGGGCGAAGGCGGTGCCCAGCACCGCGGCCACGAGCCCGATGAGCGCGCCCAGCGTGATGGCGGTGCCCGCGATGGCCTTCGCCTTGTGCGGTTCGCGCGCCCCCCAGGCCTGGCCGATCAGCACCGAGGCGCCCGCGCCCAGCCCGATCACCAGCGAGATGAAGAAGAACACGATGGGAAACATGCCCGAGACCGCCGCCAGCGCGTGGGTGCCGAGCATCTGCCCGATGAAGATGCCGTTGAGCGTGCCCGAGAGGCCCTGCAGGATGTTGGACAGCACCATGGGCGCCAGGAACACCAGGTAGACGCGCCACAGCGCGGGGACCCGTGGTGGCACAGCGGACAGCGAGGAGGATTGAGAAGGCGGCATGGTTTTATTTTACCCGGATGAAATAATTCTACCCGGATATATTGTCCAGCGCAAGCGCGCCGGTGGAACGGCGACAATAACGCCCCCGCTGCTTGATAAACACAAGCCACCGCCATGATCCGCATTGCCGAACTCAAACTGCCCCTGGCCGAGGTGCCGGCCGAACACCGCCGCGCCGCCGACGCGCCCACCGAAACCGACGCCGACCGCGAGCCGCCGCCCCACCCGACCGAAGCCCTGACGCGGCTGGCCGCGCAAGCCCTGGGTGTGGACACCGCCGCCATCGCCCACCTGCAGGTCTTCAAGCGCAGCTTCGACGCCCGCAAGGCCGACCTGCTCGCCGTCTACATCGTGGACCTGACGCTGGCGGACCCGGCGCAGGAAGCGGCCCTGCTCGCGCAACACGCCGCCAACCCGCACATCCAGCCCACGCCCGACATGGCCTGGCAGCCGCCCGGCCACGCGCCCGCCGGCTGGCCCGCGGACGAGTCCGACCGGCCGGTGGTGGTGGGCCTGGGGCCTTGCGGCCTGTTCACGGCGCTGGCGCTGGCGCAGATGGGCCTGAGGCCGATCGTGCTGGAGCGTGGCAAACCGGTGCGCGAGCGCACCAAGGACACCTGGGGCCTGTGGCGCAAGCGCCAGCTCAACCCCGAGAGCAACGTGCAGTACGGCGAGGGCGGCGCCGGCCTGTTCTCCGACGGCAAGCTCTACAGCCAGATCAAGGACCCGCGTTTCCTCGGCCGCAAGGTGATGCAGGAGTTCGTGGAGGCCGGCGCGCCGCCCGAGATCCTCTACCAGGCCCACCCGCACATCGGCACCTTCAAGCTGGTGAAGGTGGTCGAGGCCATGCGCGACAAGATCGTCGCGCTCGGTGGCGAGATCCGCTTCCAGCACCAGGTCTGCGGCCTCACGCTGGCGCCCGACGGCGACGGCCAGCGCATCGCGGCGCTGCGGGTGCGCCGGCTCGACAGCGGTGACACGCTGGAGATGCCGGTGCGGCGCGTGGTGCTGGCCCTGGGCCACAGCTCGCGCGACACCTTCGCGCTGCTGTGGGATGCGGGCGTGTTCCTCGAAGCCAAGCCGTTCTCGGTCGGCTTTCGCATCGAGCACCCGCAAAGCGTGATCGACCGCGCGCGCTGGGGCCGCCACGCCGGCCACCCGCTGCTGGGCGCGGCCGACTACAAGCTGGTGCACCACGCGAAGAACGGCCGCGCGGTCTACAGCTTCTGCATGTGCCCGGGCGGCACCGTGGTGGCCGCCACCAGCGAGCCGGGCCGCGTGGTCACCAACGGCATGAGCCAGTATTCGCGCAACGAACGCAACGCCAACGCCGGCCTGGTGGTGGGCATCGAGCCGGCCGACTTCCCGCAACAGTTTCCGCAAGACACCCCGCTGTGGACCGCCGCCTTCGGCGATGCCGACGGCGCGCGCTACGCCCAGCAGGCCCAGGCGCTGGCGGCGCAGGGCCAGACGCATCCGCTGGCCGGCATCGTGCTGCAGCGCCAGCTCGAAGCCCGGGCCTACGAGCTGGGTGGCGCCACCTACGAGGCGCCCGGCCAGCTGGTGGGCGACTTCGTGACGCAGCGGCCGTCCACGGCGCTGGGCGGCGTGGTGCCCTCGTACAAGCCGGGTGTGAAACTGGGCAACCTCGCCCCCGCCCTGCCCGCCTACGCCATCGAGGCCATGCGCGAGGCCATTCCCGTGTTCGGCCGCAAGATCAAGGGCTACGACATGGCCGACGCCGTGCTCACCGGCGTGGAGACGCGCACCAGCTCGCCGCTGCGCATCACGCGCGGCCCCGACCTCCAGAGCCTGAACACGCGCGGCCTGTACCCCGCGGGCGAAGGCGCGGGCTACGCCGGCGGCATCCTCTCGGCCGGGGTGGACGGCCTCAAGGTGGCCGAGGCACTGGCACACGACCTGCTGGGCCTGCAAGCAGCCGCCTGAGACCAGGGCCGGGGCGGACACCGGCCGTTACAACTGGCCGGGCAGCTTTACACAGGCCCCAAGTGGGCTTGACACAGGCTGCGCACCATGGAGGCACCTCAACACAGGAGCTCTCCATGACTCTGAACAAGCCCGTCCTGATTCCCGTCCTTGCCGGCCTGATCGGCGTGAGCGCCAGCGGCCTGGCACAAGCCCGGATGGAAAAGGCCCGTGTGCTCAGCAGCACGCCCGTGGTCGAGCGCATTGCCGTGCCGCGCGAGGTCTGCCGCGACGAGACCGTCGTGGTGCCCGGGCGCAAGACGGGCGCTGGCGCGGTGATCGGCGGCATCGCTGGCGGCGCCATGGGCAACGCGATCGGTGACGGCAACGGCCGCGCCCTGGCCACCGTGATCGGCCTGGTGGGCGGTGCCGTGGTGGGCAACCGCATCGAAGGCCATGGACAACCCAGCACGCAGGTGGTGCGCCAGTGCCAGACCCAGACCCACTACCAGAGCCGCACCGTGGGCTACGACGTGGTCTACCGATACGCCGGCGTCATATACAAGGTGCAGATGCCGGAAGAACCGGGACGCTTCGTGCGGGTGAACGTGACGCCGGCCATGGCCAGCCCGTACCCGCGCCACGACGGATACGGCCGCTATCAGCAGCGGCAAGACCTGCAACCCGTGGTGACGCGTGTGGTGAACGGCTCCCGCGCCTACCAGGCCGAACCGGTCGAGGCGCAGATCGCGTATGAAGAAGACTACCCCCGCCGCTCGGCGGACGACCACTGGGACCGTGACTGGCGCTGAGCCCCCGGGCATCGGTCCACAAAAAAGGGCGACCCTCGGGTCGCCCTTTTTGCGTGCTTTCAACGGTTCGGTTTCAGAGCTTTTGCAGCGCGTCGATGCGCTCTTCCATCGGCGGGTGGGTCGAGAACAGTTTGCCCAGGCCACCGGTGATGCCCATGGCCTGCATGGTCTTGGGCAGCTCACCGGGGGTGAGGCCACCCAGGCGGGCCAGGGCGTTGATCATGGGCTGCTTGCGGCCCATCAGGTTGGCGGCACCGGCGTCGGCGCGGAACTCGCGCTGGCGGCTGAACCAGGCCACGATGATGGCGGCCAGGAAACCCAGCACGATGTCCATCACGATGGTGGTGACCATGTAGCCGATGCCGGGGCCGGAATGGCTGTCGCTGCCTCGGCGCAGGAAGGCGTCCACCGCATAGCCGATCACACGGCTCAGGAACACCACGAAGGTGTTCATCACGCCCTGGATCAGCGTCATGGTGACCATGTCGCCGTTGGCCACGTGGGCCACCTCGTGGCCGATCACGGCCTCGACTTCCTCCTTGGTCATGTTCTGCAACAAGCCGGTGGACACGGCCACCAGGGCCGAGTTCTTGAAGGCGCCGGTGGCGAAGGCGTTGGGCGCGCCCTCGTAGATGGCCACCTCGGGCATGCCGATGCCGGCCTTGCTGGCGAAGTTCTGCACCGTCTGCACGATCCAGGCCTCGTCGGCGGTCTGGGGCTGGTTGATGACCCGCGCGCCGGTGCTGAACTTGGCCATGGGCTTGCTGATGAGCAACGAAATGATGGCGCCGCCAAAACCGATCACCAGCGAGAACCCGGCCAGCGCCGTCATGTTCAGCCCGTTGGCCGTGAGGAAACGGTCCACGCCCAGGATGCGGGTGGTGATCAACAGCACCGCCATGACGGCAAAGTTGGTCAGGACGAACAGCAGGATGCGTTTCATGAAGTCTCCGAAGGTAGAAAAAACGGCCAGATCATGGTGAGGGTGAACGGGGTGTATTTCAAGCCTGTGGCAGCAGGTAACGCCGTTCCCAGGCACTCACTTCGTTCAGGTAGTGGTCGTGCTCCAGCGCTTTCACCGCCAGATAGCCCCGGACGAAGCGCTCGCCCAGCAGGCGCGGCGCGTGCTCACTGTGCGCCATTTGGTCGTGGGCGGTGGAAAAAGTTCGCGGCAGGCCACGCGCGAGGTCGTAGCCGTTGCCCTGCACCGGCTCGCTGGGCGGCAGGCGCTCGTCGATCCCCGCCAGCCCGGCGGCCAGCGTGGCGGCCATCGCCAGGTAGGGGTTGGCGTCGGCACCGGCCAGGCGGTTTTCCACCCGGCGGGCCGCTGGCGGGCTGTCGGGCACCCGCAGGCCGGTGGTGCGGTTGTCGTGGCCCCAGGCCACGTTGATCGGCGCCTGGCTGCCCGCCACGTAGCGGCGGTAGGCATTGACCGACGGCGCGTAGATCAGCGCCAGGTCGGGCGTGTAGGCCTGCAGGCCGCCGAGGTAGTGGAAAAAGGCTTCGCTGGCCGCACCGTCGGCCTGGCTGAAGATGTTGCGGCCCTGTGCGTCCACCACGCTCTGGTGCAGGTGCATGGAGCTGCCGGCCCGGCCGCTGATGGGCTTGGCCATGAAGACGGCGTTCAGACCGTGCTGCAGCGCGATCTCGCGCGCCGCCGTCTTGAACAGAAAGGCCTGGTCGGCCACGGCCACCGGGTCGCCGTGCAGCAGGTTGATCTCGTACTGGCTCTGGCCCACCTCGTGCAGCCAGGTGTCGGCGCGGATGCCCAGGCCGTCGATGGCGGCGTGCAAGGCGTCCCAGAACGGCGCCAGCTCGTTGAGCTGGTTCAAGCTGAAGGCCGACTGCCCCACTTCGGGCCGGCCGCCCCGGCCCACCGGGTAGGTCAGGGGCTGGGCCGGGTCGGTCATCGCGGCGGTCAGGTAGAACTCGATCTCGGGTGCGATCACCGGCCTGAGGCCACGCGCCTGGTACCGCGCCACCACCTGCTGGAGCACCGAGCGCGGCGCGAACTCGCACAGGCTGCCGTCGAGCTCATAACAGTCGTGCACCGCCAGATACCGCGGCACGCTGGCCCAGGGCGCGGGCTTGAGCGTGGCCAGATCGGGGACCAGGCGCACGTCCGGGTCGCTGTCCGGGAAGATCGGGTCGTAGCTGTATTCGCCCGTCACGCACTGCATGGGAATGGCCTGGCAGATGCGCAGCTCGCTACCCGCCGCGAAGCTGGCCGCTGGCATGAGCTTGCCGCGCGGGTAGCCGGTGACGTCGGCGAACAGGCACTCCACGTCGCGCACGCCGACGGCCTTGAAGTGCGCGGCGAGCTGGGCGCGGTCGGCGTCCTGCGCCAGGTTCAGATGGGACCACGAGGGCGAAGCGGGCAAGGTCATGGGGTTGCTGCAAGGGATGGTGTTGCGAGGCCGTCGCCGGACGGTGAAGGGGTGTCAGCGAAGGGGGTCAGGGGGTCAGGCGCTCACGCGCGCGGGCCGGAACACGGTGGCATCGGTGTAGAACGCGGGGTCTTCGTTCGCGGGCCACCAGCCGGGCACGCCCAGCACCGGCAGCGGCGTGAAGGGCTTGGTGCCCAGTTCGGCGGCGCTCAGGCGGCCCGCCAGCCAGGCGTCCCAGCCGGCCGTGTCGCCGCCCAGCTCGATGGGCACGGGCGCGCGGTAGACGTGGGCGGTGATGGACTTGTAGGGCGCCACCAGTTTTTCCAGCAGGGCGTGGCCGAACAGGTCCAGCCGCGCCTGCGCCCAGAGCGGCCGCAGGTCGACGAACAGGCGCTGCCAGTCGCGCGCCAGCAGTGCGTCCCAGAGCGCATCGGGCGCCTGCAGCAGCGCGGCGTTTTCGTCGAACAGGGTCAGGGCGTCGCGCACCGGCCCGCGCACCGGGCCCACGCCAGCGGCCTGGATCTCGGCCGCCTGCAAGCG
This sequence comes from Hydrogenophaga sp. GW101-3F08, assembly GCF_059424585.1. Lineage (NCBI taxonomy): Bacteria > Pseudomonadati > Pseudomonadota > Betaproteobacteria > Burkholderiales > Comamonadaceae > Hydrogenophaga > Hydrogenophaga sp. GW101-3F08. Next base: position 181,310 of record NZ_JBWKZP010000003.1, read on the forward strand.
GTTGAGCAGGCGCTTGGTGCGCGGGAAACACATCCAGCACAGGCCGTTGAAGAAGTCGTGCAGGCCGTCGCGCGTGGGCACGCAGCCGGTGTCGTGGATGAACTGCTCGTAGGCCATACCGGGGGGCAGATCGGCCTGGGGCACGAAACGCACCGGGGCCGCGCCGGCCACGTTGAGCGCCGCGCGGCCACAGTGCCCGGTGACCACCTGCTGCGCCAGGGGTTCGCCCAGCGCCCGGCACGGCGCCAGCCAGGGCGCCCGCCAGTCGATGTGGGCCAGCCCGGGGTTCATCCGGCGCGGGCCGCCTTGCCTTGCCGCTTGTCGCGCACCGCGACCTGGGAGGTGCCTTCGTGGGCCAGCTCGAACAGCTGCGAAGCCGCCAGCAGTTTGGTCAGCGTGGAGTAGCCGTAGTTGCGGGAGTCGAACGAGGCCTGGTTGCCGATCTGCTGCCCCACCGCGCCCACGCGCGCCCAGCCGGTCTCGTCGGCCGCCGCCTGCACCGCGTTGCGCAGCAGACCGACCAGCCGGGCGTCCTGCTTGAGCTGGGCCGTAGGCACCCGCAGCGGCGCCATCGGCACCGCCTCGTCCGTCTCGGCGGCCACGTCGGTGCCGAGTTTGTCGAGGTAGAGGAAACGCGAGCAGGCGTTCACGAAGGGCTCGGGCGTCTTTTGCGCACCGAACCCGTACACCGCGGCGCCTTTGGCACGCAAGTGCATCACCAGCGGGGTGAAGTCGGCGTCCGAGGACACGATGCCAAAGGCGTCGGGGCGGTCGGTGTAGAGCAGTTCCAGCGCGTCGATCACCATCGCCATGTCGCTGGCGTTCTTGCCCTTGGAGTAGTCGAACTGCTGCATGGGCCGGATCGCGTGTTCGTGCAGCTTCTCTTCCCAGCCTTTGAGTTCGCTCTTCTTCCAGTTGCCGTAGGCGCGCCGCACATTGGTCACGCCGAAGGTGGAGAGCTCGGTCAGGATCACGTCGATCTTGGCCGCGGGCGAGTTGTCGGCATCGATCAGCAAGGCGATGTGCGGTTCGGCGCGCAGCGCCTCGCGCGCGCTCACACCAGCCTCCAGGGCAGGGCCTCGCCCGAGCGCAGCGGCTTGAGCTCGGCTTCGCCGAAGGCGAAGCTCTCAGGCGGCGTCCAGTTCTCGCGCTTCAGGGTGATGGTGCCTGTGTTGCGCGGCAGGCCGTAGAACGCCGGGCCGTGGAAGCTGGCGAAGGCTTCGAGCTGGTGGAGCGCACCGGCGTTGTCGAAGGCTTCGGCGTACATCTCGATGGCGGCGTGCGCGGTGTAGCAGCCGGCGCAGCCGGTGGCGTGTTCTTTCAGGTGGGCCGGGTGGGGCGCGCTGTCGGTGCCCAGGAAGAAGCGGTCGCTGCCGCTGGTGGCCGCGGCCAGCAGGGCCAGGCGGTGGGTTTCGCGCTTCAGGACCGGCAGGCAGTAGTAGTGCGGGCGGATGCCGCCGGTGAAGATGGCGTTGCGGTTGAACAGCAGGTGGTGCGCGGTGAGCGTGGCGGCGGTGAAGCGGCCGGCTTCGGCCACGTACTGCGCGGCTTCCTTCGTGGTGATGTGTTCCATCACGATCTTGAGTTCGGGGAAGTCGCGGCGCAGCGGGATCAGTTGCTGGTCGATGAACACGGCTTCGCGGTCGAACAGATCGATCTCGGGGCTGGTGACTTCGCCGTGCACCAGCAACGGCATGCCGGCGCGCTGCATGGCTTCCAGCGTGGGGTAGGTCTTGCGGATGTCGGTCACGCCGGCGTCGCTGTTGGTGGTGGCGCCGGCCGGGTAGAGCTTGACGGCGACCACGCCGGCGTCTTTGGCGCGGGCGATCTCGTCGGGCGGCAGCTTGTCGGTGAGGTACAGCGTCATCAGCGGCTCGAAGGCCATGCCCGCGGGCACGGCGGCGCGGATGCGCTCGGCATAGGCCAGGGCCTGCGCCGCGGTGGTCACCGGCGGCTTGAGGTTGGGCATGATGATCGCGCGACCGAACTGGGCCGCCGTGTGCGGCACCACGGTGCGCAGCGCCTCACCGTCGCGCACATGCAGGTGCCAGTCGTCCGGGCGGGTGAGGGTCAGGGTGGCGGTGGGGGCTGTGGCGTTCATGCCCCGATTGTCTCAAACCGGTGGGCGGACCAGGGTTTCGCTCAGGCGGTTCCAGAACTGCTGCACCGCCCGTTTGCCCTTCTGCGGGTCGAGCGTGCGGGCGCGGTAGAGGCGGATGTCCAGCTCGGTCTCCAGCCCGCCGCCGGCGGACACCAGCTTTTTCGCCCGCACTTCCTTGCGCACCGCGCTGGAGGGCAGAAAGGCGATGCCGTGGCCTTCCAGCGCCATCGCCTTGAGGCCCTCGGCCATGTCGGTTTCATAGACCCGGTCCAGGTGCACCGGGGTCTTGCTCTGCTTGAGCATCTGGTCCACCGCCCGGCCGAGGTAGGCGCCCGGCGCGTAGGCCAGGTAGGGCTGGGGCTGCCCCACGGTGCCCGGCAGGGCATAGAGCGGCCCGCCCTGTTCGTTGGGTCGCACGTAGGGCGCGAGCAGTTCGCGCCCCAGGGGCAGCATTTCGTAGCGCTCGGCGTCGAGCTGGAGCGGCTGCGCCAGGTGGTCGTAGGCGATCAGCAGGTCGCAGCTGCCCTCCACCAGGCGCATCACCGCGTCGTGCACGTTGAGCGCGATCAGGCGGCTCTTGATCGGCCCGCAGGTTTCGCGCAGACCCGAGAGCCAGGAGGGGAAGAAGGTGAAGGCCAGCGTGTGCGGCACGGCGAACTCGATCACGTCCTGCGCCGCCGCGGTGTGGGCGCGCAGCATGGCGCGCGTGCTCTGCAGCGCCTGCAGCATCTCCAGCGACTGCTCGTACAGGGTCTTGCCCGCGGGCGTGAGGCGCGTGGGGTACGAGGAGCGGTCCACCAGATCGGTGCCGGCCCAGGCCTCGAGCGACTGGATACGGCGCGAGAACGCGGGCTGGGTGACGTGGCGCAGCTGCGCCGAACGGCTGAAGCTGCGGGTTTCAGCCAGGCTCACAAAGTCTTCCAGCCACTTGGTTTCCATGGCGGCGGATTATGCGCGCCCGTCAAAAACGGTGCTTTTTGGCGCTTTGCCGACACGGGCATCCGTTACGATAGCAAAACCTAGGGTTAACCCTAACACCACCCCATGACCCAGAATCCGCCCCCCATCAGCCCGTCCCGCATCGCCCACGCCGGCCTGCGCCAGAAGATCATGTCGGCCGAGGCGGCCGCCGCCCTCATCCAGCACGGCGACCACGTCGGCATGAGCGGTTTCACCGGCGCCGGCTACCCGAAAGCGATTCCGCTGGCGCTGGCCCGCCACATCCAGGCGCACCACGACGCCGGCAGAGAATTCCGCATCGGCGTCTGGACCGGCGCCTCCACCGCGCCCGAGCTGGACGGCGCGCTCGCCAAGGTCGGCGGCATGGACATGCGCCTGCCCTACCAGTCCGACCCGACCTGCCGCGCGCGCATCAACGACGGCGAGATGGCCTACATCGACATCCACCTCTCGCACGTGGCGCAGTACGTGTGGTTCGGCTTCCTGGGCCAGCTCAACGTGGCGGTGATCGAGGTGGCGGGCATCCTGGAAGACGGCCGCCTGATCCCCGCCACCTCGGTGGGCAACAACAAGACCTGGCTGGACCAGGCCGACAAGGTGATCCTGGAGGTCAACCACGGCCACAGCCTGGGGCTGGAAGGCATGCACGACATCTACTACGGCACCGAGCGCCCGCCGCACCGCAAGCCGATCCCGATGACGCACGCGGGCGAGCGCATCGGCGAGCCCTACCTGCGCTGCGACCCGGGCAAGATCGTCGCCATCGTCGAGACGCATCTGCCCGACCGCGACACCCGCTTCTCGGCGCCCGACGAGGCTTCGAAGCGCATCGCCGGCCACCTGATGGCCTTCCTGCAGGACGAAGTGAAACAAGGCCGGCTGCCGCCCGAGCTGCTGCCGCTGCAGTCGGGCGTGGGCAACATCGCCAACGCGGTGATGGAGAGCCTGAACGAGGGCCCGTTCAACGACCTGCAGGGCTACACCGAGGTGCTGCAGGACGGCATGCTGGCCCTGCTCAAGTCCGGCAAGATGCGCATGGCCTCGTCCACCGCCATCTCGCTCTCGGCGCCGGTGATGCAGGAATTCGTGGAGAACCTGGACTTCTACCGCGAGCGCATCGTGCTGCGGCCGCAGGAGATCAGCAACCACCCCGAGGTGATTCGCCGCCTGGGGCTGATCGCCATGAACGGCATGATCGAGGCCGACCTCTACGGCAACGTGAACTCCACGCACGTGATGGGCACGCGCATCATGAACGGCATCGGCGGCTCGGGCGACTTCGCGCGCAACGCCTACCTCTCGGTGTTCATGACGCCGTCCACCGCCAAGGGCGGCAGCATCAGCTGCATCGTGCCCATGGTCAGCCACGTGGACCACACCGAACACGACGTGCAGATCATCGTGACCGAACAAGGCCTGGCCGACCTGCGCGGCCTTTCGCCGCGCCAGCGCTCACGCCTGATCATCGAGCGCTGCGCCCACCCGGACTTCAGGCCCGCGTTGCTGGACTACGTGGAACGCAGCGAGGCCAACGCCCGCGCCGGGCACGGCGGCCTGCACACGCCGCATCTGCTGGACGAGGCGCTGTCCTGGCACAGCCGGTATGAGCGGACGGGGAAGATGCTGGCGGTCTGAGCGCCACCCTCACCCCAACCCTCTCCCGCTGGCGGGAGAGGGGGTAAAAGCACGGCCGCCGGGCCGAGACCCGGCACGTCACGAAAGCCCACAAACCAACGATGACGCGGGATCAGTCCGTCCCGGACTGCTGCAACGCCCACATCCCCGCATAGACCCCGCCGAGGGCGATGAGCCGGGCGTGCGTGCCGCGCTCCACGATCTCGCCGTTCACCAGCACCAGGATCTCGTGCGCGTCCACCACCGTGGACAGCCGGTGCGCGATCACCAGCGTGGTCTTGTTGCGCGCGGCGCTCTTCAGTTCGGCCTGGATCGCACGCTCGTTGGCCGAGTCCAGTGCCGAGGTGGCCTCGTCGAAAATCACGATGGGCGGGTTCTTCAGCAGCGTGCGCGCAATCGCCACGCGCTGCTTTTCGCCGCCCGAGAGCTTCAGGCCACGCTCGCCGACCATGGTGGCGTAACCCAGCGGCAGGCGCTGGATGAAGCTGTGGATGTGCGCGGCCTGGGCGGCCGCCACCGCCGCGTCGTGGCCCGCGTCGGGCCGGCCGTAGAGGATGTTGTATTCGATGGTGTCGTTGAACAGCACCGTGTCCTGCGGCACGATGCCGATGGCCTGGCGCACGCTGGACTGCGTCACCTGCCGGATGTCCTGGCCGTCGATGGTGATGCGGCCACCGCCGTGCGGCCCCCCCGCCTCGTGGTTCGTCACGTCGTAGAAGCGGTACAACAGCCGCGCCAGCGTGCTCTTGCCCGAGCCCGACGGCCCGACCACGGCCACCGTCTTGCCGGCCGGGATCTCGAAGCTGATGCCGTGCAGGATCTCGCGCGCCGGCTCGTACGAGAAGCGCACGTTCTCGAACTTCACCGACGGCGCACCGGCGAGCTGCAGCGGCTGGGCGTCCGGCTCGTCGGCGATCTCGCGCTCTTTCTCCAGCAGCACGAACATCTTGTCCAGGTCGGTCAGGCTCTGCTTGATCTCGCGGTAGAGCACGCCCAGGAAACCCAGCGGGATGTAGAGCTGGATCATGAAGGCGTTGACCATGACCAGATCGCCCAGCGTCATGTGCCCTTCGGCCACGCCCTGGGTGGCGCGCCAGAGCATGAGCACCAGCGCGATGGCGATCACCAACTGCTGCCCAGCGTTGAGCAGCGACAGCGTGGTCTGGCTCTTGATGCGGGCGCGGCGCAGCTTCTCCAGCGCCTCGTCGTAGCGGCTCGCCTCGAAAGCCTCGTTGTTGAAGTATTTGACGGTCTCGTAGTTCAGCAGCGAGTCGATGGCGCGCGTCTGGCTCACCGACTCCAGCTCGTTCATCTGGCGCCGGAACTTCGTGCGCCACTCGGTCACGGTCACGGTGAAGGTGACGTACAGCACCAGCGCCACCAGGGTGATCCAGACATAACCCATGTCGAACTTGGTGCCCAGCAGCGCGAGCACCATCACCACCTCGATCAGCGTGGGAAAAATGCTGTAGAGCGAGTACGAAATGAGCGACTGCACGCCGCGCGTGCCGCGCTCGATGTCGCGCGTCATGCCGCCGGTCTGGCGCTCCAGGTGAAAGCGCAGGGACAGCGCATGCAGGTGGCCGAACACCTGCAGCGCGATGCTGCGCGTGGCGCCTTCGGTGGCCTTGGCGAACACCAGCTCGCGCAGCTCGGTGAACAGCGTGGTGGACAGGCGCAGCCCGCCGTAGGCCAACAGCAGGCCCAGCGGCACCACCAGCATCGACTCCACACTGCCCGGCCGGATGGTCATCGCGTCCACCAGCTCCTTGAGCAGCAGCGGCACGCTCACGTTGGCCACCTTGGCGCCCACCATGAAGCCCAGCGCCAGCACGACGCGCCATTTGTACTGCCACAAATAAGGCAGCAGGCGCGCCAGCGTGGCCCAGTCGGAACGGCGCGCCGCGGGCGCGCCCGCGGGGGGCACGCTGGCCGGCAGGGGAATGGTGGCTTGGGAGGAATGGGCGTGGCGCATGCGGGACAATCGGACAACTATCCGGAGATTGTGCCCATGTCCAGCGAATCAAGCCCCCGCCCACAAACCCCCCTGCCCCAAGACCGCGAACTGGTGCTCAAGGTGATTCCCATGCCGGCCGACACCAATGGCAACGGCGACATTTTTGGCGGCTGGGTCATGGCCCAGGTCGACCTGGCCGGTGCCGTGCTGCCGGCGCGCTACGTGCGTGGCCGCATGGCGACCGTCGCGGTGAACCAGTTCATCTTCAAGCAGCCGGTGCGCGTGGGCGACATCCTGAGCTTCTTCTCGCACGTCACGCGCGTGGGCAACACGTCCATCACGGTGCAGGTGGAGGTGTTCGCCGAACGTTTCTCGGCCCAGGGCCAGTACGTGAAAGTGACCGAGGCCAGCCTGACCTATGTGGCGATCGACAACGACGGCCGGCCGCGGCCGATTCCCAGGGATGGGCTGAACATTCCGGGTCTGGTGGTTTGAGGGTCTGAGCCGAATCAGCCCCGCCAGCGGGCGCGCCAGGTCTCGTAGATGCGCCGGGCCAGCGCTTCACTGCCCGCCTGGTGCCGGGCCGTGGCGGCGTGCATGCCGGCCGGGTCCTGCACGCTGTCGCGGTGCAGCAGCACCTGCACCGGATAGGCCTGGCCCGGGTGTTCCAGCCAGTCGGCGATCTTGGCCGGCGTGATCTCGATGTGGAACTGCATCGCCAGGTGTTGCCGCAGGGCAAAGGCCTGGTGGGCGCAGGCGGGTGAACCGGCGATCAGCTCGGCCCCGGGCGGCAGCTCGACGAAGCCGTCGTGGTGCCACTGGTAGACCGTGGCCTCGGATGTGTCGCCGAACCATTCACGCGCGGTCGCGCTGCCGTTGTGCCGGATCGGCAGCCAGCCGATCTCGGGCTGCTTCAGCGTCTCGACGCGACCACCGAACGCCCGCGCCATGAGCTGGCCACCCAGACAATGGCCGATGACGGGAATGCCCAGCGCATCGGCCTCGCGGATCAGGGCTTCGGCCTGGCGCAGCGTGGGGCGTTCGTCGTTGGCGCTCCAGGCGCCGCCCAGCACCGCCAGCCCCTTCAAACCCCGCACCGACGCCGGATAGGCCTCGCCGGCTTCGGCACAGCGCACCTGCCAGCGCACGCCCTGCCCGTCGAGCCACTGGCCAAGATAACCTGGGCCGTCTTCGTCCAGGTGCTGCAGCACCAGCACCTCGGTGCCGTCGTTCGGGGGAGCGTTCATGGTGCCGATGATGGGCTGGCAAGGGCTTGTGTGGGGGACCAATTGGGTGTGAATGGCGGAGGCCGCCGACGGATGGATCGTTGCGCCGCTCCCGACCAAGCCCGTTCATGGGCTGCGAGGGACGAAGGTTTGCCGATTCCCTTTGCGCCCGAACCAGCCCCGCACACGGCGTTCCACGCCGGCCACATAGGTGAATGCAACAGGCACCACCAGCAGACTCAGCGCCGTCGATGTGACGAGCCCGCCGATGACCGCCACCGCCATCGGCTGGCGAAAGCTCGCATCGGCCCCCAGCCCTATCGCGATCGGGGCCATGCCGGCCACCATGGCGATGGTGGTCATCACGATCGGCCTGGCGCGTTTGTGGCAAGCGTCCAGCAGCGCATCCTGCACGGACAGTCCACGTTCTCGAATGCCAAGAACGGCGTACTCCACCAGCAGGATGGAGTTCTTCGTGACGATGCCCATCAGCATGACCAGACCGATGAGTGAGGGGAGGCTCAACATGCTGCCGGTCGCCAGCAGCGCGACGAACGCGCCACCGAGCGACAGCGGCACTGCCGAGAGGATGGTCAGCGGTTGAAAGAAATCGTGGAACAGCAGCACGAGCACTCCATAGACGCAGAACAAGCCCACGACAATCGCCAGGCCGAACCCGCCCATCAGCTCCGCCATGATCTCCGCATCCCCCGTCTCGACCAGCTCGACACTGGCGGGCATCAAGGCCACGGCGGGCAAGGCCTTGGCCGCTTCGAGCGCCGCGCCCAGCGACATGCCGCCGAGATCGGCGGTGACCGTGGCGTAACGCCGCCGGTCGTAGCGCTCGATCTCGGACGGACCGCTTTCCACGGACAGCTGCGCGACGCTGGCCAGCGGCACGAGGCCGTCTCGTCCAGGCACGCGCAAAGCGTTGATGGCGTCCAGGTCCTGGCGATCGGCGTCCGCAACGCGCACGAGGATGCCCAGTTGGCGGCGATCCAGATCGAGCTTCGCCAGTCGGGCATCGAAATCACCGGTGGTGGCGATGCGCGCCGTTTCTGCGATGGCTGATGTGGTCACACCGTGCATCGCCGCTTGCTGAACGTCCGGACGAACCACAATCTCCGGTCGCTCCAGCGTCGCCGTGGACGTCACGTTGCCCAGCCCGTGGATGGTTCTCAATTGGCGCTCCAACGCTCTGGCGGTGGTTTTCAGCGCCTCAGGAGCGTCGCTGGCCAGGATCAAGGACATCTTCTTGCCAGGTCCCCCGGCACCGAGCGAAAAGCGGGCACCGGGAACATCGGCCAGCGCCTCGCGCACGCGGGCCTCGATGACCGTCTGATCGGGTCGCTCGCCACGTGGTCCCAGGACCAGCGTAAGGGTGGCGCGACGCACGTTCGCGGCTTGTTCCGCCCCTCCGCCCACGCTGGTCATCACCCGCTTGATGCCCGGGATGTCCAGCAAGGCCACGCGTGCCGTTTCCGCCACCGCAACAGTGCCGTCAATACCGCTGCCAGGAGGCAACTCGATGCTGACATTGCTGTACCCACTGTTGGGCGGAGGAATCAGACCCTTGTCCATCAGCGGAATCAGCGCGAGCGACGCCGCAAAGATCGCCATGCAGGCCACGAGCGTGGTGCGACGGTGGGCCAGGCACCATCTGGCCCACGACAGGTAGGTGCGCATCAGTCGCGAGTCGCGCGTGGGCGCCGCTTCCTCGTGGCCTGGTTGGCCATCCTTGAGCAGGTATGCCGCCATCATGGGCGTCAGAAGCCGCGCGACCAGCAAGGAAGACAGCACGGCCACCACAGATGTCCAGCCGAATTGCTGGAAGAACCTGCCTGCGATGCCGCCCATCATGGCGGTGGGAAGAAAGACCACGACCAGCGTCATGGTGGTGGCGATGACGGCCGTGGCGATCTCGGTCACCGCATCGCCCACCGCCTGCATGATGGGCTTGCCCATGCGCCGATGCCGCTCGATGTTCTCGATCTCGACGATCGCATCATCGACCAGGATGCCGACGATCACGGCCAGCGCCAGCAGCGTGAGCGTGTTGAGCGAGTAGCCCAGAAAATGCATGGCGGCGAACGTCGGAAGGATCGACAAAGGCAGCGCCGATGCCGAGATCACCGTGGCACGCCAGTCCCTCAGAAACCACCAGACGACCAGCATCGCCAGCAGCGCGCCTTCGTACAACATGCGCATGGAACCATCGAACTGCTCACGTGTGCCCTCGATCGAGCCGGCGACCTTGGTGAATGCCAGCGAGCCATGGGTGGCATGGAGTCGACCCACTGCGGCCTCCACGCTCTCGGCGACTTGCACCTCATCGAATCCGGCCGCACGGTAGATCCTGAACCCGACGACCGGTTTCCCGTCGAGCAGGGTGATCTGCATGCGTTCGGCATGGGTGTCCACCACCTCCCCGACTTGGTCCAGGCCGATACGCCGCCCATCGCTGGTCACGATGGGCAGGCTGCGCAACGCGTCGGTCTGTGCGACGGTGGCGGTCGTGCGCAGCGCCTGTTCACCTTTGCCCAGCTGGGCGCGCCCTCCCGAGGCCTCCTGCTGGACCGCGCGCAGGGCCTTCGACACATCGACGGCCGTGGTCCCCAGGGACGTGAGCCGGACCGGATCCACTTCCACGCGCACCTGTCGCTGCACCCCGCCCGTTCTCTCGAACCGCCCGATGCCGGGCACGCTCATCACGGCCTTGCTGACAACGTCGTCGACGAACCACGACAGCGCCTCCTCATCCATTCGGGGGGATGACACGGCATAGATCAACAGAGGATCGCTCCCCGCGCGCACGGCACTGACCGTGGGCTGCAACAGATCACTCGGCAGATCGGAGCGCACGCGGTCGACCGCGTCCTTGGTCTCGATCAGGGCGTCCGAGACGCCTTTGTCAAGAACGAACTCAACCCGGATCTGGACCTGACCGTCGGTGATCGAGGTCTTGATGTGCTTGAGGCCGGAGAGCGTCGCCAGGGAGTTTTCGACCTTGCGTGCGACCTCCGTTTCGAGTTGGACGGGCGCCGCGCCGGGCTGACTCAGACTGACCGTGACGGTCGGCACGTCCATGTCCGGCAGATTGGCGACCGGGAGTTGCTGAAAGCTGTAGAGCCCGACCAGTGTCAGGAAGATGAACAACAGAATGGCGGGTGCCGGGTTTCGAATGGACCACGTGGCGAAGTTCATGACCGGCCCTTCCCCTTGGCCGATTCGCCCGCCGCCGGAACGGCACGGACGGTGTCCCCCTCATTGAAGAAGCCGGCCCCTTGCGTGATCACCCGTTCACCAGCCTCCAGACCGGACAGGATCTCAGCCATGACACCACGACGGCGCCCGACCTCGACACGGCGCTCCTGCACCCGGCTGTCATCGGTCAGGGTCATCACGTAGCTGCGACCGTCGCGAAGCACGATGCTGTTGGCCGGGACGATGACCGCGCGACTCTCCGCCAATTCCACGACGCCTTGGGCATACATGCCGGCGCGCGCGTGGCTACCGGCATCGATGTCGGCCAGCACGATCCCCAAACGATTTTGCGCTTGCAGCGTCGGCGCCACCTGGCGAACGGTGGCCGTGGCGGAACCGCTGCCCGGCAAGGCGAGCCGGACCCGCTGACCCTGCCGGACGTGCCCCAGCTGCTCCGCGGTCAGCTCGCCTCGCCATTCCAGGCGGTCTTTCCGGATGAGGCGAAAGAGTTCCTGCCCGGACGTGGCCACAGAACCGAGGGTGGCGCTGCGCGCGCTGACGACGCCGTCGTCCGGCGCGACCACGTCGGTCTGGCGAATCTGCAGCTGAACGGATTGCAGCTGCGCCTTGGCAACGTCCGCTTGCGTCACATGCTGCAGGAGCTCCTGCTCGCTGATGCCACCGGTTCCTTCGAGTTGAAGGGCGCGCCCGCGGTTGGTCTCGGCCTGTCGCCACTGGGCCTGTAGCCGAGCCTGTTCGATTTCCAGCGCTGCGCGGTCAAAGCGTGCCAGGAGTTGGCCACGCCGGACACGGTCGCCGATATCGGCCTTGATCTCGGCCAGTCGCAGGCCTGCGACCTGGGCGCCGATCGACGCCTCCTGCCAGGGAGCGATGGGTCCCATCGCCTGCAACGCAACCGGCCAGCGGACTTCCGCGGCCGGGGCCACGTTGGCCACCATCGCGGTTGCAGGCGGTGGCGCCTGAGTTGCTTCGGGTTTGGTTGCGGTATGAGCAGAGAAGAAGGTGAGACCGCCAGCGACAACTGCGGTGGCCAGAATGGCTGCGACCATGCGGCTTCGCCGGGTGCTGCTCGACGTTTCGGATCGGGGTTCATTCATGGGGTGGTTCCTGGACAGATAGGGTGACGGCTCCGCCGGTGGCCTTGACCAATGCCACCCATGAGTGCGCCTGGTCGCGCCGTGCGGTGATGAGGGCGTCCTGCATGGAAGTCAGTTGCCGTCGGTTGTCTTCGAGTTCGAGCTGGCTGATGGCACCGGCGCGCCACCGCGCCTGCGAGTTGGCCAGGAGGGCTTGCGCGCCCGCAATGCCTTCGCCGGCCGAACTGGCGCGTGCCTCGGCAGAGACTTGCTCGGCCAGCGCGTTCTCCACTTCCTGCACAGTGGTGCGCAAGGTGCGCTGGAGCACTGCGTGCGCACGGCGGTAACGGGCCTCGGCAGCGCTCACGTTGGCCGCGCCGGCGCCACCGTCGAACAGGGTGCCGGACAGCGTGGGTCCGACCGACCAGGTGGTCAGATGCTGGCCGACACCGGCCACACGCAACCACTGGCCGGTCAGCAGTGCCGCGACATCCAGATGGGGCTGGCGCTCGGCCCGGGCCACACCGATTTCCGCCCAGGCGGCCTGCGCCTCCCGCTGGGCAGAGAGGATCGCCGGATGCCGGCTGAGGACTTCAGCGGGAAGCTCGGCCACAGCGCCCGGGACCGTGGGCACGAATCCCAGCGTCGGGTCGGTCAGCGTCTTTTCGTCGCTGGGTGCGGCGAGGGCCCGGATGGTGCTGCTGTCCTGGCCCGTCAGCGCGACCAGGGCATTCGTTTGGAGCGCGCACTGCTCCTGCCGGCTGAACCAGGTGGTGCGTGCCGACGCCAACCCGATGCGCTCGCGCGTCTCGTCAGCCGCCGTGGCGAACCCTGCGGCCCATCGGCGTCGCGTCAGCGCCAGGCTGCGCTCTCGGGATGCGATGTCCGCGGTCAACACGGACTGAGCGCTTTGACAGGCGCGCAAGGCGAGCACTCCACTGGCGACGTCGGCCGCAAGACTCAGGCGAATCGCCGCCGCGTCGAGCGTTCGGGCGTCGATCCGGCTGCGGGCGGCCTCGACCGACTGGCGTATTCGCCCGAAGAGATCGACCTCCCAGCTGAAGCTCAGGCCCGGCGAGACCGCCGTGACCAGCAGAGTCGGTTCCGTCGCCGCGCTGGAGGTGTTCTGTTGCCGGGCACGGATGACGTCTGCACTCGCGCCAACGGTCGGCGTGGATTGCGCCGATTTCGCACGCAACAGGGCTTGTGCTTCGTCAACGCGGGCGACGGCCTCTGCCAGCGTCGGACCATCGGCAAGCGCCACCTCCACGAGACGGTCGATCGCGGGGTCGTGCAATTCGGACCACCACCGTTCGGTCGGCGAGCGTCCGGGGACATCCACGGTCCCCGCTCCAACAGACCACGCCGCGGGCGCCACGCCGTGCCGGTTCGGTGACTTGTACGCCCCCTGAAGCGCGCAGCCACTGGATGCGAGGACTGCGGTGGCCAGGAACAGCGCCAAAGGCGGGGGCCCGCAACGGGATCGGTGATTCTCAGACATGTCGGGATGAAGGAAAAGAATCTTGACCATGACAAAACGAAACGGTATAGTTTCGAAAAACATAACGATACCTCAAAGTATCGTATTGAATCAAGCCGCATTGCAAAGAGCCTTTTGCAGTGCGGACCCACACAGCAGCAGGAGCATTGAAATGGTCAGAGTGAAAACAGAAGCCCGCCGCGAGGCCATCCTGGCCGCGGCGAAGGAAGTCTTCCAGGAAGTCAGCTTTGACCGCGCGTCGATGGACGAAATCGCTGCGCGCGTCGGGAGTTCAAAGGCGACGCTGTATCGCTACTTCGACACCAAGGAAGCCTTGTTCCAGGAACTCATCAGCCGGATGGCCAATGAGTTTGGTGGCGACGCGATGTCTTTTCTGTACAAGAGCATCGGCGCGAGCGCGGGAGCGGAGCTGCCCAAAGAGGCCATGGACGTCATCTCGCTGCTCGACCCCACCCGCGACATCGAGCAGACCCTCAAGGCATTCGGGCGGCATGCCCTGACGCACTTCCACACCCCCCAGCGCTTCGCGGCTGCCCGCATGGTGATCGCAGCGGCGGCCAAGCCCGACATCGGCCGGATGTTCTACGAACAAGGACCGGTGCGGGCCATGAAGCTCACGGAGGGCTACTTCGGCAGCCTCATCGCCTCCGGTCAGCTCCGCCAGGCAGACCCCGTCGTGGTCGCGCGCCATTTCCGTGGACTGCTGCAGTCCGAGGTGCATGAAGCCGGCCTGTTCAACGTCAGAACCACATTGGAAGAAGCACACATCGCAGAGGTCGTCGACCGCGCGGTGGACGTCTTTCTTCGGGCCTATCGATCCCCTTCGGCCGCCTGAACGGCGGCTGCTTTTACCACCACTCTTGAATGAAAAGGCACATCATGAATCGCTTCTTCCACACCACGGCGACCGTGCGCACCACGCGCGCAGCGGCGACAACGCTGGGCGTCATCCTGTGCGGGTCGTCCGTGGCCATGGCCCAGAGCGCCCCAAGCGCAGGCGGCTCCGAGTCGCAGTGGTCGCTGGGCCTGGGTGCCGCCAGCGTGCAGAAGGCCTATCGCGACATCGACAGGGACAACACTCCCCTGCCCATTCTCAACTTCGAGAACAAGTGGGTCAGCGTTGGTGTCCCCCGGGTGGATGTCAAGCTGTACACCTCCCCCGCCCTGTCCTTCCGGCTGAGGGCGCGCTACGCGGGCGACGGATACGAGAGCGAAGACTCCCCTTATCTCGCTGGCATGGACGAACGCAAGGGCAGCGTCTGGGCCGGCGGCGCGGCGATCTGGAAAAACGACATCGCGAACGTCTCCGCCGAACTGCTGGGCGACGCTTCGGGCAACAGCAAGGGTTCGCGCTTCAAGCTCCAGGTGGATCACCGCTTTGGGATGGGACCGTTCGGGATCACCCCCCGCCTGGGCGCGGAGTTCTACGACCGCAAATATGTCGAGTACTACTACGGCGTGAAGGCTTCGGAGGCGACCGCGACGCGCAGCGCCTACCAGGGCGACTCCAGCACCGGCGTGGAGGCAGGACTTCGCGTCGACTACAGCCCTGCGCGCCAACACACCGTGTTCCTCGACCTCGGCGTCACGGGATATGGCGACGCCATCAAGGACAGCCCGCTGGTTGAGAAGTCCAGCCAGTCGAGGGTCAGCGTCGGATACATCTATCGGTTCTGATCGGCCTCATAGCGCAGAGCCTGGGGCTCCCGACCGGTTCAGAACCGGCCGTGGCGGCCCTGCCCTTGCGCGAAGCGCGTGGCCCCTTCCAGCGCATCGGGGATGCAGGCCTTGCCGCGTTGCCACTCCTGCTGCAGGGCTTCGCCCAGCGGCAGGTCCCACTGGGCGAAAGCGCTCTCGCGGTCGGCGCGCATCGTGGCCTGTGGGAAGGCCGCCAGCTGTTGCGCGAGTGCGATCGCCGCTGCGCGCGCCGTGCCGGTGGGCACCACGCGGTTGGCCAGGCCGATCCGCAGCGCTTCGTCCGCTTCGATCTGGCGACCGGTGAGGATCAGGTCCATGGCGTGGCCCATGCCGATCAGGCGCGGCAGGCGCACCGTGCCACCGTCGATCAGCGGCACGCCGAAGCGCCGGCAATAGACGCCAAAGTAGGCGTCTTCTTCCATCACGCGCAGGTCGCACCAGAGCACGAGTTCCATGCCGCCGGCCACGGCCGCGCCGCTCACCGCGGCGATCACCGGTTTGGACAGGCGCAGGCGCGACGGGCCCATGGGGCCCAGGGCGCGCGGGTCTTCCGCATCGAAGTCCAGCTGGTCCAGCCCGCCGGACCCGCCCGATGCGGCCAGCCGGGCGCCGTATTGCAAGTCCCAGCCGGCGCAGAAGTGGCCATTGGCACCGTGGAACACCGCGACTTTCGCGTCGGGGTCGTCTTCGAAGGCCAGGAAGGCGGCGTGCAGGGCCAACGCGGTCGGGCTGTCGACGGCGTTGCGCACCTCGGGGCGGTTCAGGGTGACGACCCAGATGTCGCCCTGTTTTTCGGTTGTGACGGCGGAGGACTTCATTTCAGTCTTTCGAACGGACGGGCGGGCGGACGGGCCCTCCCCCCAACCCTCTCCCAGAGGGAGGGGGAGGAACATCGCCCCACCAGCCCACGCGCGGCGTGTCCAGCGCCTCGGCCAACTCGGCCTCCGTCACCGCGATCTCCAGCCGCAGCAACGCGCCCGCCATGGCCTTGCCGAGGTTGTCCAGCCGCAGGTTGCGCGCGCCGCCGCCCTGCAGCGCGCCGCGCAGCACGAACTTCAGCGCCAGGATGTTGGGCAGCGCCCAGGCGTCCACCTCGCCCGGCAGCCAGGGCGCGAAGTGCGCCCGCACGCGAGCGGCCGTGACCTCGCGCTCCAGCAGCCGGTAGCCCGCCAGGTTCCAGGCGAACAGGCCGAAGTCCACCCAGTCGGCCTTGTCGCCGCTGCGCGCGTGGGCGATGCGGGCCAGGGGAGCGCACAAGGTCTTGCTCATGGGGCACCTCCCAACAGGTCTACCTGGATGTTCGGCTCCACCAGCGCGCGCGCAATCAGCGTGGGCCAGATGCCCAGCAGCTCGCTGGTGTTGTGCAGACCGTTGAAGCCGCAGGTGTAGGCGGGGCCGCTCAAGGCCAGCCAGGGAAACAGGCGGCCAAAGCCGTCGGCGGCGGACTTCGCCGGCGTGCGCAGCACCAGCCGCGTCCAGACCTCGTTCATGGCGTTGAGCGCGGCCGCGTCGGGCAGCGGCGCCAGCGCGCCGTGGGCCGAATTCAGGCCCGGGTACTCCACGAACAACTCGTCGTGCGGGATGCACTTGTCCTGCAGCAACTGGCGGATGGTGGCGGTGGCGGCCTGCGCCTTGTCCCAGGCGTCGGGCCACGAAAAGCCCCAGGTCACCTCGGCCTTGTAGCCATCGCGGTAACCCGCCACCACCTTGAGCATCGGCCCCGGCGCCTGGCCGCGCGCGCCGGTCAGGCGCACGCGGTCGTGGCCCTCGTCGTGCAGCACGATGCCGCCCATGTCCAGCACCACGTCGGGCGAGTGGTAGGCGTGCGGGTTGTGCACCTCGTAGAGCAGTTGCTGGCGCACGGTGTCGAAGTTCACCCGCCCGCCGGTGCCGGGCGCCTTGGTGATCAGCGCCGTGCCGTCTTCCCAGACCTCGGCGATGGGATAGCCGATGTGCGCCAGATCGGGGATGGCCTGCCACGCGCCCTGGCTGCCGAAGTTGCCGCCGCTGCCCTGGCCCGAACATTCGAGCAGGTGCCCCACGGTGAGACCCTGCGCGAGGCGGTTCAGGTCTTGCGGCTCGGTGGCGCCGCCGAGCGTCCAGCCCAGGCCGTGCACCAGTGGCCCGAGAAAGAGCGCCGCGTCGGCCACGCGGCCGGTGATCACGATGTCGGCCCCGGCGTCCAGCGCCTGCACGATGGGCGCCGCGCCCAGGTAGGCGTTGCCGAACACCAGCCGCTCGCGCACCTGCGAAACCGACTCGCCGGTGAACAGATGGGTCAGTTCGTCCGACGGGGTCGAAGCGTCCAGCAAACGCGGCAACACGTCGTCGCCGCTCACCACCGCGATGCGCGCCTGCCAGCCCTTGGCGGCGAACGCGGCCAGCACCGCCTGCGCCGCGCCCATCGGGTTCAGGCCACCCGCGTTGCAGACGAAGCGCACACCGCGCTCGCGCATCAGCGGCCACAGGCGCAGCAGCATGGGCACCACGTCGCGCGCGTAGCCCAGCGCCGGGTCGCGCTGGCGGTCTTTCTGCAGGATGGCGAGGGTGAGTTCGGCCAGGTGGTCGCTGGCGATGAACCGCACGCCGCCGCGCTCGATGCTCGCGGCCACGGGCTCCCAGTTGTCGCCGTAAAAACCGAGGCCGGCACCGATGCGGATGGACTTCATGGCATGCCCAACAAAGTGGAAGCGACAGGATACGGCCCCGGCCTATTTTTGCCAAGCATTTGCTTTTCATAAATATGAGCCAACCCGCCCGGCGCTGGAACCTGGGCGACTGCGGATGGGGGTCAACCCCTAGCGCCAGAGTGGGGTCGGCCAGCTATAAACAGCCCACAACAACAGGACGTCCCGCCACCCTGCCAGCAGCAGCGGCCAGCGTGTCCGGGCTCCACAGGAGACAAGCGTGCAACTGCTGCAACTGCTCATCAGCGGTGTGGCCCAGGGCTGCATCTATGGCCTGATCGCCCTGGGGTTCGTGCTGATCTACAAGGCCACCGAAACGGTGAGCTTCGCCCAGGGCGACCTGATGATGGTGGGGGCGTTCGGTGGTCTGGCCGCCATGACCGTGCTGGGCTTTCCGTTCTGGCTGTCGGTGCCGGCCGCCATCGTCGGCATGGGCGCGTTCGGTGTCGCGCTGGAACGCTTGGTGATCCGCCCCATCCTCGGCCAGCCCGCCTTCTCCATCGTCATGCTCACCATCGGTGTGGGCTATGTGCTGCGTGGCGCGATCACCATGATTCCCAACATCGGCACCGACACCCACACCCTGGCCGTTCCCTACGCGGGCGAGGTGCTGCGCCTGGGCACGCTGGTGGTCTCGGCCGAGCAGATCGTGGTGATCGGAGTCACCGGCGTGTTGTGCGCCGGGCTGTTCGCCATGTTCCGTTACTCCCGGCTCGGTCTGGCCATGCAGGCCTCGTCGCAAAACCAGCTCGCGGCCTACTACATGGGCATTCCGGTCAAGCGGCTCAACGGCCTGGTGTGGGGCCTGGCCGCGGGCGTGGCGGCCATCGCCGGCCTGCTGCTCGCGCCCATCACCTTCGTGCACGCCAACATGGGCTTCATCGGCCTCAAGGCCTTCCCCGCTGCCGTGGTGGGCGGCTTCAGCAGCCTGCCCGGCGCCATCGTGGGCGGGCTGGTGATCGGCATCGTCGAAGCGTTCTCGGGCTTCTATCTGCCCGAAGGCTTCAAGGACATCGCGCCCTACATCGTGGTGCTGATCATGCTGGTGCTCAAGCCCAACGGCCTCTTTGGCGAGAAACTCAGGAAAAAGGTCTAGACCTTGCGGGTCAGACCACTCGCGAAGCGATGTGCTCTGCCCCCAACCGATCAAGAACATGCGCTTCATTTTTAAAACGGACTACAACCAGGACATCCAGCTCGCCAAACACGGCGGGCACGTGTTCTGGTACAGCCTGCTGGGCCTGTTCCTGCTGGCCGCGCCCTGGGTGATCGAGGAGTACTGGCTGGCGCAGCTCACCTTTGTGCTGATCTACGCCGTGGTGGGCCTGGGGCTGATGCTGCTGGCCGGCTTCACCGGCCTGTTCTCGCTGGGCCATGCGGCGTTCCTCGGCGTGGGTGCGTACACCCAGGCCGTGATGGTCAACGCCGGGCTGCCGTTTCCGCTGGCGCTGGCCTGCGCGGGCCTGTTGTCCGCGGCCGTGGGCATGGTGGTGGGGCTGCCGGCGCTGCGCGTCAAGGGCATCTACCTCGGCATGGCCACGCTGGCGTTCGGCTTCATCGTGGAGGAGGCGCTGGCGCGCTGGGAAAGCGTGACCGGCGGCAACTCGGGCCTGTCGGTGAACCCGCCCGCGCTGTTCGGCTGGGAGCTGGAGAGCACCAACGAGTTCTATTTCCTCTGCCTCGTGGTCACGGTGGGCGCCACGCTGGCCATCGTCAACCTCATGCGCTCCAGCACCGGGCGCGCCTTCGTGGCGATCCGCGATTCGGAGATTTCGGCGCAGAGCATGGGCATCCACCTCGCGCGCTACAAGACGTTGTCGTTCGCGCTCTCGGCCGCGCTCGCGGGCATCGGCGGCGCGCTCTACGCGCACAAGATCCAGTTCCTCTCGCCCGAGCAGTTCAGCATCATCCAGTCGATCGACCTGCTGCTGATGGTGGTGATCGGCGGCCTGGGCTCGATCCACGGCGCCTTCCTCGGCGCCATCTTCCTCATCGTGATGCCGCAGCTGATCGCCCTGGGCAAGGACCACCTGCCCGACGCCATCGGTCAGGCCGCCGGCCTGCAGGGCACCGTGTATGGCCTGGTGCTGATCGCCTTCGTGCTGTTCGAGCCCATGGGCCTGTACGGCCGTTGGCTCAAGGTGCGCACCTGGTTCCAGCTGTTTCCGTTCTACCGGCGTGGCCTGTTCAAACGCCAGAAGACGTTCCAGAAATCGGACCGGTTGAAATGAACGACGACATCCTTCTTTCAGCGAAACACCTCAGCGTGCGCTTCGGTGGCGTGCTCGCGGTGAACAACGTGAGCTTCGACGTGAAGAAGGGCGAGGTGTTCACCCTGATCGGGCCCAACGGCGCGGGCAAGACGACGGTGTTCAACCTCATCAGCCGTATCTACACGCCCACCACCGGCCACATCGATTTCGCGGGCCCGAACGGTACGTTGCGGCTCACCGAGCAGCCACCGCACAAGATCGCCGGCCTGGGCATCGCGCGCACGTTCCAGAACATCGAGCTGTTCGAGCATGCAACGGTTCTGCAGAACCTGCTGATCGGCCGCCACACGCACCGCCGCACCGGCCTGTGGAGCGAAATCTTCTTCACCGGCAAGACGCGCGCCGCCGAGATCGAGGCGCGCGCCAAAGTCGAGCAGGTGATCGACTTCCTGAACCTGCAGCACCACCGCGAGTCGATGATCGCCGGCCTGCCCTACGGCGTGCGCAAGGTGGTGGAGCTGGCGCGGGCGCTGTGCACCGAGCCCAAGCTGCTGCTGCTGGACGAGCCGTCTTCGGGCCTGAACGTGGAGGAGACCGAAGACATGGCGTTCTGGATCACCGACATCAAGAACGAGCTCGGCATCACGGTGCTGATGGTCGAACACGACATGACGCTGGTGTCCAAGGTGTCCGACCGCGTGCTGGCCATGAGCATGGGCGAAGAGCTGGCCACCGGCACGCCGGCCGAGGTGCAGAACGACCCCGGCGTGATCGAGGCCTACCTGGGCACGGTGGACGACGTGTCCAGCCTGCGCCGGGAGAACCACGTGAGGACGACAGCATGAGAACCGCCGGGCCGCCCCAAGGTTCGAACGCCCCCCTGGGGGGCAGCGCAGTACGCGCAGCGACAAGCGTGGGGGCCCTATGACCGCGCCCGTGACCGACAACGCGGTGCTCAAGCTGCTCAACGTCGAGAGCGCCTACGGCCCCATCAAGGCGATCCGCGGCGTGAGCCTGCAGGTGCGCCGTGGCGAGATCGCCACCGTGCTGGGCTCCAACGGCGCGGGCAAGACCACCATCCTCAAGACCATCAGCGGCATCATCGACCCGCGCAAGGGCAGCATCGAGTTCAAGGGCGAGAACATCACCGCCCAGGACCCGGCCGCCATCGTGCAGCTGGGCCTGAGCCACGTGCCGGAGGGGCGCGAGGTGTTCCCGCTGCTCTCGGTGCGCGACAACCTGCTCATGGGCGCCTACACCCGCAAAGACCGCGACGGCGTGGCGCGCGACATGGAGGCGGTGTTCACCTACTTCCCCATCCTGCGCGAGCGCGCCGTGCAGGACGCCGGCCTGCTCTCGGGCGGGCAGCAGCAGATGCTGGCGATCAGCCGCGCGCTGATGGCCAACCCCGACCTGATCCTGCTGGACGAACCCAGCCTGGGCCTGAGCCCGAAGCTCACCAAGGAGATCTTCGAGATCGTGGTGCGCATCAACCGCGAGCGCGGCACCACCATCCTGCTGGTCGAGCAGAACGCCAACATGGCGCTCAACGCGTCCGACTACGGCTACGTGCTGGAAAACGGCCGCATCGTGATGGAAGACACCTGTGCGCGCCTGCGCGAGAAGGACGACATCAAGGAGTTCTACCTGGGGATGAAGGAAGCGGGCGTGCGCGCCGACCGGCGCTGGAAAAAGAAGAAGAACTGGAGATGACGATGAGCTACCTCTGGGACCTCTCCCACATCCGCCCGCAGACCGAGGTCGTGCTGCCCGGCGACACCATTCCCACGCTGTTCTGGAACGCGGTGCAGCGGCGCGGCCCCCATGTGTGGATGCGGCAGAAGGAGTTCGGCATCTGGCGCAGCTGGACTTGGGACCAAACCGGCGAAGCCGTGCGCGAGATCGCCCACGGGCTGATGGCGTTGGGCTTTGCGCCGCACGAGACGGCCTCCGTGCTCTCCAACACCACCGTGGAATGGGTGCTGGCCGATCTGGCCGTGCTGAGCGCGGGCGGCGTGTCCAACGGCGTCTACCCCACCGACGCAGCCGAGCAGGTGCAGTTCCTTTGCGAAGACTCGGGCACCACCGTGCTGTTCGTGGAAGACGACGAACAGCTCGACAAGGCGCTGGAAGTGCGCGAGCGGCTGCCCCGGCTGAAGAAGATCGTGGTGTTCGACATGGAGGGCCTGCGCGAGCTGAACGACCCGCAGGTGATCAGCCTCGGAGCCCTGCGCGCCCTGGGCCGCGAACATGCGCAGACCCACACCAGCCTGTTGCAGGAGCGCGTGGCCGGCTGCCACCCCGCCGACCTCGCGGTCCTGGTCTACACCTCGGGCACCACCGGCAAGCCGAAAGGCGCCATGCACAGCCACCAGGGCCTGGTCTACACCGTGCACGGCTACAACACGCTGATCGCGCGCGACGAGCGCGACGAGTGCATGTGTTTCCTGCCGCTGTGCCACATCGCCGAGCGCCTGGGTGGCGAGTATTTTTCGCTCTACACCGGCGCCAAGCTCAACTTCGTGGAGAACCCCGAGACCGTGCCCGAGAACGTGCGCGAGATCGCGCCCACGGTGTTCACCGCCGTGCCCCGCGTGTGGGAAAAGTTCTACTCGGGCGTGATGATTGCGCTCAAGGAGGCCAGCGCGCTGCAGCAGGCCGCCTACGCCTGGGCCATCGGCGTGGGCCAGCGCGTGGCCGAACACGTGATGGCGGGGCAGGAAGTGCCCGGTGGCTTGCGGCTGCAGTTCCGGCTGGCGCGCCTGCTGGTGCTGGACAACGTGCGCAAGATCATCGGCATCCACCGCGCGCGCTTTCTCGTCACCGGCGCCGCACCCATCTCGCCCGACCTGGTGCGCTGGTACCTGGCGCTGGGCGTGCCCATGCTGGAGGTGTGGGGCATGACGGAGACCTGCGGCGCCGCCACCGGCATCCCCGCCAGCCGCATCAAACCCGGCTCCATCGGGCCGGCCGCGTCGTACAACGAGGTGCGGCTGGACGCGCTCACCAGCGAGATCCTGGTGCGCGGCCCCAACGTGTTCATGGGCTACCTGAACCAGCCGGAAAAGACCGCCGAGACCTTCGACAAAGATGGCTGGCTACGTACCGGCGACGTGGGCACGGTCGATGAGGAAGGGTTTTTCCGCATCACCGACCGCATGAAAGACATCATCATCACCGCAGGCGGCAAGAACATCACCCCGAGCGAGCTCGAAAACGAACTGAAGTTCTCGCCCTACGTGACCGACGCGGTGGTGATCGGCGACCAGCGGGCCTACCTCACCGTGATCATCATGATCGACCAGGAGAACGTGGAAAAGTATGCGCAGGACCACGACGTGCCGTTCTCGAACTACGCCAGCCTCACCCGCGCGCCCGAGGTGCAGGCCTTGATCCAGACCGAGATCGACCGCGTGAACAAGAAATTTGCCCGCGTGGAACAGATCAAGAAGTTCTTCCTGCTCGACACCCAGCTCAGCGCCGAAGACGAAGAACTCACCCCCACCATGAAACTCAAGCGCAAACTCGTGCAACAGAAATACGCCCCGCAGATCGACGCCATGTACCGCTAGAGCGCCCTGCAGACCGACCCAGCCTGTCACCCCACAACAACCGCCCGAAACAACCCCAGGAGACCACCCCCATGAAAGCCAGACTCTCTTTGATCGGCGCCGCGCTGGCGCTGACCGGCGGCACCGCGTTGGCCCAGTCGCAGGGCGTGAGCAAAGACGAAATCGTGCTGGGCTCGATCCAGGACTTGTCCGGCCCCATCGCCGGCTTTGGCAAGCAGGTGCGCCTGGGCATGATGCTGCGCGTGGACGAGGTCAACGAGCAGGGGGGCGTCAACGGCCGCAAGATCAAGCTGCTGGTGGAAGACTCCGCCTACGACCCGCGCCGCGCCGTGCTGGCCGCGCAGAAACTGGTGAACCAGGACAAGATCTTCGCCATGGTGGGCCACATCGGCACCGCGCAGAACATGGCCGCCATGCCGGTGCAGTTCCAGAAGAACGTGGTCAACTTTTTCCCCGTGACCGCCGCGCGCGAGATGTACGAGCCCTTCCACAAGCTCAAGTACAGCTTCGCCGCCCCCTACTTCGACCAGATGAAGATCGCCGTGCCCAAGCTGGTGAAAGACAAGGGCGCCAAGAAGGTCTGCACCATGTACCAGGACGACGAGTTCGGCCTGGAAGTGAAACGCGGCGCCGAAGAAGGCCTGAAGTCCATCGGCATGGCGCTGGCCGAAGAAACCAGCTACAAACGCGGCGCCACCGACTTCGCCTCGCAGATGCAGAAGCTGCAGGCCAGCCATTGCGACATGGTCGTGCTGGGCACCATCATCCGCGAGACCATTGGCGGCATCGCCACCGCCAAGCGCCTGGGCTTCAACCCCACCTTCGTCGGCTCCAGCGCGGCCTACACCGACCTGATCCACAAGCTCGGCGGCCCGGCCATGAACGGCCTGTACGCCACCATGACGGTGCAGAACCCCTACACCGACGAAGCCTCGCAGCCGATCCGCTTCTGGGCCAACAAGTACAAGACCAAGTTCAACGAAGACCCGACCGTGTTCTCCGTCTACGGCTACAGCTTGGTCGACACCTTCCTGAAGGCCGCCGGCAAGGCCGGCCCCAACCTCAGCACCGAGAGCTTCATCAAGGCCATGGACACCATGAAGATCCCGCCCGACATCTTCGGCAGCGCCGAGATGACCTTCAGCCCCACCAAGCGCCTGGGCAGCAACGCCACGCGCCTGTCGCAACTGCAGGAGAACCGCTGGAAAGTGGTCTCGGAATACATGCAGATCGACGCCAAATAAAGCCCGGTTTTGATGTCGCGCCGCCTGCCTCGGTAGGCCATGCGCAGCAGCCGCCAGTGCCTTGTGTGCTGGCGGTTTTTTTGCGTCCTCGTACCATGGCCGCATGAACCCCATCAGCCCCAGGTGGGCCGCCCTGCTGGCCGACGCCCTGCTCACACTGCACGTGGGCGTGGTGGTGTTTGTGGTCGGCCTGCTGCCGCTGGTGCTCATCGGCGGCGCGCTGGGCTGGCGCTGGGTGCACCACCGCGGCCTGAGGTTCACGCATCTGGGGCTGATCCTGTACATCGCCGCGCAGACCTGGCTCGGCCAGCTCTGCCCGCTGACCGTGTGGGAACAGGACCTGCGGCGCCTGGCCGGACAAGGCGGCTACCGGGAAGGCTTCATCGAACACTGGCTCTCGCGCCTGCTGTACTGGGATGCGCCTTGGTGGGTGTTCGAGGTGGCCTACACGTCGTTTGCGGTGCTGGTGGCGGTGGCCTGGTGGTGGGTGCGGCCCCGGCGTTGATGCAGAGGGCGCTGGCCACAGCCCGCGCGGCCAGCGCCGATGGGCGCCGCTGGAGAAACGCCATCAGCCACTCGGGGTAGTCCGGGTGCACGGCATCGCGGACGGACGCTCGGGCCGCCAGCGCGCCGCGCCAGCGCGTCACGCGCGGGAGCCCTTCCATGAAGCCGAATTCGGCGATGGTGTCGAAGGTATCGAAGTAGCGAAACACCGGGCCGAAAACGGCGTCCACCACCGAGAACGCCTCGCCGCGGAAGAACGGCCCGGCCGCCAGCGCATGCTCCAGTTGCTCGAACCGCCCACGGATCTCGCGGGCCCGGCCCTGGAGCGCGGCTTCGTCGGCGGCGTTGTAGAAGCCGGCGATGCTGTTCAACACGGTGGAGCCGAACTCCATCCAGGCCCTGTCGCGCGCCCGCTGCAACGGGTCTTCGGGGTGCAGCCTGGGCGGAAGCGTGTCGTCGAGGTATTCGCAGATCACGGCGGACTCGAACACCGGCTCGCCATCCACCAGCAGCACCGGCGTCTTGCCCAGCGGAGAGATGTCCAGAAACCAGGCCGGCTTGTTGGCGAGATCGATGTCGCGGCGCTCGACGGGAATGCCCTTCTCCGCCAGGACAATGGCGACGCGCTGCACATACGGGCAGAGCGCGTGGGACACCAGCACGAGGCCGGTGGGCTGAGTCGTGTCGCGGCGGGCGCCGGGCTCGAGGGAGGTCGTGGTGTGCATGTGACGAAGAAAGTGAAGCCAGGAAGGCTGCACTGTAGGATTGCGGTATCGCATCAGCAATGGCGAACGGACAAACCATGCATGCACCAACGCAATACAACCTGAGCGCCGCCGACCTGCAGACCATGCTCGCGCTGGCCCGGGCTGGCACGCTGGCCGACGCCGGTGAGCGGCTCGGGGTGGATTCGTCCACGGTCTTCCGCTCGCTGCAGCGGCTCGAACGCGGCCTGGGGCAACGCGTCTTTGAGCGCACACGCTCCGGCTACCTGCCCTCGGAGCTTGCCCAGACGCTGGTGGAGCATGCCGAGCAGATGGAAGCCTCGATCGAAGCGGCCCGCACGGCCGCACAGCAGCGGCCGGAGCAAGTGTCGGGCCGGGTGCGCATCACCACCACCGACACCGTGCTGCACGGCCTGGTCGCCCCGGCGCTCAAGGCCCTGAAAACCGCGCACCCGCGGCTGGACTACGAGCTCCAGACGGGCAACGAACTCGCCAGCCTGACCCGGCGCGACGCCGACATTGCGGTGCGGGCGACGAAGCGGCCACCACAGCATCTGGTGGGCAAGCGCATTGGCCCCATCCGGGTGGCGCTGTACACGGCGAAGAGGGGCGGCATCAAGCGGCTCGCCGACGTGGAGGCCGGCCACGCGGCATGGATCGCACCAGACGAGGCCCTGCCCGACCACCCTTCGGTGGTCTGGCGCAAGCGCCACTACCCCAAGGCCGTGCCGGCCTACCGGGTCAACAGCATCCTGACCGTGGCGGAGCTGGTGGCGCTCGGGCTGGGCGTGGGCATCCTGCCCCTGTTCCTGGCCGAGACGCGGACGGACCTCGTGCGACTCACCGAGCCGCTGGACGACGCCCAGACCGAGCTCTGGCTGCTGACGCACCCGGAGTCACGGCACCTGCGGCGCGTGGCGGCGGTGTATGGGCATCTGGCGGCCAGCTTGGCGCTGGATTGAGGCGGCCAGCCGCCCGCGCCAGGCTACGCCCACTTGTAGGTGGACAGCAGCATGAACGCCAACACCGTGGGAATGGCGCTCAAAACGGCCCAAGGCCAAAGGCGCCAGCTCAGAACCACGGTACCCAGGATGAGAAAACCCGACACAAAGGCCGCACCGAAAGCGGAGAAGCCGAACACATACGGGTCGACGTACCGCGCCACGGTGAGCCCGGCGGCCGACACCAAAGCCCACGCCAGATAGAACCGGCGATTCGAGAACAAGGCCTTGGCTTTCGCTGGTGCGGTTTTCATGGCTTGGACGGGGTGTCACTGTCGTTTGAACGCAGGCTCGTTTTGCAGTGAAGCGAGGGACTGGACGCGCATTGGCTCTGCGCCCACGCCAGCATCTGCAGGTTCTTCTCATGGTTCTCGGTCCACTCGGGCAACCAGAAAGCGTTCGTCGGTGTCGGCTGGTAGTCCGACCCCGTGAATGGCGCTTCGGCCTGCCAGCGCAGCGCCACGGCATTCAGCGTGCGGATCTTCGCCTCTGTGAATCCAGCGTCTTGGATGCTTCCGGCATGTTGCCGAACGAGGGTGAGATTCAGATTGAGGTTCATGTCAGAAAGGCTGCGTATCGCCGTCAAGTCGCCCTTCTCTGCGTAGCCGGCGTACGCAAGGTCGGCGAGGACGTTTTGCAACGCGTAGTCTTCGATCCGGCCGTCTGGTGATATTTGTCGGGCCTCATAGGCCCTACCTGTGAAGAAGCCAGCCACGGCTATGCCGACGGCAACGAAAACAGCCACGATGAAGCGCATCTTGTGAGACATAACCATCAGCATTTGTCCACCGCGACAAGACGCCACCGAAGCGAGGCAAGGCGAGTGCGCGGAAGATGAGCCATGTTGAGCTGAACCGCCTAGGTGGCGGTGGTGTGATCGGATTGGGTTGGCAAAACGCTGGGAGTGGATGGCCTCCCCCACTTTTCGGCGCAGTCATTATGGCCAGGACGGGACCTGCGGCCCCTGGCCAGACAAGGCACTACTGGCTAGAAATTCATCGAACACGGGCGCTCGCGACCGCTGTGAGGGAGCGCTGGGCGGATGCCTGCAGTCGGCCTATTCTGTTGAAAAACTCGTCGACAGTGATGAAGACCTCTTTTTTGGGAGTGCTTGAACCCTTGGCAGGACTGTGATCGTCGATCCTCGATCGATCTGAGAGGTCGATTTTTCCGGTGGCGCGTGCGGAGTTGAGCGAGAAGAGTTTTTCAACAGAATAGGCCAGGAGTCGCCAGTCGGGGCCGGAAGCTTTCGGTCAGGCCAACAGCCTCTCCACCGAAATCAACCACCAGCCTCGTGAACTTGCCCCTCCCTGTGGAAGACCTTCGCAGTGACCCGCAGTCGGCAGGTCGACAAAGTAGTTGGGCCGGGTCGCGATTCGTCGGCCGCTCCAACCTTCTGACGACGCGGTAGCCTTCGGAGGCGACCTTGAACATCTCCTTGCCCAGTTCCACGGGCTGCCCAGCTGCTGCACCCCGTCGGCGGTGACGACCAGGCCGTCCATCGGCGCGACCAGGCGCGCGCGCCAGCTTGGTCTCCGCGAGCGTCATCTGGCCTTAGGCGCCCTGCAGCTCGGCGCTGGCCAGCGCGACCGAGGCGGCCTCGCGGTCCGCCATGGCCTGGCGAAGCCGTTCAGCGGTTGGAGCGGGCGCCGCGCGCCGGTCGACGCTGCCGCAGGCACACAAGCGTCAGGCCGGCATGGTGCGCAGATGGTCGACCACGCGGGCGAGATCCTTTTGCGAGACGTCGACACGCTGCTCGACGAACTTGCGCAGATCAGCGACACGGTTCTTGAACGCCGGGTTCCTGGCCAGCCAGGCGACGATCAGTGGCTTCAGGCTCAGGTTGCGGCCATAGGAGACATATTCATCGGCCAGGTTCTGCGACGCGAGCGGATGCAGGCCTGGGTAGTCGAACGGGAACCGCTGCGGCTCGTTCATGACCTGGTCCAGGCCTCCAGGCTGACGCGCCAGTTCGAGCACCGGCAGGGCGTGGCGGTCGAAGAGGTCGAGCAGTGCGCGGATTTCGCCAGAGTTCTCGATGGGCACCGACCCGGACTTGGCGCCGACAAACGCGGTCGGATGGAACCAGAAGGTCTCCGGTATCCGGACCTCATTGCCGAAGATCTGCTCGAAGATCGTTTCGACCTCGTCGCTGCGATGGCCGCACCGCAGCATGCACTTGAAATCGGGGCCACTGCCCGTCACGC
Organism: Hydrogenophaga sp. GW101-3F08; assembly: GCF_059424585.1. NCBI lineage: Bacteria > Pseudomonadati > Pseudomonadota > Betaproteobacteria > Burkholderiales > Comamonadaceae > Hydrogenophaga > Hydrogenophaga sp. GW101-3F08. The sequence continues at coordinate 210,842 of NZ_JBWKZP010000003.1, forward strand.
GCATCTGCACGCTCTGATAGCCGTCGAGTGTGGGCCGCACGAACCCGGCATCCCAGCCCGTGCCGATCATGCGAGGCACGAAACCATGGGGCGCCAGCCGCTCGCGCAGCAGCGTTGCGGTGAGTTGCGCCACCTCGGTCTTGGTGAGCGGCGGCGAGTCCTGCAACTGGGCCGTCAGCTCCGCCCATTGCGGCTGCATCTCGGGCGGCAGCACGCCACCGCCCGGCAGGAACACCATGGCCAGCGGCTCGGAGAAGACGACCAGGCCCAGCGCCGTGGCCTGGTTGACGACGGCCTGCAGTGCGGAGACCAGATCGTCGGCAGGCAGGCTGAGGTTCCAGACCGCTTCCGGCGCACGCCGCACCCGTTCGGCCAGCGGGGCCGACCAGCCGGACTCCACGCGAGGCTGGGCCTGCAGCGCCTGCGCCAAGGCGAGGAACTTGGGGTTGGGCCCCGGCCGCTGGGCCTCCAACCGCTCAAGGCCCAGGCAGGCCTGATCGAAGCTGGCGGGCAGCAGCAGTGCGCTGTCCCAGAGACTGAGGTCGTTGTTCATGCGTCAGGGCGAGGCCGGGGGGCCTCGATTCTGGATCAGCCGCCAGGGGTGCGGCGGCGGCGCGTGGCCAGAGTACCGGCCAGGGCCACGCGGGCGAGGGTGAGACTTACCGATTGCAGCGTCCGCTCCAGGCCGAGTTTAGCAACACGGAGGCTGCCGCCCGCGTGCCATTCAGCCACGCCCGTGCCGGGGAAACGTCGGCGCGTCGGTGACAGCAACGAATCGCCATGAGTGCTGTCCGCCAATGTGTGCCCGCTGCTGAGGGGTCACCAACGGGCGCATGCGTGCGGGGGCCGATCGTCAGCTTCGCGGGGACGAGATCAGGACTGTGGATGACTCTTCAGGGTCGAAATCTCCTACTCAACCGCCCCAGCCCGCCGAGCCTCCACTTCAAACGGGTTGTCCCAATAGGCGCGCCGCCCGCGCACCCACTGCCAAGCCCCAGCCAGCAAATACGCCGGCAGGAACAGCGGCCCCCAGCGCTCGCACTGCCGCACGTGCACCCGCTCGTGGGCGCGCAGGTGTTCCAGTTCCTGCGCGTGGGTGCCCAGGATCACGTGGCCGAAGGTGATGGCGGCGAAGGGCCAGCGGTGCCTGGGCTGTCTGCGCAGGGCGGCGATTTCGAGCACACCGTCCACCCGCCGAAAGCGCGCGCCCAGCGGGAGCAGCAGCAGGCCGAGCACGAGGCCGATGAGGGTGTTGGGCGAGGCCCAGAGCACGCGGGCCCAGTGCAACAGACGACGGTTTCGCTGCGGCTTCGACAGGCTCAGCCCGAACGGCATGGCGGCAGTTGAATGCGCGTCCGGCTTCACGACACGATGTACGCGCCCGAGCCACAAGACAGCAACTTCCCGTCGGCCCCCAGGAACTCCATGCGCGTGCTCGCCACGCGCGAGCCCAGGCGCATGACTTCGGCGCGCAGTTCAAAGAACTCGCCGATGCCGGGGCGCAGGTAGTCAATGCGCAGGTCGATGGTGCCGAGCTTGGCGAAGCGGTGCAGGCGCTGCTCGGGCGCTTCGTCCATGTGGCGCGCGCCGATGGCGGCCATGCAGGCCAGGCCGCCCATGGCGTCGAGCCCGGCGCTGATCACGCCGCCGTGGATGCGGTTGTAGCTGTAGTGGCCCACGAGCTCGTGCCGCATGTCGATGCGCGCGGCGACGCGTTCGGGTTTGAGGCTGGTGATCTTCAGGCCGAGCACCTGGTTGAAGACGATTTTTTCTTCAAAGATGGCTCGCAGGCCGGCCACGAATTCGGGTTCGAATTCGGCGGGTGTCGGGGGTGGGGTGCGCATCGGGCCATTGTGGCCGATGCGGCTCGCGGCCACACACTCCGGCCGCACGGCGAGCGGGCCCGGTTGTCGCGCACAGGTCAGCCGGAGCGCCCCCCGCAACGCAGGAAGCGGTCCAGCCCAGGGCACCGCCGGGCCGGCTTTGCCGGACGGCCAGTGCCGCCCCCTTGAGGGGGTCGCGCGAAGCGCGGCGGGGGTGTTTCGTCCTAAGCGGTCTGCGGGCCGAGCGTGAAGCCGATCTGCGTCACGCGGTCTTGCGATCGGGCGAAGGTGTTGCCGGCGTGCATGCGGGCGATGGCCGCGACGATGGCCAGGCCCAGGCCGTGGTGGGTTTCATTGGGGCAACAGCGCGCGGCGTCGGCGCGGAAGAAGCGGTCGAACAGGTGGGGCAGGTGCTGCGGTTCGATGGGGGGGCCCTGGTTTTCCACCACGACCTGCACCTCGCTGCTGGCGGCCCCGTCGGTGCGGGGCTCGATCTTCACCCGCACGGTGGAGCCGGGCTCGGCGAAGCGCGAGGCGTTGCCCATGAGGTTGGACATGGCGCGCTTGACGAGGGCCGCGTCCACCGCGACGCGGGCGTCGCCCTCCACCGTGAAGTGCAGGCCTGCTTCGTCGAGCACGCCTTCGTGGAACTCGGCCACCTGGTGGGCGAGCTCGGCCAGGCTCACTGGCTCGCTGCGCCGGGCGGTGGCGCCGCGGTCGGCCTGCGAGAGGAAGAGCATGTCGTTGACGATGGCCGAGAGGCGCTGCATTTCTTCCAGGTTGGACGCCAGCGTGTCGCGCAGCGACTCGACGTTGCGCTCGCGCGAGAGGGTCACCTCGGTCTGGCCGATCAGGGCGGTCAGGGGCGTGCGCAGTTCGTGCGCCACGTCGGCGTTGAAGGCTTCGAGCTGTTCGTAGGCTTTCTGCAGCCGCTCCATGAGGGCGTTGAACTGGGCCACCCAGGGGTCGAGCTCTTCGGACGAGCGCTCCACCACGAGGCGCTGGTCGAGCCGCCGCGGCGAGATACCGTTCATCTGCCGGGTCAGCGAGAGCAGCGGGCGCAGCTCGCGGCGCACCAGCCACTGGATCGCAAAGCCGGCCGCGGCCGAGCCGAACAGCGTGGTCATGAGCAGGGTGATGGCGGCTTCGCGCTGGATGCGGTGGTCGTGCGTGGTGTCCATTTCCAGCCGCACGCGCACCTTGCCGCCGGGCAGGCGTTCGGCCGGCACGTCGAATTCCAGGCTGCGGCTGGAGGCGAACGGAGCCACCTCGTCGCGGAAGAGTTCGGTGCCGTCGCCACGCCACAGCTGCAGGCGGGTGGACGAGCGCACGGGGTCGAACAGGGTCATGCGCTGGAGCAGGCCGGCCTCGCCGGTTTCGCAGGCAACCCCGATTGCATGAGACAGGTACTCGCGTTTGTCGTCCAGCGTTGTCTGCTGGTCCACCTCCATGCGCATGGCGATGGCCGAATACTTGGCCACGCTGAGCACACCCAGGGCCACGAACATGAGCAGGGCCATGGCGCGCGAGAGGCGCCGCGCGATGGACGGCCCGCACGGCAGGGGCAGGCACAGCCCGGTGGGCTCGGTGGCTGGCTGGGGGGTGGGCTGGGCGAGCCCGGTGGCGGGGTTCATTCGGCGCGCTCCTCCAGCACGTAGCCCATGCCGCGCACGGTGTGCAGCAACCGGGTGGGGAAGGGGTCGTCGAGCTTGGCGCGCAGGCGGCGCACCGCCACCTCCACCACGTTGGTGTCGGAGTCGAAATGCATGTCCCAGACCTGCTCGGCCAGCGTGGTGCGCGACAGGATCTGGCCGCGCCGGCGCGTGAGCAGCGCGAGCAGGTTGAACTCTTTGGCGGTGAGGTCCAGCCGCTGCGCGCCACGGGAGCAGCGGCGCGAGACGAGGTCCACCTCCAGGTCGGCCAGGCGCAGCACGGTGGCGGCCTGCGGGCTGGCGAAGGCGCCGCGGCGCAGCAGCGCACCCATGCGCGCGAGCAGTTCGGAGAAGGCGAAGGGTTTGACGAGGTAGTCGTCGGCCCCGCCTTCGAGCCCCTTGACGCGGTCTTCGATCTTGTCGCGCGCGGTCAGCATAAGCACGGGCGTCTTGCTGTCTTCGGCGCGCAGGGCGGCGAGCACGCCGTAGCCGTCCACGCCGGGCAGCATCACGTCGAGCAGCATCAGGTCGTAGCTGCCGCCGGTGGCCAGGCGGCGGCCTTCGATGCCGTCGCGCGCCACGTCCACGACGTAGCCGTTTTCACTGAGGCCCTGGTGCAGGTACTGCGCCAGTTTGGGTTCGTCTTCGACGACAAGGACACGCATCGCTGGGCTCACAAAGGGGTTGACCGATCAGGCCGGAATGGTCGCATATGCCGTGCCAGCGCGTGATGACATATTTGTAATCTGGCGGTTCGGAAAACGTGGTTTTGGTTGTCAAGAATTCATCCCCAGGGAAGGCACAACGGCTTTCCCATCGAAGCCCTCCAACAGGATTCGACCCACCGTTTCACAGCCCTCCAAGGAGTTTCACCATGAACCGCAAGCACCTCTCCGCCATCGCCGTCGCCCTCCTCGCCCTGTCCGCCAGCCAGGTGTTCGCCGCCGACGGCCCCTTGACCCGCGAACAAGTGAAGGCCGAGCTGGCCGAAGCCATCCGCACCGGCAACATGATCGCCAACAACGAAAGCGGCCTCATGCTCAACCAGGCCCGCCCCGACCTGTACCCCGCCAAAGAGCAGTCGGCCGGCAAGACCCGTGAACAGGTGAAAGCCGAACTGGCCGAAGCCATTCGCACCGGCGACGTGGTGGCCGACGGCGAGTCGGGCAAGAAGCTGAAGGAGCTGTACCCCAGCCGCTACCCCGCCCCCACCATGGGCGGCAGCTTCACCGCCACGCGCTGAACCCGAGCCCCTGCGCTGTGCGCAGGCTCCCGATCCACGGCCCCGCTCCTACTGAGCGGGGCTTTGTTGTTTTCAAAGGCCGAGTTGCCGCGCGGCCAGCTCTTTCATGATCTCTTCGGCGCCACCACCGATCATCAGGACCTTGACTTCGCGGTAGATGCGTTCGCTCACGGTGCCGCGCATGAAGCCCATGCCGCCGAGGATCTGCACGGCGGCGTCGGCGCAGAACTGCATGGCCTGGGTGGCGTGGTTTTTCAGCAGACACACCTGGGCCACCCATTCCGGCCCGGTGTCGCCCGCGTCGGCCCGGGCGCCGAGCGCATCGACCCAGGCCTGGGTGGATGCGATGCGCATCCGCATGTCCATGAGCTTGTGGCGGATCACCTGGCGCTCGATCAGCGGCGCGCCAAAGGTCTGGCGCTGGCGCGCCCAGGCCAGGGCCTCGTCGTAGCAGGCCTCGGCAAAACCCAGCGCCATCGCGGCCAGCGCCAGACGCTCGCCGTTAAAGTTGCCCATGACCATGCGAAAGCCCGCGCCCTCTTCGCCCAAGCGGTAGCGCGCCGGCACCCGCAGGCCGTCGAAGCGCAGGTGCGCGGTGTCGGAACAGAGCCAGCCCATCTTCTGCAGCGGCGTGCGCGAGAGGCCTTTCGCGTCGCACGGCACGACGATCATGGAAAGGCCGCTGGCGCCTTTGCTCTTCAAGTCGGTTCTGACGGCGAGTGTGATCCAGTCGCAGCGCATGCCCGAGGTGATGAACACCTTTTCGCCGTCGATCACGTAGTCGCCGCCGTCGAGCCGCGCGGTGGTGCGCAGGCTGGCCACGTCGGAGCCGCCACCGGGCTCGGTGATGCCCAGCGCCGCGATCTGCTCACCGCGCAGCACCGGCGGAACGATCTCGGCCTGCTGCGCCGCCGTGCCGTGCGCCAGCACCGGGGGCAGGCCGATGTTGTGTGAAAACAGACTGGCCATCACGCCGCCGCTGCCGCCATGGCGCGCCAACGCCTGCGACACGGCGTTGCGCACGGCCCAGGGCGCGGGCGTGCCGCCCAGATGCTCGGGGTAGCCCAGGCCCAGCAGGCCCAGATCGGCCGCCTGCGCGTAGAGCGCGCGCGGGAACTCGCCCGCCTCATCCCAGGCGCTCACGTGCGGTGCGATGGCCTGGGTGGCGAAGCGCTGCACGGTGTCGAGCAGCGCGCCGCGGTCTTCGGGGGTGAAGCTGTCAGGCCGAGGACTGTTCATGTCAGTTGGGGTAGCGCGAAGCGCTGCGGGGGTGTTTCATTCAAAGGTTGCGAGCAACTGGCCGGGAGACACCTGCTGGCCGGGCGCCACGTTCAGGCTTTCGATCACCGCGTCGCGCGGCGCGGCCAGGGTGTGCTCCAGCTTCATGGACTCGATCACCAGCAGCGGCGCACCGCGCAGCACCGCCTGGCCTTCCTGCGCGTGCAGGGCGACGAGCTTGCCGTTGAAAGGGGCTCGCAACTCGCGCGTGGCGCCCGTGCCGCCGGCGCGCTCGCGCGGGATGTGGCTCAGGTCGTCGAGCCAGAGTTCGGCGCGGGTGGCTTCGCCCGCCCCACCGCCGCTCAGTTGCACCTGCCAGCGCTGCGCGGCGCCGCCGGCACCGACCACGGGCACGGCGTGCGCCACCCAGCCCACACCGTCGAGCGTGATGCGCAGGCCGCCCGCGTCGGGCCGCAGCTGGGCGTGCCAAGCCTGCTCGCCCTGCGTCACCACCAGTTGACCGCCCGCGGTTTCCTGCACGGCCAGCTCCAGCAGCTCGGCGCCCAGGCCCAGCCGCAGGCCACGCGGGAACGGACAGGCCAGGGCGCTGACCGGTGGCCGCTGCGCGTACAGCAGCGCCAGCGCCGCCACCCGCTGCGCATCGGTCGCGGGCCGCAGGCCTTCGCGCAGCGCGTCGCCGTGTTCGGCCAGGAACGGGATGCGCGCCCCGCCCGCGCCGAACACCGGGTGGCGCAGACAGGCGGCGAGAAAAGCGCGGTTGGTGGGCAAGCCGAGCACGCGGGTGTGGTCCAGCGCGTGGGCGAGCCGGTGCACGGCCTCGGCGCGCGTGGGCGCGTGGGCGATGAGCTTGCCGAGCATGGCGTCGTAGTGCGGCGTGACTTCGGCACCGGTTTCCAGCGCGTGGTCGAAGCGCAGGCCGGGCGCCATCGGCGGTTCGGCGAAGTGGCGCACACGGCCGGTGTGCGGCGTGTGGTGCTCGTCTTCGGCGCACAGGCGCACCTCGATGGCGTGTCCGCTGAACCGCACCTGCTCCTGGGCCAGCGGCAGCGGCTCGCCACGCGCGACGCGGATCTGCCACTCGACCAGATCGAGCCCGGTGATCATCTCGGTGACCGGGTGTTCGACCTGCAGGCGGGTGTTCATCTCCATCAGGAAAAAGGGCATGGTCCCCTCTCCCGCCTGCGGGAGAGGGCTGGGATGAGGGCTCTCCCCCCACCCGTCGTCCAGCAGAAACTCCACCGTGCCCGCCCCCACATACCCCGCCGCCTGCGCCAGCGCCACGGCACAGCGGCCGAGCTCGGCGCGCAGCGCGGGCGACACCGCCGGGCTGGGCGCTTCTTCGATGATCTTCTGGTGGCGGCGCTGCACCGAACAGTCGCGCTCGCCCAGGTGGATGCAGTGGCCCTGCGCATCGGCGAACACCTGCACCTCCACGTGGCGCGGCGCCAGCAGGGCGCGCTCGATCAGCAGCTCGGCGTTGCCGAAGCCGGACAAGGCTTCCGAGCGCGCGCCGTGCAGGGCCGGCAGCAACTGCGCCGCCCCGTGCACCAGCCGCATGCCGCGCCCGCCGCCGCCCGCCACGGCCTTGACCATGAGCGGGAAGCCGATGCACTGCGCTTCGGCGATGAAGGTCTCGTCGCGCTGGTCGTCACCGCTGTAGCCCGGCAGGCAGGGCACGCCGTGCGCGTGGGCCAGCGCCTTGGCCGCCGACTTGCTGCCCAGCGCGCGGATGGCCGCCGGCGGCGGGCCGACCCAGGTGAGGCCGGCGTCGATCACGGCCTGGGCGAAGTCGGCGTTTTCGCTCAGAAAGCCGTAGCCCGGGTGCACGGCGTCGGCGCCGGTGGCGTGCGCGGCTTCGAGCAGCTTGTCCACGCGCAGGTAGGAGTCGGCCGAGGCCAGGCCGCCGAGAGCGAACGAACTGACTGCCTCGCGCACGTGCAGAGCGTCGCGGTCGGCGTCGGAATACACGGCCACCGTGGCGATGCCCATGGCGTGGGCGCTGCGGATGATGCGGCGGGCGATCTCTCCCCGGTTCCCGATCAGCAGTTTTTTCATGCAGCGCCGTCCTTCGATCCGGCGCCGGGCCGCCCCAAGCCGGATCCGCCCCCTTGGGGGGCAGCGACCCGCGCAGCGGTGGCGCGTGGGGGTACATCCAACCACGGCGCGGGCTGCTTCTTCGCGAAGGCGCTCAGGCCGGCCGCGGCTTCGGGGCCGCGCAGCGCGGCGGCGAAGGCGATCGCGGCTTCGGTGCGCAGATCGGGCACCTTGGCGCGCAGGCGGTGCAGGAGCTGTTTGGTGGCGGCCACCGCGCCCGGGGCCGCGGCGCGCAAGGCCCGCACGGCGTCGGCCACGGCGGCGTCGAGCGCGTCGTCGGCCACCACGGTGTTCACCAGGCCGGCCGTCTGCGCCTGGGCGGCGCTCCAGCGCACACCACTCAGCAGGCACTGACGCGCCACCGCATCGCCCAGGCGCTGCCAGACGAAGGGCGCGATCTGCGCCGGCGGCAGGCCCAGCGTGACCTCGGGTGTGGCGAACACCGAGCGCTCGGTGGCAATCACGAGATCGGCGCAGCACACCAGGCCGAAGCCCCCGCCCATGGCCGGGCCGTCCACCGCGATGACCAGCCACTGCGGCAGCTCGGTGAGCGCGTGCAGCACGTCGCCAAAGCCACGGTTCATGGCGATCAGCGGGTCGTCTTCACCGGGCTGCAAGGCTTGGCCGATGGCGCTGGCGAAACCGCCCAGGCTGCCGCCGGCGCTGAAGGCCCCGCTGGCGCCGGTGAGCACGATGCCGCGCAAGGTGGTGTCTTGCTTGGCGCGCAGGCAGGCTTCGAACAGGCCGAGCACCATGGCGTCGCTGAGGGCATTGCGGGTGCTCGGGTCGTTGAGCGTCCAGTGTTCGACGTCTTGGTGGCGGGTGGTGTGGAAGGGGGTCATGGTTGGCTGTCCTGTGAGGTGTTGGCGGGGGAGCCCCCACCCCTGCCCTCCCCCAGAGGGGGAGGGAGAAAGAGGGATAGTTCTGCTCTGACTCCCTCGCTCTGCATGGGAGGGGAAAAGAAGGGGACTCTGGACTTTGCGCCCTCCCCCTCTGGGGGAGGGTTGGGGTGGGGGCCCGCGAAAAGCAGCTTCATTTCACCGCCCTCTTCGCAATCCCCATGGTCTTGGCCAAGATCCCCAACATCACCTCATCGGCCCCACCACCGATCGACGCCAGCCGCCCGTCGCGGAACATGCGCGAAACCTTGTTCTCCCAAGTGAAGCCCATGCCGCCCCAGAACTGCAAACAGGTGTCGGGCACCAGCCTGTTGAGCCGGCCGGCTTTCAGCTTGGCCATGGTGGCCCACTCGGTCACGTCTTCACCGGCCACATAGTGTTCGCAAGACAAATAGGTGAGCGCGCGCAGGCTTTCCACCTCGGTCTTGAGCTCGGCCAGCTTGAACTGCACCCACTGCTGGTCGGCCAGCGTGGCGCCGAAGAGCTTGCGTTCCTGCGCCCACTCGATGGTCCATTCGATGCAGTTGGACAGGCTCTGCAGCGTGCTCGCGGCGCACCACAGGCGCTCTTCCTGGAACTGCTGCATCTGGTAGACGAAGCCCGCGCCCTCGGCGCCGATGCGGTAGCGCTGCGGCACGCGCACCTCGTCGAAATAGATCAGACCGGTGTCGCTGCTGTTCATGCCGATCTTCTTGATCTTCTGCGCCACCTCGATGCCTTTGACGAGCTTGCCGTCCTCGCGCATGGGCACCATCACCAGGCTCTTGTTCTTGTGCGCCGGGCCATCGCTGGTGTTGACCAGCATGCACATCCAGTCGGCCTGCAGGCTGTTGGTGATCCACATCTTCTGGCCGCTGATGACGTAGTCGTCGCCGTCCTTGCGCGCCGTGGTCTTGATGGCCGACACGTCGCTGCCCGCGCCGGGCTCGCTCACGCCGATGCAGCCCACCATGTCGCCCGCGATGGCGGGGGCGAGGAACTGGGCACGCAGCTCGTCGCTGCCGAAGCGCGCCAGCGCGGGAGTGGCCATGTCGGTCTGCACGCCGATGGCCATGGGCACACCGCCGCAGTGGATGTGGCCCAGGGTCTCGGCCATGGCCAGGCTGTACGAATAGTCCAGCCCCGCGCCGCCGTAGGCCTCGGGTTTGGTCAGACCCAGCAGGCCCAGCTGTCCAAGGCCTTTGAACACCTCGTGCGCCGGGAAGATCTCGGCCGCCTCCCACTCGTCCACGTGCGGGTTGATGTGTTCGTCGATGTAGCGCTTGAGCGTGGCCTGGATTTCGCGGTGTTCGTGGGTGAACTGCATTTGGATCTCCTATTCGGTTGGGGACAGAGTCAGGGGGCGCTGCGCGCGTCCCTGGGTCTGTCCCACAAGGTCTTACATTCGCGCCACGCCAAACTGCATGGGCCGGGGCTCGCGCGCCGCCGCTTCGGCGCAGGTGTCGAGGCAGAAGCTCAGCACGGCGCGCGTGTCGCGCGGGTCGATCACACCGTCGTCCAGCACCAGGCCGCTGGTGTAAAACGCATCGGCCTGGCTTTCGAACACGTTCACGATCTGGTCAAACTGGGCCTGCATCTGTGCCTGGTCGGGCGTGATGCCTTTGCGCGCCATGCTGGCCTCGGCCACGATCTGCATGGTGCGCGCGGCCTGCTCGCCGCCCATCACCGCGGTGCGCGCGTTGGGCCAGCTGAACAGGAAACGCGGCGCGTAACCCCGGCCGCACATGCCGTAGTTGCCGGCGCCAAACGAGGCGCCGCACTGGATGGTGATCTGCGGCACGGTGGCGTTGGTCACGGCCTGGATCATCTTGCTGCCGTGTTTGATCATGCCGCCCTGCTCGCTCTCCTTGCCCACCATGTAGCCGGTGGTGTTCTGCAGGTAGATGAGCGGGTGGCCGAGCTGGCACATCCACTGGATGAAGTGCGTGGCCTTGTTGGCACCGGCCACGTCGATGGGGCCGTTGTTGCTGATGAGGCCCACCGCGTGGCCGCCGATACGCGCCTGGGCGCAGACCGTGGCGGCGCCGTAGAGGGGTTTGAATTCGAGGATGTCGGAGGCATCGGCGATGCGCAGCATCACCTCGCGCATGTCCACCGGTTCGCGGTGGTGGGGGGGCATGAGGGCGAGCAGGTCTTCGGCGGGGAAGATGGGATCGGGGGCACCCTCACCCCGGCCCTCTCCCGCAAGCGGGAGAGGGAGTAAGGCAGCTTCTCCGGCGCGCGTGAACTGCCCCCTCTCCCGCTCGCGGGAGAGGGCCGGGGTGAGGGCCTTCGCATCCCAACCCAACTGCCCCACCACCCAACGAGCCATCCCCAAAGCCTCCCGATCGTCCTCCGCCAGGTACTCCCCCAGCCCGGACACAGCGGTGTGCATCTCCGCCCCCCCCAGCTCTTCTTCGGTCGCCACCTCGCCGGTCGCGGCCATGAGCAGCGGCGGGCCTGCGAGAAAAGCGCGAGAACGCCCGCGCACCATGATCACCACGTCGGAGAGGCCCGGCATGTAGGCGCCACCCGCCGTGCCCGAGCCGTGCTGCACGGTGATGACCGGCAGGCCTGCAGCCGAGAGGCGCGCGAGGTTGCGGAACAGGCCGCCACCGAGCACGAAACCTTCGACCTGGTATTTGGTGAGGTTGGCGCCCGCGCTTTCCACCAGGTGCACGAAGGGCAGCTTCTGTTCCAGCGCGATCGCCTGCATGCGCAAAATTTTCTCCAGCCCACGCGGCTGGATCGCGCCCGCCTCGATGCCCGAATCGCTGGCCACCACCATGCAGCGCACGCCACTGATGAAGCCGATGCCGGCCACGACGCCACCGCCGGGCACGGACTTTTCCGGGTTTTTGCTGTCCTGCAGAAAGCCGGCGAGCGAACACAGCGGCAGGAACGGCGCGCCCGGGTCCAGCAGCAGGCCGATGCGTTCGCGCGGCAGCAACTGGCCGCGTTTGTCGAACACCGGTTTCGATTTGGCCGAGGCCTGGGCCGCGCGGTCTTCGAGGGCACGCAGTTGCGCGATGCGCGCGAGCATGGCTTCGCGGCGTTGTCGGGCTTGCTCGCTGTGGGGGTTAAAACTGGTCTGGTAGTTCATACGGAGGCCCTCACCCCAACCCTCTCCCGCACGCGGGAGAGGGAGTGGACTTCCCCTCCGCCCCACTGAGTCCTGCACGCTCCGGAGCGCCATGACATGCCCCCTCCCGAGCGCCGTGTCATGCCCTCTCTCCCGCTTGCGGGAGAGGGTTGGGGTGAGGGCCATCCCCCGCAAAAACACGCGGCGTCACATACCGGTGAAACCCCTCAAACGGCTTCACCGCATCACGCCCCTGCGCCGCCACCGGCGCGGCCACCTGGCCCCAGCCCATGCGCACCTGCGGCCGTGCGCCGTCCACGCGCAGCACCGTGCCGCTGATGAAGCTGGCCGCGGGCGAGAGCAGGAACACGATGGCGGCGGACGTTTCGGCCTCGTTGCCGAAGCGGCCCGCCGGCACGGTGTCGCGCATCTCGCGCAGCATGGGGCCGGCCTCGGGTGGGTAATGGTCCATGCCGCTGGAGGCGATGTAGCCCGGGGCCACGGCGTTCACGCGCACGCCGCTGCGCGCCCATTCGACGGCCGCGGTTTCGGTGAAGCTCACCATGCCCGCGCGCGCCGCGCCGCTGTGGCCCATGCCGGGCATGGAGCCCCAGATGTCGGCCACGATGTTGACGATGGCGCCGCCGTGTGCCTGCATGCTCTGCACATAACACTCGCGCGCCATCAGGAAGCCGCCGGTGAGGTTGGTGTCGAGCACCGCCTGCCAGCCCTTGGCGCTGATGTTTTCCAGCGGCGAGATGTACTGGCCGCCCGCGTTGTTCACCAGGGCGTCGATGCGGCCGTGCGCGGCGACGATGGCCGTGACCACGCTGCGCACCGCCGCTTCCTGGCGGATGTCGCAGGCGTGGAAGCTGGCGTGCCCACCGGCCCCGGCGCAGTCCAGCAGAATCTCGCCCGCCGTGTCCTGCAGCTTGGCCGAATCGCGCCCGATCAGCACCACATGCGCGCCCAGGCTGGCGAGCTCGTGCGCGGTGCAGCGCCCGATGCCCGAGCCCCCGCCCGTGACCACCACCACCCGCCCGGCCAGCAGGCCCGGCGCGAACACCGAACGGTAGCCCGGCGGTTTTTGCGTCAGCGCGCTCATTCGGGTACCTCCGTGCGGCGCGCTGTGGTGCGAGCCCCCTTCGGCACCTCCGGGTCCTTCAGAAACAGCTGCAGCGTGGTCTGGGTCAGGTCGTCCAGCGAGGCTTGCCGCTCCGGGTCGTACCACTGCACGGACCAGTTCAGCGCGCCAAACAGCATCAGCCGCGCCAGCCCCGGGTCGCCGCGCAGCTCGCCGCTGGCGTGCAGGGCCTGCAGCACCGGCACCCAGGCCGCTTCGTAGTCGGCCTTCTGGTGGTTGACCTCGCTGCGCTGCGCCTCGGACAACGAACGCCATTCGTACAGCATCACCGGGATGAAGTCGCTGTCGGGCCCAAGCAGCACCTCGTAGTGGTTGCGCACCAGCACCCGCAGGCAGTCGCGCGCGCTCAGCGGCTGCGCGCCCGCGGCGGCGGACATGGCCTCGGTCTGGCGGCGCAGCGCGCTCTGCATGCCCTCTTGCATCACGGCCGCGAGCAGGGCCTCCTTGCTGTCGAAGTGGTAGAACGGCGAGCCCGAGCGCATGCCCGCCGCGGCGGCGATGTCGCGCGTGCTGGTGGCGGCGAAGCCCTGCTGGCGAAACAGGCGCGCCGCCGCGCGCAGCAGGGCCTGTCGGCGGTTGCCGTCGTCGCGTTCGTCGGCGGTCTTGGGCGGGCGGCCCCGGGCGCGGCGCGGCGCGGCGGGGGTGGGCAAAGGCAGGCTGGCGGTGCTCATGGCACGGAACCTTAGCAGGCCGGCCTATTTATAGCAAGCATTTGCTCTGTATAAATATCAACCGCACTCTCCCCGGTTCCAGCGGGCCCACAAAAGGGCCGGACAATAGCGGCATGGATATTTATGTGACGCTGATCCTGATCGGCCTGGGCGTGTACGCCGCGAAGAACCGTGAACAACGCCAGCGCATCGCGCTGCTGGCGCACTGCCTGCAGCCCTACCAGCTGGAAAAACTCATGGAGCAGCTGACCGAGGGCTACCTGCGTGCCCTGGGCGAAGCCGACCCCGAGCGGCGGCAACAGATCTGGAACCTGCTGGCCACCACCGAACAGACACTGTGCCGACAGTTCGACCGCCTGGCCGCCGACGTGGCGCGCCTGGGCGAGGCGCAGACCCGCGTCAGCACCTGGCCGCTGGCGCTGCCCTGGGCCACCCGGCTGTTCGTGGGCGCCACCTTCGACCTGCGCGAGGCGCTGGCCATCCACGCCAAGGGCATCGCCTTCGTGGCGCAGAACACGCAAGACCTCAGCCCCAAGGACAAGGCCTACATGCTGTCGGCCGAGCTGTTCCTGTTCCAGCACACCTGCCACTGGTTCTGCCGCTCCAAGATGGTGGCCTCGGCCCGGCTGCTGACCCGGCACAAGACGCCCTACGAACAGGTGCTGGACTCGGTGTCGTCCCCCACGCGCCAGGCCTGGCGCGCGCTGCTCGGGTCCTGAGCGCCAGGCCGCCGCAGGCCCGCGGCGGCGCTACGTCTCCAGCACGCCTTCCACGTAGAGCTTGCGCACCAGCACCATCGCCACCACCATCAGTGGCGACGCGAGGATCACGCCCGGCAGGCCGAACAGCAGACCGAAGATGATGGCCGCCGTGATGCCCAGCACCGGCGGCAGCTCCACCGCCCAGCGCTGCACCAGGGGCATCAGCAGGTTGCCTTCGATCACCTGGATCGCCACGCACAGGCCGGCCACCGACAGCGCCAGCGTGGGCCCTTCCATGAAGGCGATCAGCACGGCCAGCACGCCCGAGGCGATGGGGCCGAAGAACGGTATGAAGGCCAGCGCGCCGGCGAGCAGCCCCAGCGTGGGCGCCAGCGGCATGCCCAGCAGCGCCAGCCCCACGGTGGTGGACAGCCCCACGAACAGCATCGAGATGCCCTGCCCCATCAGCCAGCGCGACAGCGCGTGGCCGCTGGCGCGCATCGCCTCGCCCACGCGCTCGCGGTAGGTTGGGGGGATCAGCCGGACCAGCCCGTCGCGGTACATCGCGGGGTCGGCGGCGATGTACACCCCCACCACCAGCATCAGGCCGATGCCGCCCACGGCGCTCAGGGCCTGGGTCGCGGCGATGGCCACACTGGCCAGCGGCAGATCGCCCGCGTCCGCGCTGCCCCACACCTTAAGCAGCGTGACCCCCAGTGTGTGGCCACGCGCCCAGCGCACCAGCGCGTTCAGCGCGGCGGGCAGCTTCTGCCCCAGGTCGTCCAGCTGCGTGACCAGGCGGTCGCCGATCAGCCAGACCACCAGCGCCACCACCACCAGCACGAGCGCCACCGCCGCCCCCACCGCCAGCCGGGGCGGCAGGCGCAGGAACTGTTCCAGGGGCGCGGCCAGGGCGTGCAGCGCCACCGCGACGATCACCGCCCCGAACAAGAGCGGCAGCAGGTCCGACAGGCGAAACGCCAGCGACAGCAGCACGCCCAGGAAGACGAACAACACCATGGGCCGCAGATAACCCCGCACGGGAGCAGAAGCCGGTGGCGGGGGGAGGGGGGGCGACGCGGGAAGCTGGGTCATGGCAAGTCCTTTGCCCGGAACCTGGCCACGACCGCGTGAGCGCCGCCCGGCCGTTCCGAAGGCGCTCAGCCCCGCAGTGCGCAGCACGGAGGGTGGTCCAGTGAGCGCAACACAGGCCCGGGATCGTTCCAGTGTGTGCCCCACACGGGCCGCTGTCTGTCTTGTAGCGCACAGACGGGCACCGGGGCCTCAAGAGGCCGGGTCGGACGTGGACTCGAACTCGATGCCACCGATGAACCTGAACAGGAAGTTGTACAGGAAACAACCGACAACCACGCCGACGTAACCGATCACGAGGTACATCACCGGCATCACGATCACCATCATGAACATGGGCGGGCGCTGGCCCGCGGGCACGACCGTGGCCATGAACAGCAAGAACGGGATCAGGAAGAGCAGCGAGCTCACGGCCATGAGCACCGCGAAAACCTTGCCATTCTGGTGGGGGGACAAACGCGCGATCTGTTGTTTCATGTCCAGGCGCCTCCAAACGCCGAACCCGCGCGGCCGTCGGGCACGGACCGCATGGCGGGCGCCCTCACTGTACCGCGCCCGTCTGGCCCACAGCCACGCCATCCGGTGGCCCCTTGAGCTCCACCACATTGCCCTCGGGATCGGTGACGTAGATCGAGGGACCCTCGCCCTCGGCGCCATAACGCGAGGCCAGCGCGCCGGCCTCGACGCCGTGCGTCTGGAGCTGGGCGCGGATCGCCACCTCGTCGAACGGCTCCACCCGGAAGCAGAAATGGTCAAGGTTGCGCCCCTGCGCACCCGGCGGCGCCCCACCGGCGCGACCAAGCGGCCCGCTCACCGGCACGAGGTCGAGCAGCGAGCGCCCGGCGCGCAACTGCACCAGCCCGATGCCGTCCTGGCGGCGTTCGACGTGGCAGCCCAGCACATCGCAGTAGAAGCGCAGCATGGCGTCGAGATCGGCGACGCGCAGCACGAGGTGGTCGATTTCGCGGAGGTGGATCATGGGCACTCCCCAAAAACCGCACGATAGCGCCAACGGCGGTGTGCAGGGAAGCGCCCGCGGTGGGACCGACCTCTAACCATCCCTTTTTAACGAACGAAACATCCCGATAACGCTGCTTTTTCTTGAATGAAGAAGGCCCTACCCTGCGCGCTCCCCCATTCCTTTTGCGGAGACCTCATGAAAAAGATTCTTTCCCTGCTGGCCATGGTGTTTGCCATCGGCCTGTCTTCCGTGGCCATGGACGCCGAAGCCGCGCGCCGCCTGGGTGGCGGCAAGTCCATCGGCATGCAGCGCCAGGCCACGCCGCCGGCCAAGGCCCCCACCGCCACGCCCACCCAGACGCCCGCCAGCGCCGCGGCCGCCCCCGCCGCCGCGTCCACCCGCAGCAAGTGGCTGGGCCCGATCGCCGGCCTCGCCGCCGGTCTGGGCCTGGCCGCGCTGGCCTCGCACCTGGGCTTTGGCGAGGGCCTGGCCAACATGCTCATGATCGGCCTGCTGGTCATGGCCGCGCTCGCCGCCATCGGCTTCGTCATGCGCAAGCGCGCCGCCGCACAGGGTGGATCAGCGGGCGGCATGGCCTACGCAGGCGCGGGCGCCGCCGGTGGCTCGCCGCAGACGCAGGCCTACAAGGCGGCCACCCCGTCCCAGGCGGGCGCGGGCGGCTCCATGATCGGCTCCGGCATCGGCGCCAACCTGCAGCCGGCCCCAAGCCGCATCCCGGCCGACTTTGACGTGGCCAGCTTCGTGCGCAACGCCAAGGTCAACTTCATCCGCCTGCAGGCCGCCAACGACGCCGGCAACCTCGACGACATCCGCGCCTTCACCACGCCCGAGATGTTCGCCGAGCTGAAGATGGACCTGTCCGAGCGTGGCGCGGCCGAACAGCACACCGACGTGGTCCAGATCGACGCCGAGGTGATCGAGGTGGAAGAAGACGCCGACCGTTACCTGGTGAGCGTGCGCTTCACCGGCGAAACCCGCGACAGCGGCGAACCCGCCAACGAGGCGTTTGACGAAATCTGGCACCTGACCAAACCACGCCAGGGCGCCAGCGGCTGGGTGCTCTCGGGCATTCAGCAGATGAACTGAGCGGCTGAGCCCGCCCCCACCACCGGCGCAACGCCGGTTCGCAGACCCCAGGCCCCGGTGCACCCGCACCGGGGCTTTTTTTTGCGGTGGTGGCGGCTGCCTTGGGCACCCGCCCGGACGGCTTTTCCGTGCGTTCCGGCACACAACGCCCGTTCCGCGATTGACCGTGCCAGCGGGGCTCGCCGATACTTGTAAGTAGTTTGTTGCACTCCCCCATCTTTCCCGTCCAGGCACCAAGACCGAGGCACGCGATGACTTTCAGGCAGCAGGAAAGCCCACACCGTCCGTTCCCGCGCCGCTCCACCGCCGTGTGGGTCACGCTGCTGGTGTGGGCGGTTCTGTTGGTGCTGACGCCGGCCACCGGCCATGCCGACACCCACATCAACGGCCACGACAACGTCCTCGTGCTCCATTCCTACGGCCCGGACTTCGTCTGGACCCGTTCGCAGCAGGAAGGCGTCGATGCCGTCTTCGGCCCTCTGGCCGCCGAGTACGACCTGCGGATCGAGTACCTGGACGCGGTGCACAACCCGGGCCTGCTCAAGGGGCCGCTGCTGCTCGACCTGCTCCGAGCCAAGCTCTCGGCGCAGACATTCAAGGTCGTGCTGACCTCGGACAACGCCGCGTTCGACTTCGCCCGCGCGCATCGCGCCGAGCTGTTCCCCGGGGTGCCCATCGTGTTCATGGGCCTGAACGGCTACAACGATGCGATGCTGCAGGGCGAGAGCGGCATCACCGGGGTGGCCGAAGACGGCGACATGTTCGGCACACTGCAGGTGATGCTGCAGCTCGCACCACGGACCCGACGCATCGTGTTCCCCGGAATGGCCGACGACCTCACCTACCGTGGCATCCGGGCCACCGTCACCAAGGACCTGGCGACACTCCCCACGCAGGTCAAGGCCGAGTTCCGCGAATACCCCCACGTGGACGCTCTCCTGCAGGACCTCAAGACCCTTCCACCCGACTCCGCCATCTTCACCATTGGCAACATGCGCACGCACGACGGCCAGGGCATCAGCAGCCAGCGCGCCGCCGAACTGATGTCATCGACGGCCAACGTTCCGCTGTTCACGAGCTGGGACTTCCTGGTCGGGCACGGTGCCGTGGGAGGCAGCGTCATCAGCGGCGTCGAGCAGGGGCGCCTGGCAGCCGAGATCGCGGTGCAGGTGATGCACGGCGTGAGCCCGGAGGCCATCCCGGTGCGTCGCGGGGCGGGCAAGACCCTGCTCTTTGACCACCGGCAGTTGGTGCGCTTCGACATCCCGGCGTCTCAGTTGCCTTCAGGCGCCGTGGTCCGTTTTTCGCCGCAGAGCACGCTCAGCATCTCGCAAGAGACGGCCTGGATCGCCGGGGTGTCGTTCGTGCTGCTGCTCGGCGTGAGCGTGTCGCTGGTCATCGCGGTGGTGCAGCGGCATCGCTCCGAGGAGCAGGTGCGCGCGCTCAACCAGGCGCTCGAACAGCGCGTGGCCGAGCGCACCAGCGCGCTGGAACAGGCGAACAAGGAACTGGAATCTTTTGCCTATTCCGTCTCGCACGATCTGCGCGCCCCGCTGCGCCACATCGACGGTTTTCTGGCACTGCTCAAGGAAAGCGTCGAGCCGGCGCTCGACGACCAGAGCCTGCACTACATGAGCACCATCGCCGACGCGGCCCGGCGCATGAGCACGCTGATCGACGACCTGCTGGCCTTCTCGCGCATGGGGCGCCAGGAGATGAGCAAGACCTCGGTGGACCTGAACGCCCTGGTGGCCGACGTGATCCGGGGGCTGGCGCCGGAGGCCGCAGGTCGGAACATCGACTGGCGCATCGCCGATCTGCCGGTGGTCACCGGCGATCTCGCCATGCTGCGCGTGGTGCTGTTCAACCTGATCTCGAACGCCCTGAAGTACAGCAGCAAGCGCCCGCAGGCCCGGATCGAGATCGGCACGCTGCCCAGCGAAGAAGGCGAGACCGTGGTGTTCGTGCGGGACAACGGCGCCGGATTCGACATGCGATTCAAGGACAAGCTCTTCGGCGTCTTCCAGCGCCTGCACCGCGTGGACGAGTTCGAGGGCACCGGCATCGGGCTGGCCAATGTCGCCCGGATCATCGCGCGCCACGGCGGCAGGGTCTGGGCACAGGGCCAGATCGACCAGGGTGCGACCTTCTATTTCTCGCTTCGCCCATCCCCCCGTCAGGAGACATGAATGCCCAGACACACCATGGCGGGACTCAAAGCGCTGCGCGCCTGGGCGCTGGCCCTGCTGACGACCTGTGGGGCGGCGGGCATCGCCACGCCCCAGGAGCCGCCCACCGCGAAGAAGCAGACCGTGACGGTGTGGTTCCACGCCGGCGTGGGCAACACCCTGATGAAGGTCATGGAGGCCAACATCCAGGATTTCCAGAAGAGCCAGGACAGGTACCAGATCGAGATGACGTTGGTGCCCGAGGGCACCTACACCGACCGGATCCTGGCCGCCGGGAAGACGGGCGATCTGCCTTGCCTGCTGTTCTTTGACGGCCCGCTGGTCGCCAACCTGGCCTGGCTCGGTTACCTGCAACCCATCGACCGCTTCGTGTCGAAACAGCTGAAGGCCGACTTTTTGTCCTCGGTCATTGCGCAGGGAACCTACCAGGAAAAACTCTACACGCTGGGCATTTACGACTCGGGCCTGGCGATGTACGCCAACCGCAAATACCTGCGGGCCGCGGGCGTGCGCGTCCCCACGGTGGCACAGCCATGGAACCTGGCCGAGTTCGAGGCCGCGCTGGAGAAGCTGGCCGCCGTGCCGGGCGTGGCGTACCCGCTGGACATGAAGATCAACTACGGGCGGGGCGAATTCTTCACCTACGGTTTTTCGCCCATCCTGCAGTCCTTTGGCGGCGACCTGATCGATCGCCAGAGCTACCGGTCCGCCAAAGGGGTGCTGGACGGCCCTCAGTCCGTCGCGGCGATGAAGCGCTTCCAGAGCTGGTTTCAAAAGGGCTGGGCCAACCCCAAACCGGCGGGCGATACCGACTTCCCCTCCGGCAAGGCCGCGCTCTCCTGGGTTGGCCACTGGCTCTACAACAAATACGCCGAAGCGCTGGGCCAGGACCTGGTCGTCATCCCCATGCCCGACTTCGGCCACGGCCCCAAGACCGGGCTGGGCACCTGGAACTTCGGCATCCCCAGCTCCTGCCAGGACCCCAGAGGCAGCTGGGCCTTTCTGGAATCCCTCCTGCAGCCGGACAATGTCGCGCGCTGGACCGACATCCATGGCGGTGTGCCGGCTCGCAAATCGGCCCTGGCCCAGTCAAAGCTCTACCGGCCCGCCGGCCCCTTGCACCTCTATGTGCAGCAGATCGAAAAGGGCTGGGCGGTCCCCCGCCCGCCCACACCGGCCTACGGCGCCATCACGAAGGCCTTCGCCGAAGCGGTGGACCACATCATCCAAGGCGCGGACGTGCAGACCGAACTGAGCCAGGCCGCCACGAAGATTGACCAGGACATTCAAGCGCACAATGGTTACCCCGCCCGGTAGCGGTTGTCCCAACGAAGCGACGGCCATGCGCCCCCTCGACGATGAAATTCACCAGCATCGAACACAAGCTGCTTCTGGCGTTTGCGGCGTTTCTGCTGGTGGTGACCGCGCTCAGTGCTGGCCTGACCTCGTTCCTGATCAACAGCCAGGGCGAAGCGGACGCCTTCACCCGGCTTTCGCAGCAACTGTTGTCCTTCAGGAGTGATCTGCAGGCCTCGCGCGAGGCCCAGGTGGCGGTGGCGGTGGACGCCGCGCGCGACGAAAAAAACCTCAGCGACATGGCGATCCTGTACAGCCAGACGCTCAGGCTGGACCGGGCGCCCGGCGAGACCCTGGACTTCACCCTGGGCCACAACAAGATCACCTCGTTGAACCGCTTGCAGCTGATCCTGCTGTCGGCCCGCTTCTCCAGTGTGGCCGTTTACCTGGGCGGCGACCTGTCCCACTACGTGACGCCAGACGGGGCCGGCATGGTGACGCGGCACGGCGGCCAGCCCGTGCTGAGCGGCACCCGGCGCAAGGAAGACGGCCGGGTTCAACTGACCGACTGGTGGAGCTGGCAGCAAACCCCGCTGCCGGTCCACATCGACCGCAGCCTGCCGCTGGCGAATCAGGTCGCGGGCCACGTGGACTTCCCCGCCGAACACACGATGGTGATGCAGGTGAGGGTGCCGATCCAGGGCACGCCCCGCGAATCGTTTGGCGAGACGATCGTCGAAAACCTGGGCATTGCCACGCCGGCGGAGACAACCCCTGGGACGGGCGAAGCGCCACCGACGGTGATCGGCATGTTCGTCTTCAGCCGGGTGTTCGACCAGTCCTTCCTGGAGGAAACGGCCTCCAGGAGCGGCGTGATTCCGGCCTTCTTTTCCCCCGACGGGCAACACCGTGTGCAGCTGGTCGGCATGGGCAACCCCACCGTGCCGCAACTCCCGCCGACCGGCAACGCCATCCGGCTGCAGACCGAGACGAGCGGGTCGGCCTCGTACTACCAGGCCTTCATGCCCTGGAAGATGGAAGCGCGGGCCCCCCCGCTGACGCTGAGCCTGGCGCTGTCGCGGGAAAGCACCACCAGGACCATCCAGCAGACCGTGGCCGGCATCGTTGGGGTATCGGTGCTGATCCTCCTCGTGGGCGGGGCCTTGGGCTACGTGTTGATCGCGCGGCTCACGGCGCCCATCAAGACACTGACCACGGCGGTCGCCCGCACCGTCCTGCACCCCGAGGGCGCGGGCATGCCATCCACCGGCAAGCCCATGGCCCCTGAGCGGCTGGCCGAGATCAACATCGGCGCGGGCGACGAGGTGGGGCAACTGACCACCGCGTTCAAGCTCATGACCGAACAGCTCCACCAATCCTTCGAAACGCTGGAGCAGCGCGTGACCGAACGCACTGCGCAACTGGAGGCGGCGAACAAGGAGCTGGAGGCTTTTTCGTATTCCGTCTCGCACGATCTGCGCGCCCCGCTGCGCCACATCGACGGCTACCTGGAACTGCTCCAGGAAAGCGCCGGGCCGGCGCTCGATGCGGAGAACCTGCAATACCTGAGCAACATCACCCACGCGGCCCGCCGCATGAGCGTGCTGATCGACGACCTGCTGGCCTTCTCGCGCATGGGGCGCCAGGAGATGCACAAGACCCCGGTGGACCTGAGCGCCCTGGTGGCCGAAGTGATCCGGGGGTTCGAGCCGGAGACCGAGGGCCGGGACATCGACTGGCACATCGCGCCCCTGCCGGTGGTGGCGGCCGACCGCTCCATGCTGCGCGTCGTGCTGGTCAATCTGATCTCGAACGCCCTTAAGTACAGCAGCAAACGCCCGCGGGCCCGGATCGAGATCGGCGCGCAGCCCGGCGAACCGGGCGAGACGGTGGTCTTCGTGCGCGACAACGGCGCCGGCTTCGACATGCGGTTCCAGGACAAGCTCTTCGGCGTCTTCCAGCGCCTGCACCGCGTCGACGAGTTCGATGGCATCGGCATCGGGCTGGCCAATGTCTTTCGGATCATTGCCCGACACGGCGGCAGGGTCTGGGCGCAGGGCCAGGTCGACGGCGGCGCGACCTTCTACTTCGCGCTGCCGCAGGCCCAGGGCTGACCCGCCCTACCCCTGCGCGCGC
This sequence comes from Hydrogenophaga sp. GW101-3F08, assembly GCF_059424585.1. Lineage (NCBI taxonomy): Bacteria > Pseudomonadati > Pseudomonadota > Betaproteobacteria > Burkholderiales > Comamonadaceae > Hydrogenophaga > Hydrogenophaga sp. GW101-3F08. The sequence continues at coordinate 234,150 of NZ_JBWKZP010000003.1, forward strand.
CGCTCCAGCAAGGCCCGCTCCTTCTCGTTTCCCGCCAGCGCCGCGGCCTGGTGCAACGCGGCCCGAGCCTCCTGCTGGCGCCCCAGTTTCTGCAGCAGATCGCCCTGCACGGCGTGCAGCCAGTGGTAACGCTGCAAGGCCTTGTCCTGCAGCAGGGTCTCGACGATGGCCAGCCCCGCGGCCGGGCCTTCGTGCATGGACACGGCCACCGCGCGGTTGAGCTCGACCACGGGCGAGGGCGCCACGCGCATCAGCACGCCGTAGAGCGCGGCGATGCGCGCCCAGTCGGTGGCTTCGGCGGTGGGCGCGCGGGCGTGGCAGGCGGCGATGCTGGCCTGCAACCGGTAGCTGCCGACGGGCTGGCCCAGCGCCTCGGCGCGCGCCAGCGCGGCCAAGCCACGGCGGATCAGCAGCGGGTCCCAGCGGCTGCGGTCCTGCTCGGTCAGCAGCACCGGGTTGCCCTGGGCATCGGTGCGCGCGGCGGTGCGCGAGGCCTGGATCTCCATCAACGCCACCAGGCCGTGCGCCTCGGCCTGGTCGGGCGCCAGCTCGGCCAGCATGCGCCCCAGGCGCAGGGCCTCGTCGCACAGCGCGGGGCGCATCCAGTCGCCGCCGGTGCTGGCGGTGTAGCCCTCGTTGAACACCAGGTACACCACTTCGAGCACCGAGCCCAGGCGCTCGGCCAGTTGCCCGCCACGCGGCACTTCAAAAGGCACGCTCGCGTCGGCCAGCGTGCGTTTGGCGCGCACGATGCGCTGGGCGATGGTGGCCTCGGGCACCAGGTAGGCACGCGCGATCTCGAAGGTGCTCAGGCCGCCGAGCAGCTTGAGCGTGAGGGCCACGCGCGCGTCGGTGGAGAGCACCGGGTGGCAGGCGGTGAAGATCAGGCGCAGCAGGTCGTCCCCGATGTCGTCCTGCCGCGCGGCGTCGAGCGCGTCCACGAAATCGGGCACGGTGAGCGCGTCCAGCGCTTCGAGGTCGCGCGCGATGTCTTCGTGCCGCGCGTCGGCCATCTGGCGGTGGCGCAGCCAGTCCAGCGAGCGGTTCTTCGCGGTGGTCATGAGCCAGGCGCCGGGGTTGTTCGGCACGCCGTCTTTCGGCCAGTGCTCCAGCGCGGCCACCAGCGCGTCCTGCGCCAGTTCCTCGGCCACGCCGAGGTCGCGCACGCGCCGCGCCACGGCGGCGACGATGCGGGCGGATTCGAGGCGCCAGACGGTGGCGATGGTTTGGTGGACGGCGGAGTGCACGGGCTGGAGCTTACGGGTTGGGACGCCGGGCGCCCCTCACCCCCGCCCCTCTCCCGCGCGCGGGAGAGGGGAATTGGCCCTCACATCCGCGCGGGTGCTGCGGCGTCGTCCATCCAGAACACCTCCCACTGGTGGCCGTCGAGGTCGGCGAAGCCGTGCTGGTACATGAAACCGTGGTCCTGCGGCGGGTTGGGCGTGGTGGCGCCAGCGGCCACGGCCTTGCGCACCACCTCTTCGGCCTCGGCGCGGCTGTCCACCGACAGGGCGATCAGCACCTCGGTGCTCTTGTGCGCGTCGCTCAGGGGCTTCTTGGTGAAGCCCTGGAAAAAGGGCTCGACCAGCAGCATGGCGAAGAAGTTTTCGCCGATTTCCAGGCAGGCGCCCTGCTCGTTGGTGAAGCGCTGGTTGAAGGTGAGGCCCAGGGCCTTGAAGAAAGCCTGCGAACGGGCCATGTCCTTGATGGGCAGGTTGACGAAGATCTGGCGGAACATGGTGGGTTCTCCTTGTTGGATGGTTGGCTGGTTTGTTCGATCGGTGGGCGGTGATCAGGCCTTCTGGCGGGCTTCCATCTGCTTGAACTTGTCCAGCGCCTCGCTGGGCGGGAACTCGTCGAGATCGATGAGCTGGCGCAGCTCGATCACGGCTTCTTTGCCTTTGCCGGCGGGGTTGGGATAGCGGCGGCTCCACTCTTGGGCCTCTTCGCGGTTGCGCACCTGGATCAGGGTGTAGCCGGCGATGAGCTCCTTGGCCTCGGTGAAGGGGCCGTCCACGACGCGTCTGCCCTCGGGGCCGTAGTGCACGCGCCAGCCGGCGCGGCTGGGGTGGAGGCCACTGGCGTCCAGCAACACGCCGGCGCGCGCCAGCTCCTCGTGGTAGGCCGCCATCTCGGCCATGAGTTCTTCGGGGGCCTCGGGTGTGAGTTCGGCTTCGAACTCGGGGCAGGACTTGACGATGATCATGAATCGCATGGGGTTCTCCTGAAAGCCGTCAGGCTGGGGTTTCACAAAGGGTCTTGAGGGACTGCAGCGCCTTGGGCCAGGTCTGCGCCATCCAGTCCTCGTAGGTGCCGAACACGTCGCAATCGACGCGCACGCGGGTGCCGCCGGCCTCGTCGGTGAAGCTGTAGTTCTCGAAGCAGGGCGCCCAGGCCCGCACGGCTTCGCTGGTGGTGTCTTCGATGCCCTGGTCGACCATGCCCAGGTGCCGGATGGACACGAACTCGGCCGGGCGGTGCTCGGCGATCTCGGCCACCATGCCCATGCCCTTGGGATCGACGAAACGGATCTTCTGGCCTTGGTCCCACGAGCCCTCGAAGCGCGAGCCTTCGCAGAAGGTGGCGGTCCAGCGCTCGTAGGTGGGCGACTGCAGCATGGTGCGCCACACGTGTTCGCGCGGGGCCCGGATGAGGATGTCGAAATGCTGGGTTTTCATGGCGAGGTTCCTTGGGTTCAGTGGGCGTCGTCAGCGGCCCGCAAAGCCGCAATGCCGATGGCATGAAGCCAGTTCAGCGGCTTCTATGGGTACGACGGAACAGGCCGGGCGATTTCGACAGCGCCCAACTAGGTAGAAACCCTAGGAGCCGTTTATGCCTGGCTCTCGTCGAAACAGGGCGCGAGCGAGCGCACTTCGACGGTGGCCCACTGCGCGGCGGGGCAGCGCTGGGCGATGGCGATGGCCTCTTCGCGGTCCACGTTTTGCAACAGAAAGAAGCCGCCGATCATTTCCTTGGCTTCGGCAAATGGGCCGTCCAGCACCTGCTGGCGCCCCCCGGCCTGGCTCACGCGGACCGCGCTGGACAGCCCTGCCAGCGACTCCACCGCCTTGAGCTTGCCGACGGCCGCAAGCCCCTCGCCAAAAGCCTGCATGGCGGCGTAGGCGGCGCGGCCCTCGGCCTCGGTGCGGGTGGCGCGCTGGCCGACCGGTTCGTGGATCAGGAGCATGTAGGACATGGCGGAGCCTTTCGATGAGGGAGAGGGCGATGCTACACAGACCGCCCGGGTCTCGCCAGACGGCCTGTTTTTCTCGGACGCGGGCCCAATCATGACGTCAGGTGTCACTTTATGCATGCCAGGATGCACGCCTCGACGACCATCAAGGAGCCCCCACCATGAAGCCCTCACCCACCCTGGCGCCCAGCGCAGCCCGGCCGGCGCAAGTCGACGCACCGCCAGCGATTGACCTCGACTGCAACGTGGTCGAGCTGCGCCAGTACACCCTGCATCCCGGCCAGCGCGATGTGCTGATCGATCTGTTCGACCGGGAATTCGTGGAAACGCAGGAAGCCGTGGGCATGGCCGTCATGGGCCAGTTCCGCGACCTGGACGCCCCCGACCGTTTCGTCTGGCTGCGCGGCTTTCCCACCATGGACAGCCGCGCACGCGGCCTGAGCGCCTTCTACGACGGCCCGGTGTGGCGGCAGCACCGCGACGCGGCCAACGCCACCATGATCGACTCCGACGACGTGCTCTTGCTGCGCCCCGCATGGCCTGGCGCAGGCATCACCATGCGCGGGCGCGAGCGGGCGACCGGGCCGGTGCGCACACCCCTGCCCGGCCTGCTGGACGTGAGCGTCTATCATCTGCACGAACCGGCGCCCGCGGCGCTGCTGCGGTACTGCCAAGGGCCCATGACGCAGACACTGACCCAAGGCGGGGCCGAGGTATTGGGCTGGTATGTCTCGGAGAACGCGCCCAACAACTTCCCGCGCCTGCCTGTGCGCCAAGGCGAACAGGTGCTCGTGGGCTTCGCGATGTTCGCCACGCCCGCGGCGTTCGAGGCGTTTTCCCGCAGCGGCGTTTGGGCACGCAACGTGCAGCCAGCGCTCAAACCATGGCTGATGGGACCGCCAAAGAGCCTGCGCCTTGCGGCGACCGCCCGGTCATTGATCCACGGCTGAGGTGGCGTCGGGGCAGAGACACATCGTGTTCTTGCCGATCATCTGGGCTCCCCCTGAAGTGGGACGGCCATGGGCACCCGGGCCGCGCGTGCAAACGAGGGAGAAACCGACACTGTGTTTTCATTCCGAAAGCTATAGTGCCAAGAACGGTTGCGCGCCCGCTCCAGGTTCCGCTGCTTGATGAGAAATCGGCGAGATGCCGGATTTGCCGGAGTTTTTTCGATGAGCGACAACAAAAGCGAGTTCCCACCGGAGGTGTCAGAGCGGTTGAACAGGCGGCGTGCTGAGCGTCGCGCGGTACAAGCCTTGGATCCGACGTTTTTTGCGGCCGTATCAAGGGCGATGTTTGAGCGCGACCCAATCGGCATCAACTTCATCGACAACACGGACGAATACGACGCAGAGGCGGCCACAGTGATACCCAGACTAGCTGGTTGCCGATCAACCGAAGACGTTGCTCAGGTTCTGCTCGAAGAGTTCCGTTCCTGGTTCGGCATCGAGACTGCAGGCGATCTTCCCGCTTACCGTGCTCTTGCTGCAGATATCTGGAGTCTCAAAGAGCACCGTGAGGCATGACCCTTTGGTCAAGCAGGCCTGCGCCAACTTCGCTGGCTGGTCCGCTTCTGCGACTGAGGATTGACCGCTGCTGGCCGGAACTTCCTGCTCGCGGTCAACGCCGACACCAGCCATTCGACCCGACGCTGGCAGAACGGCTGGTCTTTGAGGCGGCGAGCTCAACAACGCGACCTCAAGCGACCAGAGAGGTATTGGACGCGAACAGCCGCAGTGCAGCGATTACCGCCGGTGATGTGCGCTCCGTCAATTCACGGTGACGGCCGCAGGGCAGTCGTTGAAAGCGCTCGACACATGTCGAGCGCGATGACCTGTCGCCGGCAACGGCATGCAGAGTCGACGGTGACAGTGGTCATGACGGGCTCAGAGAGTTGTTGTTAAGACATCTTGAGTGTGAGCCCATGTCTCAGCACGCTGGCAACAAGGGGGAGGTCAACGCGGCATGCATGCCGGTCAGGTATTGGAAATCGGCGGCGCAATCAATTTGCGTTAGCGCGGTCAATCCCGTACGCTGCCCCGACGTCCACACGCAACGCCCGAGCCCATGCGGGCCGCCGGGCCGGCCTTCCGGACGTGCAAAGGAGTCCAACCATGCCAAGCCGATCGAACGGCCTCACGGCCGAAACAAGAGCCGTGCGAACATTGGCGCTCGTAGGCGCCGCAGTCGCCGGCAAGACCTCGCTGGCCGAGGCCTTGCTGTACAAGGCGGGCGCCATCGGCGCGTGGGGCAGCGTCGAGCGCGGCAGCACCGTTAGCGACCACGACCCGCTCGAGCGCCGCATGCTGCATTCGCTCAACGCCTCGGTGATGCACCTCACGCATGCCGGCACGCGCATCTACCTCATCGACACGCCCGGCGGACCCGACTTCCTCGGCCAGAGCCTGCCGGCGCTGGAGGCGGTCGAGACGGTGGCGGTGGTCATCAATGCCGCCACCGGCATCGAGCCGATGGCGGTGCGCATGATGGAATACGCAGCCTCGCGCCGCCTCGCCCGCATGATCATCGTCAACAAGATCGACGCGCAGGGTGTCTCGCTGTCGGGGCTGCTGGCCGACATCCAGGCCACCTTCGGCCGCGAATGCCTGCCGCTGAACGTGCCCGACGGGGTCAACCGGCAGGTGATCGACTGCTTCTTCAACCGCTTCGGACGCTCCGACTTCGGCCCCGTCGAAGCGGCGCACCGCGCGCTGGTGGAGCAGGTGGTCGAGGTCGACGCGGCCTTCGTCGACCGCTACCTCGAGAAAGGCGACGTCGACCCGTCGGAGCTGCACGCGCCGCTGGAGCAGGCGCTGCGCGAAGGCCACCTGATCCCGGTGTGTTTCGCCTCGTCGCGCAGCGGCGCCGGCGTGGCCGAGTTGCTTGACGTGATCGTCAAACTCCTGCCCGATCCGACCGAAGCCAACCCGCCGAGCTTCATCGTTGGCGAAGGCGCTGAGGCCATGCCCATGGAGGCCAAGCCTGACTCGACGCTGCACGTGCTGGCGCATGTGTTCAAGGTCACGATCGACCCCTATGTCGGCAAGATGGGCATCTTTCGTGTGCACCAGGGCACGGTCACGCGCGACAGCCAGCTCTACATCGGCGACGGCCGCAAGCCGTTCAAGGTCGGGCACCTGTTCATGCTCCAGGGCAAGGACCACGTCGAGGTGTCGCACGCGCTGCCCGGAGACATCGTGGCGGTGGCCAAGGTCGACGAGATCCATTTCGATGCCGTGTTGCACGATGCGGCCGAAGACAGCCATGTGCACCTCGCTCCGCTGCCGTTCCCGGTGCCGGTGTACGGCCTGGCCGTGGAGCCCAAGCGGCATGGCGACGAGCAGCGCGCCTGGGAAATCCTCGGCAAGCTCGCGGCCGAGGACCCGTGCCTGCGCATCGAGCATGTGGCCGCGACCAACGAGACGGTCCTCTACGGGCTCGGCGAGCTGCACCTGCGCATCGTGCTCGAACGCCTGCGCGAGGTTTACCGCTTCGATGTCCAGACTCGGCCACCGCGCATCGCCTACCGCGAGACCGTGACCGCGCCGGCCGAGGGCCACTACCGCCACAAGAAGCAGAGCGGCGGTGCCGGCCAGTTCGCCGAAGTCTTCCTGCGCATCGAGCCGCTCGCGCGAGGCGCGGGCTTCGAGTTCGCCGACGAAGTCAGGGGCGGTGCGATCCCGGGCCAGTTCATCCCCGCGGTCGAGAAAGGCGTGCGCGAGGTTTTGGCGTACGGCGCAATCGCCGGCTTCCCCGTGGCCGACGTGCGCGTCGTCGTGTACGACGGCAAGCACCACAGCGTGGACAGCAAGGACATCGCCTTCGCGACCGCCGGCCGCAAGGCCTTCATGGCGGCGATTCGCGAGGCCCGGCCGGTTGTGCTCGAGCCGATTGTCCAGATCGAGATCGCCGTGCCCGAGCATTCCGTGGGCGACGTCACGAGCGACCTGTCGTTGCGGCGCGGCCTGGTCACTGGCACATCGGGCCTGGGGGCCGGCACCGTGGCCATCGGCGGTCAGGTGCCAGAGGCCGAGCTGGCCGACTACCAGTCGCGGCTCAATGCGATGACCAGCGGCCAGGGGCGCTACACCGTCGCGTTGTCGCACTACGAGGCCGTTCCGCCGGCCGTCCAACAGACGTTGATGGGGCGGTACCGGGTGCGCGAAGACGACTAGGAAAAGCACAGCGCCGATGCTCAGCTTGCACGCGCGTTGCCGAGCAATCGACTGGGGCGAACCGTGAGATCAAAATGCTCCATCGCCCGGCGATTGCGATCACCCAAATTCTTGTGGCAAATGTCCGATACGCAGCAATTGCCGCCACTCAATCCCTGCAGACGAGCGCTCGCTCCCTGTCTCATATCAGACGTTCACTTCACGCGCACAGTTCTCGGTCAACGCCTGATCAGGCCAACGCCACCTGCATGGAGGCCGGGTCACGAAGATTGAAATCAATGACGTTCGAGGCCGACTCTTTGCTTGAAGTGGTGAAGCACAGCCATCGGGTGCGCCTCCCCCTCGACTTGCTTAACAACTTGTGACAAAGTGGAAGCCAAATTGTCAGGGAGGCAGGAAATGAGTGGGGTGAGCACGGTCCGGTCGTTGCATCTTCATACCGTCGAATCTCTCTGCGCGGACTTGGTGTCTGGTCGCGCAGTGGGAGTTGGAGCCAAGAACGAAAGCTTTTCTCTGGCGAGCGAAGGTGCTCGCTCAGTGCTGCAGTGGTACGCCGCTAACCGGCCAAAGTGGTCGGGGAACGTCATGGCTGCGGACTGCGACGCTATTGCCGAAAGCCTGTCTGTGAAGCCAAAGATCTCGCCTGAGGTCGCATTCGCAGGTGACGGCAAGGCGAAGACTCTGAAACTGGCATGCCTGCGTGCTCATCGCTTCGCGGGTCTTCACCGCTATCGCAAGGCAGCTCAGGCGCCAGAAGTGTTTGAGCTGGAGTTTCGTGCGCCGATTACGTTCATAGAGGGCGCCAACGGCGCCGGTAAGACCTCCATCCTGAATGCAATCGTCTGGGCGCTCACCGGGCAGCTGATGCGGCCGCAGCGTGCTCCCGAGCCGGGCCAGACTGAGTTCGATTGCGAGTTGGCGCCGGCCGAGGGTGCTCAGGAGTCCGAGACGCTCCGCATACCAGCTGTTGTTCCGCTGCCGGACGTCGAGCTGGAACGACCGAACGGGCCCTTGGTGGTCGACACGTGGGTCGAGCTGACATTCGTCGATGACACCGGTCAAGCACTCCCGGCAATTCGGCGACAGTTGTCTCGGACGAGCAAGGGCAAGCTCACCGAAACACAACCTGACTGGAGCACGCTGGGCGTCGACCAAATCGTTGTCCGAAGCGGCACCACCATGGCGGCAATGCTGCCGTACATCCAGTTTTCCGGGCCGTCGGCTCTGGGGCAGGCCGTCGCAGAACTTACAGGCTTGGCACCACTGGTACAGCTGACGAAACACGCCACCAAGGCGCGAACGCGTCTTTTAGGTGACGCCACCAAGGAACGGCAGAACGAAATCAAGCAGCTCGATGAGGGGTTCAATCGTTCGCGCACCGACCTGCTCGCGCTCGTCTCGGACAACGCTTCGCTCGCATTCAGCCATGTTCTTCCAGAACCCCACGCCGAGAAGGTCGAAGAGGCGCTGGCACTCACAAAAAACCACTTTGACGAACTGAGCGCAACCCGCTTGGCCGACGCAAAGGAGGTGCTCGGGGACGGCTTCGACCCTGAGGCCGCCCAGGATCGGCTTGACCTGCAGGAGTCCATCGAACCGGCATTTGGCGACTTGGCCCATGTCAAGAATCTAACGTCCGCTGCCCGTTTATCGAACCTGGGCGCACTCACTGTGGAGGAGCATGCGGCAGCTCGCCAAGCGATAGCCGACCTCCTCAATCAGGCGACTGACCTCGTTGCTATGGCTCAAAACGAGAGCCGCTCGGCGCGGCTGCGACTGTACGCAGCCATTGCCTCCTGGATGCAGGCCCACCCTGAGTTCAAGGTGGATCCAGATAAGTGTCCTGTCTGCGCTGCCTCGCTAGCTGACGTGTACGACGCCGTGACGAGCGAGAGCGTTCAGAAGCACTTGGAGAATGCGCAGCATGGCGATGCCGCAGTTGTCGCACAGACACTTGTTCAGTGGGCCAAATCTGCGGCCGCGCAGCTTGCATCTCAGCTACCGACGCCGCTGCAGGTCGAGCTAAAGCGAGACCTGCCGGAACACCCTGGCGACTTGGTCAAGGCCACTCTTGGCACTGAGCTATGGGCCAGTTCGCACTTCAAGGGCGTGCTCGCCACATTGCAAGCGCAGACTCAGCTCGCATGCGATGCAGCTCTAGCCAGTTTGGGCCCGCTTCCAGCTTCAGAGCTTCCCGACCTGAATGCCACGCTTCCCGGTCTGCTGCAGCTACACCAGTTGCTCGCTCGCCTGGACAAGGCCCTGCGGTTTGCGCAATGGCGCTCGGAGAACAATGATGCGATGCGCGACGTGGCTCTGGCCGTCATCGGAAAGCTGAAGGATGCTGACCCGACCGACACAGCGTCACTGGCAGCAAAGTTGCGCAAGCTGCGGGTCATTGTCGACTCAGTCGAGCCCATTAAAAAGGCACTGGAGTACTGCGCTCGCATGACGCAGGACTATGAGCGGCGCAGAGGCAAGCTCGCACGCATCGAGCAGTACAAGCTCGCCGGCGCAGCCCTGCAGGAGTGCGCCCAGCTCGGAACGCTTGCTGAAGAGCAAGTCGCGCAACTGCAGGCCACGCTGCATCAGAAGACCGTGGATTGGCGAAACCGCATCTACTTGGGGGCCTGGCCTGCAACGAACCTGGACCTCAAGGCTCTGAAGATGGGAACAGACGGCAAGTTCGAGTTCCAGGTGGGGAACGCTGGCGTCACGGCGCCTGCGCAGCACGTGTCTAATGCTTCCGCTCTCCGGGCAAGCCTCATAGGCTTCTACCTCGCGTATTGGCAGTACCTCCAAGCTGAGCGCGGTGGCTTGGGCCTGATGGTCCTTGATGACCCACAGGAGCTGCTTGACGGTGAGAACCGCAACCGGTTGGCTGACTCTCTGGCCATGCTTGCAAACGAAGGCGGTCAGTTGGTCGTCACCACCCATGACCGTGTGTTCGCCCAGTTATTCGTGCTCTCGGGGCGGGCCATGAAGGCGGACGTAGACCACCGCTCGGTTCACCCGCCGTCCAAGGACCGACCAACACTCCGGACCTCACCCAGCGTGGCGCAGATTCAGCGGCTGCATGAAGCGACTGTCAAGGACGAGAACGACCCGGTAACGGCTCGCGACTACGTGGCCGAATGCCGGGTCTTCGTCGAAACTCGTCTGGGCGACTTCTTCGACCACCCCGCGTTTCCGGCTTCTTCGGCAAGCAGCCTTCAGTTGCCCACGCTCGGTGACCATATCAACCGGCTCAAAGGTGCTTGCAAGACTCCAGCCAACGGCCTCTTCCGCAACCCCGCCCTACGTGAGCTGGCCAATGACCCGGCCTTGCAGCAACAGTCTCCTGCGCTGACCCTTCTGAATAAGTCCCATCACCAGAAGCTGCTGATTCAGCCGGCCGAGGTCAAGGCCTGCCGAGCCGATTTGGAGCGGGTGCGCAAACTAGTCGAGAAGGCGCACGAGCAGCTGCGCCTCTTCCTGCGTCGCGAACGCCTGCCCAATGAGTTCGAGACGGTTCCAGGCCTGGAGCTCGGGGAGATTCCCGTCTTCAACGTCAACGTGAGGCCGAACCTGCTGGCCTTCGTCCGTGGCGCTGGAACCGGCGAATCCCAGGAGACGAGCGCCGGGACCCTGGACCAGACCTGGTTCAAGGACAAGGCGTTCTTCTTTCTTCGTACCCACAACTTCGGGTTTGCCGCGACTGTTGCGGGAGGCGTCGCGGTCGTTGAAGCCGAGCCTAGCGCTGTTCCTGACCGGCAATTGGTCATCGCTCGCAGGGGAGATGAGGTGTTCGCGCGGCGCTTACTGCGCCCCCTCGACTCGGACTATGTCGCGCTTGCGTCCGAGACACCCGACCCTCGCGCTAGCCGGCAAACGCTGCAGTTTCACCAGCGCGAGGTGGCGCTCCACAAGGTGGTCGGCATGTTCTTTCATACTGACGGGCTGGCTGGCAAGGGTAAAGACGAAGCCGTGCAGATTGACGGCAAGGTGCTGATCGAGCGAATCAGCAGCGCTTTCAGGGTCGAGGAGCAGAGTGCCATTCCGCTGGCCTTGGAGGGGCAGATTGCGCTCGGCGGCCCGAAGCTCACTGCAGGTGACTTTGAGACAAACTTGGATAAGTACGCGGCCTTGAGCCTCAGCGATGGGACCACCCTGTTCAAGCGCATCGGGGCGAGCCTGGGCGGCGCTCTGTCGCATGTCAGGCAGTTTGAGGCCATCGGAGGACTCGGCGCTGCGGACGTTCTTGCTGTGGGCAAGGCAGAGGCGGGCTTCAAGACAGTGGAGAGCGCCGTTCTTATTTTGGGCGTTCTTTACAACGTCTAGTCGACTTACGGGGTACACGGTGTCTGCAACGGCGGGTGGAGTTGAACTTGACCCGATTCCGCAGTCGTTTTCCGACTTGAATCTCGAACCGCCTGAAGTGCCCCAACTAATATTGAGCCGCAGGGGGCGTGTGACCGCTTCCAGCTCCTTGCGACGCTCACGGTCGTGGGACGACCGTCTGCAGTCAGCCTATTCTGTTGAAAAACTCCCCTGAGTAAGTGTTCATCACATTTTCGGGGGTGCTTTACCCCTTGCCTTAAGTGAGATCGTCGATCCTGGGCCCTTCTATGGGGTCGATTTTCCAGTTACGACGACCCCGAGGGCGGCGCTCGAGTTTTTCAACACAATAAGCCTGAATCTGCCTTTCAGGCTGCAGAAAGTTGGCCCGTCCAGGCCGCCATCTGTCAGACACAACTGACAACTGCGGCCATATCACCAGCCATCGTTTCAGCGCAAAACCAAGGCGGCGCAAGCGTGAGGGTTGCAAGAGAAAATGCCCCCTCCCTTCAACACCCCACCAGGAAACGCTCCCCATGCTGACGATCCGCCCCGCCACCCCTGCCGACGACGACAGCCTCTGGCAGATCATGGAGCCGATCATCCGTGCGGGTGAAACCTACGACTTCCCGCGCGACACCACCCGGGCCACCGCACTGGCCGCCTGGCTGGCGCCGGGTTTCCAGTGTTTTGTGGCCACCGACGGGCAGCGGGTGTTGGGCACCTATGTGCTGCACCCGAACCGCCAGGGCGGTGGGTCGCACGTGGCGAACTGCGGCTACATGACGGCGGCCGATGCCACGGGCCAAGGGGTGGCGCGCGCCATGTGCGCGCACTCGCTGGACACGGCGCGGGCGCAGGGTTTCCGGGCGATGCAGTTCAACTTCGTGATCGCGAGCAACCACCGGGCCGTGAAGCTGTGGACCGGCATGGGCTTCGAGACCGTGGGCCGCCTGCCCGGCGCGTTTCTGCACCCCGTGCACGGCTACACCGACGCGCTGGTGATGTTTCAGCGCCTGTAAAACCGGGCACGGCCCGTCAAAGATCGACCTGCGGTTGCAAAAACACGCGCGCCTTGCGCGGTGACACGACCAGCGTCTCGCCTTCCTGCAGGCCCAGCTCACGAAACTGCTGCGCGGGAATCTGCGCCTCGATCAGCGGGTCGTGCCCGGCGGGCTGGTTGCTCTCCACCGGCTGCAGCTCCAGCCGCGCGATAGGCCCGACCACGATGGCGCGGCTGAGCGTGGCGACGATGCCACTCGCGCCCGGCGTGTGGCGCTGCACGTCCAGATCGTGCGGGCGCACGTAGGCGAAGGCCTGGGCGTTCTGTGCGTCGGCGTGTTCGGGCGTGTTGATCGCCACACCGTCCAGGTGCAGAAGACCTTCGTGCGCACGGCCATGGAACAGGTTCACATCGCCCAGGAAGCCGTACACGAACGGGCTCGCCGGGTGGTCCCACACGTCCTGCGGCGAACCGCTCTGCTCCACCACGCCCTGGTTCATCAGCACCACGCGATCGGCCACCTCCAGGGCTTCTTCCTGGTCGTGGGTGACGAAGATGCTGGTCACGTGCAGTTCGTCGTGCAGGCGGCGCAGCCAGCGGCGCAGCTCCTTGCGCACCTTGGCGTCGAGCGCGCCGAAGGGCTCGTCGAGCAGCAGCACCTGGGGTTCCACCGCGAGGGCGCGCGCGAGCGCGATGCGCTGGCGCTGGCCGCCCGAGAGCTGCGAGGGGTAGCGGTCGGCCAGCCAGTCGAGCTGCACCAGCTTGAGCAGGTCGGTCACCTTCGCCTTGATCTGCGCGTCGCTCGGGCGCTCGCCGCGCGGCTTCACGCGCAGGCCAAAGGCCACGTTCTCGAACACGCTCATGTGGCGGAACAGCGCGTAGTGCTGGAACACGAAGCCCACGTTGCGCTCGCGCACGTGCACGTCGGTGGTGTCTTCGCCTGCAAACAGGATGCTGCCGGTGTCGGGCGTTTCCAGCCCGGCGATGATGCGCAGCAGCGTGGTCTTGCCGCAGCCCGAGGGGCCGAGCAGCGCGAGCAGTTCGCCCGAGGCGATGTCGAGGTTGACGTTCTTCAGCGCGTGGAAGTTGCCGAAGTGCTTGTTGACGTTGCGGATTTCAATGCTCATGAGATGGCCGAGGTTTGACTCCCTCCCCCTTTGGAGAGAGGGTTGGAGCCTTCTTACCCCCTCGCCCCTCTGGGGAGAGGGTGGGGGTGAGGGGCTGGCGTGAGGAGGTGTTGGCCAGGCGGAGAGCCCTCACCCCAGCCCTCTCCCAGCGGGAGAGGGAGCAAGAGGGAGCGCTCCATGCGCCACTCGGCCACCGACTTGATGGCCAGCGTGACCAGCGCCAGCAGGGCCAGCAGCGAGGCCACGGCGAACGCGGCCACCGACTGGTACTCGTTGTAGAGGATCTCGACGTGCAGCGGCATGGTGTTGGTCTGGCCGCGGATGTGGCCCGAGACCACGCTCACCGCGCCGAACTCGCCCATGGCCCGCGCGTTGCACAGGATCACGCCGTAGATCAGGCCCCACTTGATGTTGGGCAGGGTCACGTACCAGAAGGTCTGCCAGCCGGTGGCGCCGAGCACCTGGGCCGCCTGTTCTTCGTCGTTGCCCTGCGCCTGCATCAGCGGGATGAGTTCGCGCGCGATGAAGGGAAAGGTGACGAAGATGGTGGCCAGGATGATGCCGGGCACGGCAAAAACGATCTTGATGTCGTGCTCCGCCAGCCAGGGGCCGAACCAGCCCTGCGCGCCGAACACCAGCACGTAGATCAAACCGGCCACCACGGGCGACACCGAGAACGGCAGGTCGATCAGCGTGGTGAGGAAGGACTTGCCCTTGAACTCGTACTTCGCGATGCACCAGGCCGCGGCCACGCCAAACACCAGGTTCAGCGGCACGGCCACCAGGGCGGTGATGAAGGTCAGGCGGATAGCGGACCAGGCGTCGGGCTCCTGCAGCGCTTCCCAGTAAGTCTCCCAGCCCTTGCGCAGGGCCTCGGTCGCCACGGCCGCCAGCGGCAGCACGAGGAACAGGAACATGAAGACCAGTGCGACGCCGGTGAGGGTGTAACGCACCCAGGGCGCTTCGGTGGTGCCGCGTTGGGCGGTGCGGATGCTGTTCTGCGAGCTCATTGCGAATTCCCTGCCGAGCGCTTGCGCTGCCAGCTCTGCAAACCGTTGATGACCAGCAGCAGGATGAAGGAAATGATCAGCATCACCGTGGCCACCGCGGTGGCGCCGGCGTAGTCGTACTGCTCCAGCTTGCTGATGATGATCAGCGGGGTGATCTCGGACAACATGGGCATGTTGCCGGCGATGAAGATGACCGAGCCGTACTCCCCCACGGCGCGGGCAAAGGCCATGGCAAAGCCGGTCAGCAGCGCGGGCGCGATGCTCGGGAAGATCACGCGGCTGAAGGTCTGCCAGCGCGTGGCGCCCAGGCAGGTGGCGGCCTCTTCCAACTCCTTCTCGGCGTCTTCCAGCACCGGCTGCACCGTGCGCACCACGAAGGGCAGGCCGATGAAGATCAGCGCGATCACGATGCCGTTGGGGTTGAACGCGAGCTGGATGCCGTGTGGCTCCAGCAACGAGCCGATCCAGCCGTTGCCCGCCAGCAGCGCGGTGAGCGAGATGCCGGCCACGGCGGTGGGCAGCGCGAACGGCAGGTCCACCAGCGCGTCGACGATCTTCTTGCCCGGGAAGCTGTAGCGCACCAGCACCCAGGCCACCAGCAGGCCGAACACCACGTTGACCAGCGCCGCGATGAACGACGCGCCGAACGTGAGCCGGTACGAGGCCAGCACGCGCGGCCCGGTGACCGCTTCCCAGAACTGCGGCCAAGTCAGCGTGAAGGTCTTGAAGATCAACGCCGACAGCGGAATCAGCACGATCAGGCACAGGTAAAAGATCGTGAAGCCCAGCGTGAGGTTGAAGCCGGGCAGCACGCGGCTGCGAACGGTGAACAAGAACCTCATGGGCAATGTCCGTCCGAGTGTCATGCCGCGCGCCGCAACCATTCGGCCGGGTCCACGTCCACGCCCAGCTGCGCCAGCAGTTGCAGGCCCTGCGGCCATTCACCGAAGCCGGACGCGACGTTGATGTGGCCCGCGTTCTCCAGCCGCACGAACTCGCTGCCCCAGGCCCGGGCGTAGGCGCCGGCCAGCCGCACCGGGCAATACGGGTCGTTGCTGCTGGCCACCAGGATGCTGCGGTAAGGCAGCCGCTGGTACGGCACCGGCGCGAAATCGGTCAGTTGGGCCCGCCGCTCGGGGTCGGCCGGCGCCACCAGCAGCGCAGCGCTCGTGCGCGCCGCGGCCTCTGGCGGCAGATGGGCCACCGCCATGCAGCCCAGGCTGTGCGCCACCAGCACGACCCGTTCGCCCCGGCAAGCGAGGATGTCATCGGCGAGCCGACCCACCCAGTCCTGCCGGCGTGGGAACAGCCAGTCGCCCTGCTCCACCCGGCGGGCGTTGGGCAGTCGATCAGCCCAGAGGCTTTGCCAGTGCGCGGGCTCGGAGTTGCGCCAACCCGGCACGATGAGAATGCGGGCGGCCCTCATTTGGCGCGTGAGTAGATCTGGTCGAACGTACCGCCATCGGCGAAATGCACCTTGGCCGCCTGCTCCCAGCCGCCGAAGGCTTCTTCGATCTTGAACAGCTTGAGTTTGGGCAGCTGCTTGGCGTACTTGGCCTGGGCCTTGGCCGAGGTCGGGCGGTAGAAGTGCTTGCCGATGATGTCCTGCGCCTCTTCGGTGTAGAGGAACTGCAGGTAGGCCTCGGCCACGGCGCGTGTGCCCTTCTTGTCCACGTTCTTGTCGACCACGGTCACGGCCGGCTCGGCCAGGATGGACAACGAGGGGTAGACGAAGTCCACCTTGTTGCCGAATTCCTTCTCCAGCAGGTAGGCCTCGTTTTCCCAGGAGATGAACACGTCGCCCTGGGCGCGCTGGGCGAAGGTGATGGACGAGCCGCGCGCGCCCGAGTCGAGCACGGGCACGTTGGCATAGAGCTTGGCCACGAACTCCTGGGCCTTGCTGACATCACGGTTCGGGCCGCCGTACTTGCGCAAAGCGAATTCCCAGGCGGCCAAGTAGTTCCAGCGGGCGCCGCCCGAGGTCTTGGGGTTGGGGGTGATGACCTTCACGTCCGGGCGGATCAGGTCGTCCCAATCCTTGATGGCCTTGGGGTTGCCCGCGCGGGTCACCAGCACGATGGTGGAGGTGTAGGGCGAGCTGTTGAGCGGCAGGCGCTTTTGCCAGTCTTTCGGAATCCAGCCGCCGTTGGTGTGCAGCGCGTCGGTGTCACCGGCCAGGGCCAGGGTGGCCACGTCGGCGTCCAGCCCGTCGATGATGGAACGGGCCTGCTTGCCGGAGCCACCGTGGCTCTGCTTGATGGTCACGTCCTGGCCCGTCTTGGCCTTCCAGTGTTTGGCGAAGGCGGCGTTGTATTCCCCATAGAGCTCGCGCGTCGGGTCGTAGGACACGTTGAGCAGGGTGATGGGGGCTGGCTGCGTGAGCGCGGGCCAGGCGGCGACGGCCAGGGCACCGGCGATCAGGGCAGTGGTGAAGTTGCGGCGGGTTTTCATGGGTTTTCTCCGGGGATCTGATGACAACGGAGCGGATCATGAAACGCCAGCAACGAAACTGGAACGAATACGTTCTCAGTTGTTTATAACGAAAACAACTAAGTAGAAGTGTCTGGCCCACCGGCGACACCGACGCGCTGGTGATGTTTCAGCGCCTGTAAAACCGGGCGCGAACGCAGTGCCCGATCAACGCGGCTTTTGGGCCGGGGTCGAAGGCGAACGGGGCGCGCCCGCTGCGGCGGGCGGGTTGCACGGGTCCTTGGCGCGGGCGCTGCCGGTTTCGAGCAGCGGCAAGATGGCCGCCGCGGGGCCTGCCGCCGCCCCCAGGGCCAGCGCGCCGAGCACGCGCCCGGCGAGCCGTTTGGGTTCGAGGCCCACGGCCGGATTGGCCAGCGTGCCGGTCACGGTGACGGGCGTTCTCAGCGACAGCAAAGACCAGTCCTTGGGCCGCGTGACCACGTGCAAGTCCAGCGATTCGTCGCGAAGGCTGACCTGGCCGGTGATCCACACCGTGCTGTCCTCGTTGTCGATCACGGCCAGGGTGGGCCGGACGACGCCGTTGCGCGCCACCAGATCGAACCGGGCGCAGCGCAGGGGCAAAGGCCGGTCCCCGGTGATCACCACTTGCAGGGCCTGGGCGAGGTCGAGGCCCATGGCTTCGGTGATCAGGTGCGACAGGGTGCCTTCGCGCAGCGCGAGCTTGAGCGGGCCGTCGGCCGAGCCCAGGATGTCCGCCGTCGAGTTGCCGGCTCCCCGCAGGTGCAGGTTGCCAAAGAGCTCGCCCGTGAGGTAGGCCTGCACCGGCTGCTCTCCGCCCTGGCGGGCCGCTTGACGCTCGCGCTTGAGCGCGGCCGTTGCGGTGGCGGGCGGGGCTTTGCCTTGGGCCGAATCGGGGCGCAGCCCCCGGATCCATCCCGCCATGTCGATGCCCTCGAACGCCAGGCGGGCTTCCCATTTCGCGGGGTTGGCGTTGCTGTCCAGCGCCGTCATGCCCTTGACCTGTCCGCCCGACACCACGGCCTGCAAGTCCTCCAGCCGCAACACGCCATCGTCCAGGAGCACGCGGGTTTTGAGCTGCCGCAGGGGCGCCATGGCCTGGGTGCCGAAGTCCAGCTCCTGGATCGCCACTTGCACATCGGCGTCCATGGCTTTGAGCGAGGGCAGGTCGAAGCGGCGTTGCGGCAAGGCGTGGCCTGTTGGCGTGCCGGCAGGCGCCGCCTTGCCGCCACCGCCGATGGCCGGTCCCAGATCGGCCAGGGCGAGCTTGGGGCCGGTGAGCGTGCCGGTAAGGCGCGGCGGCTGGGTGCGCTGTTGGTATTGCAGATCGCCCTGGAGGCGGCTGCTGCCGATGTGGGCGCGCGTCGTCTTCAGCCGCCAGACGCCGGCGTCCTGCTGCAGTTCGCCGCGCAGATCGAAGGCCGGTGTTCGCGGCAGGGTCAGCCCCAGGGGTTTGGCCACGTCCGCCAGCGAGGGGCCGGCCACTTCCACCCTGCCCTGCATGCGCGGCGTGCCCAGCAGCGAAGCGGCCTGGCCGTCGAACAGCACGCGGGTGGACGCGACCGTGCCCTTGATCATGACCGGCACCCAGGGGGCGTCGGCAGCGCTGCCAGGGTCCTGCAGCAGGGGCAGCGTGCTGCCGGCGCGCACGTCCAGCTTGAGCGGCAAGGCGCGGTAGCGCCCGGTGAGTGAAGCTGTGTAGCCCGTGCCAGGGCCGCTCGCGGCGCTGCCTTCGCTGCCCCGCACCCGCACGGCCACGTCCGCGTCCCGCAGGGCATCGACCCAGGCGATCTGCCCCTGGCCCACGGTCAGGTTCCCGAAACTCGGCAACGCCGCCTCGGCCGAAGCGTCGGCTTTTTCCGGCGGTGCTTCTTTGGCGCCCAACCGCCAGTTGGCCGCGCCGTCGGCGCTGCGCACCAGATGCGCGTCGAGCACGTCCGCGCGCAGGGCTTGCAGGTGCAGGGTGTCGCCCCGCCGCCAGCGCCACACATCGCCCCAGCGCCAGGCCAGGGTGACGCGTTGCGCGTCCAGCAGGTGCGGGGCCTTGAAGCGGGGATCGGAGGCGATGTGCAGGTGTTCGACTTCCAGCCGCGGCCGCCAGATGAGGTGCAGCTTCACCGCGCCCTGCAACTGCACGGGCGCGTTGGCCCCGCGCGCCATGGCGCGCTCCAGCGGCTGCCGCAAGAACGGCCACCCGGTCACCTCGCCCACCACGACCAGGGCCACCAGCAGGCCGGCCACACCCGCCGAAGCCCACAGGGCGGGCCGACGGGCCCAGACCGCCCGGTTCCGCTCGGGAGCCGGGGGCGGCGCAGGGGGAGCGTGGGGTGATGTGTTCACATGCGTTTGGAACCGCGCCAACGGCGCGGGGTTCCGACGGGATGGTTGCGACTTGATCATAGAAGCCGGGCCTGTCATCCTTCGTTCGCCAACGCACAGACGGCGCGGTCGGGCGAACTCGAAACTCCAACAAAGAGGCGGTTTTTTTCATGCGCCATGCCCCCAGTGGAAACGCCTCGTCGGACACGATGGCGGTGAACGACGAGACGCAGCCTCCCGGGGCACGCTGGCTCTCGAAGGGCGAGGCGTGGGTGCTGGAGCTCAGCGGTGAATGGCGCGGGCACCGCGGTGCCTTGCCCGACCTGCCCGCCCCAGACCTCGCAGGACCGGTGGCGGTGACTTCCCTGGCGCTGCACTCGTGGGACGCCGTGCTCGCCGGGCGCTTGTGGCAGCAGTTGGAGCCCCTCGTGCGCCGCGAGGTGTCGGTGGATCTGCAGGGCCTGCCCCAGGGCCTGCAGGAGATCCTGGCGCTGGCCCTGAATGCCGCGCCACCGGCGCAAGAGGCCGCGGACGACAACCCGCCGCCCGGGCTCGTGACCCGTGTGGGTGCGCGCGCCGTGGGCGCCTGGGACACGCGCCGTCAGTCGCTCACCTTCGTGGGCGAGGTGCTGTTCTCGCTGGGCCGCTGGCTGCGCGGGGCCAGCGACATGCGCGCGTCGGACCTGATGTGGCAGATCGAACAGACCGGGCCGCGCAGCCTGCCCATCGTGGCGCTGGTGAGTTTTCTTGTGGGCCTGATCGTGGCCTACATGGGCGCCGCGCAGCTGCAACGCTTCGGCGCCCAGACCTACATTGCCGACCTGGTCACGGTGGGCGTGGTGCGCGAGGTGGCGGCCCTGCTGGTGGGCATCGTGCTGGCCGGGCGCGTGGGCGCGGCTTTCGCGGCGCAGATCGGCAGCATGCGCGCCAACGAAGAGATCGACGCGCTGACCACCCTGGGTGTGAACCCGTTCGACTTTCTGGTGTTGCCGCGTGTGCTGGCGCTGCTCATCGTGGGCCCCATGCTCACGGCCTTTGGTGCCGTGGTGGGCATGGCGGTGGGCTGGCTGGTGGCCGTGGTCATCTATGGCGTCACGCCGCTGGAATACGTGTATGCCAGCGTGGAGTCGCTGACGCTGCCCCACGTGCTGGTGGGGCTGATCAAGGGCACGGTGTACGCCGCGCTGGTGGCGCTGGCCGGCTGCCGCCAGGGCATGGCGGCCGGGCGCAGCGCGCAGGCCGTGGGCGACGCCACCACCGCGTCGGTGGTACAAGCGATCGTCTGGATCGTCGTGGCGGCCTCCGTGCTCACCGTGGTGTTTCAACGTCTGGATGTCTGATGACCGAATTCGCCCACCCGCCTTCCGCAACAGAACCAGCCCGCGCCGCCCAGGCCGGCGCGCAGGCCCCTCTGGTGCGGGCGCGCGAACTCACCATGGCCTTCGGCGACAACGTGGTTCAGCACGACCTCACGTTCGACGTGCTGCCCGGCGAGGTGCTGGCCATCGCCGGCGGCAGTGGCTGCGGCAAGAGCACGCTGATGCGCCACCTCATCGGCCTGCAGGAGCCGGCGGCGGGCCAGGTGCTCTACGGGGAGCGCGACCTGTACGCGGCGGACACCGCAACCCAGCGCACGCTGATGCAGGCGTTCGGCGTCACCTTCCAGGCCGGCGCCTTGTGGAGCAGCATGACCGTGGGCGAAAACGTGATGCTGCCGATGCAGGTGTTCACCGACATGGGCGCGGCCGAATGCGAACAGGAAGCGCGCTTCAAGCTGGCGCTCGTGGGGCTGGCCGGCAGCTTCGACGTGGAGCCCGCCGCGCTCAGCGGCGGCATGAAGAAGCGCGCCGCCATTGCGCGGGCGCTGGCCCTGAACCCGCCCTTGCTGTTTCTGGACGAACCCTCCGCGGGCCTGGACCCGCTGACCTCGGCGAACCTGGACGAGCTCATCCGGCACCTGCGCGACGACCTGGGCACCACGGTCGTGATGGTCAGCCATGAGCTGGACAGCATTTTTGCCCTGGCTGATCGGCTGCTGTTCCTCGACGCCCAGACGCGCACCATGACCGCGCTGGGGCCGCCGCGCGATCTCATGCGCGAAGGCCCGGAAGGCGTTCAGCAGTTCCTGCGCCGCGGCGCTGCGGAGGATCGCGCATGAAACGCAAGGCCAACGCCACGCTGATCGGCGGCTTCGTGGTGGCCGGTCTGGCCCTGATCGCCACCGCCATCATTGCCCTTGCGGGCAACCGCTTTTTCACCAGCCAGGAGCGCGTCGTCATGCATTTCAGTGGATCGGTCTATGGCTTGCAGGTGGGGGCGCCCGTGGTGTTTCGGGGCGTGCGGGTCGGCAGTGTCGAGTCGATCGACGTGTTCTACGACCGCGCCACCGACAGCTTCTCCATTCCCGTGGTCGCCGCGCTCGACAGCGATGCCGTCGGCGGGCTCGACGGCAAGCGCGCCGACGTGGATGTGGGTCTGGCGCTGCCGGCCCTGATCAAGCGGGGGCTGAGCGCGCAGCTGGCCACGCAGAGCCTGCTCACCGGCCTGCTGTACGTGGACCTCGATCTGCGCCCGCAGCGCGAGAGCAGCGTGCGCGGCACCTACCAGGGCGTCACCGAAATCCCCACCACGGTCACCGCCATCCAGAACCTGCGGGAGCAGCTCGAAGGCATGGACTTCCGCGCCATTGCCGACGACCTGGCGGCCATCGCGTCCTCGGCCCGGACCATCGTGTCGGGCCCGCAGCTCAAGCAGGCCCTGGACGATCTGGCCGCCATCACCGCGTCGCTCAAGCGCATGTCGTCGCGCCTGGACCAGCGCATGGACCCGCTGGCCGACGAACTGCAGCGCTCGCTGGCCGCCACGCGCCAGGCCATGGACGCCGTGGGAGCGTCCGCGCGATCGGTGAACCAGAACGCCGCCAGGGTGGGAAGCACCTCGGACCGTGTGTCCGAGCTGCTGGCGCCCGACGCGCCGCTGGTGAGCAACCTGCAGCGCGCCGCCGACGAGGTGGGGCGCACCGCGGCGGCGCTGCGCGAAGCCACCGCGGGCGACTCGGGGCTCATGGTCGGGGCCGACCGGGCCCTGGAGGACTTGTCCCGCGCGGCCCGCGCGCTGCGCGACCTGGCCGAGACGCTGGAGCAGCAGCCCGACGCGCTGCTGCGCGGCCGTGAGGAGGTGAAGCCATGAAGCGCCGGCTCGCACTGGCCAGCCTGGCGGCAGCGTCCTGGCTGTTGACGGCATGCGCCCGCCCGCCGGCGGCCACGCGCTGGTACGAGTTGCGCAGCCAGCCACCGGGGCCGGTGCCCGCCGCGCGGGCGGGCGACGGGGCGCTGTGGGAAGTGGCCCGCACGGTGGGCTTGCCGGGTGCTCTGGACCGCGAAACCCTGGTGGTCGCCAGCGGCGCGGCCGGACTGGAACCGCTGACCGGCCACCGCTGGGTGGAGCCGCTGCGCGACGCCATTCCACGCCTGCTGGTGGCCGACCTGGCGGTGTTGCGCGGGCCGGGCCTGGTCTGGCGGGCCCCCGTGCCGCCCGGGGTGAACCCCGCGCGGCGCTTGCGGGTGGAGATCGTCACCCTGATGGCCGACGCCGGGCGCCACACGCTGCGCCTGCAGGCGCGCTGGTGGCTGGGCGACGCCCGCCCGGGCGGCACCGCGCCCGCGCTCGATCAGGCCGACATCAACATCCCGCTGACCGATGCCTCGGTCGACGCGCTGGCCGCCGCGCACCGGCTGGCGCTGTGGCAGCTCGCGCTGCACATCGTGGCATCAACACCCGCTTAGGCGACCTCAGACCTTCGAGAAGTCCGGCTTGCGGCGTTCCATGAAGGCGGTGAAGGCTTCCTTGGCCGCGGGTTCGCGCAGCATGCGGCCAAAGCTGGCGCCCTCTTCGGCCATCTGCGCCAGCACCTGCTCGGTCTGGCCTTTTTTCATGAGCCGTTTGGTTTCGATGAGCGAGCTCAGGGGCTTGGCCGCGAGCTTGCGCGCCACGGCCTGGGCGTAGCCCGCGGCTTCCAGTGGCGGCAGCACGCGGTTGACCAGGCCCACTTCGAGCGCGGCCTCGGCCATGAAGGGCTCGCCCAGCAGCAGGGCTTCGGCGGCGCGGTGGTAGCCCAGCATCTGCGGCACCAGCAGGCTGGAGGCCGCTTCGGGGCACAGGCCCAGGTTCGCGAAAGGCATGGAAAACGCGGCGTTGTCGCCGGCGTAGACCAGGTCGCAGTGGAACAGCAGGGTGGTGCCGATGCCCACGGCCGGGCCGCAGACGGCGGCGATGACGGGCTTGGGAAACAACGCGATGCCGCGCAGGAAGCGGAACACCGGCGAGTCCTGCGTGGCCGGTGGGGCGTTGAGGAAATCGGCGATGTCGTTGCCTGCACTGAAGATGGCCTCGTGGCCCTGGAACACCACGCAGCGCACGGCGGGGTCGGCTTCGGCGGCGGCCAGCGCATCGGCCAGCGCGGCGTACATGGCGGCGGTGATGGAGTTCTTCTTGTCGGGGCGGTTGAAGGTCAGCGTGGTGACGCCGTCTTCGGTGTGGACGAGGATGTCGCTCATGGAGGGGTCCGTGTGGGTTGTGCGGGGAATCGCGGGCCCGGCGCCCTTCGGTGGGCCGACGGTCCGGGCGGGTGCGCGGGGCCGCCAAATTACCACGATCCGCCCGCATTGTCTGGAGTGCGCTGCCCACTGCGCGACAAGGCCTATGGCCGCGGCCTACACTTCGCGCAGGCAGGCCCACGCCGCTGCCCGGGCCTCTCGCAGGCCGCGCCATTCACGATAGGTTCCACCCATGCCTCCCCCTCGTCTGCCCTCCGTGTTCCGCTGCCTGAGCGCCGGCCTGCTGGCCCTGGGCCTGTGGCTGCCCGCGCTGTCGCACGCGGCCGATCCGCAGCCCACCGCACCGCCCGTGGCCACCGCCGCGCCCACGACGAAACGGCCCACGGTGGGCCTGGTGCTTTCGGGCGGTGGCGCGCGTGGGCTGTCGCACGTGGGGGTGCTCAAGGTGCTGGAACAGGCGCAGGTGCCGGTGGACCTGATCGTGGGCACCTCGATGGGCGCGATCATCGGCGGGCTGTACGCCAGCGGCATGAGCGCCGACGAGCTGGAGCACGAGATCCTGGCGCTGGAGTGGGGCGACCTGTTCGACCCGCGCGAGCCGCGGCAACTGCTGTCGCAGCGCCGCAAAGAGGAAGACTTCGAGTTCTCGCCGGTGCTGCGGCTGGGTTTTCGCGACGGCGAGTTCCGCCTGCCCAGCGGCGCGGTGTCCACCCGCGCGCTGGAGGCCATGCTGCGCCGCTACACCCTGCCCACGCGCCACAAGGCCAGCTTCGACGGCCTGCCGATCCCGTTTCGCGCGGTGGCCACCGACATGGAGACCGGCCAGGCCGTGGTGATGGAACACGGTGACCTCGCCGCCGCGCTGCGCGCCAGTATGTCGGTTCCCGGGGTGTTCGCGCCGCTGGAGCTCGACGGCCGCATCCTGGGCGACGGCGGGCTGGTGAACAACCTGCCGGTGGACGTGGCGCGGCGCATGGGCGCCGAGGTGGTGATCGCCGTGAACATCGGCACGCCGCTGGCCGGGCGCGAGACGCTGGGCAACCTGCTGGGCATCACCACCCAGATGGTCAACATCCTGACCGAACAGAACGTGCAGGCCAGCATCGCCACGCTGACCAAGGAAGACCTGCTGCTCACGCCGCCCCTGGGCAAGATCACCTCGGCCGATTTCAACCGGGCGCCCGAGCTGGTGAAGATCGGCCACGACTACGCGCAGTCGGTGCGCGAAGCGCTGGCGCGTTTCGCCGTGCCCCCGGCGCAGTACGCCGCCTGGGCCGCCCAGCGCCAGGCCATCGCCGACACCGGCCTGACCCGCGGCGGCCATGTGGGCGCCGTGCGCTTCGAGGGCGTGGACGCCACGCGCGCCCAGCGCCTGAACCAATTGGTGCAGAGCCGGCCGGACCAGGGCATCGACCTGCCGCGGATCGAAAGCGACCTGCAGCAGCTCGCCGCCACCGGCGACTACGAGCAGGTGGACTACCGGCTGGAGCGCATCGGCAGCCGCTCGGACGAGGCGCTGGTGCTCCAGCTGCGCGAGAACAGCTGGGGCCCGAACTACGTGCGGCTCGGGCTGGACCTGCGCACCGATTTCGACGGCCAGGGCGCTTTCAACCTGCGCCTGAGCCACAACCGCCACTGGGTCAACAGCGGCGGCGCCGAGTGGCGCAACCGCTTCCAGCTCGGCGAGACGCTGGGCGCGTTCACCGAGTTCTACCAGCCGCTGGACCGCCGGGCCAACTGGTTCGTGGCGACCTGGGCCGACGCCAGCTTGAAGCGCATCGAGCTCTACGACACCCAGGGCGACGCGGTGGCCACCGGCAAACGCCGCGGGGTGCAGGCCGGCGTCGACGTGGGCTGGCCGATCGGTCTGCAGGGCCACCTGGGCGAGTTCCGGCTGGGGCTGACGGGCAGTGCACGGCGCGCCGAACCGGAGCTGGTGAGCGCCAGCGTGGTGGACCAGACCGCCGGCCTGAGCACGCAGCGCTGGCGCGAGGGGGGCGTTCGCATGGCGCTGATCTCCGACCAGCTGGACCACGCCAACTTCCCCTCGGCCGGCCACCGGATCAAGAGCGACCTGGTGGTGGGCCGGCGCAACGCCGAAGGCGCCGCCGGCACCGACTTCATCCGGCTGGACAGCAACTTCAACGCGGTGGGTTCGTGGGGGCCGCACACCCTGAACGCCGGCGCGCGGCTGGCCTACGCCAACCAGATCCCGCTGGGCGCGCTCGACGAGTATTCGCTCGGCGGCTTCCAGCAGCTCTCGGGCTACCGCGTGGGCCAGGTGACGGGCAACTACCTGCTGTTCGGCCGCCTGACCTACTACCGCCGCATGCCCTGGAACGTCGGGGTGGCGCGTGCGCTGTTCGCGGGCGGCTCACTGGAAGTGGGCAACGCCTGGGCCGACCGGCACGACATCGGCCTGAAGGGCCTGCGCACCGGCTCCAGCCTGTTCGTGGGCGCGGACACCGGCGTCGGCCCGTTCTACCTGAGCCTGGTACACGCCGCACGCGGCTACACCGGGCTGTACCTGCTGCTGGGGCGGCCGTAGGGCCGCCGCAGGGCACGCGTGTTCACACGCGTTCGAAGATTCCGGCGGCGCCCTGCCCCATGCCCACGCACATCGTGACCATGCCGTACTTCTTGTTGTGGCGGCGCAGCGCGTGCACCACCGTGGCCGAACGGATGGCACCGGTGGCGCCCAGCGGGTGGCCCAGGGCGATGGCGCCGCCCATGGGGTTGACCTTGGCCGGGTCCAGACCCAGCGTGTTCATCACCGCAAGCGACTGGGCCGCGAAGGCTTCGTTGAGCTCGAACCAGTCGATGTCGTCCTGCTTCAGGCCCGCATAACGCAGCGCGGCCGGGATGGCCTCGATCGGGCCGATGCCCATGAGGTGGGGCGGCACGCCACGGCTGGCATAGCTCACGAAGCGCGCCAGCGGCTGCAGGTTGTAGCGTTTCACGGCGGCCTCGCTGGCCAGGACCAGCGCGCCGGCGCCGTCGCTGGTCTGCGAGCTGTTGCCCGCGGTGACCGAGCCGCGCGCAGCGAACACGGTGCGCAGCTTGGCCAGGCCTTCGAGCGAGGTGTCGGGGCGCGCGCCTTCGTCCAGGCTGACGATGCGGCTGCGGGTGCTGACCTCGGCGGTTTCCAGATTGACGCTGCGCTCGGTCACTTCCACCGGCGTGATCTCGTCGCTGAACTCGCCGTTCTTCATGGCCAGCACGGCGCGCTGGTGCGACTGCACCGCAAACGCGTCCTGCGCGTCGCGCGAGACCTTCCACTGCTGCGCCACTTTCTCGGCCGTCAGGCCCATACCGTAGGCGATGCCGTAGCTCTCCACGTCGTCGGTGTTGGTGAAGATGGTGGGCGAAAGGCTGGGCGAATTGCCCATCATGGGCACCATGCTCATGCTCTCCACACCGGCCGCGATCATCACCTCGGCCTCGCCAACGCGGATGCGGTCGGCCGCCATCTGCACGGCCGACAGGCCGGAGGCGCAGAAGCGGTTGACGGTGATGCCACCCACACTGTTGGGCAGGCCGGCCAGGATGGCGCCGATGCGCGC
This sequence comes from Hydrogenophaga sp. GW101-3F08, assembly GCF_059424585.1. NCBI lineage: Bacteria > Pseudomonadati > Pseudomonadota > Betaproteobacteria > Burkholderiales > Comamonadaceae > Hydrogenophaga > Hydrogenophaga sp. GW101-3F08. Next base: position 261,861 of record NZ_JBWKZP010000003.1, read on the forward strand.
CACGTTCAGGCCCTGTTGCCCTTCGGGGATGGCACAGCCGCAGATCACGTCTTCAATGGCTTTCGGGTCCAGGCCCGGCACCTGGGCCATGGCCGAACGCAGGGCATGGGCCAGCAGGTCGTCCGGACGGAGGTGCTTGAACGAGCCCTTGTGCGAACGGCCGATGGGGGTGCGGGTGGCGGCGACGATGTAGGCGTCTTGGATTTGTTTCATGGCAAGGTGCTTTCGGTATTACCCCCTCTCCCGCGTGCGGGAGAGGGCTGGGGTGAGGGCCTGCAGCGACTGCCAGATCTTCTCCAGCACAGCAGGGGTTTCGTTCATCACTTCGTGGTTCCAGAACCGGATCACGGTCAGGCCCTGGGATTCAATCAACGCGGTTCGCGCCTGGTCATACGCTTGTTGTTCGGTGTGTTGGCCGCCGTCCATCTCAATGACAAGACCGGCTTCAAGACAGACAAAGTCCAGGATGTAGGGACCCAGTGCGCGTTGACGGCGGAATTTGAAGCCTTGAAAGCGGCGCCCCTTCAACTGCAGCCACAGCAGGCTTTCAGCTTCAGTCATCCGGCCGCGCAGCTCACGCGCTTTCGCCTTGGCCTCCGCCCTCACCCCAACCCTCTCCCGCACGCGGGAGAGGGGGTAAGTCACTTCGGCCTCGGCGGGTTTCATGACATCAGTTCCGCAGCGGCTTGCCCGTATTGAGCATCCCCAGGATCCGCTCCTGCGTCTTCGCATGCACGATCAGCGAGCAGAACGCGCGGCGCTCCAGCGTCATCAAATAGTCCTCGTTCACCAGCGTGCCCGGCTCCACGTCACCGCCCGTGACCACACCCGCGATCAGCGAAGCGATGTGGAAATCGTGCTGGCTGATGAAACCGCCATCGCGCATGTTGACCAGGCTGCCCAGGATGGTGGCTTTGCCGTCGCGACCGGCCACGGGGAACGGGCGCTTGTGCGGTGCGCGGTAGCCGCCGTTGAACAAGGCCTTCGCTTCGTTGATGGCGACGAACAGCAGCTCGTCCTTGTGCGGCACGATCACGTCGGAGTGCAGCACGTAGCCGAGCTTTCTCGATTCCAGCGCGCTCGTGCCGACCTTGGCCATGGCCGCTGCGGTGAAGCCTTCGGTCAGGAAAGGCAGCAGGTCCTTGCCGGTGGAGGTCTCGGCGTTTTCGGCCGCGCGGCGGGCGATGTAGGTCAGGCCGCCGGCGCCAGGCACCAGGCCCACGCCGACTTCCACCAGACCGATGTAGCTCTCCATGTGCACCACGCGGCGCGCGCTGTACACGGCCAGCTCGCAGCCGCCGCCCAGCGCCAGACCGCGCACGGCGCTGACCACCGGCACGTTGGCATAACGCAGGCGCAGCATGGTCTGCTGCATGAAACCTTCGGCGTCTTCGATGGCGCTCACGCCCACCGCCATGAAGGCCGGCAGCATGGCCTGCAGGTCGGCGCCGGCGCTGAAGGGCTCGTCGCCCGACCAGACCACCAGACCCTGGTATGCCTTTTCCGCCAGATCGATGGCGGCCATCAGGCCTTCGCACACGTCGGGGCTGATGGCGTGCATCTTGGTCTTGATGCTGGCGATCAGCACCTCACCGTCGAGCGTCCACACACGGATGGCGTCGTTCTCTTCGATGGTGGTGCCCGCGGTCTCGAACTTCGGACCGGCTTCGCCCAGCAGCAGCTCGGGGAAGTGCTGGCGCCCGTACACCGGCAGACTGCGGCGCGCTTCGAACACGCCCCTGGACGGGTTCCACGAACCCAAGGCGGTGTGCACGCCACCGGCCTCGGCCACCGGGCCCTTGAACACCCACTCGGGCAGCGGCGCCTTGCTCAGCGCCTTGCCGGCATCGATGTCCTCCTGGACCATCTTCGCCACCTCGAGCCAGCCGGCTTCCTGCCAGAGCTCAAACGGGCCCTGCTTCATGCCGAAGCCCCAGCGCATGGCCTGGTCCACGTCGCGGGCGGTGTCCGCAATGGTGGCCAGGTGCACGGCGGCGTAGTGGAAGCTGTTGCGCAGGATGGCCCAGAGGAACTGGCCCTGCGGACCTTCGGCGTTGCGCAAGAGCTTCAGGCGCTCGGCGGCCGGGCGCTTGAGCATGCGGCCATACACCTCGTCGGCTTTCTCGCCAGCGGGTACGTACTCACCGCTCTCCAGATCGAAGCGTTGGATGTCGCGGCCCACCTTCTTGAAAAAGCCGGCCTTGGCCTTCTGGCCCAGGTTCCCCATCTCGATCAGCTTGGCCAGCACGGGCGGTGTGCCGAAGCTGCCATAGAACGGGTCGGTCTGTTCGTTCAGGTTGTCCTGCAGCGTCTTGACCACATGGGCCATGGTGTCCAGACCCACCACGTCGGCGGTGCGGAAGGTGCCGCTGCTGGCGCGGCCCAGGCGCTTGCCGGTGAGGTCGTCGACCACGTCGTAGGTCAGGCCGAAGTTCTCCACCTCTTTCATCGTGGCCAGCATGCCGGCGATGCCGATGCGGTTGGCGATGAAGTTGGGCGTGTCCTTGGCGCGCACCACACCTTTGCCCAGGCCGCTGGTGACGAAGGTTTCGAGGTCGTCGAGAATTTTCGGCTCGGTGGTCGGCGTGGCGATCAGCTCCACCAGCGTCATGTAGCGCGGCGGGTTGAAGAAGTGGATACCGCAGAAGCGCGGCTTGATCGCCTCGGGCAGCACGTCGCTGAGCTTGGTGATCGACAGGCCCGAGGTGTTGGACGCGACGATGGCGTGCTCGGCGATGAAGGGCGCGATCTTGGTGTACAGATCGAGCTTCCAGTCCATGCGCTCGGCGATGGCCTCGATGATCAGGTCGCAGTCTTTCAACTGCTCCATGTGCTCTTCGTAGTTGGCCTGGCCGATCAGATCGGCATCGGCCGCCACACCCAGCGGCGAGGGCTTGAGCTTTTTGAGGTTCTCGACGGCGCGCGTGACGATGCCGTTCTTCGGACCTTCCTTGGCCGGTAGGTCAAAGAGAACAACAGGCACCTTGACGTTGACCAGGTGCGCAGCGATCTGCGCGCCCATCACGCCCGCGCCGAGCACGGCGACTTTTTTCACTTGAAATCGGTTCATTGGTTTTCCATGAATAGGGAAAGGCTCGCGGTCACTCGACTCGCAACCAGACCTGGGTTCGGTAGAACGGGCCGATGTAGCCGCGCATCTCCAGTTTCTTGCCGCCGTCCACCGGCTTGAGGCGGGCGCGGTAGAGCTTGCCGTTCTTTGGATCGAGCACGTCACCGCCATCAAAGACCACCTTGTCGTCGGCGTTCTGCTTGAGGTTGCGCAGGATGGTCATGCCCAGCACGGGTTTGTCCTTGCGGTCGTCGGTGCAGTCTTCGCAGACCGAATCCTGCTTGGCCTCGGGGTCCAGGAGCTTCTCGATGCGACCGGAGAAGACGCCGTTGCTCTCGGTGATGCGCACCAGCGACTTCTCTTTCTTGGTGTCGTCGTCGATGGTCTTCCACAGGCCCACCGGCGTCGTCTGCGCGAAGGCGGACACGGCGGCAAGGCTCAGCATCGCGGTCAGGGCCGTCTTCTTCATGGCGGTCATGCCAGTGCCGCGTCCGTGTCCATGAGGACCTTGCTGCCCGCGCGTGCCGTGCGCATCAGCGTCGCGGTCTCGGGGAAGAGCTTGGCGAAATAGAAACGCGCGGTCTGCAGCTTGGCGGTGTAGAACGGGTCGGTGTTGCCGGCGGCGATCTCGCGCAGCGCCACCTGTGCCATGCGGGCCCAGAAGTAGCCGAACACCAGGTGGCCGGCCACGCGCAGGTAGTCCACCGCGGCGGCGCCCACTTCGTCGGCGTTCTGCAGGCCCTTGAAGCCGATCTCGGTGGTGAACTTGGTGATCTGCTCACCGAGCACCGCCAGCGGGTTGATGAACTCGGCCATCTTTTCGTTGACGCCTTCTTCCATCACCAGCGCACCCACCAGCTTGCCGAACTTCTTGAGCGTTGCGCCGTTGTTGCCCAGCACCTTGCGGCCCAGCAGGTCCAGGCTCTGGATGGTGTTGGTGCCTTCGTAGATCATGTTGATGCGGGCATCGCGCACGAACTGCTCCATGCCCCATTCCTTGATGTAGCCGTGGCCACCAAACACCTGCTGGCACATCGTGGCGGCGTTGTAGCCGTTGTCGGTCAGGAAAGCCTTGGTGATGGGCGTGAGCAGCGAGAGCATCTCGTCGCTGTCCTTGCGCACTTTTTCGTCGGGGTGGTTGTGCGCTTTTTCCAGCAGCACCGAGCTGTAGATGGCCAGTGCGCGGCCGCCTTCGGCGTAGGCCTTGGCGGTGAGCAGCATGCGGCGCACGTCGGGGTGCACGATGATCGGATCGGCCGGCTTGTCCTTGGCCTTGGGGCCGGTCAGGCTGCGCATCTGGATGCGGTCCTTGGCGTAGGCCAGGGCGTTCTGGTAAGCCACTTCGGTCAGGCCGAGCGACTGGTTGCCCACGCCCAGGCGGGCGGCGTTCATCATCACGAACATGGCCTGCATGCCTTTGTTGGGCTGGCCCACGATGGTGCCGATGGCGCCATCGATCACGATCTGCGCGGTGGCGTTGCCGTGGATGCCCATCTTGTGCTCCAGGCCGCCGCAGTAGATGCCGTTGCGCTCGCCCAGCGAGCCGTCGGCCTTGACGTGGAATTTCGGCACGATGAACAGGCTCACGCCCTTGATGCCGGGAGGCGCGTCGGGCAGGCGGGCCAGCACCAGGTGGATGATGTTGTCGGCCATGTCGTGCTCACCGGCGCTGATGAAGATCTTGTTGCCGGTGATCTTGTAGCTGCCGTCGGCCAACGGCTCGGCCTTGGTGCGCATCAGGCCCAGGTCGGTGCCGCAGTGCGGTTCGGTCAGGCACATGGTGCCGGTCCACTCACCGCTGGTCATTTTGGGCAGGTAGGTGTCTTTCTGCGCGTCGGTGCCGTAGGTGTGCAGCGCGGCGTAGGCGCCGTGCGTGAGGCCGGGGTACATGGTCCAGGCCTGGTTGGCCGAGTTCATCATTTCGTACAGGCACTGGTTCACCACCAGTGGCAGGCCCTGGCCGCCGTAGGCCGGGTCGCAGCTGAGCGCGGCCCAGCCGCCGTCCACGTAGGTCTTGTAGGCCGCCTTGAAGCCGGTCGGCGTCTTGACCTCGTGGGTGGTCCTGTCGAGCGTGCAGCCTTCGGTGTCACCGCTGATGTTCAGCGGGAAGATCACCTGCGAGGCGAACTTGCCAGCCTCTTCGAGCACCGCGTTGATGGTCTCGGCGTCCATCTCGGCGTGTTGCGGCATGGACTGCAGATCGGCGGTCACGTTCAGCACTTCGTGCATCACAAACTGCATGTCACGCAGGGGCGGGTTGTAAACGGGCATGGGGGAACTCCTGTGGGGTTTGTGAAGAGAGGGGAACGTTCAGGCCTTGGGTGCGGCCGTCTTTCGCGGGCGCGCCGCAGGGGGTGAGGCAGGCACCGCGCTGAAGCGGGTGACGATGCCCTCGAACGCTGCGAGGGCGCGTTGGAGCGAATTGGGGCTTCGCAGGAAGCGCGCCTCGTAGTGCAAGGCCAGGATCTGGGCATGGATTTCGAAGCCCATCTGTGCGGCATCGGTGTCGGCGCGCAAGTGACCTTCTTCCACAGCGATCTCGATGGCGCGGCGCATGGCGGTGAGCCAGGTGTTGACCGAGCTGGCCAGCGCGTCACGCACCGGGCCGGGCCGGTCGTCGAACTCCACCGCGCCACTGATGTAGATGCAGCCCGAATCGATTTCGACCGAGGTGCGCTTCATCCAGTTGTCGAACAGCGCACGCAGGCGCGGCAACCCGCGCGGGGTGTGGATGGCAGGATAGAACACCTCTTCCTCGAAGCGCGCGTGGTACTCGCGCACCACCGAAATCTGCAGTTCTTCGCGCGAGCCGAAGTGAGCGAACACGCCCGACTTGCTCATCTGCATGACCTCGGCCAGCGCGCCGATGGACAGGCCCTCCAGGCCGATCTGCGTGGCCAGCCCGAGCGCGGCATCGACGATGGCGGCTTTGGTCTGCTGGCCTTTTTGCAGCGGTCGGGCGGCGTCGCTGCGCTGGCGCTTGATCGGAGGGGTAGGGCTCATGCGGCGGGGTCCGGCGGCACCGGACAGGGTTGGGTCCAAAAGCAAACCGCTCGATAAATCGAACGGTCGTGCTATTTTTACCGCAAAAGCCAGCCCGTGATCGGTTGGCACCCAAATTTCCAGAAATTTATTAGGGCCGTGGCCCTAATCGCTCAGCGGGTTAACCCGCAACGCATGAAACAGCCCAGCCGAGGGGCACCGCCCAGAACGCTTTGGTCCTGGCTTCGCCAGGCCGCACCGCGTTGCCCCCTTGAGAGGGTAGCGCGAAGCGCTGCGGGGGTGTTTAAAGATGCGCGCCGGGCAGCAGCAGCGCCAGGCTGTGCTCCAGGCTTTCGCTGGGCGAGCGCTTGAAGCCGCTGCGCGCGAAGCGCTGCAGCCGGCCCACGCAGAAGGCCGTGACCACCGAGGCGTCGGCCTGCGCGTCCACCGTGGGCGTGGCCGCGCCGACCACCACGGCGGCCTCGCGCAGGTTCTGCCGCAGGGCCGATTCGATCTTGTCGAAGAACAGATTCATGCGCTGCTGCAGGCGCTCGTTTTCGTACACCAGGGCGTCGCCCACCATCACCCGCGTCATGCCGGGGTTCTTTTCCCCGAACTGCAGCAGCAGGGTGACCAGTTTGCGCGAGCGGACCATGGCGTCGGGCTCGCGCTCGCCCAGCTGGTTGACCAGGCCGAACACCGCCTGTTCGATGAACTCGATCAGGCCCTCGAACATCTGGGCCTTGCTGGCGAAATGGCGGTAGAGGGCGGCCTCGCTCACCTCCAGCCGCGCGGCAAGCGCGGCGGTGGTGACCCGTTCGGCGCCGGGCTGTTCCAGCATGGTGGCCAGGGCCTGCAGGATCTGCACGCGGCGCTCACCGGGTTTGGGACGTTTGCGACCGTTGCCCTCCACGTGGCCCCCATCATCGTGGGTGGCGTCGGCAGAAGGGCCCGCCATGGGCAAGGGCTCGGGTGCGCTGGAGGTCATGGGCAGTCGGTCCGTCGGTGGTCAGCGGGTGGGCACCGTTCGGAGCCCGTTGGTTGTCATCCCTCTTTTGATTCTCGCACAGCGACACAGCCCGTTACACCTCGGCCCGGGCCGAGGGCGCCGGATGCGGACCCTGCGTCGGCGCGATCGCCACGAATGCCACACGCACACGCAGACCGCGGCCCAGGGCGCCCGCGCCCAGTTGCAAGTGCGTGTGGTGCGCACGGGCGATTTCGTCGGCGATCGCCAGGCCCAGGCCGTTGCCCTCGCCCTCGGTGCCGGGCACCCGGTAGAAGCGCTGCAGCACGTGCGCCTGTTCCTCGACGGGGATGCCCGGGCCATCGTCTTCCACCTCGATCCACGCGCAGGGGCCCGATGCCGTGTCTTCCTGGCCGCAGCGCAGCGTGATGCGCCCACCCTCGGGGGTGTACCGCACGGCGTTGTCCACCAGGTTGATGAGCAGTTCGCGCAGCAACCAGGCGTGGCCCTGGGTCTGGGCCGGTTGGCTCTCCAGGCCCAGGTCGATGTGTTTGTCGCCCGCCGCGTCCAGGAACAGCGACAGGATGGTCTCGCACAGTTCTTTCAGGTCGACCTGCTGCAGCGGCTGGCTGTCGGCGCTCACGGTATCGGCCCGCGACAGCGCCAGCAACTGGTTGGCCAGCTGCGAGGTGCGGCGCGTGGCATCGCGCAGACGCCGCACCTGGTCCACGCGCAAGCTGATCTGCTCGCCAGCGTCCATGCGGCGCGCGGCCTGCGCCCAGGCCTCGACCTGCGCCTGCAGGCCGGCCAGCGGCGTGCGCAGCTGGTGCGCCGCGTCGGCCACGAAGCGGCGCTGGGCCTCGGTCTGGGCGTTGACGAGGGAGAACAGGCGGTTGAGCGCGGACACCAGGGGGCGCACCTCGGTGGGGGCGCTGTCGGTGTCGATGGGGCTGAGGTCGCGCGGCGAGCGCCGCTCCACGGCCTGCTTGAGATCGATCAGGGGGCGCAGCGCGCGCGCCACGGCCCAGGTCACCGCCATGCCGGCCAGCACCAGCAGCAGCAGGTTGGGCAACAGCACCCGCGTGAGCACCGACTCGAACCAGTTCTGGCGCGCGTCCGACCCGTCGGCCAGCATGACGATGAGCTCGCCGGCGGCGGTGTGGTAGCGCTGCGCCACCACGCGGTAGGTGACCCCCCCTTCGACCACGCTCAGGAACTCCGCGCCGTCGGTCGCCGGCAGCACGGTGGGCAGCCAGCCTTCGCCCAACAGGGGTCGGCCGTTGGCGTCCTGCAGGCCGTAGGCGGAAAAGCCCTCGCGCTCCTTGAGAAATTCCTCCACCGGCGGCGCCAGCAACAGGGCCAACCCCGGCCCACCGTCCAGCCCCGCCACGCCGGGCGCCGCCATGGGGGAGTCGGGGGCCCGGTGTTGTTCGCCAGCGCGCGTGACCACCACCGAGTCGGCCAGCAGGGGCACCAGCCGCAGCAGCTGCTGGTCTTGTTGCAAGGCGGCGGTGCCCGCGCTCTGGTAGTGAAAGAACACGCTGACCATGCCCACCAGCCCGAGCGGCAGCATCAGCAGCACCAGCAGGCGGCGCTGCAGGCCCCAGATCATGCCCTCGGTGGTGCGGCCTTCAGGCCCGTGGCGCATGGTCGGGCTGCTTGGCCAGTTCCAGCCGGTAGCCGAAACCGCGGATCGAACGCAGGGCGACCCCGGCCGGGTCGAGCTTGGCGCGCAGGCGCGAGACGTAGACCTCGATCGCGTTGGGCGTGATCTCCTTGTCCCAACCGGTCAGGGCCTGCAGCAGTTTGTCCTTGGCCGCGGGCTTGGGCGCCTGCAGCAGCAGGTATTCCAGCACCGTCCACTCGCGCGGACCCAGCTCCATGGGCTGCCCGGCCAGGGTCACGCGCCGGTGCGCGGTGTCCATCTCCAGCGGGCCGAAGCCCAGCACCGCCGAGGTGGCGGCCTGCGAGCGCCGCAGCAAGGCACGCAGCCGCGCCAGCAGCTCGGGCAGCTCGAAGGGTTTGAGCATGTAGTCGTCGGCACCCAGGTCCAGCCCGTGCACCCGGTCCTGCAGCGCATCGCGCGCGGTCAGGATCAGCACCGGCATGGCCAGGCCACGCGTGCGCAAGCGCCGCGTGAGCTCCAGCCCGTCCATCAGCGGCAGGCCGATGTCGACGATGGCCAGGTCGAAGCTGTCGCTCTCCAGCGCCTGCTCGGCCCGCTCGGCGCTGCCCACCCAGTCCACCGTGTAACCGGCGTTGCACAGCCCCAGCTTGATGCCGCTGGCAACCATCACGTCGTCTTCGACCAGCAAGAGTCTCATCGCCCCCCCCTGCCGCGCTTCGCGCGTTCCCCCCGAGAGGGACGCACCCTGGGACCGGCGAAGCCGGATCCTCGGGCGCCCTGGAACCGGTGCCAGGCCCCGGAAAAGAGCGTGTGCGCTTCCATTTCAGTGGCTTTTGATCATCGTGCCGAAAGGCTGGTCGCCCAGCACTTCGAGCAGCAGCGCGTGCGGCACGCGGCCGTCGATGATGTGCACCGCGTTGACGCCGCTCTTGGCCGCGTCCAGCGCACCCGCGATCTTGGGCAGCATGCCACCGGAGATGGTGCCGTCCTCGACGAGTTCGTCGATGCGGCGCGGGGTGAGCTCGGCCAGGAGCTGGCCGGCCTTGTCGAGCACGCCGGGTATGTTGGTGAGCATGAGCAGTTTTTCGGCCTGCAGCACCGTGGCCAGCTTGGCCGCCACCACGTCGGCGTTGATGTTGTAGCTCTCGTTGTTCTCGCCAAACCCGATCGGGCTGACGACCGGAATGAAGGCGTCGTCCTGCAGTGCCTTGACCACGCTGGGGTCGATGCTCACGATGTCGCCCACCTGGCCCACGTCGTGTTCCAGGCTCGGGTCCTTCGGGTCGGCCAGGCGCAGCTTGCGCGCGCGGATCATGGCGCCGTCGCGCCCGGTCAGGCCCACGGCCTTGCCGCCCGCGGCGTTGATCAGGCCCACGATGTCCTGCTGCACCTCACCAGCCAGCACCCACTCCACCACCTCCATGGTCTCGGCGTCGGTCACGCGCATGCCCTGGATGAACTGCCCCTTCTTGCCCAGGCGCTGCAGCAGGGTCTCGATCTGCGGGCCACCGCCGTGCACCACCACCGGGTTGATGCCCACCAGCTTCAGGAGCACCACGTCCTCGGCGAAATCCTGCTGCAGGGCAGGGTCGGTCATGGCGTTGCCGCCGTACTTGATGACCATGGTCTTGCCGTGGTACTTGCGGATGTAAGGCAGCGCCTCGGCCAGGATCTCGGCCTTTTCGCGGGGCTTCACGTGGGAGAGGTCAATGGGGGTGTGGTGGGTGCTGGTCATGGCGGGTGGGCAGATGAAAAACGATGGCCACCAAATTGTAGGTCGCACCGCCCACCAACCCCTCTGTTTAGAAACACCGCGGATCCGGCTCTGCCGGTCCGCTGGTGTTGCCCCCTTGAGGGGGTGGCGCGCAGCGCCCCGGGGGTGGGCGAAGGCCGTCAGAAGTGAATCCCGCGCATCATCTGCTGCATGGCCACCGCCTCGGGCGACAGCTGCGACTTCGCCCCCTTCTCCCCTTTCGCCGCCGACGAATCCGGGAACATGCGGAAACTGGTGTTCATCACGATCTGCGCGATGCGCGGCACGAAGGCGTGCAGCACCTGGCCGGTGACCCCCAGGCGCGTGGCGATGCGCACCGGCTTGAAGATGCAGGCCTGCGCGATCATGTCGGCCGCTTCTTCGGGCGCCAGCGTGGGCACGTTCTTGTAGATCTGCGTGGGCGCGATCATGGGCGTGCGCACCAGCGGCATGTTGATGGTGGTGAAGGTCACGCCCTGGTCGGCGAACTCGCTGCTGGCGCAGCGCGTCCAGGCGTCCAGCGCGGCCTTGCTGGCCACGTAGGCCGAGAAGCGCGGTGCATTGGTCAGCACGCCGATGGAGCTGATGTTGACGATGTGGCCCTTCTTCTTGGCCACCATGCCGGGCAGCAGGCCCATGGTCACGCGCAGGCAGCCGAAGTAGTTGAGCTGCATGGTGCGTTCGAAGTCGTGGAAACGGTCGTAGCTGCCTTCGATGGCGCGGCGGATCGAACGGCCGGCGTTGTTGATCAGGAAATCCACGCCGCCGTGGTTGTCGATCAGCAGCTTCACGAAGCGGTCCGCGTCGGCCATGTCGGCGATGTCGGCCGGGTAGGCGATGAACTGGTAACCCTTGTCTTTTGCTTCCTTGCAGGCTTCGTCCAGCTTGTCCTGGTCGCGCCCGCAGATGATCGTCACCGCGCCGGCCTCGGCGAACTTGTGCGCCGCCGCGAGGCCAATGCCCGAGCTGCCGCCGGTGACCAGCACCACCTTGCCCGCCACCGTTCCCTTCAAGCTGCGATCGATGTGCAGGTCGGGGTCGAGGTGGCGCTCCCAGTAGTCCCACAGGCGCCAGGCGTAGTCCTTCAGGTTGGGGCACGCGATGCCACTGCCCTTGAGCGCGGCCAGCGTGTCGCGGCAGTCGAAGCGCGTGGGGTAGTTGACGAAAGTCATCATGTCCTCGGGCAGGCCGAGGTCCTGCATCACCGCGCGGTAGACGCGGCGCACCGGCGCCAGCGCCATCAGGCCCTTCTTCACGCTCTTGGGGATGAAGCCCATCAGCGCGGCGTTGATGAACAGGTTCATCTTGGGCGCGTGCGCGGCCTTGCTCAAGATGTCGAGCACGTCGCCCACGCGGTAACCCATGGGATCGACCAGGTGGAAGCAGGCACCGGCATTGCGACTCTGGTGGCTGATGTGGTCCAGCGCATCGACCACGAAGTCGACCGGCACGATGTTGATGCGCCCGCCCTCCAGCCCCACGCTGGGCATCCACGGCGGCAGGATCTGGCGCATGCGCTGGATCAGCTTGAAGAAGTAGTACGGCCCGTCGATCTTGTCCATCTCGCCGGTGCGGCTGTCGCCCACCACCGCCGCCGGCCGGTACACCGTCCAGGGCAGCTTGCATTCGGTGCGCACGATCTTCTCGCTCTCGTGCTTGGTCATGAAGTACGGGTGCTCGTAGTTCTCCGCTTCGTCGAACATGTCCTCGCGGAACACGCCTTCGTACAGGCCCGCGGCGGCGATGGACGACACGTGGTGGAAATGACCGGCGCCGATGGCCCGGGCGAACTCCACCGTGTTGCGCGTGCCGTCGATGTTGACGGCGATCTGGCTCTCGGCGTCGGCCTCCAGGTCGTACACGGCGGCGAGGTGGTAGAAGTGGTCGATCTGCCCCTTGAGGGCTTTCACCGCGTCGGCGCTCACCCCCAGCTTCTTCGCGGTCAGGTCACCGTACACCGGCACCGCGCGCGCGGTGCTCACGCCCCAGTATTCGCGCAGCCCGGCCACCTTGCCCGCACTCTCCTGGCGGATGAGGAAGTGCACCACCGAGCCCTTGCGCTCCAGCAGTTTTTTGACAAGGCGTTTGCCGATGAAACCGGTGGCACCGGTGACGAAATAATGCATCGAGGTTCTCCTGAGCGTGTGGTTCGGGTTATTCAACAACCCGCCATTCTTCCCCAACGGCAGGTGCAAACGATTCCGCAGAAACCCGTGTTTGGCCCCTCGGGGATTAGTCGCGCGCCCCTACACAGGCCCCGCGCGCAGCCCGTAAAGTGCCTGCACGCTGTGGGCCGATGCCCACACCCCCATTTTTTCCACCAACGGAGTCCCACATGGTCAAGAAAATCCAGAAGTCCAGCAGCGCCGCCAAGGCCGGCGCCCCCGCCAACTCGCCGCTGTCGGGCGCGATCAAGGACTCGGCCCAGCAGATCTGGCTGGCCGGTCTGGGCGCGTTCTCCAAGGCACAGGCCGAAGGCGGCAAGGCCTTTGAATCCCTGGTCAAGGAAGGTCTGTCGATCCAGCGCAAGACCCAGGCCGTGGCCGAAGAGCGCATCTCCGAAGCCTCCAACCGCATGAGCAGCATGGCGACCGACATTTCCGCCAAGGCGGCGGGCCAATGGGACAAGCTGGAGAACATCTTCGAAGACCGCGTCGCCAAGGCGCTGAACAAGCTGGGCGTGCCATCGGCGCGCGACATCGAGGCCCTGATGGAGCGCATCGACGCGCTGAGCCAGCAGGTGCACCGCCTGAACCCCAAGGCGGCCGCGGCCCCCAAGGCTGCGGCGAAGCCTGCGGCCAAGGCGGCTCCGGCCAAAGTGGCCAAGCCCGCCGCACGCAAGGCCCCCAGCCGCGCCAAGGCCGCCTGAACGCTTGAGAGCTGAGCGAGCGGCGCACTGCGCCGCGACGAGAGGGGCGCCAGGCGCCCCTTTTTCATGCCCGTCCCATTTGTTGCGACGCAGCAATCCCACCCACCCCTGCGGTCTACACTCGAACGCATGACGCCCCCCCGCAAAGCCACTGGCCGATCTGCCGCGCAAGCGGCGCACCCCCACGCGTCAAAACCCGCCCGCCCGCGCACCGCGCTGGCGCTCGCGGGCGGTGGCCCGCTCGGCGCGATCTATGAAATCGGCGCCCTGTGCGCCCTCGACGACTGCCTGCAGGGGATCGACTTCAACGGCTTCGATCACTACGTGGGCGTGTCGGCGGGCGGCTTCATCGCCGCCGGACTGGCCAACGGCTTCACGCCGCACCAGCTCTGCCACGCCTTCATCGAAGACCGCCCCACGGAAGAAAGCTTCGACCCCTCGCTGCTCCTGAAACCCGCCTGGGCCGAGATGGGGGGCCGTCTGCGCCGACTGCCCGGTCTGCTGGGCGAGGCCCTGTGGGCCTGGGGCGTGCAGGGTCGCCCGCTGACCAATGCCTTTGAACGGCTGGGCGCGCTGTTGCCCACGGGCGTGCTCGACAACGAGGACATCCACCGCCAGATCGAGCACCTGTTCAACAAGCCCGGCCGCAGCAACGACTTTCGCCAGTTGCGCGCGCGCCTGACCCTGGTGGCCACCCAGCTCGACACCGGCGAAGCGGCGCCGTTCGGGCGGCCCGGCTGGGACCACGTGCCGATCTCGCGCGCCATTCAGGCCAGCGCCGCCCTGCCAGGGCTGTTTCCACCGGTGAACATCGACGGCAAGCACTACGTGGACGGCGCCCTCAAGAAGACCCTGCACGCCACCGTGGCACTCGACGAAGGGGTGGACCTGCTGCTGTGCCTGAACCCGCTGGTGCCTTTCCATGCGGCGCCCCAGGAAGGTCGCTCGCGCCGCATCCCGTCGCTGGTCGAAGGCGGCCTGCCCACGGTGATGAGCCAGACCTTCCGCTCCATGATCCATTCGCGGCTGGCGCTGGGCATGAAGCACTACGAACGCGCGTATCCGCACACCGACATCGTGCTCATCGAGCCCGACCAGCGCGACGCCGAACTGTTTTTCGCCAACACCTTCAGCTACCGCCAGCGCCGCGAGCTGGCCGAACACGCCTACCAGCAGACCCGGCAAATGCTGCGCGAGCGCCAGGCCGAACTGGCACCGCGCCTGCTTCGGCATGGCGTGACCCTGGACCCGGTGGCGCTCAACGACACCGAACGCCACCTGATCCCCGCCATGCCCGAGGCCGCCCCAACCCCGAGCGCCGTGGACCAACTCCATGCCACCCTCGACCGCCTGCAGCAGCATCTGCAGACCCTGCCCAAGCGGGCCTGACCCATGGTGAAGAAAGCCCCCCGCCGCACCGCCGAACGCATCCTGGAGGTCACGCTGGAGCTGTTCAACCGCTTTGGCGAGCCCAATGTCTCGACCACGCTCATCTCGGCCGAACTTGGCATCAGCCCCGGCAACCTGTACTACCACTACCCGGCCAAGGACGAGCTGATCAACTCGCTGTTCGAGCGCTACGAGCGCGCACTCGGCGATCTGCTGGGCGCCTCCGATGGCGTGCGCAACGTGGAGGACGCCTGGTTCTTCATGCACTCGCTGTTCGAGCTCATCTGGGAATACCGTTTCCTGTACCGGGACCTCAACGACCTGCTGTCCAAGAACCGGCTGCTTGAAACCCATTTCCAGACCGTGCTGAAAAACAAGACCCGCGCGGTGCGCACCCTGCTCGCCGGCATGGGCCGGCATGGCGGGCTGGACATCGACGCCCGCGAGCTGGAGCCCACGGCCAACTGCATGGTGGTGGTGCTCACCTACTGGCTGAGCTTCGAATACGTGCGCGATCCACGCCACGCCCTGGAACCCGAGCAGGCCCAGCAGGCGCTCATGCGCGGCGCCCACCACGTGCTCAACCTGCTGGCCCCCTACCTCGGTGCCGACCAGCGACAGCACCTGCTGCAGCTCAGCGGCCCCTACAACAGCCCCGCGTGACCCCGGCCCAAGGAACCCGCGGCCGCCACGCCGGTGAATACCGGTCGACAGCGCGAGCCTGACACCCCACTGGGGCCGGCTGCGCCGGGGCGGCGCGGAGCCCTGGCCCCACGCATATCAACCCAGGACAGATGCCTTCAAGCCGTCCACCGCCTGGAACAGCGCCTGCCGCGCCTGCGCCACGATCTGGGCGCGCCAGAGGTCGGTGTCCACGTAAAACGCATCCATCATGCGCTGCTGAATGGCCCGCCGCAGCTCGGCCGGGGCATCGGGGTGCAGGTGCAGCCAGTGGTCGCCCCGCAGGGCGTCGATCACGTCCAGGATCGGCACCGTGCCGTACTCCATGGCGATGCCGGTGTACTCGGCCTGCGCGCACTCTTCGTAGACCGCGCCCCACATCAGGCCGCTGAGCCGGGCCGAGGTGGAGGTGCCGTCGTAGATGGACGTCACCGGCGTCTGCCCGTCACCGCCCCACCAGGCCCGCGCGCGCGCCAACGCGACCGCGTCATCGCGGCAGGCGAAGATGCGCTCGCCCACGCCGCTGGGCCCCAGGCCGGTGTGCAGATCGATCCAGGCGATCTGCCGGGCCTGGCCACCGTATTGGCGCAGCACCTGGCGCAGGGTCCGGTTGCTCCAGGTGGGCGAGGTGCCGCCGAAGAACAGCCCGTCGGGAAACCGGTGCTGCCCTTGCGTCACCGCCGCCTGGTAGGCCGCCAGTCCGTGCGCCTCGATGGTGGCGCCGACGGCGGCCTGGTTGTCGGGCCCGGGCGGCCAGGTGTCGGGCAACAGCAGCGCGTGCAGATCCGCATAGGCCGGGTTGGCGGGCAAGGGTTGCGAGAAATCCTGGAAGTTGCGGTTCAGGTCCACGTTCTCGTGCGTCACGCGGCGCACGAAGGAAAAACCATGGGGGTTGAGCGCATGGATGTAGAGCACGGCCACGCCGGCCGCACGCGCGTGCTCGCGCCACTCGGCGTCGTGGACGGCAAACACCTGCACGCCGGAGCCGCAGTAGCCCTCGACCCCGTGGCAGGCGCTGCTGACGATCAGCAGTTGCCGGGCGTCGGCCGGACCGTCGAGCGCCACGTCCATCGCCAGTGTTTCGCCGTCCCGGCCCAGGAGGGGGTGGTTGTGGCTGCGGATGGCCATGCCGGCCGCGGCGGCGCTTTCCAGGAACTGCACCCGGGCCCGAGCGTAAGAGGACGAAAAAGCGCGCTGCGGGCCTATCACGCCGCGTCCCCGGTGCGCGGCTGGCCCAGCCATTGTTCGGCCAGCCGCACCCAGTAGGTCGCTCCCAGCGGAATCAGGTCGTCGTTGAAGTCGTAGCTCGGGTTGTGCAGCATGCAGGGCCCGTCGCCGTGGCCCATGTCGCGGTGCACGCCGTCGCCGTTGGCGATGAAGGCGTAGCAGCCCGGCCGCGCCTGCAGCATGTAGGCGAAGTCCTCCGCGCCCATGGTGGGCTCCTGGTCCAGCACCCGGTCGGGCCCCACGATGTCGGCCATGACGCCGCGCGCGAACGCGGTCTGCTCTGCGTGGTTGACGGTGGGCGGGTAGTTGCGGTGAAAGTGGAACTCGCAGCCCGCACCAAAGGCCGCGCAAGTGTGTTCGGCGATCTCCCGCATGCGGCGCTCGATCAGGTCCAGCACCTCGTAGGTGAAGGTGCGCACCGTGCCCTGGATCACGCAGTGGTCGGGCACCACGTTGTTGGCCTCGCCGGTGTGGATCATGGTCACGGAGATCACACCCGCATCCAGCGGCTTTTTGTTGCGCGTGATGATGGTCTGGAAGGCCATCACCATCTGGCAGGCCACGGGCACCGGGTCGATGCCGTTGTGTGGCAACGCGGCGTGTGCGCCCTTGCCACGGATTTCGATGCGAAAGTCGTTGCTCGACGCCATCACCGGCCCCGTGCTGGCGGCGAAACTGCCCACCGGCAGACCCGGCCAGTTGTGCATGCCAAACACCGCCTCCACCGGAAACTGCTCGAACAGGCCGTCCTTGATCATCTCGCGCGCACCGCCTCCGCCCTCTTCGGCCGGCTGGAAAATCAGGTAGACCGTGCCGTCGAAGTGGCGGTGTTTCGCGAAATGCTGGCCCGCGGCCAGCAGCATGGCGGTGTGGCCGTCGTGGCCGCAGGCGTGCATCTTGCCGGCATGCTGGCTCGCATGGGCGAAGTGGTTGTGCTCCTGCATGGGCAGGGCGTCCATGTCCGCGCGCAGGCCGATCGCCCGGCCACAGGCCCCGCCATCGCGGCCATGCACGATGCCCACCACCCCGGTGGTGCCCATGCCGCGGTGCACCGGAATGCCCCAGTCGGTGAGCTGTTGCGCCACCACGTCGGCGGTGCGCACCTCTTCAAAACAGAGCTCGGGATGGGCGTGGATGTCGCGCCGCAGGGCGGCGATGCCGGCGGCCTGTGTGAGGATGGAATCGATCAGTTTCATGGGAACCTTGGAGGGCTGGAAATCAAGCGCCCATGGTACCCAAGCAACACAACCGGGTGGTCCGCCAGGCGACAACCCTGCTGCCCGGCGGGGCAGCCGCTCTAGCGCCGCACGCGACCGTCTTCGGTCAGCAGGGTGAGCTCAACGAAGCGCGAGCCGGTGTGCTTCTGAGGGCCAAAATCGACCGGGAAACCACCCAGGTTCACGTTCTTCATGCCGTCGATGGCGTCGATGAAGCCCTCGCGGGTGACGCCGCGCCCCGCGCGCTTGAGCGCCTCGACCAGCACCTTGGCCGCGACGAAGCCCTCCATGCCCGAGTAGTTCGGCGACAGGCCCCGCTTGTCCTTGAGCGCCGTCAGGTACTCGCCCGACACCGGGGTGGCCGGCGAATAGGGGAAGGGCATCACCTGGCTGACCGACACCCCTTTCGCCACGGAACCCAGTTCATCGAGCAAGGCCTGGGTGCCGACGAAGGAGACGTTGTAGAAATTGCCGGAGTACCCTTGCTGCCGCGCCAACCGAATGAAGGTCGCGCAGGCCTTGTAGGCACCGACCTGCACGACGGCTTCGGGCTTGACGGCCAAGATGTCCTTCAGCGCCTGGGTCACGTCGGTGCTGTTGCGCTCCACGGTGCCGACCACGGCGGGCTCCAGGTCCAGCGTCTTGAGCGCACGTTGCACGCCCTCGAGGCCTGCCGCGCCATAAGCGTCGTTCTGGTAGAAGACCGCCACCCTCTTGATGCCTACCGAAGTGATCTGGCGCACGATGGCGGCTGTCTCTTCGAAATACGAGGCTCGCACGTGGATGACGTAGCGGTTGAACGGTTCGCGCAGCGCCTGCGCACCGGTGAAAGGCGCAAAAAGGGGCAGTTTGGCCGCGGTCGCCACCGGCAGGGCCGCGAGGCTGGTGGGTGTGCCCACATAGCCGAACAGGGCAAACACGCCGTCGGCAATGAACTGCTTCGTGTTCGCCACGCAGCGCTCGGGCTCGTAGCCGTCGTCCAGGCGCTTGATCTCGATGCGCCGCCCATGAACACCGCCCTGAGCGTTGACCTGCTCCAGGTACAGCTGAGCCCCGATATGGAACTGGAGGCCCAACTGGGCCGAAGGGCCGGTGAAGGGCCCCGACTGCCCCAGCACGATGGCACTGTCGCTCACACCCTGACTTTGCGCCTGTGCCGCCCCTCCCCATACCCCCAAGGCAGAGGAACCCACGAGCTTGCACACGGTTGAAAGTGCCTGGCGACGTTGCATACTGAATCTCCTGCTATGCTGATTTGGGACCGGTTTGTGCACAGCAAAAACCATGCTCAACAGGATGCCCAGCGTACAACATTTTTTTACACCCATGATCGACACCCCGACCCCCGGCGGCGGCGACCCGATGGACACCGTGGTGCGTGGCGCCTGTCCACACGACTGTCCCGACACTTGCGCCCTGCTGACCACGGTCAACCACGGCGTGGCCCTGCGGGTGCAGGGCAATCCGGCGCACCGGCACACCGATGGTGCGCTGTGCACCAAGGTATCGCGCTACACCGAGCGCAGCTACCACCCCGAGCGCATCCTGCAACCGCTCAAGCGCGTGGGCCCCAAGGGCAGTGGCCGGTTTGAACCCGTGGGCTGGGACGACGCGCTGGACGACATCGCCACCCGGCTCAAAGCCATCGCCGCGCGCGACCCGCAGGCCATCCTGCCCTACAGCTACGCCGGCACCATGGGCCAGGTACAGGGCGAAGGCATGGCGGCGCGCTTTTTCCACCGGCTCGGCGCCTCGCACCTGGACCGCACCATCTGCGCCACCGCGGGCGGCGAGGGCCTGACCCACACCCTGGGCGGCAAAGTGGGCATGAAGGTCGAGTTCTTCGCCGAGGCCAAACTGATCCTGATCTGGGGCAGCAACTCCATCGCCAGCAACCTGCATTTCTGGCGCCTGGCCCAGCAGGCCAAACGCGACGGTGCGCGACTGGTCTGCATCGACCCGCGCCGCACCGAGACCGCCGACAAGTGCCACGAACACATTGCCCTGCGCCCGGGCACCGACGCTGCGCTGGCGCTGGCGCTGATGCACGAGCTGATCGTGCACGACTGGCTGGACCACGACTACATCGAGCACCACACCCTGGGCTGGGAAGGCCTGCGCGAGCGTGCCCTGCAGTGGCCGCCCGAGCGCGCCGCCGAGGTCTGCGGCATTCCCGTTCAGCAGATCACCGAGCTGGCGCGCGCCTATGGCAACACCCAACCCGCGGCGATCCGGCTGAACTACGGCATGCAGCGGGTGCGCGGCGGCGGCAACGCGGTGCGCGCCATCGCCTGCCTACCGGCGCTGGTCGGCGCATGGCGCCACCGCGCGGGCGGCCTGCTGCTGTCGTCCTCGGGCCAGTTCCCGGTGAACCGCGCGGCGCTGCACCGGCCCGACCTGCTGGCCGGGCGCACCCCGCGCACCATCAACATGGTCACCATCGGTGACGACCTGCTGCGCGGGACGTCGTCGGCCTTTGGCCCGAAGATCGACGCGCTGATCGTCTACAACAGCAACCCGGTGGCGGTGGCGCCCGAGTCGGGCAAGGTGGTGCAGGGGTTCGCGCGCGAAGACCTCTTCACCGTGGTGCTGGAGCATTTCCAGACCGACACCGCCGACCTGGCGGACTACATCCTGCCCGCCACCACCCAGCTGGAACACTGGGACATCCACACCAGCTACGGCCACACCGACGTGCTGCTCAACCGGCCCGCCATCGCGCCGCTGGGGCAGGCGCGCAGCAACACCGACGTCTTTCGCGCCCTGGCCGCGCGCCTGGGTTTTGACGAACCCTGCTTTCAAGACAGCGATGAAACCCTGTGCCGCACCGTGTTCGGCGACGCGGTGGACTTCGATCAATTGCTGGAACACGGCTTCGCCACCCTGCCCTTGCCCGAGGCACCGTTTGCCCACGGCGGCTTTCCCACGCCGTCGGGTCGCTGCGAGTTTTTCAGCGCGCGGCTGGCGGCTCAGGGCCTGGACGGTCTGCCCGACCACCTGCCCAACCACGAACCCGCCGGCAGCAGCGCGCACTACCCGCTGGCCATGATCTCGCCGCCCGCGCGCAATTTCCTCAACTCCAGTTTTGTCAACGTGAAAAGCCTGCGCGACATCGAGGGCGAACCGGTGCTGGAGATCCACGCCGACGACGCCCAGGCGCGCGGCATCGCCAGCGGCCAGATGGTGCGCATCTTCAACGACCGGGGCGAATACCGCTGCAAGGCCAAGGTGTCGCCGCGCGCGCGCCCCGGCGTGGTCAATGGCCTGGGCATCTGGTGGCGCAAGCTCGGCCCGTCCGGCACCAACGTCAACCAGGTGACCAGCCAGCGGCTGACCGACCTGGGACGCGGCCCGGTGTTCTACGACTGCCTGGTGGAAGTGGCCGGCGTCGCAACCGGCACCTGAAGGCGGCGCCCATGTCGTCCGTGCGCACCTTGTTCAGCCTCACCGGCCTGCTGGTCGTGCTGGCGCCGGGCCTGTCGGGCTGCGCGAGCCCCGGCACCGGGGTGGGCTATTACTGGCAATCGGTCTCCGGCCATCTGCGGATCATGCAGGCCGCCCGCCCGCTGCAGGACTGGCTTGACGACGCACAGACCCCGCCCGCGCTGCGGCAGCGGCTGGCCCTGGCCCAGCGCATCCGGCGCTTCGCCGCGGCCGAACTGGCCCTGCCCGACAACGCCAGCTACCACCGCTACGCCGATCTGCACCGCAAGGCCGCGGTCTACAACGTCGTGGCCGCCCCCGCGCTGTCGCTCACGCTGCAGAGCTGGTGCTTCCCCGTGGTGGGCTGTGTGGGCTATCGCGGCTATTTTGACGAAACCCAGGCCCAGGCCTTCGCCCGAAGCCTGCCCGAGGAGCTGGAGTCCGTGGTGTACCCGGTGCCGGCCTACTCCACGCTGGGCTGGATGAACTGGGCCGGCGGCGATCCGCTGCTCAACACCTTCATTGGCTACCCCGAGGGCGAACTGGCGCGTATCGTGTTCCACGAGCTGGCCCACCAGGTGCTCTACGCCAAAGGCGACATGGTGTTCAACGAGTCGTTCGCCACCGCGGTCGAACGCCTGGGCGGCGAGCGCTGGTTGGCGCACCACGCCAGCGATACGGCGCGCCGCGAATACGCGGCTTTCGATGCGCGCCGGCACGAGTTCCGCGCCCTCACCTACGCGGTGCGACAGCGGCTGGAAGGCATCTACGCCGACACCGCCATCGACGACGCCGAAAAAGTCCGCCGCAAGTCCGAAACGATGGCCGACTTCCACCAGACCTACCGCACGCTCAGGCAGCGCTGGAACGGTTACGCCGGCTACGACGCCTGGGTCGCTCGCGCCAACAACGCCAGCTTCGGTGCCCAGGCCGCCTACGACACCCTGGTGCCGGGCTTTGAAGCCCTGTTCGAACGCGAGGGCCGGGATTTCCGCCGGTTTTATGATGCGGTGCGCGCGCTGGCGCAACAACCGCAGGAAGAGCGGCACGCGGCGCTGCGGCGACTGTCCCTCCCGAGCGAGGCGATGGTGGCGGCCGGACAACCGGCCCCCACCCCGACGGCTCACCCTTGACGATTCACCTCCACGAAACATCCCATGGCCGACATCCACATCCGACGCAATCACCACCTGGGCCTGGCCGGCGCGCGCAAAGTGGCCTGGAAATGGGCCGAACAGGCCGAAGCCGACTTCGACATGAGCTGCACCTACGAAGAAGGCGGCGACTGCGACGAAGTGCAATTCAGCCGCACCGGCGTGAACGGCACGCTTCGGGTGTCGGACGATCACTTCGAACTCGACGCCAAGCTGGGGTTTCTGCTCGGCGCGTTCAAGGACCGCATTGAAGGCGAGATCGTGAAGAACCTCGACGAGTTGCTGACGACCCAAAAACCCGCCAGCAAATCAGCGGCCAAAAAGAAAAAGGCCTGAGCGCGCGCAGGCCTTCTTCAAGCGTTCACCGTCCAGCGGTCAAACACCCACTCCGCCGGAGTGCAGTGCATGACCCAGAACGCGTTGATCCCGGCTTTGCCGGACCGCATCACGTTGCCCCCTTGAAGGCGTCGCGCGCTGCCCGGCGGGGGTGGTTTTTCAGCTCAGTGATTCGATCAGGTCGACGTACTGCTGCATCGCGTCGTCGCCCGACGTGCCCTTGAGGCCGTTCCAAGCGTCCCATTTGGCACGGCCCACCATGTCGCCGAAGCCCGGCTTCTTCTCGGCGTTGTCACCCGCGGTGGCCTGCTTGTACAGCGCGTAGATCTTCAGCAGCGTGGCGTTGTCGGGACGCTCGCTGAGGTTCTTGGAGTTGGCCACGGCGGCATCGAAACGGGTCTTGAGGTCGGACATGCAGGGTCTCCTGGAGGGGCTGAAGGCGCCCGATGCGTTGCACATACCGCACGGCATCAGGGCTGGCCCGGTATCTTACGGGCTGCCCTGACGGCAAAATAGACGCAAACACCCACAACATGCCGAGCCCACACGCCGCCCCTCGGGTGGTGCCGTGAGGCCCCAGGCCACCGGAGATGACATGGTCCAGCGCGTTGCCCAATCCGCCACTGCCTCGGCGGCGGTCCCGCCGTCCGCGGCACGGAAGAGCCCCCGAAAGAAAACAGCTCCGACCACCGCCCGCGGCGCCGTGCAGACGCTGGCCAGCACGCTGGGACTGGAGGGCGAACGCATGAGCAAGGTCGACACCGCCTGGCTGCGCATGGACTCGCCGTCGAACCTGATGATGATCGTCGGGGTCTGGATCCTGCGTCCCGGCATCACCCACGCGGCGCTGGCCGAGCGCGTGCGCGAGCGCCTGCTGCCCTACCGCCGTTTTGTGCAGGCGGCCCGCGAAGACGCCGCCGGCGCGCACTGGATGGACGACCGCGACTTTCGCCTGGAACGCCACGTGGTCACCCACACCCTCACGCGCCAGCGCGGCCAGAGCGAACAGGACGCGCTGCAGGACCGTGTGGCCGAACTCGCGATGCAGCCGCTGGACCACCGGCACCCGCTGTGGCGGTTTGATCTGATCGAGCGGTACGACGGTGGCTCGGCGCTGATCGCGCGCATCCACCACTGCATCGCCGACGGCATTGCCCTGATCAGCGTGATGATGAGCCTGGTCGATGGCGGCGCGCTGCCGCCACAGCGCAAGGCGGCCAAACCGGCCAAGACCGGTCTGGACGCGGCCGAGGACTGGGTGGCCGACACGCTGATCCGCCCCTTGGGCGACCTGACCGCGCGGGCGCTGGAAGTCGCGGGCGGCGGCGCGGCCAAATCATTGGCCCTGCTGGCGGCGCCCCAGCAGGGCCTGAACGATACCCTGGGGCAGGCGATGGAAGTGGCCCGCATGGGCGGCCAGCTCGCCAGCGATCTGGCCGCTCTGGCGCTCATGCCCGACGACTCACCGACCCGGCTCAAGGGTCAGCCCGGACGCGCCAAGCGCGTCGCCTGGTGCGAGCCCATCCCGCTGGACGAGGTCAAAGCCATCGGCAAGGCCTTGAACTGCTCGGTCAACGACGTGCTGCTCAGCTGCGTGGCCGGCGCCATTGGCGCCTATCTGCGCGCCCACGGCGACAACCCCCAGGGCCAGGAAATCCGCGCCATGGTGCCGATCAATCTGCGCCCGATGGCGGACGCCTGGAAGCTGGGCAACCGTTTTGGACTGGTGCCGCTGGTGCTGCCCATCGGCATCGACAACCCGATCGAACGTGTGTTCGCGGTGCGGGCGCGCATGAACGACCTCAAGGGCAGTCTGCAGCCCTTGCTGACCTTTGGCCTGCTGTCGGTGGCCGGGCTGCTGGTCAAGCCCGCGCAGGACGCGATGCTCAGCCTGTTTGGTCGCAAGACCACGGCCGTCATGACCAACGTGCCCGGCCCGGCCCACAAGATGAAACTGTGCGGTGCCACGCTGGAGCAGACCATGTTCTGGGTACCGCAATCCGGCACGGTGGGTCTGGGCGTGTCGATCCTCAGCTATGGCGGCGGCGTGCAATTCGGCGTGATCGCCGACACCACCCTGTGCCCCGACCCACAGCGCATCATCGACCAGTTCACACCGGAGTTCGCCCGGCTGCTCACCCTGACGCTGATGTTGCCCTGGGGACGGGATTGACCCCCCCGCGCCGCGCCTAAGGGCGCGTCACCCCCCAGGGGGCGATGCGAGTGGCCCGGCGAAGCCGGTTCCACCGCATCCTGGGTGGAAGACATGCCGCGCCGGAGGGGGAGTTGGTGCCAGGGCACCGCGGAACCGGCTTTGCCGGGCCGCCAGTGCCGCCCCCTGGGGGGTGACGCGCCCTTAGGCGCGGCGCGGGGGGAGCGTGACTACCCCACTCTTCTACTGGCGATTTCCAGCAGGCCGTCAAAGATCAGGCTGTCCACCAGTTCGCAGGGGGTGGACATGCTGGGTGCCATTTTCCAACCCGCACCACCGGTCATGAACACCACCGGCGGTTCGCCGCAGTGGCGCTGCAGGTTCTCCACCATGCGCTGCACGGCGCCCGCGATGGCGAAGGTGCCGCCACTGGTGAGCGCGTCGCTGGTGTTGGTGGGGAAGTCGCGCACGTCGCCGGTGGGCACATGCAGACCGGCCGTGCCCGACTCCAGCGCGCGCAGCATGATGCCGTGGCCCGGCAGGATGATGCCGCCCAGGAAGCGGCCCTCGGCGTCGATGGCCTCGACCGTGACCGCCGTGCCCACCATCACCACCACACAGGGACGCGCCGGCCCCCGGGCCAGCAGCCGCTGGCGCGCGCCGATCATGGCGACCCAGCGGTCCGATCCCAGACGCGCAGGATGGTCGTATCCGTTGATCACGCCCGCTTCGCTGAGGCTGGAGACCACCCACTGCGGCGTCACGTCCCACAGTTCCAGCTGCTCCTGCACCCGGCCTTTCACCGCGTCTCCCGCCACGATGCAGCCCACCACCCATTGCGGGGCGGGAAGGGCGTTCCAGTCGCCTTCGGCCAGCTTCTCGATGTTTTCCAGGAACTGCGCGCCATGGGCCAACAGCCTCGCGCCCACACGGGGCGCATCGTAGAGGGCCCACTTCAGGCGGGTGTTTCCAACGTCCAGGGCCAGAAAAGTCATGGGCGCATTATCACCACGCGACCACCGTGAAGTTGCGGCGGTGCAGCATCGTCTGACCCGGCCGGTGCCAGGCGCTCAGATCAGGCCGATCCAGCAGGCGCGCTGCACGGCCGCGAGCTTGTTGTCGGTCTGCAACTTGGCCATGGCGTTGGCCAGGTGGTAGTTCACGGTGCGTTCGGAACAATCCATCCGCTGCGCGGTTTCGCGCGCGGTGAGCCCCTCGAACGCCAGGTTGAGGCTTTCCTGCTCACGCGGACTCAGGTTGACCCGCTGCTCGGCGATGGCGCGCCTGAGCATGGGCCAGACGTTGTAGGCCGACCAGGCCAGCACCGCGGCCTCCGAGCGATCGGCAAAAGCGCGTGGGCTGAACATGAAGCACTCGAAGGCCCGCCCGGCTGGCAAGGTGAAGGCCACCCGCACCAGGGTCTGGTATCCGTGGGCCAGCCAGAGGCGGCGCCAGCGACCACTTTGTTCAAAGGCCGATTTGGAGATGTCCTGCCAGGCCACCAGTGGTGCGTCGCTTTCGCGCCAGCTGGCGCCAAAGTCCCGGCTCTCGGCCAGCGCCGAGGCCGGCCCGAGCAGCCGCGGGGGGTGCACCGCCAGCACATCGCGTTCGTCGCTCCCCGCCATCGGATTGGGGCCCAGCACCACCACGGCTTCCACGCCCTGCTCCTGCAGCGCGCAGACCCAATCGGCCAGAATGGCGTCTACGCCCACACTGTCAAAGTTGACAGGCAAAGTCATGTTGCGTTGCACACTGTTGCACGGACAATGCATTGCAACAGTGACAGTGGGGGGGATGTCACGGCCCGTTGGCTGTCTTTGTTGAAGGAGTACATGTTGCCGATGGACCGTTTGTGGGTTCAAAGTGCCGGAGCCCGACTCTGGCATTGGGTGCTGGACGAGATCATCCGCGCCCCGCTGGAGCCTATTTTGCACCCATCCAGCAATCGGCTGATCTGGATTGGCGCGTTTACCTTTTTCGGGCACATCATTTTTGCCTGGGTGTGGGGGCGGTGGCTGCCCCAGCCGTACGAAAACCCTGGCGTGCGCGCCGCCATGGCCCTGCTGGCGCTGCTGTACCTGTTGCCGGCCGTCTACAAAGAGCCGGCCTCGCAGCAAAGCGGTTGGCTGTTCACTGTGGCGACCTGGGTCCAGCTGCCCTGGTTCTTCACCTGGATGTACTGCATGAACGACGGCAATCAGGTCTGGCTGGCCAGCCTGACCGCCATGATCCTGATCTACTACCACGCAACCGACTGGCGCCTGGCTTCGCTGGGCCTGATCACGGGCGGACTGGCGGGCTGGGCCACAGCGGGTCTCATGCATGTGAACAGCGCCCCCTGGCGCGAGCCCCTCGCGAACATCGTCGTGATCGCCTTTGGCAGTGTGATGGGTGTGATGCTGGGTTTTTCCAGCGCCAACCTGCGCCGCGCGCGCCTGTTCAACACGCTGAGCACCATGGGCGTGATGGCGCACGAACTGCGCACGCCGCTGGCCACCGTCAATCTGATGGGCGACGTGTTGCGCAATCTGGTGCAGCACGACGTCCCCGAGAGCAAGCGCAAGAAGATCGAAGAACTCTCCGGGCGGCTGCAGAACCTGGTGCGCAGCATGAACCGCCAGATCGACACCCAGATCTCCAACGCCCAGCTGCTGCGCCTGCCGCGCGAGCAGTCCGCCATCATGGCCGCCGAGCTGGTGAACGAGCTGGTCAGCCACTACCCGTTCCGCTCATTCCGCGAGCGCGATTGCGTGCAGGTGCACATTCAGCAGGATTTCTGCTTTCAGGGTTCACGCCCCCTGTTTGCCCAGGTGCTCACCAATCTGCTGAAGAACGCCCTGCATTCCCTGGCGTCGGCGGGCGCAGCCCCCCAACCCGGCGACCTGCGCATCCAGGTGGGCCTGCACCATGGCAAGGGGCGCATCGCCGTCTCCGATACCGGCGTGGGCATTCCCTACGAGAAGCTGCACCGCATTTTTGAACCCTTTTTCTCCACCCAGGTGGGCGCGGGCAGTGGGCTGGGCCTCACGTTCTGCAAGAACGTGGTCGAGGCCGCCCACGGCCAGATCAGCGTGCACTCCGAACCCAACGAGGGAGCGGTTTTCATGATCGACCTCCCGCTCGACACACCCAAAGACGCCTGAATCGGCTCACACCAGCAACCCCATATGGCCATCAAAATTCCCCTCTTTCAGCGTCCGGGCAACATCCTGTTTCTCGACGACGACATCGACTATCTCGAAATGCTCGGCATGGTCGTTCCCGCCCACCTGCAGATGGAGCTGTACTCGCGGCCAGCCGGGTTTGTCGAACGCATGCGGGAGGAGCCCGCGCGCTGGGAGGCCGACGCCGGACTGCACATCCAGATGATCGAGCGCTGGCGGCAGGGGCAGCCATTGATGCCCCAGGTCCTGCGGTACTGGGCCAACAACCCGTCGCGCTACCGGTTGGCGCAGATCTGCGTGGTGGACTACGCCATGCCCGGCACCGACGGTCTGAAGGTGCTCAACACCCTGCTGGACTGGCCGGGCTCGCGGGTGCTGCTGACGGGCGCCGCCGACGAACAGATCGCCATCCAGGCGTTCAACCACGGACTGATCGACCAGTTCATCCCCAAGCAGACCGCGGACATTTCAGGTCGTCTGCTGACGGCCCTGGCCAAGCTCGCCCATGCGCCACACCCCCGCCTGAACACCCTCTGGCGCGCGGCCCTGCGGCCCACCCAGCAATCCATACTGCAGATGCCTTCGGTGGCGCACGCGCTGCAGGCGCACACCCAGAAGCGCTGGGTGGAATACGTGGTGCTGGGTGAACCCTTCGGCCTGTTGGGGCTGAACGCCACGGGGGGTTGCGAATGGTTGCAGCTGGAGCCCACCACCGGCCTGACGGACCTGGCGGAACTGGCGAACTCCGCCGGTCTGGGTTTTGACCTGGTGCGCGCGGTGCAGGCTGGACAGCTGCTGCCCGCGGTGGAACTGCACCAACAGCTGAACCTGCCCGGCCCCATTCGCACGGCGCGGACCTTGTCGATGGGAGACGACGCGGTGCTGACCGCTGCCCTCTTCCCCTTGACCGAGGCCGACCTGCCGCAGCCCATCTACCCCTACCGCAACTTCCTGGAGGCCCAGGGGGCCCGGGTGATTCAGGACGCCTGAGCGCCCGCGGCGACGGCTCGGGCGCGGCGCGCGATCGGCCAGTCCCAGGGCTTGACCAGCGGCGCGATTTCCCGCGCCACATCGACCACATGATCCAGCTCGGCGTCGGTCAGGGACGCGTTGAGCGTGAGCCTGACCATGGCGCGGTTGCGGCTCGTCGCGGGCGCACAGAAGATGGCGCCGAACACCCCGCGTTCCTCCAGGGCGTCGCGCAGCTTCATGGTCTCGGGTTCGGTGCCCGCCTCCAGGGAAATGATCTGCTCCGTGCCCTGGTGAATGGGATACCCCAGACGGGTGAACGCGTCCCTCAGCCGGCGGGTCACCGAGCGCAGCCGGCCGCGCTCGGCGTCGGCCGCGCGCAGCACCGCCACCGTGGCCTGCAGCCCGGCCACCTCGGGCGGCAGCAGGCAGGAGCTGAAGATGTTGGGGTAGCTGGAGCTCAGGATGTAGTAGCGCATGCTGGCGGGCGCGCTGAAGAAACCGGCCCGGCCCGCGACCGCCTTGGCCAGGCTGGCGGTGATGAAATGCACCCGGTCCGTCAGCCCCAGCTCGGCGCACAGGCCCGCGCCTCCCGGCCCATGGGTTCCCAGCGAATGCGACTCGTCCACCAGGATCATGCTGCCGTGTTTTTCCGCAACCTCCACCATGTCCTTCAAAGGGCAGAGCGCGCCCGTCGTGCTGTAGACCGAGTCCACCACCACGATGCCCGCGCCCTTCTTCTCCAGCATCCGGTCCAGGTGATCCGGATCGTTGTGCCGGAACGCGTGCGCGGGCGCGCGGGCCGCATGCGCGCCCTCCCAGAGCGAGGTGTGGGCCAGGGTGTCAAGGTAGACCGGCGTGCTGGCGTCCGCGATGGACTGCAGCAGACCCACATTGGCGGCGTAGCCCGACTGGCAGACGAAGCCGTCCTCTTTCCCGACCCAGTCGGCCAGCGCCATTTCCAGCGCGCGCGTCGGGTGCTGCTGGAGCAGGAAGACCCCCGACTGGACCACGAACTCCGTGCTGCGCGTCACCGCCTCGACCTGCGCCGCGACGATGGCCGGATGCCCGGTGACGTTCAGGTAGTCGTTGCCATCCAGACGCACGGCGTTGGGCCCGGGCGGGCGTCCATGGAGAACGAAACGTCCACCCCAGGTGTCTCGCCATCGGGGGGCGAATTCGCGCCCGATGCGGGCCTGCAACGCAGTGGACAGCGGCGGGTCGACCGGGGACTTTTCGCGGACGGGTTGAAGCGTTTCCATCGAGATCTCCTTTGAGAGTGGGAAATCTCATTGAAAAAAGAAATCTGTTAGGAATTCACAACATACCTGCTAACCCTGACAGGTCTTGTTACGCTTTATCCTCGCGTTTCGTGACGTTCTGCCGACAGTTGGCAAAGACGAACCTCCGGCGCCCCGGCGGGGTGCTCACCCCGTCGTCAACTCACGACGTCGTCAATTCTGGCGCCAAGGCAGGCCGTGGTAGCGCCAACCGCCCTTGCGGCCCCGGTGCGCGTTCTCGTCGGGGTCGCCCTCAAACCCCTCCAGCACGTTGTAGGACTCCAGCCCCAGTTCGGTGGCGCGCTTGGCCGCGGCAATGGAGCGCACCCCGCTGCGGCACAAAAACACCAGCTTCCTGCCGTTGGCCGCCTGGCTCACCAGTTGGTCAAATGCCGGGTTCATCGCCATGCCCGGCCACTGCTTCCAGGCCGCGGCCACCGCACCGGGCACGAACCCGACCCATTCGCGCTCGGCATCGGTTCGCACGTCCACCAGCACCGCCTCGCCCGCCTGCACCCACTGCCAGGCCAGCTGAGGCGACACGTCACCGGCATAGCCCGCCTGCGCCGGGCGCGGGCGCATGAGCAACGCGCCGTCCGCGTCGTGGCGAATGCCGGAACTGAGGTTGGCCGGCACGGCTTCGTCGATGCGACGTGGCTTGGGC
This sequence comes from Hydrogenophaga sp. GW101-3F08, assembly GCF_059424585.1. Lineage (NCBI taxonomy): Bacteria > Pseudomonadati > Pseudomonadota > Betaproteobacteria > Burkholderiales > Comamonadaceae > Hydrogenophaga > Hydrogenophaga sp. GW101-3F08. The sequence goes on from NZ_JBWKZP010000003.1 coordinate 292,785, forward strand.
AGATGGAGCGCGTCCATGAGGGCCACGAACTCGGCCTCGGTCTTGCCCGCCACGCGGGCATTGCCCTTCTTCTCGTGGCCAATGCTGGAATGCTTGCGCCCCTGGTAATCGTGCCCGGGCCACACGATGGTGTCATCGGGCAGGGCAAACAGCACCTGGGTCAGGCTGCGGTACAGATCGACGGCACTGCCGGACTGGAAGTCGGTGCGGCCGCAGCCGTTGATGAGCAGGGTGTCGCCCGTGAAGACGTGGTTGCGCCACACATAGCTCATGCCGCCGGCGGTGTGGCCCGGGGTGTGCAGGACCTGCAGCACTTCCTGCCCGAACGGCAGCGTGTCGCCGTGCCGCAGCTGCACCGCGGCGGTGCCGATCCCACAGCCCTGCGGTGCGGCGGTTCGGGCTCCGGCCAGCTCGGCGAGCTTGCCCGCGCTGGTGATGTGGTCGGCGTGGGCATGGGTTTCCACCGCCCAGACCAGTTTCAGGCCGTACTCGCGCAGGATCGCCAGATCGCGCTCGATCTGCTCGTCCACCGGATCGATGATGATCGCGTCGCGCGTGACCTGGTCAAACAGCACATAGGTGTAGGTGCTGGAATCGGGATCGAACAGCTGTATCGGTTTCATGGTTTTCCCCTCTGGATGTCCGGGCAAGCGCCGCTCACGAAAAACGGGCCAGCATGTCGGCCACGTCGTCCGCGGGGACATCGCCCTGGGCGATGACGCAGCCCACCATGGTGAAGAAGGTCTTGTCCAGCGCCTTGCGGGCGGCGGCGAGTTGCTGCGCCACTTTTTCGCAGTCGGCGTCGGTTTCGATCAACTTTTGAATACCCCGCAACTGACCTTCCACGCGCTTGAGGCGCAGGACCAGGGCTCGCTTGCGTTCGGGATCGTGGACGGTGGACATCGGGTCTTCCTGTGAATGAAACAGGGCTCCTGCTACACGACCGGCCGCACGGGCGAAACGGTCGCTGACATACCCCAACAAGTATTGTAGTAAGCCAGCTCCCGGCGGGTGATACCCCTGCCCGCTTCGTCCTCTCTCCGGCAAATCGGGTTAATATGACGTTTACGTAAACGTCAATCAAAACGGTTGACGTGGGGTCGCGCCTGTTGCACCCTGCCTGCCCACCCACCGGAGACGCCATGCCCAGCCCGAGCGATGCCCCGTTGCCCTTTCCAGCCGCCGCGATCCGGGCCACCCGGGGCAGCCGCTGGCAAGACTGGCAGATCGAGCCCCAGACCCCAGGCAAAAACGGCAAGAACGGCCGGCCCAAGGCGCTCGACGCCCTGGACACGGGCGCCAAGCCCTACTCGGGGGGCAACAAGGCCACCGACCGGGCCGCGCTCGATGTGCTCACGCAGGAACTCGACGTGCTGCAGAACCTGTTTTTCGCCGACGGCCGCTACAAGCTGCTGCTGGTCCTGCAGGGCACGGACACCTCCGGCAAGGACGGCACCGTGCGCGGCGTGTTCGAACGCACCAGCCCGCTGGGCGTGCACACCGTGGGCTGGAAAGCGCCCACCGAAGCCGAACGCGATCACGACTACCTCTGGCGCATCCACCAGAAGGTGCCCGGCGCGGGCGAGATCATGGTGTTCAACCGCAGCCACTACGAAGACGTGCTGGTGCCGGTGGTCAACGGATGGATCACGCCCGAACAGACCCGCCAGCGCTACCGCCAGATCAACGATTTCGAGCGCCTGCTGGCCGAGACCGGCACCGTGATCCTCAAGTGCATGCTGCACATCGGTTTTGAAGAGCAGCGCCAGCGCCTGCAGGACCGGGTGGACGACCCCACCAAACACTGGAAATTCAGCCTGGGCGACCTGGAGGTGCGCAAGCAGTGGGGCGACTACCAGCAGGCCTACGAATCGCTGCTGCACGAGACCAGCACACCCTGGGCGCCCTGGACGGTGGTGCCGGCCGACTCCAAGACCCACCGCAACCTGATGATCGCGACCCTGGTGCGCGACACCCTCAAAGCGCTGGACCTGCGCTACCCCCCCGAAGATCCGGCCCTGGCCGGACTGCGCATCCAGTAGGCCTTCATTCCCCCCAAATACAAGAGACAAGCCATGACCCAACTCAGCGCCGACTACCAGGCCCTGGCCAACTACCGCCCCACGAACAAGGTGCGCTTCGTCACCGCCGCGAGCCTGTTCGACGGGCACGACGCGGCCATCAACATCATGCGCCGCATCCTGCAGGGCATGGGCGCCGAAGTGATCCACCTGGGGCACAACCGCTCGGTGGACGAGGTGGTCACCGCCGCGCTGCAGGAAGACGCCCAGGGCATCGCCATCAGCTCCTACCAGGGCGGCCACGTGGAGTACTTCAAGTACATGGTGGACCTGCTCAAGAGCCGCGGCGGCGAACACATCCAGGTGTTCGGCGGCGGCGGCGGCGTGATCGTGCCGAGCGAAATCCGGGAGCTGCAGGACTATGGCGTGGCGCGCATCTACAGCCCCGAGGATGGCCAGCGCATGGGCCTGGCCGGCATGATCGGCGAGATGGTGATGCGCTGCGACCGGGACCTCACGCCCTACGCGCCCACCACGCTCGGCGCCATCCAGGGTCACGGCGAAATGCACTGGCGCGCGCTGGCACAGCTGATCACGGCGCTGGAGAACCGGCCAGCGGCGGACAAAGGCAAGCCGGCACCGCAGGCCAACGGCCCCCTCGACCCGGCGCTGGTCGAGGCCATCCGCACCGAGGCTACCCGCAAAAAGGTGCCGGTGCTCGGCATCACCGGCACCGGCGGCGCGGGCAAGTCCAGCCTGACCGACGAACTGATCCGCCGCCTGCGGCTGGACCAGGAAGACCGCCTGCGCGTGGCCCTCATCAGCATCGACCCCTCGCGCCGCAAGAGCGGTGGCGCTCTGCTGGGCGACCGCATCCGCATGAACGCGATCTCTCCCTGGGCCACCACGCCGGGCGCTTCGCGCGCCGCGCTGCCCGATGGCAGCCCGGACAACGGCCAGCGCGTGTTCATGCGTTCGCTGGCCACGCGCGATTTCGGCAGCGAGATCAGCGCGGCCCTGCCCGACGCGGTGGCCGCCTGCAAGGTGGCCGGCTTCGACCTGATCATCGTCGAGACCTCCGGCATCGGCCAGGGCGACGCGGCCATCGTGCCGCACGTGGACATTCCGATGTACGTGATGACCCCCGAGTTCGGCGCCGCCAGCCAGCTCGAAAAGATCGACATGCTCGACTTCGCCGAGTTCGTGGCCATCAACAAGTTCGACCGCAAGGGCGCCAGCGACGCGCTGCGCGACGTGGCCAAGCAAGTGCAACGCAACCGCGAGGCCTGGACCACCCCGGCCGAGCAGATGCCGGTGTTCGGCACCATGGCCGCGCGCTTCAACGACGACGGCGTGACCGCGCTCTACCAGGCGCTCAAGACCCGCCTGACGGCGCTGGGCCTGCCGCTGCACGAAGGCCGATTGCCGCAGGTGGCGGTGCGCCACAGCACCAACCAGAGCCCCATCGTGCCGGCCGCGCGCACGCGTTACCTGGCCGAGATCAGCGACACGCTGCGGGGCTACAAGAAGAAGGCGCGCGAACAGGCCAGGCTCGCGCGCGAGATCCAGCAGCTGCGCGAGGCCGCGCGCATGCTCAGCGTGGCCAAGCCCCACCGGCCCAAGGCCGCCGAGGCCGCGATCGACCTGGCCCAGGAACGCGAGCTGCTGCAGGACCCGGCCGCGCGCAAGCTGCTGGCCCAGTGGCCCGACATGCAGAAGGCTTACGCGGGTGACGAATACGTGGTGAAGATCCGCGACAAGGAAATCCGCACCGCGCTCACCACCAAAAGCCTCTCGGGCACCACCATCCGCAAGGTGGCCCTGCCGCGGTACGAGGACCACGGCGAGATCCTCCAATGGCTGATGCTGGACAACGTGCCCGGCAGCTACCCCTACACCGCGGGCACCTTCGCCTTCAAGCGCGAGGGCGAGGACCCGACCCGCATGTTCGCGGGCGAAGGCGACGCCTTCCGCACCAACCGCCGCTTCAAGCTGCTCTCCGAGGGCACGCCGGCCAAGCGCCTGTCCACCGCCTTCGACTCGGTCACGCTCTACGGCGCCGACCCGGCCCCGCGGCCCGACATCTACGGCAAGGTGGGCAATTCGGGCGTATCCATCGCCACGCTGGACGACATGAAGGTGCTCTACGGCGGCTTCGACCTGTGCCACCCGGCCACCTCGGTCTCCATGACCATCAACGGCCCGGCGCCGAGCATCCTGGCGATGTTCATGAACACCGCGATCGACCAGAACATCGAGAAGTTCAAGGCCGACAACGGCCGCGAGCCGACCGACACCGAAGCGCAGAAGATCCGCGAGTGGGTGCTGGCCAACGTGCGCGGCACGGTGCAGGCCGACATATTGAAAGAAGACCAGGGGCAGAACACCTGCATCTTCTCGACCGAGTTCTCATTGAAGGTCATGGGCGACATCGCCGAGTACTTCGTGCACCACGACGTGCGCAACTTCTACTCGGTGTCGATCTCGGGCTATCACATCGCCGAAGCTGGAGCGAACCCGATCAGCCAGTTGGCTTTCACGCTGAGCAACGGCTTCACCTTCGTCGAAGCCTATCTCGCGAGGGGCATGCACATCGACGACTTCGCGCCCAACCTGAGCTTCTTCTTCAGCAACGGCATGGACCCGGAGTACACCGTGCTGGGCCGCGTGGCGCGCCGCATCTGGGCCGTGGCCATGAAAGAGAAGTACGGCGCCAACGAGCGCAGCCAGAAGCTCAAGTACCACGTGCAGACCTCGGGCAGATCGCTGCACGCGCAGGAGATCCAGTTCAACGACATCCGCACCACGCTGCAGGCGCTGATCGCGATCTACGACAACTGCAACTCGCTGCACACCAACGCGTTCGACGAAGCCATCACCACGCCCACCGAAGACTCGGTACGCCGCGCGATGGCGATCCAGCTGATCATCAACCGCGAATGGGGTCTGGCGAAGAACGAGAACCCGAACCAGGGCAGCTTCATCATCGAGCAGCTCACCGAGCTGGTGGAGGAAGCCGTGCTGGCCGAGTTCGAAAAGATCGCCGAGCGCGGCGGCGTGCTGGGGGCGATGGAAACCGGTTACCAGCGCGGCAAGATCCAGGACGAGAGCATGCACTACGAGATGCTCAAGCACACCGGCGAATACCCCATCATCGGCGTCAACACCTTCCGCAACCCGCACGGCGACGCGGTGATGGACAAGCTGGAACTCGCGCGCTCCACCGACGAAGAAAAGCAGAGCCAGCTCCAGCGCCTGGCCGACTTCCACGCCCGCCACGCGGCCGAAGCACCGGCCATGCTGCAGCGCCTGCAGCAGGCGGTGATCGAAAACCGGAACGTGTTCGAGGTGTTGATGGACGCGGTGCGCTGCTGCTCGCTCGGCCAGATAACCCGCGCGCTGTTCGCCGTGGGCGGGCAGTACCGGCGCAATATGTGAAGCCGCGCCGCTTTCAGCGGCTTGCTTGATCGGTATCAAGTGGCCCGCCAGCCGGGTGGATAGCATTATCAATACATGAACATCCATCCATCCCTCCACGCCGCGCTCGGCATGCTGCTCGCTGTGGTCTGCGGCGCGGCGGCCGCCCAGGCCAGCCCTGGTGCCCAGCCCGCCGGCACGATCGAAGAGCGCCTGAACGTCATCCTGCAAGACCCCCAGCAGCTGGAAACCTACGCCCGCATCGGACAGAAGGTGTCGCTGTTCTGCGCCAACTGCCACGGCGATGGGGGCAACAGCGTCAAGAGCGATGTGCCCAACCTGGCCGGCCAGAACCCGACCTACCTGCTGACCCAGGTGCGCCAGTTCGCCGATGGCAGCCGCCGTTTCGAATTCATGGAACGGCTGATCAAGGCGATGTCGGTGGACGAGCGGCTGGGCGTGGCGGTGTACTACGCGCGCCAGCCCGTCAACCCCCAGCCGGTGCGCGATGCGGCGCTGGTGGCTGAGGGCAAGAAGTACTACGACAAGGTCTGCTGGCGCTGCCACGGTGAACAGGGCCGGGGCAGCGAGTCCTTCGCCCGCGTGGCCGGACAACAGACGGCCTACCTGACCCAGACCCTGCAGCACTACCGCAGCGGCACCGGATCGCGCGTCAACCCGCTTATGGCGGCCAACACCCGGCAGATGACGGACGCCGACCTGCGCGCGATCGTGGCCTACGTGTCCTCGATGCGCTGACGCGCACCTCGGCTCGGGCGCCCCCGCGCGTGCGGGGACTGGCCTGTTGGCGGCAGAATAGCGCCATGCAACACCACATCAGCCTCATCGGCGTGCCCACCGACATCGGTGCGGGAGCGCGCGGCGCCTCCATGGGGCCCGAAGCCCTGCGGGTGGCGGGCATCCGCAGCGTGCTGGAGAGCCACGGCCTGGACGTGCTCGACCGGGGCAACCTGAGCGGCCCACCCAACCCCTGGCTGGCCCCCACCGAGGGCTACCGGCACCTGGCCGAGGTGGTCGAGTGGAACCAGACCCTGCACGAGGCCGTGCGGGCGGAACTGGCACAGGCCCGCATGCCCATCGTGCTCGGTGGCGACCACTGCCTGGGTCTGGGCTCGATCAGTGCGGTGGCGCGGCATTGCCGCGAAACCGGCCGCCAACTGCGTGTGCTCTGGCTCGACGCGCACGCCGACTTCAACACCGCCGCGCTCACCCCCAGCGGCAACATCCACGGCATGCCGGTGGCGCTGCTGTGCGGGCATGGCCCGGCGCCGCTCACCGGCATCGGCGGCACCACCCCGGCCATCGGCGCGAGCGCGGTGCGCCAGATCGGCATCCGCAGCGTGGACGCGGGCGAGAAACGCCTGGTCCACGAAGCCGGCCTGGAGGTGTTCGACATGCGCTACATCGACGAGATGGGCATGCGCCACACCATGGAGCAGGCGCTCATGGGTGTGGACGACAACACCCACCTGCACGTGAGTTTCGACGTGGACTTCCTCGACCCCGAGATCGCGCCCGGCGTGGGCACCACCGTGCCCGGCGGCCCGACCTACCGCGAAGCGCAGCTGTGCATGGAGATGATCGCCGACACCGGGCGCCTGGCTTCGCTGGACGTGATGGAGCTCAACCCGGCGCTGGACGTGCGCAACCGCACCGCCGAGCTCGCGGTCGATCTGATCGAAAGCCTGTTCGGCAAATCGACGCTGATGCGCAAGACCGCTCCCCGCGCCTGACGGCGCAGCGGCGACCACCATGACCCTGCAACTGCTGCTGGCCTACAGCCTCATCACCTGGCTCACCGCCGCCACCCCGGGGCCGGCCGTGCTGCTGGCGCTGCGCAACGGTGCCACGCGCGGCTTTCGCGCCGGGCTGTACTCCACTTTGGGCAACCAGATCGGGCTTTTGCTGCTGGCCGGCGCCTCCATCCTCGGCCTGGGCGTGATCCTGCACACCTCGGCCTGGCTGTTCACGCTGGTGAAGTGGGTGGGCGCGGCCTACCTCGTGTACCTGGGCGTGCGCATGCTGCGCTCGCGCGACGGGCTGGATCTGGGCAGCGCGGCCCAGGGCGACGCGCCGCCGGCGGGCGACGCGCAGATGTTCCGCCTGGGCCTGTGGGTCTCGCTCACCAACCCCAAGGCCATCCTGTTCTTTGGCGCACTGTTCCCACAGTTCGTGCAGCCCGAACAGCCCCTGCTGCCCCAGTTCGCCACGCTGGTGTCGCTCAGCATGTGCGCCTCGGTGTCGTGCCTGCTCACCTACGTGTGGCTGGCCAGCCATGCCCGGCGCTGGCTGCAACGGCCGCGCGCCGCGCGGTGGATCAACCGCGTGGCCGGCAGCGTGTTCATCGGTTTCGGCGTCGTGCTGGCCGGATTGCGAAGGTAATCCCCCCTGGGGGGTGACGCCTGCGGCCTGGCAAAGCCAGCTCCGCGGCATTCCGGGCTCAGACACGCTCGCCGGAAATGCCCCGCCGCCCTAGCTTTTGCTGACCAGCTCCAGGTGCTCGACCACGGGCGACTGGACGAAAAATGGGCCGACGATGGCGCGCCATTCGGCGAACGCAGGCGACTGGCGGAAGCCCACCATGTGGTCTTCCAGCGTGTCCCAGTAGATGGTGAGGATGTAGCGCCCCGGGCTCTCGATGCTGCGGTTGACCTTGTAACCCTGGAAGCCCTTGGCCAGGGCAATCACGGTGCTGGCGGCGCGGGTGATGGCGGCTTCAAAGTCGGTGGCCCGGGCAGGGTCGATGCGGATGTCGGCGTGTTCAAGAATCATCTGGAGGCTCCCCCTGCGCCGCTTCGCGTCACCCCCCAGGGGGCGATGCCTGTGGCCCGGCAAAGCCGGTCCACGGCATCCTCGGTTCAGGCACGCGCGCCGGGAAAGAGGTTTGAAAACATGGGAGGGTGAGCGTAACCCAGAACACCGCAGGGCCGGCTTTGCCGGACTGCAGGTGTTGCCCCCTCAGGGAGGTGACGCGAAGCTGCGCTGAGGGTGCTCCTCTCTGATCATGTCCACCGCCTTCTCGGCCATCATGATCACCGGCGCGTTCGTGTTGCCGCCCACCACGCTGGGCATGACAGAGGCGTCCACCACCCGCAGTCCCGCCACGCCGTGCACCCGCAGGCGCGCGTCCACCACCGCCCCGGCGTCCGGGCCCATGCGGCAGGTGCCCACCGGGTGGTAGATGGTGTCGGCGTGGTTGCGGATGAACTGCTCAATCTGCGCATCGCTCTGGGCCTGGGCGGAAGCGCGAGACTCGACGCCGCCGTGGCGCGCGAGCGCGGGTTGCTGCAGCAACTCGCGCATGCGCTTGAAGCCGCGCACCAGGCGCGCCGTGTCGTCCGCGTCCTGCAGAAAGGCCGGGTCGATCAGCGGCGCCACCTGCGGGTCGGCGCTGGCCAGGCGCAGCGTGCCGCGGCTCCTGGGGCGCAGCAGGCAGACGTGGCAGGAATACCCGTGGCCCAGCACCGTCTTGCGGCCATGGTCCACCAGCTTGCCCACCACGAAGTGCAGCTGCAGGTCGGGGATCGCCTCCTCGGGACGGCTCTTGATGAAACCGCCGGCTTCGGCGAAGTTGGTGGTGAGTGGGCCACTGCGCTGGCGCCGCCACTCAAAGAGGCCCTTGACCATCTTCACCACGCCCGGCCAGGACAGACCGAACAGGTCGGTGACCTTGGGCGCGTTGACCACCATCACCACGTCCACGTGGTCGTGCAGGTTGGCACCCACGCCCGGCAGGTCGTGCACCACGCCGATGCCGTGTTCACGCAGGTGATCCGCCGGGCCGATGCCCGAGAGCATGAGCAGCTGGGGGGAACCGAAAGCGCCGGCGCTCAGCACCACTTCGCCGCCGGGTTTCAGGCGCAGGCTCTGCAAGGCGCCGCGCCCGGCATCGGGCCGGTACTCGATACCCACGGCACAGGGCCGGCCGTCCACCACCTCGGTGAGCACCCGCGTGGTCAGCGCGTCGGTGATCACGTTCAGGTTCGGGCGGTTCCGGTGCGGCGTCAGGTAGGCCTTGGCGGCGCTGAAACGTTCGCCGTTCTTGTGCGTCACCTGGTAGGGGCCGATGCCCTCCTGCTCGGGGCCGTTGAAATCGGTGTTGAGCCGGTGGCCCGCCTGCTGGCCGGCTTCGATGAAGGCGGGCAGAAACGGATTGGGCGAACGCAGGTCCATCACGTTGAGCGGCCCGCCCTGGCCATGCCAGGCGTCGGCGCCGCGCTCGTTGTGCTCGGCGCGCTTGAAGTACGGCAGCACATCGGCGAAAGACCAGCCCGGGTTGCCTTCGGCGGCCCAGGCGTCGTAGTCCTGCGCGTGGCCGCGCGCGTAGATCATGGCGTTGATGGAGCTGGAGCCGCCCAGCACCTTGCCTCGGGGCTGGTAACCGCGCCGGCCGTTGAGGCCCGGTTGTGGCACGGAGGCATAGCCCCAGCCGTTGAGTTCGTACTTGGCCATCACGGCCAGCCCGGCCGGGCAGTGGATGAGCACGCTCTTGTCGGCGGGGCCGGCTTCGAGCAGGGCCACGCGGACCTGTGGGTCTTCGCTCAGGCGCGAGGCCAGCACACAGCCGGCGGAACCGCCGCCCACGATGAGGTAGTCGTACATGTTGTTGGGTCTCCTGGGGCTGGTGCGGAAACGGCGGGTCACACGGACCGCCGCGCCCAGCGACTGGCGGCAAGGTAGCACAGGGCCCGGGCACGCGGGTAGGCGTGCCAGCCTAGAGATGATGGCGTTCATGACGCCTGCGGGACCGACGCGCCCCAGGAACCGGGCGGCGAAGGACCGACAATGGCTTTTTTCGCCATTTCAGGAGTGAACACCACATGAGCAGCATTCAAACCGTGGGCATCATCGGCTCGGGCACCATGGGCAACGGCATCGCCCAGGCTTGCGCCGTCAGCGGCATCCGCGTGGTCATGGTCGACATCGCGCAGGCCGCGGTCGACAAGGGCCTGGCCACCATCGCCGGCAGCCTGGACCGCCTGATCAAGAAGGACAAGATGACCGCCGCCGACAAGGACGCGGCGCTCGCGCTCATCCAGGGCTCGACGAACTACGACGACCTCAAGGGCGCGCAACTGGTGATCGAGGCCGCGACCGAAAACGAAGGCCTCAAGGTCAAGATCCTGCAGCAGCTCGACGGCCTGCTGGCACCCGAGGTGATCGTGGCCACCAACACCAGCTCGATCAGTATCACCAAGCTGGCCGCCGCCACGCAGCGCCCCGACCGCTTCATCGGCATGCACTTCTTCAACCCCGTGCCCATGATGGCGCTGGTGGAAATCATCCGCGGCCTGCAGACCAGCGACGCCACGCACGACGCCGTCAAGGCGCTGGCCGAGGCGCTGGGCAAGTCGCCCATCACGGTGAAGAACGCGCCCGGTTTCGTGGTCAACCGCATCCTGGTGCCCATGATCAACGAGGCCTTCTTCGTGCTCGCCGAAGGCCTGGCCACGCCGGAAGACATCGACGCCGGCATGAAGCTGGGCTGCAACCAGCCCATCGGCCCGCTGGCCCTGGCCGACATGATCGGGCTGGACGTGTGCCTGGCGGTGATGAACGTCTACATGGCCGAGTTCAACGACAGCAAGTACCGCCCGGCGCCGCTGCTGAAGGAAATGGTGGCCGCGGGCTGGCTGGGCCGCAAGACCGGGCGGGGCGTGTACACGTATTGACCCCCCGCGCCGCCTGCGGCGTCACCCCCCAGGGGGCGATGCCTGCGGCCCGGCGAAGCTGGTTCCGCGGCATCCTGGGTTCGGGCACGTGCGCCAGAGGCTTGGTTGTCAGGCAGGGGCTCCGTAGGTTCGGCTGTCGGGCAGGTGCGCCGGAGGCCTGGTTTGCGTTTTGCAGCTCATCGGAAGCCCGCTTCGGCGGGCTTTTTGTTTGCGCCAAATCAAGTGGCGGCAGCGTGGCGTTTTCATAATGGAACCACCTTTTTTGGGGAGTTCCACATGTGCGCCGCCTCCACGTCCGCCGTCTTCGCCGCCACCGCCGTCTTCGAGTTCCTCGACAGCACACACCGGGAAATCCAGCAGCAGCTGCGGCAGTTGCACCAGCTGGTGGACGCGATCGAGAGCGGGGGCCTGAACCAGGCCACCCGCGAGAAGGCGCGCCGGGTGCTGACCTACTTCAACGGCGAGGCCCGGCAGCACCACCTGGACGAGGAAAAGCACATCTTTCCCTCGCTGCGGACCAGCCCGAACCCCGAGGTGGTGCAAGCCGCCGAGCACCTGACGCAGGACCACGGCTGGCTGGAGGAAAACTGGCTGCAGATCGCGCCCTCGCTGGAGGCCGCCGCCAACGGCAACCTCTGGTTCGACACCCAGGAGCTGCGCCATGCGCTCGACGTGTTCGAGGCCCTGTACCTCGACCACATCGTGCTGGAGGAGGCCATCGCCTACCCGGAAGCCAAAAAACGGCTGGCCGCTTACGACACCGCGGGCATGGGCCGCGAAATGGCGCGTCGCCGCACGCTGCTGCGCCCCGAGGTGCTGGCCAGGGCATGAGGCCCCGCCCGTCCGTTCCGAAGCAGCCGGCTCAGCAACCGCCCCTTGGCACCGGCGGGCCACCGGCATGTCCCCGGGGCTCCACGGCCACCATTCGCCGCGTAAGATGGCCCCAGGCCCGGGGCGCCCGGGCCGTGTTGAGACGGGATGTTTGACCCATGAGCGCGTTCGACTTTGACCTTTTCGTGATCGGCGGTGGCAGTGGTGGCGTGCGCGCCGCGCGTATGGCCGCGCAGCGCGGTGCCCGTGTGGCCCTGGCCGAGACCCTGGGCACCGACGGCCTGGGCGGCACCTGCGTGAACGTGGGCTGCATCCCGAAGAAGCTCTACAGCTACGCCGCGCACTACGCCGACGCTTTCCACGAGTCCCTGGGCTTCGGCTGGGAATTCGGCGCCCTCGACCCGAGCGGCAAGCCCGCCCTGCCGACGCTGAACTGGGCCACGCTCAAGGCCAACCGAGCGCAGGAAATCGGCCGCCTCAACGGCGTCTACAGCAATCTGCTGCGCGGCGCGGGCGTCACGGTGTTCGACGGCTTTGCGCGCGTGCAGGGCGAACACGGCGTGGGCCTGGCCACGATCAACGCCGACGGCAGCCCCGGCCACCAGAATTTCACCGCCAAGAACATCCTGATCGCCACCGGCGGCACGCCCCACGTGCCGCACTTCGTGGGTCGCGAACACGTCATCACCTCCAACGACATCTTCGACCTGGAGCCGTTCCCGCAGCGCCTGCTGGTGGTGGGCGGGGGCTACATCGCCTGCGAGTTCGCCTCCATCTTCAACGGCCTGGGCTCGCACGTGACCCAGCTCTACCGGGGCGAGCAGGTGCTGCGCGGTTTTGACGACGAGATCCGCCATTTCGTCGCGGCCGAAATGCTCAAATCCGGCGTGGACCTGCGCCTGAACGCCGGTGTGGTGGACATCCACCGCACGGCCGACGGCCTGCGCGTGGAACTCGAGGGTGGCGGCGAGGTGCTGGCCGACGCCGTGCTCTACGCCACCGGCCGCGTGCCCAACGTGGCAGGGCTGGGGCTGGAGACTGTGGGTCTGGCCCAGGGCGCGCAAGGCGAGATCGTGGTCGATGCGCACTACCGGACCAACGTGCCCTCGATCTACGCCGTGGGCGACGTGACCAACCGGATGCAGCTTACGCCGGTGGCGCTGGGCGAGGCCATGGTGGTGGTGGACCAGGTGCTCGGCCCGGTGGCCGGCAAGCCCGCGCGCGAGATGAGCTACGAGTTCGTCCCCACCGCCGTCTTCACCCACCCCAACATCGGCACCGTGGGCTACACCGAGGCCGCCGCGCGCGAGACATTCGGCCAGATCACGGTGTTCCGCAGCGAGTTCAAGGCGCTCAGGCACACGCTCTCCGGCAGTACCGAGCGCACGCTCATGAAGCTGGTGGTGGACAGTGCGAACGACCGCGTGGTGGGTCTGCACATGGTGGGCGCGGAGGCCGGCGAGATCGTGCAAGGCTTTGCCGTGGCCATGAAGGCCGGTGCCACCAAGGCCGTGTTCGACAGCACCATCGGCATCCACCCCACGGCGGCAGAAGAGTTCGTGACCATGCGCGAGCCCGTGAAGAACTGACCCCCACGCTCCACCGCTGCGCGGGTCGCTGCCCCCGAGGGGGCCGCTTCGCCTTGGGGCGGCCCGGCGGCGAATCTGCTGACCCCCACGCTCCACCGCTGCGCGGGTCGCTGACCCCCGAGGGGGCCGCGTAGCCTTCGAATCGCTCACATCCCGTACAGAAAGGCGATGCCCAGCGCGGTGTGCGCCCACAGCCCCGGTGCCAGCCAGGCCAGGTAGCGCACACCGCCCACCAGGCCCGCGGAGACGCTCTTGCTCAGCGCATGCACCGCCAGCGCCAGCATCACGGCCCGTATCGCGGCGCCGTCGGACGTGGGCAGGGTGGTGGCGAACACCGCCGCCAGCGTCGAATGCAGCTCGACCAGCGCGCCCAACACGGTACCGGCCAGCAGCCCGGCAGGACCCAGCCAGAGGCTGAGCCCGTGCACCATCGCCTGAACACCCGAGAGCAGCGCGGCCACCGCGGCCGCCCCCTTCAGGCTGAACATTCGCTCTTCATCGTCGGGTCGCGGCGCGCCGTCGGCCGGCGCCGCGGGTTCGGCGGCGCCGGCCGCCTCCGGCGCACCGCGGTGTGGCGATGGTGGCCGTGCTCGATACAAAGCCCGAGGCCAGCGCCGACAGCGTCACCGCGTCACGGGCCTGCAACAGCCGGCGGCTCAGGTGGGCCAGTGCCTGCACCGCCAGCAGCTGGACCAGGGTGTGTGGGTTGAGCACCGGGCCCCACAGCGGCCGGTCGGGCATCCAGGGCAGCGCCATCAGCACCAGCGCGGCCAGCACGATGCCGTCGCGCACCTCGGCCGGGCGCAGCCAGTGGCGCGCGAAGCGGTGCAGACGCTCGCGTCCGGCCAGCAACGCGGTCAACCCGGTGGCCAGCGCGGCCGCCAGTGGCAGGCTCCAGACACACAGCACGCCGATCAGGTAGGTCAGCAGCAGCGCCACCTCGGTGGTCACGCCCGGGTCGTCGCGGCGGTCGCGCCAGTAGGCCACCACCCCCAGCGCCGCCACGAAAACCGCGCCCGCCACCACCAGACCGCTGGTCTGCGTGAGCGCCGCCGCCGCACCGGTGACGCAGACCAGCGCGAAGGTGCGCAGCCCGGCCAGCGCACGACCCGGTCCCTCGCCTTTTCTGCGCTCGCGCTCGATGCCGATCAGAGCCCGCAGCCCAGCGCCGCGGCCAGTGTGGCCGCGGCGCTGGACCACCCGTTGCCATTCAGCAGCGCCGTTGCGGCGGTATCGGTCATCAAGGCTCCGGATCGGTAGGGGCATGGTGCCGGCCCGGCGGACCGACACGGTGCGGCGCCACAATAGCGCCATGCACAAGACACCCGACTTTACCGCCCCGATGTTCTACCGCGACCCGGCCCAGGCGCTGGCCCAGGTGCAGCGCATCTACCAGGACAGCGTGGACTTTCTGCGCCAGACCATGCGCGATTTCGTCTCCGGGGGCGACTTCGCGCACGCCCACGTGCGGGCCTGCTACCCCTACGTCCGGCTGCACACCCACAGCGTCTCGCGCAAGAACAGCGCCCCCCACAGCCCGCCGGTGAACCGGCTGAGCTACGGCTTCGTGGCCGGCCCCGGCCGCTTCGAGACCACGCTCACCCGACCCGACCTGTACGGCGACTACTACCTGGAGCAGTTCCGCCTGCTGCTGGCCAACCACGGCGGCGAGCTGGAGGTGGGCACCAGCGCGCAGCCCATCCCGATCCACTTCTCCTTCGCCGAGCACGACCACGTGGAAGGCAGCATGGGCCCGGAGCGCCGCGCGCTCATGCGCGACGTGTTCGACCTGCCCGACCTGACCGTGATGGACGACGGCATCGCCAACGGCACGCACGAGCCGCGCCCCGGTGAAGCGCACCCGCTCTCGCTGTTCACCGCGCCGCGTGTGGACTACTCGCTGCAGCGCCTGCGCCACTACACCGGCACCGCGCCCGAGTGGTTCCAGAACTTCGTGCTGTTCACCAACTACCAGTTCTACATCGACGAGTTCATCCGCCTGGGCCACGCCGAGATGGCCCGGCCCGACAGCGAGTACATCGCCTTCGTGGAGCCGGGCAACGTGGTGATGCGCCGCGCCGGCCTGCCGGCCGAGCCCAACGACGAACTGGGCACCGCCCCGCCGCGGCTGCCGCAGATGCCGGGCTACCACCTGATCCGCGCCGACCGCAGCGGCATCACCATGGTCAACATCGGTGTCGGCCCGGCCAACGCCAAGACCATCACCGACCACATCGCCGTGCTGCGCCCGCACGCCTGGCTCATGATCGGCCACTGCGCCGGCCTGCGCAGTTCCCAGCAGCTCGGCGACTACGTGCTGGCCCACGCCTACGTGCGCGAAGACCATGTGCTGGACGAAGAACTGCCGCTGTGGGTGCCGATCCCCGCGCTGGCCGAGATCCAGCTCGCGCTCGAAGCCGCCGTGGCCGACGTGACCGGCGTGCCGCCGGCCGAAGTCAAGCGCATCATGCGCACCGGCACCGTGGCCAGCACCGACAACCGCAACTGGGAACTGCTGCCCGACAACAAGCCCCAGCGCCGCTTCTCGCAATCGCGCGCGGTCGCGCTGGACATGGAAAGCGCCACCATCGCCGCCAACGGCTTCCGCTTCCGCGTGCCCTACGGCACCCTGCTGTGCGTGAGCGACAAGCCGCTGCACGGCGAGATCAAGCTGCCCGGCATGGCCAACCACTTCTACCGCGAGCGCGTGGACCAGCACCTGCGCATCGGCATCCGCGCCATCGACCGCCTGCGCGAGGGCGGCCCCGACCAGCTGCACAGCCGCAAGCTGCGCAGCTTTGCCGAGGTGGCGTTCCAGTAACCGTCAACCATGAACCGACTCTCCGAGACCCTTCAACAATCCATCGGCGTCGAACTCTGGCTGGCCTCCGCGCTGGCGCTCCTCCTGCTCACCCTGCTCGTCGGGCAGGCCGTTCGGGTGGCGTTCCTGCAGGCCAATCGCTGGACAGAGCGCACGGCCAATCCCTGGGACGAAGCCCTGCTGGGCGCTGCACGCAGACCCGCGCAACTGCTGATCTGGCTCATCGGCCTGGGCTGGGTGGCGCACGCGCTGAATGCACATTGGCCCGAGCCCACCCTGCTGATGGGCGCGCTGCAATGGCACGACGTCGGCCTCGTGATCAGCGCGGCCTGGTTCCTGTGGAAGCTCATCGGGCTCGTCACCCAGACCAGCATCCGGCGCCGCACCGACAGCGGTGAACCCTTCGACCTCACCACCGCGCTCGCCCTGGGCAAGCTGCTGCGCCTGCTGGTGATCGTGGTCACCGTCATCACCGTGGCCCACACCCTGGGCTTCCAGATCGGCGGCCTGCTCGCGCTCGGCGGCGTGGGCGGCATCGCGGTCGGCCTGGCCGCCAAAGACCTGCTGGCCAACTTCTTCGGCGGCCTCACCATCTACCTCGACCGCCCGTTCAGCGTCGGCGACTGGATCCGCTCGCCCGACAAGAGCATCGAGGGCACGGTCGAGTACATCAGTTGGCGCCACACCCTCACCCGCGCCTGGGTGGACTACCTGGCGCTCAAGCAGGAGCTGCTGCTGGCCATCAGTCGCATCGTGGCCAGCCACGGCGCCGGGATCATCTTTCCCACGCAGACGCTGCGCCTCGAATCGGCCACCGAGTCGACGCCACCCGTGCCTGACCCGACTCAGGCCTGAGCCTGCGGGCGCGCCGAGCCGGACACGGACACGCTTTTCGCCTCGCCTCAGCAGCATGCCTTTGCCGGCATGCTACAAAGCAAAAGCGCCTGTCTGCCACGAAAAATACAATCTTTTTGTGGCGAGATTTCGATCTCGGCCCCAATTCACTTGTTTTTGCCACAAATAAATGTTATTTTTCGTGGCATAAATGGGCAAACACACCGAATCTACCGACACGCAGGTTCTGCAGCGCATCCAGTCACACGGGGCGGGCTGGGTGTTCACGCCGGCCGACTTTGTGGACCTGGGCAGCCGCGACGCGGTGGCCACAGCGCTCAAGCGGCACAAGGCGGCGGGCACGATCCGGCCGCTGGGACGGGGACTGTACGACGTGCCGCGCCAGCACGCTCTGCTGGGCACGCTCTGGCCGCCGATCGAGCAGGTGGCCGAGGCCGTGGCGCGAAAAGACGGTTTGCGCCTGCAGCCGGTTGGCGTGCATGCGGCCAATCTGCTGGGCCTCTCGGAGCAGGTGCCGGCGCAGGTGGTGTACCTGACCGATGGCGCCTCGCGCACGGTAAAGGTGGGGCCAACCGAGATCGTGTTCAAACGCACCACGCCGCGCCAGATGGCGGCGGCGGGGCGGCTGAGCGGGCTGGTGATTCAGGCGTTTCGCAGCATGGGGGCAAAGCACGTCACGCCCCGGCACATCGAGCGTTTGCGCAGCCACATCCCAGCCGAAGAGCGGGCCCGGGTGCTGGCCGATCTGGCCCTGGCCCCCGCGTGGATGCATGCCCATTTGAAGGAGCTGGCGCGACCATGAACAACCCCTTGCTGACCCTCTCGTCCGCAGACCGGAAGACCGCATTCTCGGATGCCGCGCTGACGCTGCGCACCGAAGCCGTGATCCTGGAAAAGGACTTTTGGGTGAGCTGGCTATTGGGTGTGTTGTTCACGCTGCCCGAGGTGGCGCCGCATCTGGTGTTCAAGGGCGGCACATCCTTGTCCAAGGTGTTCGGGGTGATCGACCGGTTCTCGGAAGACATCGACCTGTGCCTGGTCCCGGAATTTGTGGGGGCCGACGCGGCGGCTTTTGATGCACTCACCAGCCGAGGCAAACGGGATGCCGCAGTGATGGAGATGCAGGCGCTGTGCAGCGCCAGGGCCCAGACGATGTTGATGCCTGCACTGGAGGCCGCCATTGCGAGCGCCTTGGGCACATCCACCGCAGGTGGCTGGCTGCGCTTCGAGGTGGATGCGGACGCGAAGTCACCCAACGTGTACTTCGCCTACCCCAGCAGCCAGGTCAGTGGTTTTGACTACCTGCGGCGCGAGGTGAAGCTGGAGTTGGGCACGCTGACGGACCAGCAGCCCACGGGCCGCTACGAGGTGAGGCCTTTGCTGGCCAATGCCTTTCCCGAGTTGTTCAACGGATGGGCCTGCAAAGTGACGGCGCTGGAGCTGAAACGCACGTTCTGGGAGAAAGCGACGATCTTGCACGCGGAGTTTCACCGTCCGGAGGGTTCGCCCACGCCCACGCGATATGCCCGGCACTACTTCGACATGGCCAAGCTGCTGGCGCACCCACTGGCGGAACAGTTCCTGGCCGACCAGGCGCAGTGCCAGCGCGTGGTGGACTGGAAAAGCCGGGTGTTTTCCCGCAGCTGGGCGCGCTACGACCTGGCGAGCCACGGGACGTTCCGCCTGACACCAGCCCCGCAACGGCAGGCCGATCTGGCACGGGACTACGCGACGATGCGTCCCATGTTCATGAGCGAGCCGCCGCCGTTTGCCAATCTGATGGCGCAGCTGGCCGAGGCCGAACAACGGCTGAACGCGGCCTGACAAATTTCTTTACGGAAACTTCACCTCCGCGCGCTGGTTCGGCCGCATGGGCTTGCGCACAATGGCACACCGGCATACACAGTATGCTGAATGAAGACCATGAACCCATCCCCACCGCTCGCCCGCCCGGCCCGCCACCCGGCTGCCCTGACCGCCCTCGCCGCCGCGCTGCTGCTCAGCGCCTGCGCCAGCCTGACGCCCACCGGCACCGCGTTGCCCGACACCCCGGTGCCCGCCGCCTGGTCCGGCCCCGGTGGCCAGGCGGCGTCGGGCCAGTCGGCCACCGCGCTGGCCGACTGGTGGCAGCGGTTCAACGACCCCACCCTCACCGCCCTGGTCGCGCAGGCCCTGCAGGTCAACACCAGCGTGCGCAGCGCCCAGGCCGCGCTGCTGCAGGCACGCGCGCAGCGCGACGTGCAACAGGCCGGCCTCGGGCCTTCGGTGGACGCCTCGGGTTCGGCCCAGCGCAGCAAGTCGGGCAGCAGCGGCAGCAACAACCGTTTCCAGGCCGGCTTTGACGCCAGCTGGGAGCCCGACGTGTTCGGCGGCAACCGCAGCGCGCTCAACGCCAGCGAGGCCGACGCCCAGGCATCCGAAACCAGCCTGGCGGACGTGCGGGTGTCGCTGGCGGCCGAAGTCGCGGTGACCTATGTCGAACTGCGTGGCCTGCAAGCGCGGCTGGCGATCGCGCGCAGCAACCTGGCCGCGCAGACCGAGACCCTGCAGATCACCCGCTGGCGCGTCCAGGCCGGCCTGGCCTCGTCGCTCGATCTGGAGCAGGCCACGGCCTCCAGCGAACAGACCGCGGCCCAGATCCCGGCGCTGCAGACCAGCATCGCCCAGGCCATCAGCAGCCTGGCGGTGTTGACCGGCCAGGCCCCCGGGGCGCTCCAGGCCCCGCTCGGCCAGGCCGCGGCGATCCCGCAAGGGCCGGCCGATCTCGCGCTGGCCTTTCCCGCCGAGACGCTGCGCCAGCGCCCCGACGTGCGCACCGCCGAGCTGCGCATCAGCGCCGCGCTGGCCCGGGTCTCGCAGGCCGAGGCCGCGCGTTACCCAAGCTTTCGCCTCAGCGGCTCGCTGGGCCTCTCCGCGCTGACGCTGGGAGCGCTGAGCAACGGCGCGTCCGTGGCCAACTCGATCCTGGCCGGTGTCTCGGTGCCCCTGTTCGACGGCGGCGCCGCGCGCGCCCAGGTGCGGGCCCAGGAAGCCGCATTGGAATCGACGCGCGTGGGTTACGAGTCCACCGTGCTCGCCGCCTTGAAAGACGTGGAAGACGCGCTGGTGTCGCTGCAGGGCAACCGCGAACGCCTGGTGCGGCTGCAGGCCGCCAGCAGCGCCGCGGCCAACGCCGAGCTGCTGGCGCGCCAGCGCTACGAGAGCGGCCTGATCGATTTCCGCTCGGTGCTCGACACCCAGCGCACCCTGCTCTCCACCCAGGACAGCGTGGCCAGCACCCAGGCCAGCCTGAGCGCCGACCTGGTGCGTCTGTACAAATCCCTGGGCGGCGGCTGGTCGCCCGATGCGCGGCCGGTTGAAACCACCACCCGCTGAACCCCGACCAAAAAAACCGAACCGCCATGAGCCCCAAAAAAGACGCCACCCCCGCCGATCTGCAAGACCTTCTGGGCAGCGACCACCCCCCGCGCTGGTGGCAGCGCAGCTCGCTGTGGATCGGCATCGCAGCGATCATCGTCGTGGCCGGCGGCATCACCTACTGGCAGGCGCAGCAGAAAGCCAAGGCCGCGCCGGTCTATGTGACCGAACCCCTGAAGAAGGGCGACATCACGCTCACAGTGGCCGCCAACGGCACGCTGCAGCCCACGCGCTCGGTCAACATCGGCAGCGAGCTTTCGGGCACCGTCAAGCGGGTGCACGTGGACGTGAACGACCGCATCAAGACCGGCCAGGTGCTGGTGGAACTGGACACCGCCAAGCTGGTGGACCAGGTGACGCAGTCGCGCGCCGGTCTGGCCTCGGCCCAGGCGCAGCTGGCTCAGGCCGTCGCCACGACCAAGGAAGCGCGGGCCACGCTGGCGCGTTTTGAGGAAGTGGCGCGTCTCTCGGGCGGCAAGGTGCCCTCGGCCACCGAACTGGACAGCGCGAGGGCGGCCGTGGAGCGCGCCGTGGCCAGCGAGGCCGCCGCACGGGCCTCGGTCACCGAATCGCGCGCGGCCCTCGCCACCACCGAAACCAATCTGTCCAAGGCCTCGATCCGCTCGCCCATCAACGGCGTGGTGCTCAGCCGCTCGGTGGACCCGGGCAACGCCGTGGCCGCCTCGCTGCAGGCTGTGACGCTGTTTTCCGTGGCCGAAGACCTTGCACAGCTCAAGCTCGACGTGGCGGTGGACGAGGCCGACGTGGGCGCCGTCAAGGTGGACCAGAAGGCCACCTTCACCGTGAGCGCCTTCCCGGCGCGCCGCTACCCGGCCACCATCCACCGCGTGGCCTTTGGCTCCACCAAGACCGACAACGTGGTCACCTACACCACCACGCTCAACGTGGACAACAGCGACCTGAGTCTGCGCCCGGGCATGACGGCGGCCGCCACCATCGTGGCCAAGGAAGCGAAGGGCGTGCTGCTGGTGCCCAACACCGCGCTGCGCTTTTCTCCCGCCAGCAGCAACGGTGCGGCGGCTGCGACCGACACCAGCATCCTGTCCAAGCTGATGCCGCGCCCGCCGCGCTCGGGCACCAAAACCGCCGGCACCGACCGCCGTGGCAGCGGCCCGCGCCAGATCTGGGTGTTGCAGGACGGCCAGCCGGTAGCCGTGTCGGTCAAGACCGGCATCAGCGATGGCCGCAACACCGAAGTCATCGGCGAAGCCCTGAGCGAAGGCATGGCCGTGATCACCGAACAGCGCTCAGGGACGGCGCCGTGAGCGAGACACCGCTCATCCGCCTGCGCGGCATCACCAAGACCTACGGCGAAGGCAACACCGCCTTCCAGGCCTTGAAGGGCGTGGACCTGGACATCCACCAGGGTGAATTCGTCGCCATCATGGGGCCCAGCGGCTCGGGCAAGTCCACGGCGATGAACACACTGGGCTGCCTGGACGTGCCCACCACCGGCGACTACCTGTTTCGCGGCGTGCACGTGGAGGCGCTTGCGCGCGACGAGCGTGCGCGCCTGCGGCGGCGCTATTTCGGCTTCGTGTTCCAGGGCTTCCACCTGCTGGCGCGCACCTCGGCGCAGGAGAACGTGGAGCTGCCCCTGATCTACCGCGGCGAGCCCGCGGCTTCGCGGCACAGCCTGGCCCGGCGCGCGCTGGAAAAAGTCGGCCTCAAGGGTTGGGAGCACCACACGCCGGGCGAACTCTCGGGCGGGCAACAACAGCGCGTGGCGATCGCGCGCGCCATCGTCACCGAGCCGCAGGTGCTGCTGGCCGACGAGCCCACCGGCAACCTCGACACCCACCGCAGCCAGGAGATCATGGAACTGCTCTGGCGCCTGAACGCCGAACAGGGCATCACCGTGCTGATGGTCACGCACGAGCCCGACATGGCGGCGTATGCGAAACGCATCGTGCACTTCGTGGACGGCGTGGTCGAGAGCGATGAGCGCAACCCGCACCCGGTGGCGCTGCAGGCGGGCGCCGCGCACGCGACCGTGAGCGACGCGGAAGTCTCGGGCATCTCCGGCGAGGAGGCCCCCCATGTGGCTTAACACCCTGCTGCTCGCGCTGCGCTCCATCCGGCGCAACCTGCTGCGCTCCTTCCTCACCATCCTCGGCATCGTGATCGGCGTGAGCGCGGTGATCACCATGGTCACGGTCGGCAACGGTGCCACGGCCGCGGTGCAGAACCAGATTTCGGGCCTGGGCACCAACCTGCTGCAGGTGCGCCCCGGCCAGCGCATGGGGCCGGGCGGTGGCGGTGGTGGTGCGCCCGCCTTCAAGGAAAGCGACGGCGAGGCCATCGCCGCGCAGATCGGCGGCATCGCCGCGGTGGCGCCCGAAGCGCGCACCGGCTCCGTGCTCGTGGCCAACGGCCGCAACTGGAGCAGCAGCGTGATCGGCAGCACCAACGACTGGCTCACCACCGGCAACTGGAAACTGGCCGACGGCCGCGCGTTCAGCAACGACGAATTGCGCGCGGGCGGCGCGGTCTGCCTGATCGGTCAGACGGTGCAGCGCGAGCTCTTCGGCAGCACCAGCGCGGTGGGCGCGCAACTGCGCGTCAAGGCGATGAGCTGCGAGGTCATCGGCACGCTGGCCTCCAAGGGCCAGGGCGCTTTCGGCAACGACCAGGACGACCTGGTGCTCATGCCGATCCAGACCCTGCAACGCCGCATCGTCGGCCACACCCGGGTGAACACCCTGCTGGTGTCCATGAGCGACGGCGCGGACGCCTCGCGCGTGACCGCGACCATCACCCAGCTGCTGCGCGAACGCCGCAAGCTGGCCGAGACCGACGAAGACAACTTCAACGTGCTCGACACCAAACAGCTGGCCGAAACGCTCTCGGGCACCACCAAGATCATGACCATGCTGCTCGGCGCGGTGGCCGCGGTGAGCCTGCTGGTGGGCGGCATCGGCATCATGAACATCATGCTGGTGAGCGTGACCGAGCGCACCCGCGAGATCGGTCTGCGCCTGGCCATCGGCGCGCTGGAGCGCGAGGTGCTGCTGCAGTTCCTGATCGAGGCCGTGGTGCTGGCCGCCCTCGGCGGACTCATCGGCATCGTGCTGGCCACCGGCGCCTCGCTCGGCCTGTCGGCGCTGATGAACGTGCCCTACCAGTTCAACCTGAGCGTGAACGTGCTGAGCTTCGTGTTTTCAGCGGCGATCGGCGTGCTGTTCGGCTACTTCCCGGCGCGGCGCGCGGCGCGGCTGAACCCGATCGACGCGCTGCGGCACGAGTGAGGCCGGGATGCGTGGGCCATCGCCCCGCTAACATGCGCGCATGCCGACCACATCCCCATCCCTGAGCGCGCGCGGCCTGGCCGTGTATTCCGTGGCCCTGCTGGCCTTGCTGGCCCTCTCGGGCGTCCGGCCGCTGGAGCTGGACACCTGGGCCATGGAGGTGGCGCCGGTGTTCATCGCCCTGCCCCTGCTCTGGCTCAGCTGGCGGCGCTTTCCCCTCACGCCGCTGGTCTACGCGCTGATCTTCGTGCACGCCCTGGTCCTGATGCTGGGCGGCCACTACACCTATGCCCAGGTGCCGCTGGGCTTCTGGATGCAGGAGCTGATGGGTCTGACGCGCAACCCCTACGACGGCATCGGCCATCTGGCCCAGGGCTTCGTGCCCGCCATGGTGGCGCGCGAACTGCTGCTGCGCCACACCCCGCTGCGCCCGGGCGTCTGGCTGTTCACCCTGGTGGTGGCGGTCTGTGGCGCCATCAGCGCACTCTACGAACTCATCGAATGGGGCGCGGCCGTCGCGATCGGCGCCGGGGCCGAGGCCTTCCTGGGCACGCAGGGCGACCCCTGGGACACGCAGAAAGACATGGCGCTGGCCTTCATCGGCGCCATGGCGGCGCAGTGGCTGCTGGCGCGCTGGCACGACGCGCAGCTCGCGCGCCTGGCGCTCAAGCCACCCGGGGCTTGACCCTGGACGCGGCCAGCTTGGCCTGCGTGCGGGCCACTTCCACGTCGGCATCAAACACCAGCGCCACGCCCATGCGGCGCTTCACGAAGCTCTCGGGTTTGCCGAACAGGCGGATTTCGCTGTGGGGCACGCGCAGGGCCTCGTCCACGCCGTCGAACACGATGCCCTGGGCCTCCACGCCGCCGTAGATCACGGCGCTGGCGCCCGGGCTCTTGAGCGTGGTGTCCACCGGCAGGCCCAGGATGGCGCGGGCGTGCAGTTCGAACTCGTTCTGCCACTGCGTGATCATGGTCACCATGCCGGTGTCGTGCGGGCGTGGGCTGACTTCGCTGAACCAGACCTGGTCGCCCTTGACGAACAGCTCCACGCCGAACAGGCCCTGGCCGCCGAGGTTGTCGGTCACGGTCTTCGCGATGCGGCGCGATTCGGCCAGCGCGGCGGGCGTCATCGGGTGCGGCTGCCAGCTCTCCACGTAGTCGCCGCTCACCTGCACATGGCCGATGGGGTCGCAGAAATGGGTCTGCACCTGGCCCTGGGCATTCAGCGCGCGCACGGTGAGCTGGGTGATCTCGTAGTCGAAGGCGATGAAGCCTTCCACGATCACGCGGCCCGGGCCAACCCGGCCACCGGCCATCGCGTAGTCCCAGGCCTTCTGCACATCGGCCGGGCCGTCGATCTTGCTCTGGCCCTTGCCCGAGCTGCTCATCACCGGCTTGACGATGCAGGGATAGCCGATACCGGCGTCGATGGCGGCCTGCAGCTCGTCGAGCGAGTCGCAGAACTGATACGGGCTGGTCGGCAGGCCCAGGGTCTCGGCGGCCAGGCGGCGGATGCCTTCGCGGTCCATGGTCAGGCGCGCGGCGCGCGCGGTGGGGATCACGCGCACCACGCCCGCGGCCTCCAGCTGCTCCAGCATGGGGGTGGCAATGGCTTCGATCTCGGGCACCACCAGGTGCGGGCGTTCGGCCTCGATCAGCGCCTTGAGCTGCGCCGGGTCGCTCATGGTGATGGTGCGGGCGTGGTGCGCCACCTGCTGGCCCGGCGCGTTGTCGTAACGGTCCACCGCGATGGTTTCCACGCCCAGGCGCTGCAGCGCGATCAGCACCTCCTTGCCGAGCTCACCGGAGCCGAGCAGCATCACTTTGGTGGCCGAGGGAGACAGGGGGGTGCCGAGGGTGGTCATGGTGTGTCCTGGAGGGGTGGTCGGTTCAAGGGGTTCAGGGGCGGGCGCGGCGCTCGTTCACACGGCTTCGCCCATGGCTTCGCCCATGCGCACACCCTGCCCGGCCAGCCACTGCGGGTTGAAGTGAATGGTGTCCTTGGGCCAGAGCAGCACCACGGTGGAGCCGAGCAGAAAGCGGCCCATTTCTTCGCCTTGGCGCAGCACGACCGGCTGGTCGTCGTAGCGCCACTCGCGCACCTGGCCCGGGCGCGGCGGGTTCACCACGCCGTGCCACGCGGTGGCCATGCTGCCGACGATGGTGGCGCCCACCAGCACCTGTACGAAAGGGCGCGTCTCACCGCTGTCGCCGTGCGGCACGTCGAACACGCAGACCACGCGCTCGTTGCGCGCGAACAGACCGGGCACACCGCGCGCCGTGGTCGGGTTGACCGAGAACAGCTCGCCCGGCACGTGGATCATGCGGCGCAGGCGCGCGGCGCTGGGCATGTGGATGCGGTGGTAGTCCTTGGGGCTGAGGTAGATGGTGGCGAAGGCGCCGTCGTCGAACTGCGCGGCCAGTGCGGCGTCGCCGCCCACCAGGGCGCGCGTGCTGTAGTGGTGGCCCTTGGCCTGGAAGATCTGGTCGCGTTCGATGGCGCCGTGCTGGCTGATCGCGCCGTCCACCGGGCAGACGAAGGCCGAGCGCGCCAGCGGCCGCGCGCCGGGCCTGAGCGCGCGGGTAAAGAAGGCGTTGAAGGTCTCGTAGCTGCGCGGATCGGGGTTGGCGGCCTCGTCCATGTTGACCCCGTAGCGGCGGATGAACCAGGGGATCACGTTGTGGGTCCACCAGGTGGCGCGGGAACCGGCGCACCAGCCGGCGAACTCGGTGATCGCCCGCTTGGGCAACAGGTATTGCAGAACAACGGCTGGGGATAAGGACACGTCTGGTGGCTCGCGAGGGCTGCTGGGTGACCGCTGGTCAGGCTGGCCGACATTGTAGGTGGGGGCAAGCGGGCACAATGCCAATCCATGAGCGCAGCGCCGGGCCGTTCCCCAGCCAGTGCGCACCGCAGCCCGCAGGGCGAAGGTACTTCCGTGAACACACCCCTCTTCGAATGCCAGCACCTCGCCAAGCGCTATGGCGAGAACACCGTGGTGGACGACCTGTCGTTCCGCATCGCGCCGGGCGAATGCCTGGGCGTGATCGGCCCCAACGGCGCGGGCAAAACCACCACCATCCGCATGTGCCTGGGCCTGACCGCCCCGGACGCGGGCAGCATCACCGCCTTCGGCCTGGACATGCCGCGCGACGCCCTGGCCATCAAGGCGCAGCTGGGTGTGGTGAGCCAGATCGACACGCTGGACCCGGACTTCAATTGCGCCGAGAACCTGCTGGTCTATGGCCGCTACTTCGGCATGAGCGCCGCGCAGATCCGCCCCCGCATTCCGCAACTGCTGGAGTTCGCCGCCCTCTCGCACAAGGCCGATGCCAAACCCGGTGAACTCTCGGGCGGCATGAAGCGGCGCCTGTCGCTGGCGCGCGCCCTGGTGAACGACCCGCAGTTGCTGATGCTGGACGAACCCACCACCGGGCTGGACCCCCAGGCGCGCCACCTGATGTGGGAGCGCCTGCAGCAGCTGCTGCAACAGGGCAAGAGCATCCTGCTGACCACGCACTTCATGGACGAGGCCGAGCGCCTGTGCTCGCGCCTGCTGGTGCTGGACCACGGCCGCAAGATCGCCGAGGGCCGCCCGCGCGAACTGATCGCGCAGCACCTGGAGCCCGACGTGGTGGAGGTCTACGGCAACGGCGCGCTGGCGCTGGCCCAGGCCGAGGAGCACGCTGCCTTGCGGGCACTGGCCGCGCGCGTGGAAGTGAGCGGCGAGACGGTGTTTTTCTACACCGCGCAGGCCCTGCCGCTGCTGGCCGCGCTGGGCCAACACCACCAGCTGCGCACCTTGCACCGGCCGGCGAATCTGGAAGATCTGTTCTTGAAGCTGACGGGGCGCCAGATCCGAGAAGATGGATGACATGAAAAACAACCCCAAAACACCTGCAGGAGGACGAGAGGAGCGAACCCAGAGCACCCACGGAACCGGCTTGGCCGGGCCGCAGGGTGCGCCCCCCTCCAGGGGGGTCGCGCGCAGCGCGGCGGGGGGTGCTCACTTTGCCGTCCCCAGGCTTTCGGGCCGCTGGTGGCCGGTGTTTCTGCGCAACCTGCTGGTCTGGAAGAAGCTCGCGATTCCGAGCCTGGTGGGCAACATCGCCGAGCCGCTGATGTGGCTGGTGGCGTTCGGCTACGGCATGGGCGCGCTGGTGGGCCAGGTGACCATCAGCACGCCGCAGGGCGACACGGCGGTGCCCTACATCCTGTTCCTGGCCAGCGGCAGCATCTGCATGAGCGCGATGAACGCGGCCAGCTTCGAGGCGCTGTATTCGGCGTTCTCGCGCATGCACGTGCAAAAGACCTGGGACGGCATCATGAACGCGCCGGTGAGCCTGGACGACGTGGTGCTGGCCGAGATGTTGTGGGCCGGTTTCAAGGCGCTGTTTTCGGTCACGGCCATCATGGCCGTCATGCTGGGCCTGGGCATCAGCCATTCGCCGAAACTGCTGCTGGCCTGGCCGGTGCTGCTGGGTGTGGGCATCACGTTTTCGTGCATCGCCCTGGTGTTCAACGCCCTGGCCCAGGGCTACGACTTCTTCACCTACTACTTCACCCTGTTCCTGACCCCGATGATGTTTCTCTCCGGGGTGTTCTTTCCGCGGGAACAACTGCCCGGGGTGGTGCGCGCCATTTCCGACTGGCTGCCGCTGACCAACGCGGTGGAGCTGGTGCGCCCCCTGTTCATGGACCAATGGCCCGAACAAGCCTGGCTGCACGCCACCGTGCTGCTGGTCTACACCGTGGCCGCCTTCTGGCTGGCGCTGGCGCTCACGCGAAAACGGTTCGCGAAATAGGCCCCCCCCCGCGCCGGGCTTCGCCCGTCACCCCCTCAAGGGGGCAACACCTGCGGCCCGGCGAAGCCGGTTCTGCGGTGTTCTGGGCGGGCTCCCCCTCAGAACGCGGCGGAACCGGCTCAAGGGGCAACACCTCAACCATACAAGCCGGCTCAGGATGTCCTGGGCTGACGCCCCTCTCCGGAGCACGTGTCCCAACCAAGAACGCGGCGGAACTGGCTTTGCCAGGCCGCTCGCGTTGCCCCCTTGAGGGGGTCGCGCGCAGCGCGGCGGGGGTGGGTCAATGCACCGCCTGCAGCGCAGGCTGGGCTTCGACGTAGCTGTCGATGCCGCTGTCCATGAAATCCTCGGTGTCGATCACGCTGTCGTACTCGAACGTCTGGCCGTGGGTCTTGGGAATCAGTGGTTTGTCCAGCGGGCGGCAGACGCGCTGGCGCAAGCCGCGCAGGTTCATGCTGCTCTCCATGGCGGTGATCACGGCTTCCGGATCGAGCATGAGGACAAAGGGATTGAGGCGGCGGTGGATGGAGTTCATGGCGGTGTCCTGGGCTGAAAAGGGGCTGGTGATGAAACGTTTGTCGGTGTGACAAACTGTATTCAGCCTGTGTCAATTGGTTAAGTCGGCGCACCACCATTCGGGCTGTAGGAAGTTGCCTGACAAGCCCGGAACTGGCCGGGTTTCACCCCCCAGTTCTCAGCCGGGCAACCGCCACCCGGCCTCAAAACCCTCAGCCGCTCAGGCCTTCGGACCGAAGCGCAGCGCGTCCACGCTGGCGCGTACCACGCCCTGCACGCTGCCGCTCTCGGCGTACTGCTTGCGCAGGTAGATGGCGTGGTTGCCGTCGCGCGCGGCGGTGCGTTCGATCTCGTCGAGCGCGGCCTGCGAGTTCAGCGCATCGGCATGCGGCCCCAGGTGGCGCAGCGTGGCCAGGATGTCCTCGCGGATGCTGATCTGCTCGCGCGTCTTGGGGTTGACCATCATGCCGTCCAGCCCGAAGCGGCAGGCCTGGAAGCGGTTGTAGGTGTAGACGAGGTAGTCGTCCTCTTCGGGCGGCGGCTCGCTGCGCTCCAGCAGATGGCGGCACAGCGCCTGCAGGTAGCAGGCCAGACCGGCGGCACGCTCCACGGTGAGCGGCGTGTCGCACACGCGCAGCTCGATGGTGCCGTACTCGGGCTTGGGCCGGATGTCCCAATAGAAGTCCTTCATGGACTTGACCACGCCGGTGCTCTCCATCTTGGTGAAGTACACGTTGGCGAACTCGTCCCAGCTCAGCGTGAACGGGGCGCGGCCACTCAAAGGGAAGGCGAACACCGAGTTCAGGCGCGCCGAATCGAACAGCGTGTCCACCCCCTGCGAGAACGGCGACGAGGCCGACAGCGCGATGAAGTGCGGCACGTAGCGGTTGAGCGAATGCAGCAGGAACAGCGCCTCGTCGGGCGACGCGCAGCCGATGTGCACGTGCTGGCCGAACACGGTGAACTGCTTGGCGAGGTAGCCGTACAGGCCCGAGAGCTGCTGGAAGCGGGGCTTGGAAAAAATGCGCTGCTCGAACCAGCGCTGGAACGGGTGCGTGCCGCCGCCGGCGATCTCGATGTTGAGCCGGTCGCCGGCGTGCACCAGCGTGTCGCGGATCTGCTGCAACTGCGCCAGCAGCGGGCCGTGTTCGCGCTGCACGTCGGTGGCGATCTCGATCATGCTCTGCGTCATCTCGGGCGTGACCACGCCCGGGAAGGGCTTGCGGCGCAGCAGTTCGAGCAGGTCGTTGGCGCTGCTGGAGAGGTCCATGTCGTAGGTGTTGACGAGCTGCAGTTCCAGCTCCACGCCCATGGTCAGCGAGTCGGAGGCCTTGAAGGTTTCCAGTGGCATGAGAGAGCTCCTATTCCTTGGTCACGTGGGTTTCGTGGGCGGCCAGCAGCGCGCGCTGGGTGACCACGGGGCCGAACAGTTCCAGCACCAGCATCATCCCGGCCATGGACGAGAGCACGTGCGCGGCGGGCTCGAAGCCGTAGAGGCGGCTCTGTTCGAGCAACAGGATGGCGAAGGCCGACATGGGGGTGAGCGCCAGGCCCGTGAGCAGGCCCTTGCGCTCGGTGCTGCCCGACAGGCGCGCCGCCGCCACGCTGCAGCCCACCTTGGTGGCGGTGCGCACCACGATCAGCACCAGCCCGAACAGCATGCCGGTCCCGACGTCGGCCCAGTTCAGCAGCGAGGCGATGTAGACGAACAGGAACACGGTGAGCAGGTCGCCGGCGGTGCCGAAACCGCGCTGCGCGTTGGTCAGGTGCACGCGGCGCTCGCGCGCCACGATGCCGAAGGTGAGCGCGGCCAGCAGGGGTGAGAGCTTCAGGCCATAGGCCATGGTGGTGAGCAGCACCACCGCCAGCGCGAACACCACGGTCACGTCGCGCGCCTGCACGCGCTGGGCGCGCAGCAGCCACGGAGCGGCCACACCGAGCAGCGCGCCCACCGCCACCGAGGTGACCAGCACGTGCACGCTGCCGAACGCCGCCAGCACCAGGTCGCCCGAGGTGCTCAGGTGCCAGTAGCCCACCACCAGATTGAAGGCCAGCACCGACACCAGGCAGTTGATGGCGCACAGGTGCAGCACACGCTCGGTCACCTGGCCGGCGCTGCGCAGGTCGTTGGCCACGCGCACGATGCCCGCCGGCGAGGCCGAGATGGACAGCGAGGCGAAGATGAGGCGGGTGTCGGTGCCCATGTCGAACCAACCGCTGGCCAGGTAGACCGCGGCGAAGGTCAGGGCCGATTCCACCAGGCCGAGCGCCATCACCCAGGGGTTGTGGCGGAACCAGCGCAGGTTGATGCGATAGCCGAGTTCGAACAGCACCAGCGACAGCGCCACGTTGGCCAGGAACGGCAGGCCGGGCACGGCGTCGGTCAGGCCGGGCAGATTGATCAGGCTGCCCAGCAGGCCCACCGCCACGTAGCTCGACACGCGCGGCACCTGCCAGGTTTCGTGCAGCCGCTCCCCCAGAAACCAGGCGATCAGCAGCACCAGCGGCCAGGCCATGGACTGCAACAGAAATGGGAAATCGGTGACCATGGGCAGGTTCTCCTGGATGGGGACAACGTTCCGGATGGCGGGTGTAACACACCCCGTCGGCCATCGGGCGAGTGGGTCGCAGCAGCGTGCGACGGTTGAAACAGTTCGCCGCCTGAAAGAACGCCCGGGAACCGGGCCTCAGGGAGCGCCGAGTGACGGCTGCAACCGGAACCGCTCTTGCAGCAGCCGTGCATCGTCAAAATGCCGCCGTCCGACAAAGGCCGTCGGCTGGCGGCCCCATTGTCGCATCGCACCCGGACTCTCGATACCCATGGGCCAGAACAGGAGGCGTTCGCCGCGCTCGGTGCCGGGCATGATGCCATGCGGCCAGAACGCGCTGCGGCGCCGGCCGTCGGCGCCGGGCAGGCTGCGCAGGCCATCTTCATCGGACAAGGTGTAGGTCTGGGCCGGGGCCGTGCCATCGGCCGCTGCGTTGGCCGCGGGTTCGGGCGCGACGCCCACCACCATGTGGCTGCCCGACTCAATCACCACCCGCAGCCGTTCGCCCACGCGCATCGCCGGCAGCGTGGTGGGCACGAAGGCCCACTCGCTGCCCGCATCGGGCGCCGGCCGGGGCACGAGCGCGGGCGTGGGCACGAACAGGTGGTAACAACCGCAGGCGTGGATGCTGTCGAACAGCCACACGCGGCCGTCCGGTGCCAGGGTCAGGCGCATCACCACCGCGTCCACGGCGCCGGCGAGCAGGTCCAGCGCGCCCTCAGGCGGGCGCTGCGGAAACCACACGCTGTAGACCAGCTGCAGCAGGGTCTGCTCGCCGAACCGCGTGTGGGCCAGGCGCTGGTACACCACGGGCTGGCTGGCGTCCACCTGGGGCGCCGGGCCATCGCCCCAGTGCAGGCGGCCCAACCGGTCGTGCGCGCCCCGGTTCTGGATCACCAGCACCGGGGCATGGGCCTGCAGCAGCTGCTGCGCGGTGGCCGCATCGGGCGTCGGGATGCCCAGCGCATCGTGGGGCACGGCACTGAGCAGGGCCGCGACTTCGGCGCCACCGGGCGACCCCGATGCGGTGGCCGGCACATGGCGCTGCCAGCCCGCAGTGGTATCGATTCGCGCGGGTGTGTGAGCAAAGGTAGCGCTCCAACGCTGCTGCCAGCGCTCGACGCCGGCAAAAAACGGCCCCCGGGTCAGCGGGTACAGCCCCAGTGCCCGCCGCCAATCGCTGTAGTCGTCGGGCACCTGCGCACGCTGCGCCAGGGTGCTCCTGAGCGCCGGGTGGGCCACCACCTCGGCCCACAGCGTGTCGGCGCAACGCTGCGTGCGCGCGCCGGCGCTGGCCACGTCCGGCACGCCCAATTCGGCCAGCGCCGCGGCGCGCAGGTGGGCGCTCTCGAACGCCCGCGCCTGCGCGTCCAGCGCCCGCAGGCGCACGCCCCAGGCCTGGAAAGCCGCGTCGCTGCGCGTGGCTTCGTCACCAAACGAGGCGAGCAGGCGGTCGGTGCGCAGAAACGGGAAGCCCGCGATGCGCGCCGCGCCACCGTCGCGCACATGGTGGGCATCGGTCACCGCGTCCAGGCGCTCGAACCATTGCAGACACTGCTGCGCGGCAGGGTCCGAGGGCAACAACACCGGTGGCCCGGCGCCGTCCATCACCGCACAGCCACCCAGCCCCAACGACATCGCCAGCCCCACGGCGAAGCGGCTCAGGCGGGCGGGCAACCACAAGACAGGCAGAGCAAGCATGGCGCCATGGTAGCCCGGGGGCCAGCGGCGGTGCACATGGCTGGTTACATCCGCGCCTCGGCGATGTGGGTACCATCCGCCATGCTGAAAAAACCCTTGCACACCCTGACCCTCACCCTGGCCCTGTTGATCGCCGCCACCGGCGCCAGCGCCCAGACCCCGGCCCCGGCCGCCAAGAAAGAGCTGGTGGCCCGCCTGCTCAAGCTGCAACAACCGGGTATCGAAGCCCTGGCGCGCGCCATGGCCGAACAGCCCGCGGCCCAGTTGCTCGACCGCGCCGACGTCATCCTGCCCAACGCGGTGAGCGCCGACCGGCGCGAGACCGTGGCCAAGGAGATCCAGGCCGACACCGCCAAATACCTGAACGAGACCGTGCCGCTGGTGACCACCCGCGCCGTCAAGCTCGCGCCCACCACGGTCGGCAGCCTGCTGGAAGAGAAGTTCAGCGAAGCCGAACTGCTCCAGATCGTGACCCTGCTGGAGTCGCCGGTCTACGCCAAATACATGCAGCTCACGGGCAGCATGCAGAAGGCCCTGCAGGAAAAGCTGCTGGCCGACACGCGCGGTACCGTCGAACCCAAGCTCAAGCAGCTCGAACAATCGATCAGCAAGCGCCTGGGTGGCCCCGCCACACCCGCCACCGCGCCGGCCAAGCCCGCCGGCAAATAGTCAAGCCTGCAAGCCACCCAGGAACCGTTCGCTCAGGGCCTGCAGGCCGAGTTCTTCGAGCACCTGCTGCAGGCGCTCGCGGGCCCGGGCCTGTTGCGCGGCGTGGTCCGGCCCGGCCTTGCGGGCCAGGATCAGTTCGTTCTTCATGGAGTGTTCCCAGCCCACCAGCTCGGTCACGGTGACGCCGTAGCCATGGGCTTCGAGCTGCAGGCAGCGCAGCACGTTGGTGATCTGGCTGCCGAACTCGCGCGTGTGCAGCGGGTGGCGCCACAGTTCGGCCAGCGGCGTGCGTGCCAGGTTCAGCGCCTTGTTGCTGCGCATCACGCCCGCCACCTCGGCCTGGCAACACGGCACCAGCACCATGAAGCGCGCCTGCTTGGCCAGACCAAAGGCGATGGCATCGTCGGTGGCGGTGTCGCAGGCGTGCAGCGCGGTCACCACGTCGATGCGCGGCGGCAGCTCGGGGTGGCTCAGCGCCTGCTGCACCGTGGTGGCCAGGAAGGCCATGCGCTCGAAACCCAGCCGGGTCGCGAGCGCCTGCGACTTTTCCACCAGCTCGGCGCGCGATTCCACGCCATACACGTGGCCCACCGGCTTGTCCTTGAAGAACAGGTCGTAGAGGATGAAGCCCAGGTAGGACTTACCCGCGCCGTGGTCGGCCAGGGTCACGTCGCCGCGCTCCTTCAGCACCTCGGCCAGCAGCGGTTCGATGAACTGCACCAGGTGGTAGACCTGCTTGAGCTTGCGCCGGGTGTCCTGGTTGAGCTTGCCCTCGCGGGTGAGGATGTGCAGCTCCTTGAGCAGCTCCACCGACTGGCCCGGCCGCAGCTCGGGCAGCTGCTCCTCCAGGGTCTGGGGCGGGCGTTTTTTCAGGGCGGCTTTGGACATGCGCCGATCATAGGCGAGGGCTATGGCGGCGCCCACCCGGCGCGGCGACAATCGCCCATGACCTCCGATGCCCCCCACCTCCACCCCTACACCGCCCTCACCCCCGACGTGGTGCAGGACGCGCTGGGCCAGATCGGCCTGTGGGGCGACGGGCGCATGGCCGCGCTCAACAGCTTCGAGAACCGGGTCTACCAGATCCATCTGGAAACGCCGCACGAGGGGCACGAGCAGGTGGTCGCCAAGTTCTACCGCCCCGAGCGCTGGAGCGACGAACAGATCGCCGAAGAGCACGCCTTCGCGGCCGAACTGGTGGCGGCCGAAATCCCCGTGGTGCCGCCGCTGGTGGTCCAGGGGGCCACGCTGCACCACTTCGGCGGCTTCGCCTTTGCCGTGAGCCCGCGCCGCGGCGGGCGCCGGCCCGAGCTGGACGACTTCGAGGTGCTCGAATGGATCGGCCGCTTTCTGGCGCGCATCCACACGGTGGGCGCATCGCGCCCGTTCGTCTGCCGCCCGGCGCTCGACGCCACCACCTTCGCGCACGAGCCGCGCGACTGGCTGCTGCAACACGACGCCATCGCGCCCGAGGTGCGCACCGCCTGGACCGAGGCCCTGCAAGAAGCCTTGGCGCTGATCGAGGCGCACCCGGCGCTGCTTCCGCAGGCGCCCGGCGCGGCCACGGAGGAAGCAAACGACGGCGGCATCGCCCGCATCCGGCTGCACGGCGACTGCCACCCCGGCAACATCCTCTGGACCCCCGAAGGCCAGCCCGGCGCCGGCCCGCATTTCGTGGACCTGGACGACGCGCGCACCGGCCCGGCGGTGCAGGACCTGTGGATGCTGCTCAGCGGCGACCGGCGCCAGCAAACGCAGCAACTCGGCGCGCTGATCGACGGCTACGAACAGTTCCGCCCTTTCGACCGGCGCGAACTCGCGCTGATCGAACCGCTGCGCACCCTGCGCCTGATCCACTACAGCGCCTGGCTGGCGCGCCGCTGGCAGGACCCGGCCTTCCCGGTCAACTTCCCCTGGTTCGGCAGCCGCGACTACTGGCAAAGCCAGGTCGACATGCTGGTCGAGCAGATCGAGGAAATGCAGGGCGCTCCCTTGATGGTGTAGAGGAGTGCCCACCCCCGCGGCGCTTCGCGCCCCCCCTCAAGGGGCGCCAGCAGCGGCCCGGCAAAGTCGGTTCCGCGCTGGCCCCGGCTGGACCACTTCGCGCGTCACGTGTCGCGCTCCGCGATGACCCTGTATTTAAAAAGGTTTTTAGCAATTCAATTGCACACAATTTAATTGCCATCTACAGTTCACCCCATGGCAACACCCGCTCTCAACACCGATCAGGCCTTGCGGCTGGACAACCAGCTCTGCTTTGCGCTGTACTCCGCGTCGCTGGCCATGACCAAGCTGTACAAGCCCCTGCTCGACGAGCTGGGCCTGACCTACCCGCAGTACCTCGCCCTGCTGGCGCTGTGGGAACAGGATGGTCCGACCGTCTCCGAGCTCGGCGAGCGGCTCTACCTCGACTCGGGCACCCTCACCCCGCTGCTCAAGCGCATGGAGTCGGCCGGTCTGGTCTCCCGGCTGCGCGATGCGCAGGACGAGCGCCGGGTGCTGATCCGCCTCACCGCCGCCGGCCGCAAGCTCAAGGCCCGCGCCGCCCGCCTGCCGGGCTGCGTGCTGCAGGCCACGCAATGCGAAGTGGCCGACGCCATGGCATTGACCCACCAGATCCAGGCGCTGCGCAACCGGCTCGTCGCCTAAACACCTCTTTTTCACCCCGCTTCGCTGAAGCAACCACCCTCAAAGGAACCACCATGGCAACCTCCCTCGACAAAGTGATCTACACCGCCCGCGCCCACACCACCGGCGGCCGCGAAGGCAGCTCGCGCACCGACGACGGCCTGCTCGACATCAAGCTGTCCCCGCCCAAGGCCATGGGTGGAGCCGGCAATGCGACCAACCCCGAACAGCTGTTCGCCGCGGGTTATTCGGCCTGCTTCATGGGCGCGCTCAAGCACGTGGCGGGCATGAAGAAAGTGGCCGTTCCGGCCGACGCGTCGATCGACGCCGAAGTGGACATTGGCCCGATCCCGGCCGGCTTCGGCATCGCCGCGCGCCTGACCGTGAGCCTGCCCGGCATGGACCGCGCCGTGGCGCAAGACCTGCTGGACACCGCGCACCAGGTGTGCCCGTACTCCAACGCCACGCGCGGCAACATTGACGTGACGATCGCTCTGGCCGCCTGATCGCCTCCCCGGGTCATGGCAGCGGGTGGCGCCCTTTGGGGGTCACCCGCCCGCTGCGGCCCGGAACTCAGGCGTGACCGCCCACGCGCTCCATCGCGTCGGCCAGCCAGTCAACAGGCGGCGTCTCGGCGCTCGCGGGTTTCACGCGCCAGGCGCCGTCCACCGCTTCGATCTGCGCGCCCCCGCCCTGCCAGAGCAACCAAGCCAGCCAGGCACATTGCGCCTCGCTGGCGGCAGCGCCGGCCGGTGCCGACAGCAGTGCCGTCAAGGGCACCGCGTCGTTCAGCCGCACGCTGTCGTCCTGCACCTCCCCCCCCACCGCCTGCGCCAGCGCGGACAGCGCCGTGGCGCCGTCGCTCCGTGGACCGAAACGCTCCTGCCACAGCCGCAGCTGCGCGGCGATCGACGCGCCGCGCCGCGCCTCGGCCTGCAACAGGTCGGCGTGGTCCCAGTGGTTCCAGTCGAGTGCGGGTGCTGTGCAGCCCGCGGCCAGCGCGGTCTGGGCAAAGCGGTACAGGGCCGGCTCGGCCCCCTCGCCGTGCACGGCCGCGCCCACCATCAGCAGCGCGGCCAGGCGGTTGCCCAGCAGCTGGCCTTGCTGCGCGAGCAGCTTGTCGCGCAGCAGGCCGTCGCGCTCGCCGCGCAAGTCCGCCAGCTCCAGCGCGTTGCGCAGGTCGGCCCGCAGACTGTCCAGTTCCCAGGGTTTGCTGATGTAGCGGTAGATCTCGCCGGTGTTGATCGCCTCGATGGCCTCGCCCAGCTCGGAGTACGCGGTGGTCAACATGCGCACGATGCCGGGGTAGTACTCGCGGGCGTGGCGCAGCAGTTCGTTGCCTCGCTCGCCCGGCATGCGTTGGTCGCACACCAGCACGGCGATCTCGTCGCCGTGGTCGCGCAACATCGCGCGCCCCTCTTCCACCGAGCCGGCGGTGAGCACCGGTGCGAGCGGGCCGACCAGGCGCTCGAAATACTTCAAGGCCATCGCCTCGTCGTCGACATACAGGATCTTGGTGGGCTTCATGGAGCCTCCTCGGGTTTGAAGTCGTCGGTGGATGGGAAATACAGCGTCACCGCCGTGCCCTGACCCGGTTCGGACCGCACGTCGATGGAGCCACCCAGGGTGGTCATCACACGCCGGCAGAACAGCAGGCCCATGCCGCTGCCGCCCGCATCGGCCCGCGTGGTCACGGGCTCCCGGGTCAGGCGCTGCAACACATCGGGCGGCACGCCCGGGCCGTTGTCGCTCACGCAGATGGCGGCCTGCTCGGGCAGGCCCGGCGCGGGCACCGCCCGCAGCAGCGCGATGAGCACCCCGGGCTGCGCGGGCAAGTCCGAGCGCAGCGCCAGCAGCGCGTTCTTCACCAGGGTGCACAGCACCAGGTAGAGCAGGTCACGACGGCCCGGCAGGCGGAAATCGGCCGCCAGGTCGCAGGTCAGCCACTGCGCCTCGTCGCCGTCGAACGGGTATTCGTCGCGCACGGCCCCCACCAGATCGCTGGCAAGCAGGCTCTCGGAGGCCTCTCGGCGGTAGGCGTCGCGCGCGGTCAGCACAAAGGTGGACACCAGGGACTGCGCGTAATCGGCACGGCGCTGCGCCGCCTCGATCATCTTGAGCACTTCACCGGGCTTTTGCTGCGCGATGTGCGCCATGCCGGCCTCGCCCTCGGGCAGGTCGCGGTGGCGCTCGCGCATCGCCGCGAGGTAGCCGCGCACCGTCGCCAGCGGCGTGGTGACTTCGTGCGCCAGGAAGCCCAGGGTCTCGCGCAGGGTGGCCGCGCGGCGCTCGATCAGCGCGTGCTCGCGCGCGCGCCGCACGCTGGAGGCCAGCGCCTCGCGCAGCACCTGGCGCGTCAGGGCCTCGTCCAGCGGCTTTTCCAGGATCGCCTCCACATGCCCCTGGTTGACCGCGGACATGGCAACGTCCTTGTCCGCGTAGGCCGACACCAGCAGCCGCGCCACGTGGGGAAAGCGCTGCCGAACCTCGCTGAGCAGGGTCACGCCGTCGCGCACCGGCATGGCGTAGTCGGTGAGCAGCACGGCCACCTCGTGCCCGCGCTGCTCCAGCAGGGCCAGCGCTTCGTCCACGCTGCCGGCCGTGAGGACGGTGAACTCGTCGCCGTACATGCGCGCAAACCATTTGCAGGCCTGCGGCTCGTCGTCCACCATCAGGATGGCGTGCGTGCCCATCTGTGCGGGCGAACTGCCTGCGGGGTTGGAGTTCATGCGGGTGGCCTCGGTAAATCAAAGACAAATTCGGTCCAGGCACCCGGCTCGCTCTCGACCATCAGGGTGCCTCCATGGCGCTGCACGATGCCGTAGCTCATGCTCAGGCCCAACCCCAGGCCGGCGCCCACGTCGCGGGTGGTGAAGAAGGGCTCGAACACGCGTCCGATGTTGGCCGGTTCGATGCCCAGGCCGTTGTCGCGCACCGACACCCACAGGCGCCCCTCGCGCGCCTGCACGCGCAGCGCGATCTGCGGTTGCTCGCGCTGGGCCTTCTGCACCGCGTGCGCGGCGTTGCTCAGCAGGTTGATCAGCACGCCGATGATGGCCGGCTCGTCCCCCAGCACGTGCGTGTCCTGCGGCATCTCGACCGACACGTCGATGCCCTTGAGCTCGTAGCCGGCCAGCCGCAGCGCCGAGCGGATGGCGTTTTCCAGCAGGAAGGGGCGCTGGCTGTTTTCACCGGGTTTCTGGTAGGCGAAGGTCTTCAAGTCGGAGACGATGTTCTGGATGCGCTGCATGCCCTCGCGGGCGTCCTGCAAGCTTTCCTTGAGCATGGCATCGGCGGCGGCGACCGGCATGGCCAGCCCCATGTTGATCGCCATGAGGCTGTAGTTCACCGGGTTGTTCAGCTCGTGCAGCAGACCGGCCGAGAGCGTGCCGATGGCGGCCATTTTTTCGCGCTGGATCAACTGGCCCTTGAGTTCGGCCAAGGTGCGATTGGTCTCCATCAAGACCTTGTTCTGGTCGGCGACCTCGCGGCGCAGCGCGAACAGGCTGAATCGACCGCGCTCGTTGAAATACGTGCAGAAGGAACTCAGGACAGCCGCTGTGAGGAGAAACAACGAGTAACCGATAAATCGGTACGCGTCCTGGATGCCGCCCGGATGCAACACGCAGGCGGCAACGTATATCGCCAGCGTGCCAAGTCCGAACGCCAGGCTTTCGAAAAAACGCACCGGCAGGATGATGCCTGTGGCATAGAGCGCCAGGTGCAGACCCACGAAGTAGATCGACCGATCACCTTCCGTGCGCCAGATCATCCAGCTGATCATCAACTGCGGCATCGAAAGCCAGAGCATTGTGAGCGGACTGACCCAGGCAGCGCCTACGCGCGACCGCAATACCAAGTAGACCAGAAGGATTGCCAGCGCAGTCCCGATACGCACCGGCGCCAGCACCACAAATAACTCGTTGTATAGCGAGAAATCGAGTCCCAAGCCGAGCACGATCAGCAGCGAGGCCACCAGCGCGGTGCCCTTGGAATACGCCCGACGATACTCGTTTTGCTCCGCGTGGTAGGGCGACAATCCAGGTACCTGGAACTGCGAAAAGCTGAGCATCATCGGGCCCTCATATCGTTGGGACGCGGAACTCGGCGAAGACGTTGAGACCCGTGGCGTCTGTGTAGATCGAAGTGTCCTGCCGCTCCGGCGGCAGGACAGACTCCAGCCCCACCTCGTCGCGGTAGATCAAGTGCCATTCCAGCAGATGCTCCATGAGAGTCTTCTGCAAATTGTTCGAATGCACGTTGGTCACGAGAACCCGCCCTCCGGCTTGCGCGCGCGAAACGAAATACCGCAGCAGTCGAGAGCAGACCTTGTCCGAAAGATAGTCAAACAGGCCCGCGCAGTACACGAAATCGAGGGATTCGCTTTCGGGAACAGGCGCCTGCCGGCTGGTGCGCTTCAGCAGGTCGTGCACGGACTCTTTGACGAACTCGACCTGCACCCGTCGGCCAGTCTCGCGAGCAGCCTCGGCGATCTTGCTCCGCGTGTACTCGATCGTCGGTTCGCTGAAGTCCATCAGCGTGAAGGCAATGCTGTCCGGATTTTCGTCCTGGGCGATGAAGCGTCGAATCTCCACGGCCGGGCCGCAACCCACATTCAGCACGCGTGCCTGGCGGCCTTCGCGCCGCGCTTGCTGGGCGACTCGCAACAGCGACTCGACCAGAATATCGATGCGGTTGCGATGTGCCTGGGCGACACCTGCCTTCAGAAATGCGGCGTTGACGATCTGGAAGTAGGTGTTGGGGCCCTGGCGCGGGTCACCCAGGATCTGATTGACCATTTCGTAGTCGCCCGCATAACCCAGCGGCTTGGTGAAGGTGCGGTAGACGAAGGGCGCACGCAGCATCAAGGGGTGCAGCGAGGTCTGTGCGAAGTTGCGGTGTGCCACGGAGTCCTCCAGTGGCACGCGCGGGCCTTCGTCTTCGAGCCAGACCAGGTACTCCGCGCTCTTCTCCATGATGGGCGCGGACAGCTCGTCGAACACATCCGCGCGGATACGGCCATCGGCCTCGCGGGGCAGGAAGGATGACAAGTCGGCCTGATCCGCCCAGCGTGCGGTGTCAGCCAGAAAGGCACGAAATTCGCTGATCATGACCTGGTAGCTCTGCCTGATCCTGAAGCGTCCCTCCCAGTCGGACACGAAACGCTCCGCCTCGCCGCGCACTTGGTGAATGTCGCCGCGAATGGCGTTGAGGTCGGACCATTCATCGATCAACGCCACCGACACCACCGCCATCAGACCGGTGTTGAGCAGGCTGACCACGACCGCCTTGCCGTCGTAAATGATGCGTTCACCCGACCGGATGGTCAGTGCCGACAACACCTCACTGACCTGCACGATGGAGTAAGGGTTGTAGATCTCCATCACCAGCGAACGCCGCTGCAGGCTGGTCAGGGAACCGCGCGCGCTCTCGCCCTGGCTGTTGCGGAAGGTGACGACGTTATCGAAGGGGCGCTGTAGGTACACGTTGAGACCGTTTGATCAGGTGGAGAGACGGCGCCGGAACCCCGTCCCTGAAAGGACTCCCCGATGCCCAGTGTAGTCATCTCACACGACGCCATGTGTTACCCCCCTCCAATGGCCACCGGTGGCTCGGGCCTTGGGCCCGGACATGCCGCGCGCCACCGCGCCAACCCCTTCGATCCCATGAAAAAACCCATGCAGCCCGCCTGGGGCATGCATGGGCATGGAGCCGCGCCGCTGTCAGCCGGCGCTCGACCTATCAGGTCAGGGCAGCCGGCTGACTTCGGCCTGGCCCCGCATGTAACGCCCCAGGACCCCGACCAGCACGGTCAGGCCATCGCCCAGCAGCGAGGTAAGCCGCATGCTGACCGCCAGCCCCGTCGCCACGGGGGCGCCCGTGAGCGGGGTGAGCAGGACCACCATCATGGCCTCGCGCACCCCCAGGCCACCGGGCGCGCCGGGCACGACGTACCCGGCCACCCAGGCGCTGCTGAACAGCAAGGTGATGCTGAGCCACTCCACCGGCGGCGTGGAAAAGAACACTTCCGACTGCAGTTTCAGCACGTACCCGAGCAGCATGAAGTTGACCAGGATCAGCAAGGACACCAGGAGGGAGGTTTTCAGGCGGGGCGGCCGCAGCAGTTGCCCGCCGCCGACCTTGCGGCTCAACTGCGGCAACACGGCGTTCAGGACCTTGATGCTCAGCCAGGGCAGCACCAGCGCCAGCAGGAGCAGCCAGCCGGCCTGCTGGCCAAACCGGGGGTTCACCGAATGCACGGTGACCAGGTCCCACAGCACCCAGGTCGACAGCAAGGCCAGCGACAGGCTGATCACCAGGTTCCAGATGCCTTCGAACACCGCCGTGCCCACCGCCACCCCGACCGGAATCCCGGTGGACTTGGCCAGCACGCCGCGCCCCAGAAACTGGCCGACGTTGCCCGGCAGGTACTTGCCCAGCTGCGAAATGAAGAACACCTGCACCGCCAGCCGCATGGGAACCCGGTAGCCCTGGTCGGACATCAGCAGGCGCCAGACGTGGGTGCCCAGAAAATGCGTCACCACCACCGCCACCGTGCTCAGCACGGTCACGGCCAGGGTCTGGACGTTGAACGCGATGGGCGGCAGGTTCGCGACATGGGTCTTGATGGCCAGCACGAAATACACGCACGAGGCCAGCACGGCCGCGTACATGAGTGCCTTGAACAGGGTTTTTGCGTGCTTCATTCGCGGGGTTTCGGTCTGATGATCGGGAAACGGGAGCCCACCGGGCGCGGATCGCGTGCCGGGGTGCCGGGCGCCAGCCAGACGCGAGGGCCTCTGCGCCGCCGGCCTGCCGATGGTAAGCGACCGGTCACCGCCGCCTGGCACGCCCGATCCGCCATGGCCCCAAAAGACAAGAGGCACCGAAGTGCCTCTGGATCATCCGTTGCCGACCAGCGTCACACCAGCAGGGCGTTGACGCGCTTGACGTAGGCGGCCGGGTCGTCCGGCAGGCCGCCTTCGGCCAGCAGCGCCTGGTCAAACAGGATGTGCGCCAGGTCGTCGAAATGCGCGCTGCCGTCCAGCTTCTTCACCAGCGGGTGCTCGGCGTTCACCTCCAGGATGGGCTTGCTGGCGGGCGCCTGCTGGCCGGCGGCCTTGAGCATGCGGGCGAGCTGGTTGGAGAGGTCGCCCTCGCCCACCACCAGACAGGCCGCCGAATCCACCAGACGGGTGGTCACGCGCACGTCCTGCGCCTTGTCCTTGAGCGCCTCCTTGAGCTTGTCCAGCACCGGCTTGAAGCTCTCGGCCGCGGCCTCGGCGGCTTTCTTTTCTTCTTCGTCCTGCAAAGTGCCCAGATCGACCGCGCCCTTGGCCACGCTCTGCAGCGGCGTGCCGTCGAAGTCGTGCAGGTGCGACACGGCCCACTCGTCCACGCGGTCGGCCATCAGCAGCACCTCGATGCCCTTCTTCTTGAACACTTCGAGCTGCGGGCTGCTCTTGGCGGCGGCGATGCTGTCGGCGGTGATGTAGTAGATGGCGGCCTGGCCTTCTTTCATGCGCGCCTTGTACTCCGCCAGGCTCACGCTCACCACGTCGGTGGTGGTCGAGGCAAAGCGCAGCAGCTTGGCGATCTTCTCGCGGTTGGCGAAGTCTTCGCCCAGCCCCTCTTTCAGCACCGCGCCGAACTCGGCGTAGAAGGCCGAGTACTTGCCGGCGTCCTTTTCGGCCGCGGCCTTGTCGTCTTCGCTCAGCACGTCGGTCACGCCGTCTGCGCCCTCTTCGGCCTTCGGCGCCACGTTCTTCTTCGCCAGGTCTTCCAGCATGGCCAGCACGCGGCGGGTGTTGCCTTCGCGGATCGCCTTGACGTCGCGGCTTTCCTGCAGCAGTTCGCGGCT
This sequence comes from Hydrogenophaga sp. GW101-3F08, assembly GCF_059424585.1. Classification (NCBI taxonomy): domain Bacteria; kingdom Pseudomonadati; phylum Pseudomonadota; class Betaproteobacteria; order Burkholderiales; family Comamonadaceae; genus Hydrogenophaga; species Hydrogenophaga sp. GW101-3F08. The sequence goes on from NZ_JBWKZP010000003.1 coordinate 337,431, forward strand.
CACGTTGAGCGGCAGGTCGGCCGAATCGACCACGCCCTTGACCCAGCGCAGGTACGAGGGCATGAGGCTCTCGGCCTCGTCCATGATGAAGACGCGTTTGACGTAGAGCTTGATGCCGGCCTTGCGGTCGCGGTTCCACAGGTCCATCGGCGCCTTGGCCGGGATGTAGAGCAGCTGCGTGTATTCGGTGCTGCCTTCCACCCGGTTGTGGCTCCAGGCCAGCGGCGCCTCCTGGTCGTAGCTGAGGTTCTTGTAGAACTCGGCGTACTGCTCGTCGGAGATCTCCTTCTTGCTGCGGGCCCACAGTGCGTTGGCGGAGTTCACCGCCTCCCACGCGTCCTGCTGCACGTACTCGCTCTTCTCAGCGTCCCACTCTTCCTTCTGCATCAGGATCGGCAGGCTGATGTGGTCGGAGTACTTGGTGATCAGCGACTTGAGCTTCCAGTGGCTCAGGAACTCGGTCTTGTCCTCGCGCACATGCAGGGTGATGGTGGTGCCGCGCGCGGCGCGTTCGATGGCCTCCACCTCGAAGTCGCCGGTTCCACCGCTGGTCCAGCGCACGCCCTCGGCCGCCGGCAGGCCAGCGCGACGCGATTCGACGGTGATCTTGTCCGCCACGATGAAGCCCGAATAAAAGCCCACGCCGAACTGGCCGATCAGCTGCGCGTCTTTCTTCTGATCACCGCTCAGGTGGCTCATGAAGTCCTTGGTGCCGCTCTTGGCGATGGTGCCCAGGTGCTCCACCGCTTCGGCCTGGCTCATGCCGATGCCGTTGTCGGTGATGGTGATGGTCTTGGCGTCCTTGTCGAAGGCCACGCGCACGTCGAGGTTGGGCGCATCCTCAAAAAGCGCGGCATTGTTCAGGCCTTCAAAACGCAGCTTGTCGCAGGCGTCCGACGCGTTGGACACCAGCTCGCGCAGGAAGATCTCGGGGTTGGAATACAGCGAATGGGTGACGAGGTGCAGCAACTGCGCCACCTCGGCCTGGAAAGACAGGGTTTGTTTGCTCATGATGTGAATTGGCTGGAAAACGACCGACCGGGGGACACCGGATCGAATAGCGCATCGCGCGGACCGGCATTCTGGCACTGGCACGCAGGGTGGATTCAACCGGCCGTCGCAACACCGGGGTGTTCAGCGGATTTTAGATAGTCATTCCGCGCTTCAGCCGGTGTCTTCCAACCCAACGTCTTGCGCCCCCTGTTATTCAAGGTCGGTGCCGTTGGGGAAGTATTGGCGCAGCAGCCCATTCGTGTTCTCGCTCGTACAGCGCTGCCATGGACTGCGAGGATCGGCAAAGAGGACCTTGACCCCGGACTCGATGGTGAACCGTGCATGGCCGAACAGCTCCTTGCCACGACCCCAAGTCAATGACTGCCATAGCTGGGTAGGTAGCTTCATCGCTGTTTTCTTGAGGGCGTTGGCCATGGTGATGGCTCCGTAACCCGCCAGGGCAGGACCGTTCTTCGTTCGGGAGTGCCACGGCGCAGGCCCTGCAAACCCAGGCGCCACATTGGCCGCTCGACCGTGCAGCGGGCAATGGCAAGGCCTTCGCGGTTGAGCTGCTTCCAGAACTTGTCGGCGCTGGAGTGGGCAACACCTGCCGAATTCGCGCGCTGTTGCTGCCTGCAGGCAGCAACAGCGATATCAGAGGAGCCGGCAGTTTCTACTTCAGGGCGGTACTGAATCGGGTATAGGTTCACACTGGCCCGCGCATTGCGGGCCTCGCCCTTGTTTAACCCTGCATGCAGCTAGTTAGCCATTTCCTTCTCGCTGTCGGCCCCGAGCTCGCCCAATACTGAGCGCGCCGGACGCGGTGCACCGAGATGCAGGTAACGCAGTTCATCCATAAGGGCGCTCCATAGCGATGGGCCGCCCTTTTCCAGCCGCTGCGAGCGCAAAGACGCCTCCTTGCTCGGATGCGTATGCCGAATGCCCCACGCAGCCACATGGGCCAGCAGAGGTACAAGCTGTATGGCCGCTTCCGTGAGGCTGTAGATCCCCTTCTGCTGATGATTCGGATCCGGACTTCGTGTCAGCAGGCCAGAGGCGATCAAGTGCTTGAGCCGGCTTGCGAGGATGTTCGAGGCGATGCCTTCCTCGTTTTGCTCCAGCAGGGCGCCATAGCTGCGCCTGTTCTCGAACATGACATCGCGGATAACGATCAGGCTCCAACGGTCGCCGATCTGCTCAAGCGTGAGGTTGATCGGGCAGCCCGATCGTCTTGTTTGCGGCACAGCCACTCTCCTTGAATCTCTACTTGCATTATGCAAGATGTTCGAATATCATTCGACCACTTGCATAATGCAAGTACAGAAGAGGTCTTGGCAAATCGACAGAGGAATCGAACATGCGCGCGGCTTTCATCTCTGGTTACAGCGGCGACTCGGTCGTGCGGGTGACCAAAGAGATGGCAACAACGACATGGCACGACGCGCTGGCGGTCCGCTGAAGATCACTGCGTACGTACCCCACCACATCCAACGGATAGGAAACACTATGAAACTCTCCAATTTCACTTCGCGCACCGTGCTCGCGGTATCGTTGGCATTCGCCAGCACCTTCGTTGCTGTCGCACCGGCCCAAGCCGAAGCGCCGATGCAGCACAAGCAGGTTGCGGGCTTTTATCGCACGATGATTGGCGACTATGAGGTCACCGCGCTCCTTGACGGCAGTGGCGCCATCGACTCCAGCCTCCTGCACGGCGATCCAGCGCTTATCCAATCCCTTCTGGCGCGCTCCTTCCAGAACGATCCCAAGAATGTCCCGGCTACCGTCCAAGGCTATCTTGTCAACACTGGCTCCAAGCTCGTTCTCATCGATACGGGTGCAGGCGGCCACTGGGGTGGCCCCACGCTGGGCAAGCTCGTGCAGAACTTGAAGGCCTCCGGCTACAAGCCGGAGCAGGTTGATCAGGTGTTGCTGACACATCTTCACTCTGACCATGTTGGTGGGATCTACAAGAACGGGAAACGCGTCTTCCCGAACGCGACCGTGGTGATGAAGAAGGCCGACGCCGACTTCTGGCTGTCGAAGGAAATTGCCGCCCAGGCCCCGGAAGAAGCAAAAGTCTTCTTCACGATGGCACAGGATGGCGCCGCGCCTTACATCGCTGCAGGCAAATGGAAGCCCTTCGAAGGCATGAACGAAATCGTCCCCGGCATCGCTCCCTATGCCATTCCCGGCCATACGCCCGGTCACACCGGCTACATGATTTCCTCCAAGGGTCAGTCGCTGCTGGTCTGGGGCGACGTTACTCACGTCATCGCCGTCCAGATGCCGCACCCGGAAATCGGCATCGCCTTCGACTCCGACGGCCCGATGGCCATCAAAACCCGTGAAGACCTTCTGGTGAAACTCGCCGCGGACAAGACGATGATCGCCGCCGCCCACATGCCGTTCCCTGGCCTGGGCCGTGTTCGCAAGGCCGACACCGGCGCTGGCTACGACTGGGTACCGGCGACCTTCGTCAACCTGAAGTGAGCTGAAGCATCACTTGCGCGGTAGCGACTACCGCGTACATCCGACAAAGCGCAGCGGCGCTTTCCAGTCCGCGCCATCGGGCGCGCCCTCTGCGAAGACGCAGACACTCGATAGGAGATCGTAATGACTACTGACATCAATCCACCGGGAGCGGCATGGATGCAAATCGTCAAGAAGAAAGGAACGAGCGACTTCGCGAAGTCGTTCACCGCTGACGCCTGCCTTCAGACCTCAGCCCTCAGCAAGGCAGTAGTCGGCCCGACATTCATTGGGGCGTTCTTTGCCGCGACAAGCACGATGTACGAACACTTCGTGTTCACTGCAGAGACGGTTGACGGTGCGAAGACGTACCTTGAGTGGGGTGGCGTCCACGGTGGCAAGCCGATCGCCGGCGTCACCATCCTCACTCGGAACGGGTCTGGCCTCATCGACAACATCAAGCTCTTCCAGAGCCCGTTTCCCGTCGTTCGTGAATTCTCATCTGGCCTCAAGGAGCGACTCGAAGGAACACTCGGTCAAGACTTCTTTGGCTAAGCCGGGAAAACAGCAGGGTATTCCGGAGCAACGTGACCGATTTGCGGGGTGACCGGAATGAGCGCTCACGATGCCGGAACGATGTCGTGTGCCACCTTGGCGGTGTTGCGCAAATTCATCCACCCGATGTGGGTAGCCTCGCGGGCTTTGCCTGGAATGGGCTGCTGCCGGTTCCGTTGACACCGACCTAAGCTTCTTGAGCTTGCTCGAACTGCACGGGACTGAGATAGCTGAGCGTCGAATGCCGGCGCATTGGGTTGTAGAAGCACTCGATGTCGTCGAACACGTCTGAGTCGGTACACCTTCCTGGCCGTGTGTTCGGTCTTGAGCGAACTGAAGAAGCTCCCCATTGCCGAGTTGTCCCAACCCTCGCCAGTCCTGCTCATGCTGCATGTGATGCCTTGTTCGTCCAGCAGCTTCTGGAAGTGCTCGCTGGTGTACTGACCCGGACATTCTGAAATCTCCGGGGTGGCCGGCGCGGTTTCAAGAGGCCGCCAACAGACCGGGCAGCCGTTGCCCGAGCAGGTCCAGCACCACCCGGGTCTTCAGGGGCAGGCGCCGGCTGTGCGGCCACAGCAGGTGCATGGGGAAGCCGAACGGCACCGGCTCGTCGAACACCGGCACCAACTCCCCGGCGGCCACGGCCGGCGCCACCAGCCACTTCGGCAGCCGCACCAGGCCCAGCCCGGCCACGGCCGCGGCGCTCATGGCTTCGATGCTGTCAAACACCAGCGCCGGCGCGGGAATGGGCAGGGTGTCTTCGGGCCGCTCGCCCTGGCCGAACCGCCACAGGCCGGAGGCCCCGGCACGGCCATAGACGATGAAGCGGTGCGCCGCCTGGTGGGCGCGCAGGTCGGCCAGGCCTACGGGCCGGCCCCGGGCCGTCAGGTAGGCCGGCGCGGCGTACAGCCCCATCCACTGGTGGCCCACCGGGCGCGCCGACAGCACCGCGCTGTCGGGCAGCGCGCCGCTGCGCAGCGCCACGTCCACCCCGTCTTCCACCAGATCGACGCGCCGGTCGTTCAGCGACACCTCCAGCACCAGCTCGGGGTGCTGCTGCGCCAGCTCCAGCAGCAAAGGCACCACGCAGCGGCGCCCCACCACGTCGGGCAGGGACACGCGCACCCGCCCGGTGGGCACCAGCCGGCCCGCGTCGATCTCCTGCCGCGCGGCCTCCAGTTCCTGCAGCGCGCGGCGGCAGCGTTCGTAGCAGGCGGCGCCTTCGTCGGTCAGGCTCTGGCTGCGCGTGGTGCGGTGGAACAGCCGCACGCCCAGGCGCGATTCCATCAACGCAATGCTCTTGGCCACCGCCGAACGGGTGATGTGCAGGCGCTGCGCCGCCTGGGCAAAGCTGCCGCCCTCCACCGCCGCAACGAACTCCTCCACCCCCCGAAAACGCTCGCTCATTGACGACTCCAGATCACCAGTATGTTGAAAATTATCCACCACACGATCAACCAAGGAACCAATAGCATCGGTCGCTCTCTCCAACCCTCCCTCCGAAATCACAGCCATGACCGATGCACCCCCCACCCTTTCCCGCTGGCAACTCGGCGCCTACGGCCGCCAGCACCTCAGCTGCGTCGAAGCGCCCATGCCCACCCCCGGGCCGGGCCAGATCCTGGTGCGGGTGGCCGCCGCGTCGCTCAACTACCGCGATCTGCTGATGATCGACAACGGCATGGGCACGCCCTTCACCGCCCCCTGGACACCGGGCTCCGACATGGCCGGCCGCGTGCTGGCCGTGGGCGACGGCGTCACGCGCTGGCAAGCGGGCGACGAAGTGATCAGCACTTTTTATGCGGGCTGGCTCGACGGCAGGCCCACGCCCGAGGTCTTCCCGCTGGGCGGCCCCGGCCCGGGCATGCTGGCCACGCACGTGCTGCTCGACGCCCAATGGGTCGCGGCCGCGCCCGCCACCCTGAGCCCCGCCCAGGCCAGCACCCTGCCCTGCGCGGCGCTGACGGCCTGGTTTGCGCTGATCGAACAGGGCGCACTGCGCGCTGGCCAGACCGTGCTGATCCACGGCACCGGCGGTGTCGCGCTGTTCGGCCTGCAACTGGCGCGACTGCACGGGGCGCGCACGGTGGTGGTCTCGGGCGACCCGGCCAAGCGCGCGCAGGTGCTGGCGATGGGCGCCACGCACGCGCTGGCGCGCGATGCCGACTGGGTGGCCGAGCTGCACGCGCTGACCCAGGGCCACGGCGCCGACCACGTGCTGGAGCTGGTGGGCGGTGCCAACATGGAACGCTCGCTGCAGGCCCTGGCGCCGGGCGGGCGGCTGTCGGTCATCGGCGTGCTCGACGGCGACCGGATCTCCACATCGGCCTACCCCGTCATCCGCCAGAAGGCCGTGCTGCAGGGCATCGGCGTGGGGCACCGCCGGGCCCTGGAAGACCTGGTGCGCGCCATCGACGTGAACAGGCTCACGCCCACCATCGCCGCCAGCTACGTGGCCAGCGATCTGCCCGCCGCGCTGGACCACCTGGCCCGTGGCGCCTTCGGCAAGGTGGTGGTCACGTTCTGAGGCGGCGGGCTCGGGCGCCGGGCTTTTCAGCCCGCCCCCACCCGGCCAGCGCTCAGAGGCTGAGGAGTTTTCGCTTTTCTAGCGCCAGCGCATACAGGTCTTGTCCGCCACTGCGTCGATCTGCCGGCGCCCGGGGGCCGAGCCGCGCGCCTAACAGTTGCTGATCCCGTTGCACTGACGTTTGACGACTCTGGTCCATGCACACACCAAAGCCAGTCCCGTGCCAACTTCGCCGGGAAAAACTCTCAGCCTACGGCAGATTGTTCCCCGGCCGTGCCTGGCCGGGTCCAAGGGGATTGAAATTCCGATGCGCAGCAAGCCCGTGGTTCAGGTCAACAACGAATGGATCGGTGCGGCGCGGCAGCCCATGCTTTGCCCACAGAGTGTCAACGGGAGACCGCCGGCCTGCGCAAGGCGTCCGACTGCAGGCCATACGCCACCGCCAACATCCGCTCAAACGCAGCCCGGCGGCTGGCGGCCAGGGGGCGTAGCACCCCCTTGTCTTGCAGCACCGTGATCAGCTTGGTCGGCGCCTGCAGCTTGTCGCCCACGATCTCCACATGGCCGGCCTGCACCTGCACGCGGTCCACTGCGGCGCCGGTTTCGACCCGTGCATTGCGTTGCTCGGTCAACGAAAAAATATCATCGCTTTCCAGGCAACGGCCATCGGCTTCTCGGCGGCAAGTGCCCTCTTCATCGGTGTCTATCTTCAGGTAGTTGACCCCCGCCAGCAGCTGGCCGGGCTCGGTGATGAAGTCTGACGAAAACGTGATGTCTTTCCACTTTGGGCCGGTGAAGATGTGGCAGCTTAGCGGCAACAGGCCCAGCGTCAGAGGGTAGAGCCAGTTCTTGCCACAGGTGCTGGCCGCGTCGATGCCGGAGAACGGACCGGAGATGGTCACCAGCCGCCAGTTCACAGCCTGGGGGGCTGGCAATGACGGTGCCGGCTCCAGTGCATCGGTCAGCGCTCTGCGCGCGATCAGTGCGCCCTGGCTGTGACCGACGATGGTGACGGGTGGGCCGCCTGACAGCGCGCCGAGTTGCGTGGCGGCGCTGAGCAGGGCACCCGCGCTGTCGTCGAGCGCCGCGCGGTCGTCGTAGGTGAAGCAGGCCGATTGCTGGCCCTGGAAGGCCAGCACCTGTGCCAGCGCGCGGAACTGGCCCGAAGATCCGAAACAGCCGTGGACCAGCACGGTGACCGGCTCGCCCGCTTTCAGGTGCAGGCGGCGGTCCGGGTTGTCGGTGCAGGGGCCCAGGCCGGCAATGCTGAGCGTGACGTCGGGCGGCGGTAGGCGACCCGGTTCCAGGTCACGCGCGACGAGGGGGTCGTAAGACGCACAGCCGACCAACAGGCAGGCAGACATCAACAGCAGGGCGACCTTGATCATGTCTGGGGAGGATAGTTCAGAAACTTGGCCAACTCCAGGCGTTCATACGGCACCTGGGCACGCGAGTGGGAAATGTTGTCACGCCCCGACGAGGACGAGCCCAGCGGCCGATCTTTCAACACGTGACAAACCCACCTGCAATCGACTGGCCTGCTGCACGCGGGCCGGCGCGCTCAGGTCTGCTGCACGGCCTGCCGTTGCCGCATCGATCTCGGTGCAGGGCTGCACCAAATCCTCGAACAGTTGCTGATCCCGTTGCACTGACGTTTGATGACTCTGGTCCATGCACACACCAAAGCCAGTCCCGTGCCAACTTCGCCGGAAAAACTCAGCCTCTCAGACCGTGGGTACCAGCCAGTGCAGGAGCTGCTGCGCCACCACTGGGCTGGAAAGCAGATCCAGGTGGCCGGTGCGGTAGACGATGCGCTGGCTGTCCTTCGCAAACACCAGCCGGCGCGCCGGATCGTCGTGCTGGCCCAGCGCGCTGCGCAAGGGCACCAGCCCGTCGCCGGTCAGCCGGTCCGCGAGCAGCCCACGCTGGCCGGCCAGGGTCGCCGCCACGGCGAAGCAGGCCACGCCTTCGGGCAGTGGCAACACAAGGCGGTGGTCCTCCGGCGAAGCAAAGCGGTCGCGCCCCTGCCAGTCGGCGTCCTGCACGTGGCCGTGCCGCAGATCGGTAATGCCGGCGCTGCGCAATTTGCCCAGCCGGGCAAAGGGCGCGGTGAACGGCGTGGCGGCCAGCAGCAGGTCCACCCCATGGCCCGCGCGCTCCAGCGGCGCGCCGTGGTGCGGCGTGCCCAGGAACACCAGCTCACGCAACAGCCCCGGCCAGTGCAGGCCCGCCCTGCGCGCCACCTGCACCGCGGACCGCGCCACCAGCCCCCCCATGCTGTGGCCCAGGAGGGTGATGCGCTGCAGCGGCACCGGCCAGGCCGCCACCAGTTGCTCCAGCATCAGCGCCAGTTCGCGCCCGTTGACCGAGGTGTGCAGACCGCTGTTGTAGCGCAGGTAAACCGGGGTGCAGCCCAGCGCCTGAGCCAGATGTTCACCGTGGTCGTGCCCGGCGCGGCGCCACTGCGTGTCGTTCATGCACAGGCCGTGGATCAGCAGCACGAGGTGCGGGTTCGCGTGGGTGCCGAGCTGCGCCGCCAGCGCCGCTGGCGGGTCCAGCGCCAGCGTCTCGCCGCCCCGGCGCAGCGCCATGAGCCAGGCCAGCGGGTTGTGCGCGGCCTGCAACCTGTCGCCCAGCACCCCATTCAACGCCGCCAGCACCGCCTCGCGCTGGGGCGAGGCCTCGGGGTGCGTGGCCGGGTCGTCCAGCAGCGGCAGCAGCGCGCCCAACAACGCGTCGGTGGCGTGGCCCACCAACCGCGTCGCACCGCGCACGCCCTGGTACACGCGCCCGGTCACCCCCCCGGTCTGCTCTGGCTCCGCCCCGCTGGCCAAGCCCAGGCGATGGCGCACCGACTGGTGCACCCCCTCGGCCATGTTGATCACGCCCTGCGCCGCCTGCGCGGCCAGCTGCACCGCGGCCTTCAGGTCGGACGGGCGGATGTGGCGCAGCACGGCGCGTTTGGGGGTGTCGGGTGGGGTGAGAGCGGTCATCTGGTCTCGCTTTCGACGGGTGCCATCAGGCCCTCGCGCGTGGGACAGGGTTGTGACACGGCCGCCTTGCTCGGCGCGATCGGTGCCGCCGCCGGTTTTTCCCGCGGGAGCGAGAAGAAGAAGGTCGCGCCGACGTCCACCTTGCCTTCGGCCCAGGTCGTGCCGCCGTTTCGGGAAACGACGCGGTGCACGTTGGCCAGGCCGATCCCCGTGCCTTCGAATTCCTTGAAGCTGTGCAGGCGTTCGAAGACGCCGAACAGTTTGTTGGCGTACCGCATGTCGAAGCCGACGCCGTTGTCGCGCACAAAGACGACCGTTTCGTTCTCGTGACCGGACTGGTCGGGCAGACAACCGATCTCGATGGCCGTCTGCTCGCGCGTCTGGGTGAATTTCAGGGCGTTTGAAATCAGATTGGCCAGCACGACCCGCAGCATGGCGCGGTCGCCGACGACCACCGGCAGCTCCCCGATGCGCCAGTGGATGGTCCGGTCCTTGGCCTCCGGCTCGAACTCGTGGATGACGTCCTTCACGAGGGCGCCCAGATCGACCGGCCCCTTGGTCATTTCCTGGCGGCCCATGCGCGAGAAGGACAGCAGGTCGTCGATCAACGTCCCCATGCGTTTGACCGCCCGGGAGATGGTGTCCATGTAGTGCTGGCTCTGCGCATCGAGTGTGGCGGCCAGTTCCTCCTTGAGCAGGCCGAGAAATCCGTCGATGTGCCGCAGCGGCGAACGCAGATCGTGCGAAACGGAGTAGGCGAAGGCTTCCAGCTCCTTGTTGGCCTCGGTCAGCTGGGCGGTGCGTTCGGCGACGCGCTGTTCAAGTTCCAGGTTGAGCTGGTGGATTTCTGCTTCCACCTGTTTGCGCTCGGTGAGGTCGTAGATCAAACCCACGAATCCAGTGATGCCGCCGCCATCGTCCCGCAAGGCGGTGACGGACAGATTCGCCGGTACGCGGGCCCCGTCCTTGCGGGTGACGGTCCATTCCCTTTCCTCGGGCAGGCCGTGGCGCGGGCGGGCCGCGAACGCCTCGAATCCCGGCGCGATCGTCTCGCCCAGTTCCGAGGACAGGTACCGGGCATGCTGCGCCACCTCTTGGGGGTCGTGCCAGAGCGCGGGCGTGTGTTTTCCAGCGACCTCGTCGGCGGTGTAACCCAGCAGGCGCTCGGCGGCCGGGTTGAAGCTGGTGACGGTTCCCTCGGGCGTGACCGAGATGATGCCGTAGGCCGCGTTGGCCAGAATCGCGCGCTGGAAGGCCGCCAGCCGGCGCAGGTCGTCTTCCCGCTGCTGGATGCCATCGAGCATGGCGTTGAAGCTCTGGCCAAGCCGGGCCAGCTCGTCGGCACCGGAGACCGGGATGCGGTGCGTGTAGTCCGCCCCGGCGCGAACCCGTTCGGTCGCTTCGGTCAGCGAAGCGATGGGCCGCACAATCGTTCGGCGCAGCACCGCCATCTGGACCAGCGTGGCGGCCAGCAGCACGAGCATGCCGGCGCCAAAGATCCACATGGCCTGATGCGTCTGCTCGCTGAGTTGCTCCAGCCCCATGCTGATGCGCAGGCGCCCTCCTTTCGGCAGACCTTGCAGCAGTTGCGCGGCATCGGAGCCGAGGTAGATGCCGTCCGGCTTGTCTGGCAGCGACCGCAGCATGGCGTCCGGCGCGCTGCTGAAGCCGGCCAGGCGGCGCCCGTCGTCCAGGACGATTTCCGCCTCCCGGATCTGTGGGTTCGTTCGCAGGGTGTCGAGAATCTCCTGCGCCCGAACGGGGTCGGCGAAGGCCACGGCCGCGTCGGTGCCGACAGCGACCATTTGCGCATAGGGCTCCATGATCTGCCGGGCGCGAGACTCCAGGGTCAGGGCCTGGTAGAGCAGCAACCCGGCGCCCGCCGCGACGAACGCCAACAGGGCCGTTCCCCAGAGGACCAGCGTAAGTCGCTTGTGGATGCTCAGGTGGCCGAACATGGGCTACCTCATCCGCCGGACCACGCCGTTGTCGAGCACCTCGCTGGAGACCTCCAGCATGCGGGTCTGGATGGTCAGCGCCGCGATCCGGGCCTGGTCCAGGTTGATGCTCAGGCGCACCCGGTCATCGACCTCAAAACGGATGGTTCCCCCTTCGCGCAGGAATTCCGGCGCGTCGCCGACGGTCAGCACCGGCTTGTTCTTCAACTTGTCGAGCACGGCACGGCGCCGGGCATCGTCTTTGTAGGCGAGAAAAACCATCTGGCACGACGGCAATTGGTCCAGCGTCTCGGCGCGGAAGACCTCGAATGAGCGCCCCTGCTCCGTGCGCCCCTTCAAGCTCGTTTCCAGAATGTCGCCAAAAGGGTCCGGCCCCAGAACGCAGATGTGCCAGGGCGTGCTGCTGTTGGGAAACGCATCGGCCGGCCAACCGACGTAATGGGCGAAATTGCGCAGGAACGCGGCCTTGACCCGGTTCGGGTTGGCCAGCGCCAGTTCCTGGCTGGCGACCAGGCCCGGCAGATGCAGCATCCACAGCAGTGCGATGACCCACAGTTTGAGAACGGTTCTCATGGATTTGGTCGGCATCAGAACCTGGCCACGTAGGTGAGCTGGAACTCCCGAGGGCGTCCGCGCGTGCTCTGCGAAGGCCGGTACTTCTCGTTGGTGAGGTTTTTGCCCATGAGATCAATGCTCATCCGCCGGCCGTTGGATTGCCACCCATAACCGATGCCGGCGTTGATGAGCGTGTAGGTCTGGCGTGCCGACGCCGGCCCGTCGGGCAGGAGGGTCTGGTCGCGCACGAAGTTGGCGCCGCCGACGACGTAGAGCCCCTGCAGTCCGCTCTGTGTGAAGTTGTAGCGCGTCCAGAGGTTGGCGAGGTGGGGCGCGCTCATCTGCAAGGGCGCGTTGTGGAAGCGCAGCACGTTCTTGTAGTTCGCCAGCCCGGAGGCGTCGAGCGTCGCCGGGTCCTGGGCGAGGATGGCGGCGTCGTGGCCGCTGAATTCGGTGATGCGGGCGTTCATGCGGCTGTAGGAGACATACAGCTGCCAGTTGTCGGTCAGTGCCGCCGTCGTGTCCAGCTCGAAACCGCGCGAACGCTGTTCGCCGCTTTGCACGTTGTAGATGGCCACGTTGCCTTGTGCATCCGTGACGGCCAGATCGTTGACGATGTTCTTGTTGCGGATGTCGAAGAACGTCAGCGTGCCGGAGAGTCGGCCGTCCAACAGGTCGGCCTTGAGACCGATGTCGTGGCCGCGCCCCCGGGTGGGTTCGGCCGCTCGACTCGTTCCGTCGGGGTTGCGCAGGATTTGCGTGCCGGGAACGAAGGATTCGGCGTAGGAGGCGAATGCGGAGAGCCCGGGGGTGAACTTGTACAGCACGCCGTACTGGGGCGTGACCGCGCTGGCGGTGATCTTGGCCTGGGACAGACCCGTCAGGTGGTTGACCAGTTGGCTTTCCGTGGCGGTCTTGCGCCAGCCCGCGAGCACGAGCAGACGGTCGCCGAAGAAACCGAAGGTCGAACCGCCATGGACCGACTTGTCGACATAGTCGGTGGTCGTGTCGGTCGCGTTTGCCGTCAGCGCGGAGAGTGGAATCGCGCCATCGCGGTTCCAGGTGGCGGGATTGCTCAAGTCCCAGAGCGGCAGCGGCGACGCGGTGGGATCGCTGCCGAGCGCCGGGTCGTTGGGCGCCTGCGCGGCCCGGTTGTCGAAACGGCGGCGGCTGTACTGCGTGCCGACCAGCAGGCGCAGGCTGGTGTCGCCGAAGGTGTATTTGCCGACGGCCTGGGCCTCGTAGGTGTCGTCAAGGTTGGTGTACGTCTGGAACCTGACGCGGCGACCCTGCATGAGGGTGGCGTTGTTGGCCATGCCGAGGTTGCCGGAGAACAGCGCATCAACCTCGTAGGACTGGCGGGCGTAGCCCGCGCGCAGGTTCCAGTGATCGTTGGCCTTGACATCGATCCATGTGCTCAGGCCGTTGGTTTCGCTGCGGCGCTGGTCCGCGTTGGACATGCTGTTCCAGTTGTCCGGCAGGCCGGGCACGTCGACGCCGGAACGGTTGGGGTCGGCGGCGGTCGGCACGATGCCGGCCTGGGTGTTGTAGCCGGGCTTCTGCATGACCTGCGGGCTCTCGACCTTGAGGAAGTGCTCGTACTTGACCGATACGCTGACGCGGTCGTTGGGCTGCCAGAGCAGGGAGGGCGAGATGTTCCGGGAATGGGCGTCGTAGGGCTTCCAGTAGTGCATGTCCTGGTCGTGGGAAGCCGCAATCCGGTAGAAAAGCGTTTTCGACGCCGGCCCGGTCACGTCGGCATCGAATCGGTACTGGCCATAGGAGCCGTAGCGCGCATCGGCGGTGGCGGCGAACGTCGGCTGCGGGGTCTTGGTGATGACGTTGACGATGCCGCCGGGAGCCACTTGCCCGTAGAGAAACGAGGATGGGCCCTTGACCACTTCCACGCGCGAGATGTTGGTGAAGTCGAAGATCGAAGGACCGTGGAAGCCGTCGCGCAACACCTGAACATTGCCGGGCGTGGCACTGACGGCGAAGCCGCGGATGGCGAGGTTGGCGTTGCCCTCGTTGAAGTCGTTGCTGCGGTACGTCACGCCCGGCGAATAGCGCGCGATGTCGAAGAGGTTTTGCGGATTCTGGTCCTGGATGAAGGACTCGGTGAACGCCTGGATGGCGAACGGCAGGTCCCGGATCGGCGCGTCGAAACGCGAACCGGACACCGAATTCGAGGCCCGGTAGCCCTGGTCCAGATGCGTGGAAACCTCGAAGGGGGAAACCCTGACGTTGACCAGGTCCCCGATGTCCATGCCGGCCACGTCCATCGCCGGGTTCCCCGCCGATGCAAGCCCGACAGCACTGTTCGCCATGGCATCCGGCAGCGGCCACAACCACAAGCCCGGCGTCAAAACGACCGCAACCGCCGCGCGCGCACCACGTCTGGACACCCCCGGGCCGGACAAACCGTCGGTACCACGCGCCAGGCGTTCGATCATTCGTTTGTCATTCTTGGCGAGGCCCTTCACGAGCAGGAGTGCCTTCATCTCAAGCACGATCGGTCTCCTCGGTACGGTTGGGTCGGCATCCACCTGGAAAAAGCTCGGGTCCTCACCTGGGCGGCGCTGACGCACACCGTTTCATTTTTTTACAGTCGCAGTATCCTCCTGCCGGCCTTGTTACACAATGCCGAAACTACAACTTATGGCTTCTGCGCATGTGTGAACCCAGGCCGCCGCACCGACTGGTCCACGCTATCGATGACGTTGAGCACGCCTAGCGTCGCCTGCAAGCCTATGGCGCGGAAGCCCCGCTTCGCGCCACCTCGCCAATAGAACGCGCGCCCGGCGCGTAAGCTGCCATGCCCGCTCCCGCAGCTGCCAGGAAAATCGCGGTGGCGAGGAATGGAAGCACCGTGCGCCGCACAGCTGTGGGCAACCAGTGTTCTGAATCGTCCCCACGAACGTAGCGGTACAAGGCATACGACAGCGCACCGTCCACCAGTACCTCGGCCAGCAGCGTCGGCGCAATGTAGATCACGTACAGCGAGGCGAAGGCCAGCCCCACCGCCATCACAACCGCCAGCAGCGGAATCGCCAGCTCGTCGGCTTCCGCGATGGCCCCGGCCGCATCGCCCATCTCCGACCCCAGACCTGGGCCGTCGTCCACCGAGGAGCCGGCTCCATCAAAGCTGGCATTCGCACCGCCACCGCCAAAATCGCCACCGCTTCCACTTCGGATCGGTGCGGCGGACTCCGCACCACTGCCGCATCCCGAGCCCGAACCAGACGGAGACGAAAAGTCCGGGACATCGACGTAGTCATCACGATTGGTCCTGAGCCACAACCAGATCAGGAACAGAAACATGACGTAGGCCGACAGTACCGCCGTCGGATATCGAATGGCCATGCTCTCCACGCCTTGACGCAACAGCAGGAAAGACGAGAGCAACCCGAAAGCACCTGTCAATGTCGCGATCAAGGTCATCTGCAAACGAGGGTAGGACTCAGCCTCCAGTTTGCGTTGGGCTTGCTGGATGGCGTGGGAGCGGACAAAGATGCGGTGGCGTGGTGGCATTCTTTGGATGAACGATGAAGTCGCCGGTGGTCGTCAGATGAGTCAAGTACCTTGATCGAATCGGAGCCATTGTTTGAAAGCGCTCAAAAACCCTCCCCCGCCCCCAGATACCGCCACTGCCCCACCGGCAGATTGCCCAGCACCACGTTGCCGATGCGGATGCGCTTCAATCCCACCACGTGCAGACCCACCTGTTCGCACATGCGGCGGATCTGGCGCTTCTTGCCTTCCTTCAATATGAACCGCAATTGCTCGGGGTTCATCCAGTCGACCTGCGCAGGCTTCAATGGCTGCTCGTCCAGGCTCAGGCCGTGGCGCAGCAGGGCCAGCTTGTCGGCCGGGAAGACGGCCTGCACGTTCTGCGTGACCACGCCTGCGCCTTGCGGGCCGTTGGGTGCGTAGTGCACGCGCACGAGGTATTCCTTTTCGATGCCGCTGCTCTCGCCGATGAGCTGGCGCGCGATGCGGCCGTCTTGCGTGAGCACGAGCAGGCCGACCGAGTCGATGTCGAGCCGGCCGCAGGGCGCGAGGCCGCGCGTGTGTTCGGGGGCGAAGCGGCGGCCATCGGCCGGGTGGCGGGCGTCGCCCCGCCACTGGCTGGGCGCGCCGATCAGCGTGGCGGCGGCTTCGTGGCCGTCTTCGGGCTGGCCGCTCACGTAACCCATGGGCTTGTGCAGCAGGATGGTGACCTGCCCGGCCTGCTGGTGGCGCGCCTGGGGCAGCACCTCCACCTGGGCGTCGGGCGCCACGGGCATGCCCATGACGGCGGGTTCGCCGTTGACCAGCACCCAGCCGCGCGCGATCCATTCGTCGGCCTCGCGGCGCGAACACAGGCCGAGGTCGGCCATGCGCTTGTTGAGGCGGATCTCGCCGCGCACGTTGCCGACGCGGGCGAGATCGGGCCGGTGGGGCTGCGGCAAGCGCGGTGCAGCGGACGGGCCGCGCTGCGGACGGTCTCCCGCCCCATGGGGTTGTGGGTCGCGCGGGTCGGTGCGGCGCGGGGCCGGGCGCTCGCTCCAGCCGCGGTCGTCGCCGCGCGGGCCGGCGGCTGGGCCGGAACGCGGGCGGTCGCCGGTGGGGCGCGGGCCAGCGGGCCGGTCGCTGCCCGGGCGGTCTGCGCCATAGCGCGGGCGCTCGTTGCGCTCGCTTTCGGTGCCGGCGCGCTTGGCGCCGAAGCCCGGCGAGGGCTCACGCGGCGGCTTGGGCGCGGAGGCGGAAACCGATTTGGCACGGGCCGGGCCGGGCGGGCGCACGGGCGCGCGGCGCGGCGCGAAGGGGTCGGCCGGGGTCTTCTTCGCAGCGCCCGGGTTGAGCTTGAGCGTGCTGGGCTTTTTGTCGGTGGTCATGGGGGGATCATCCCAGATTGACTCCGGTGTCCGCAGGCTCGGCGCCAGGCGGCGAGCCGAGCGCGAATGCGGGAATACCACGACTCAAATTGTCGTCAGAACGACAAAATAACGCCAATTAATACGGGATGATGCGGCCTCCCTGGGCCCCACGGCCTCCAGCCATCGAGGAGACAACATGCAACACCCCCCATCCCGCATCGCCCGGCGCCAGCTCCTGGCCGCCGCCGTCGGCCTGCCCTGGTTGGGCATCGGCCACGCCCAGGCACAGGAAGGCGCGCTCAGGATCGCGCAGTCCATCGCGCTCACCGGTCCGCTGGGCGATCTGGGCTCGGCCATGCACTTGGGCGCCAAGGCCGCGTTCGGGGCCCTCAATGCGCGCGGCGGCGTGCACGGCCGCGCCATCGAACTGGTCACGCAGGACGACGCCTACGACACGCCCAAGGCCCTGGCCAACGTGGATCGTTTCCTGGCCGAGCGCGACACCTTCGCCCTGTTCAACTGCATGGGCACGCCCATGATCGAGGCCATGCTGCCCAAGGTGATCGACAGCGGCATTCCCTTCTTCGCACCGTTCACGGGCGCGCAGCTCAGCCGCGTGAAAACCGCCCGCAACGTGTTCAACATCCGCGCCAGCTATGCCGACGAGACCGAGAAGCTGGTGCAGCACCTGTCCACCATCGGCATCCGGCGCCTGGGTGTCGTCTACCAGAACAATGCGTTCGGCAAAGAGGTGTTCAACGCCGCCAGGCAGTCCATGGGCCAGCTCCAGTTGCCCGAGGCCATTTCCGTCACGGTGGAGAACAACGCCTCGGACGCGGGCGCCGCCGCCGACAAGCTCGCGCAGGGCAACCTGGATGCCATCGTGATCGGCCTGGCGGGCAAGCCCACGCTGGAGTTCGTCAAGGCCTTCCGAGCGCTCCAGCGCGGCGTGACGCTGTATGCGCTGTCGGTGATGGGCTCATCCGCCACCGTGAAGGCGCTGGGCGCCGACGCCACGGGCATGGCGATCTCGCAGGTGGTGCCCCTGCCCACCAATGCGGTCATGCCGGTGGTGCGCGACTTCCAGGCCGACTGGAAAGCATCGGGCGCTTCGGCGGAGCCCTCGCACCTGGCGCTGGAGGGCTACATCAACGCCCGCGTGTTCGCCGAGGCCCTGGCGCGCGCCGGGCGCAACCCCACGCGCGCGGCCTTCATCGACGCGACCTGGAACCTCAAGAAGTGGGACCTGGGTGGCTTCGAGATCAACGCCAGCACGCCCGAACGCAACGCCTCGCGTTTCGTGGAACTGACACTGGTGGGGCGCAACGGGCGCTTCATCCGCTGATGAGGAAACACCCCGATGCGGGTGGCCCGCGGCGCCACGGAGAACCGAGGCACAGAGCCTCATAACTCGCCGCTGCGCAGCGCTGGCAGATCGAGCACGCGCAGGCCGCCGTATTCCACCCGTATCCAGCCTTTGTCCGACAGCGTGGACAGCGCCTCGTTCACCCGCTGGCGCGACAGCCCCACCAGGTAGGCCAGCTCCTGCTGGGTGATGCGCAGGATGTCGCCCACGTTGGGCGAAAGCAGCGGGTGGAACAGGGCGGCGAGGTTGCGCGCCACGCGCAGGTCGGGGTTGTTGATGCGGTCGATCTCGCGCGCGGCGATGAACTGACCCAGCCGTTCGTTGAGCTGGTGCATGACGAAGCGGTTGAAGCCGAGCGAGTGGTCGAGCAGCCAGTCGAAGGTGTCCACCGGCAGGCCGGCCACACGGCTCTTGCGCAGCGCCTGGATGTTGTAGCGGTAGTGCTCGTGCTTGAGCACGGTGCCTTCGCCGAACCAGCCGCCGGGCGCCACGCCGGTGAAGGTGATGACCGGCCCCATGGAGTCGTCGTTGCTCATCTTGAGCAGGCCATCGACCAGACCAAACCAGTAGGTGACGGGCCGCCCGATGCGGCAGATGTATTCGCCGGCCAGCACTTCGCTGACCACCAGCGCAGCACGCGCGCGCTCGCTCTCGCTCGCGGTGAGGCTGTGCAGCCAGGGGATTTCCGCCAGCTCCTGGGCGGTGGGTGGGCGGGCGCGTTCGCGCAACGCGGAGCCGGGGCGCAGGGGGGTCAGTGGAGCCATGGCAGGGATCCTGTCACTCGTGGTTTCAATGTCGGCGGTTTCACGTCAAAAGCACGGAAACGATCATGACGGCGCCAATGCCCGCATACAAGGCGCGGTACCGTATCTGCAGCCGGCGCACGCTCTCGAACGGCAGGCCCTCACGCATCGCCCGCAGCGTCCAATGGAAATGCAACGGGTAGAGCGCGGCGACGAAAAAGGCCAGCTCTTGCGGCACGGCTCCGCCCATGGCCAGCACGATCAACAGGGCGTCGGCGAACGTGAAGAGCACGAAACCGGCGATGAAGCTCCGCCTCTTGCCGAATGTCACTGCATTGGTTTGAATGCCGTTGGCCTGGTCGGCCTCGCAATCGCGAACCTCCTGTGTCAGGTGCCCCGCGCCGAAGATCACGGCAAAGAACAGCCCAATCTGCAAGCCATGGACGTCGGGACTTTGAAACACCGAATAGCCCAGCAAGAAGTGCAGCACCCCACTGACCAGATGCAGCAGTGAGCTGGCCAGCGGGACACCCTTCATGTACACATGCGGGACGGAGTAGAGGGCACTCGCGACGGCGATCATCAGACCGATGCCCAGCGTCGCCGGACCCAGCTGGCCGAAAGCCACCAGGCTCAGCAGCAGCAGGATCAGCAGCAAAGCCGCGATCTCTTGGCGCCGAACGCCGCGGTTCAGGAACACGCCGGCCGATCGGGCGGGATCACGGAGATCCTGGTGGATGCCGGCCCAATCGTTGAGCAAAAAGACGTGGGCCACCAGAAAGGCGTTTCCCACCGCCAGCAGCAACAGCGCCGCGGCGCTCTGCATCGTGAGGTGGTTCATCGCAAACACCGCGCCCAGCAGGGGCGTGCCCTGAAGAACCAGGACCTCGTCGAACCGGATGCACGACAACAGACGCAGCAGCCACCGGGCGCCTTTGGGACGATCCGTCATGGTGATTTCCGAAGGATTCGACCACCGTCGGCGACACGGTCTTTGTCGCTGTCGTTGTCGGGGGCCGCCAGAAGGCCGAGACGCACGCTGTCCAGATACAGCCTCAACCAGAGGGCATGGCCCACGTCTTCCGACCAATAGAACCTTCGCACCGAGGCCGTGAGATCGTTGTGGTACAGCAAGGGCGGGTTCTGCCTCACCGGCGCAAAGCCATCCCTCGACAGTGCTTGCAGCAGATGGACCACCTGCGCCGAGGTGGGCGCGTGGTCCCGGCCGCCCTCCAGCTGCTGCAGCATCTGGCTCGCAGCCAACCAGATCGCCTGTCCTTCCACGGTCGTTTGTGAACGCGATGGCGGCAGTGGCACCTCGCAGCCCGCGGCTTTCAGGTCGGCCTGGCGCATGACGGGCACCAGCGGCGCCCTGTCGTAGTAGACCCAGAGGCGGTCCTGGTCGATGGTTTGGCGAAGCGCCGTGCAGAGCGCACGGGCCGCCGGTGGGTCGGCCTGGGCCAGCCACATGAGCACATGCATCTGGATGCCCACGTCGGTGGGATTCGGGTTGGCACCGGGGTCGATGCATTGGTACTCACGCCGCTGCCCCAGCCAGGTCTTGTACAGGCCTTCGGCCGTGCGGTACCGCCGCAGCGTCTCCAAGGCCGGCGATCGCAACGCATCGGCACCGGGGGCGATCCGCCAGACCAGTGCGGTGTCGTCGGCATCGGGCGTGATCGTGCACAGCCCGTGCGCGGCCATGGCACGGGTGCCTGGCCGGCCGTGGTATCGAACGAGTCCGCCGGCTTCGATCTGGCTGCGCAGATGGGTGCGGGCCCGCTCCAGGCCTCCGCCAAGCCCCACGGGGTCACGCCTGGATCCCAGCAGGTCGACCATCATCGACGTGACGTAGGTGTTCATTTCCTCCGTCGGCTCGTCAAACTGCGCCTCGCTGGTGTGCGAGGTGAGCCAATAGCCATCGGCCTGCTGCCGGCGGTTGATCAGGCCCACCGCCTGGCGTGCGCTGCGGGCCAGGTCATCGCTCCCAGTGCTGCGGGCGTTTTCGCCGACCTGGCCCGGCGAATCGGGGCGAATGTCGTCCACCGCGGCCACGGGCACCGCTTCGATGCGAACCTCGTGAAGACCGACCACCAGGCCCCTGGGGTCGCCATTGGGCAGCGGACCGATCGTGGCGGCATCCACGGCAAAGAGGTCGATGAGGTTTCGCCCCGCATGGAGACGGGTGCGCAACACGATGGCCGCCTCGCCCTGGAAGCGGTGCTCGTCCCCAACGGGTATGCCGTCGTGGAGCACCATGACCCTCCTGCCGGGCGCGTCCAGCCCGGGGCCGGGGGACACCTGGAACCGGAAGTCCACGTCGCGATCCTGCCGCGACCACAGCGCGAACCCCAGGCCTTCGGCAGACCCCTGCCCCATCCACAGGTATCCGCCCTCGCTGCCCCCTGGGTTCTCGACCGGCCAAGCTGTCTCCAGCAGGGTCGGATCGATGCCCACCTGGGTTTTGAGGGTGTCGTCGACTTTGATCAAGGGCGCAGCGGGCGGGGCTTCCGTGGTACTGAACGGCCGCTCATCCATTGCCGCGGCGCCACTCACCTCAAACAGTCGCATGTGGGGTGTCTTGAGATGGACGGCCTTCAGCCCTGCTTGCGCGGTCAGCCACGTCACCATTTCGCGGGTATCGAGGGCGGGAAACCACTTGAACACCACCCGCTTGTCGTCCTGGATCAGCACGTGGCTCACCTTCTCCGATGCGATCAACCGGCGCATTCTTGCCGGATCGAAAGACCCTGTGCCCCAGGGGATCACGGCGTTGGCATAGCGGGCTTCGGGCAGGAAGAGCGGATAGTCGCGGGCGTGCTGATGCCCGACAAAAAGCACACGAGAGCCGGGTGGCATGAGCGCACCCACCACTTCGTCAAAGGGTTCGTTGACCACCCGTTCCGAAGCAGGCACGGCGATGGCCTGCACAGCAGCGTCAGCCCGCCCCCGGATAGGCTGGTACACGCCATACGCGACCACCCCCGCGATGAGCAGCTGCGCGAGCTTTCTCCTGCTGGAGAGGTACGGAGCGATCAGTGCGATGCCCATGGGCAACGCCAAGGCATAGGGCCCCACGAGAAACCGCCCCGGCACCTCGGACTGAACCATCCACCGCGCGCCGAAGAGGATGGCTCCCAGCAATGGAATGGCCAACAGCGTTTGTGCCGAAACAGCCGTCAGCCTCACCCGGGGCCAGGTGGTCACCACATTGCGGACCACGAGCCACATCGCCATCAACAGCACGGGAATCCACAGCAGCCCCCACAGCGAAAACCGGGTGGAATGCTCCGGCAATGAATACGCGAACCGGCCGGGCCAGGGGCGATCGTTTTCGTCGGCCAAGGGCGCGCCAGCGCCCATGGCCGAGATGAATCGGTTGGCGGCGCCACTGAAGTGGTTTCGCGTCTCTGCCGAAGCAGGCACGTCGGGCAGCTCCCACAGCAAGGATGCAAAGCGGACGGCGTGCGTGTACATCACCCTGGGCGAGACATCGGCCTGGATGATGCGCCGAACCTCCCCCGGCCCCAGCGGGTGGTGGTAGAGAGCGGTGTTGAATGCCAGTGGAATGAGCAGCGAACTCAAAAGACCCGCGCCCGCAAGACCGGCCCCGAAGGATTTCAATCGCGTGGCGAAAGAAAACGGACCGGGCGCCCACCACACGATCAGCAACAGGCTGGGAAGCAGCGACAGGGGAAAGGACCTGACGTTGATGCTCAGGACCGCGAACACCCCCAGAAAGAAAAATTTCGCCTTTGCCTCCTCAGCTCCCGCGCCAATGGAAACGGCCCAATAGGCAAGCCCCAGCAAGGCAACGATGGACCAGATTTCCGGCTTGAGTCCCACCGTACTGGACGCAATGAGAGGGGTCGAGATCAGGATCAGCACACCGACCAGGGCCACCGTCTGGCTCAGCTTCAGCGCGCGCAAGAGAACGTACTGGCCGACCGATGCCAACGGGAGCGCCAACCAGAAGACCAGACGGCCCACTGCCTCGGTTTTCGTCAGCAGCACCGGCCACAAGAAGAACAGTTCACTTCCGAAAGGAACGATCGTTTGCCGGATGTTGTGCGTGTCAAAGGGAAAGACCGTCTGGTGCTGAATCCAGTAGATGACCCGTGAGGCGTGGTACATCCTCTCGTCGTAACCCTGAAGGGGGGTCGCCACCTGCACCACCATCGACACCAGCAACATACCGCAGATGGCACTCAGCGCCAAGCCCCCCCAGAGCGAGAGCCCCGACACGAACGCTGCGAGTCTTGAATACCACCGGCTCCACGCCATCCCCGTTGGCCGGCGCGGACCGCCCGTCAACAGCACCGTGACGGCGCCAACGAGCACCTGAACCAGCACCCACATCGACGGGGTCAACTGGTGAACCAATGAAGTCAGGCTGGTGATCGCACCGACCTGCAGCATCACGCTGGCGACAAAGATCCAATAGCCGTCGGCCGGTGAACGGGCGAAGCACGAGGCCCAGCGCAGCGAGACCCAGACCGTCAACAGCAGAGAGAGGAAAAACAGCATGCATGCCCTTCGGGAGGCGGTTTTTGTGGGACTTCCCTAGGGAAAGTCCTAGGAGGGCAGACCCTTCAATTGTCGTCGTACCGACAACACAACGTCAAACATCTGCCTAACATCGCGCCCAGAATGATTCAAACCTGGGGTGCCCACAGACCCCGGAAGCGGTCTGCCACGACCCTCGGACTCAGGAGACTTCGGCAATGCAAAACACTTTCCCCCGGCTCTTGCTGGACCACGCGAAACGCCGCCCGGGCGCGGCGGCGATGCGTGAAAAGGAATACGGCATCTGGCAGACCACCACCTGGGCCGCCATGGCGCAGCTGGTCGAGGCGATCGCCTGCG
Source organism: Hydrogenophaga sp. GW101-3F08 (assembly GCF_059424585.1). Taxonomy (NCBI): domain Bacteria; kingdom Pseudomonadati; phylum Pseudomonadota; class Betaproteobacteria; order Burkholderiales; family Comamonadaceae; genus Hydrogenophaga; species Hydrogenophaga sp. GW101-3F08. The sequence goes on from NZ_JBWKZP010000003.1 coordinate 361,315, forward strand.
GCCTGCACCAGGCCGGCCTGCAGCGCGGTGAACACATGGTGGTGATCGGCGCCAACCGGCCCCGCCTGTACGCCACCATGCTGGCCGCGCAGTCGCTGGGCGCCATTCCCGTGCCGCTGTACCAGGACGCGGTGGGCGCCGAATGCGTGTTCCCGATCAACAACGCCGAGGTGCGTTTCGCGGTGGTGGAAGACCAGGAGCAGGTGGACAAGATGCTCGAAATCCGCGACCGCTGCCCGCAGCTCTTGCACATCTACTACGACGACCCGCGCGGCCTGCGCAACTACGACCAACCCGGCCTGGGCGCGCTGGAAGAACTGATCGGCGCTGGCCAGGCCTTCGCGAAGATCCACACCCAGCTGTTCCAGCAGCAGGTGGACATGGCCCAGCCCGACGACGTGGCCGCGATGTTCTTCACCAGCGGCACCACCGGCAACCCCAAGGGCGTGGTGCACACGCACAACACGCTGATCGACCGCGCGGCCGTGGGCGCGCGCTTTGACAAGCTGACCGAAAACGACGAGGTGCTGGCCTACCTGCCGCCCGCCTGGATCGGGCAGAACATCTTCAGCTACGCGCAGTGGCTGGTGGCCGGCTACGTGGTGAACTGCCCGGAGTCGGGCGCCACCGTCACCATCGACCTGAAGGAAGTCGGGCCCACCTATTACTTCGCGCCGCCGCGCGTGTTCGAGGGCCTGCTCACCACGGTGATGATCCGCATGGAAGACGCGGGCGCGATCAAGCGCAAGATGTTCCACGGCTTCATGGACGTGGCGCGACGCGTCGGCCCGGACAAGCTTGACGGCAAGCCGGTGGGCCTGCTGGACTCGATCAAGTACGCGCTGGGCAATGTGTTCGTCTATGGCCCGCTGCGCAACAGCCTGGGGCTCTCCCGCGTGCGTGTGGCCTATACCGCGGGCGAGGCCATCGGGCCCGATCTGTTCAGTTTCTACCGCTCCATCGGCATCAACCTCAAGCAGCTCTACGGCTCGACCGAGACGGCCGTGTTCGTCTGCCTGCAGCCCGACAACGAAGCGCGCGCCGACACCGTGGGCGTTCCCTGCGAGGGCGTGGAGATCAAGCTGAGCGAGACCGGCGAGATCCTGGTGAAATCGCCCGGCCTGCTCAAGGGCTACTACAAGAACCCCGAGGCCACGGCCGAGGTGTTGACGGCCGACGGCTGGTACCACACCAGCGACGCGGGCTTCATCGACGCCTCGGGCCACCTGAAGATCATCGACCGCGTGAAAGACGTGGGCCGCATCAAGGGCGGTGCCAACGACGGCGCCATGTTCGCGCCCAAGTACGTGGAGAACAAGCTCAAGTTCTTCTCGCACATCAAGGAAGCCGTGGCCTACGGCGACCAGCGCGAGAAGGTCTGCGCGATGATCAACATCGACTTCGAGGCCGTGGGCAACTGGGCCGAGCGCCGCAACCTGCCCTACGCCGGCTACACCGACCTGGCGCAGAAGCCCGAGGTCTACGAGCTGATCCGCGAGTGCGTGGAGAAGGTCAACGCCGACCTGAGCCGCGACGAGCTGCTGGCCGGCAGCCAGATCAGCCGCTTCCTGGTGCTGCACAAGGAACTGGACGCCGACGACGGCGAACTCACGCGCACCAACAAGGTCCGCCGCGGCTTCATCGCCGACAAATACAGCGTGCTGGTCGATGCCCTGTACAGCGGCAAGACCGAGCAGTTCATTGAAACCCAGGTGAAGTTCGAAGACGGCCGCACCGGCAGCGTGAGCGCCACGCTGAAGGTGGACGACGCCAGGACCTTTGCACCCGTGAAAGCTGCGGCATGACCAAAAAGATTGGCGACGTCATCCTCGACGTGCAAAACATCAGCCTGCGCTTCGGCGGCGTGAAGGCCCTCACCGACATCTCCTTCAACGTGAAGGAGCACGAGGTGCGCGCCATCATCGGCCCCAACGGCGCGGGCAAGAGCTCCATGCTCAACTGCATCAACGGCGTGTACCAGCCGCAGGACGGCAGCATCAGCTTTCGCGGCCAGACCTTCAAGCACATGAACAGCCGCCAGGTCGCCGAGATGGGCATCGCCCGCACCTTCCAGAACCTGGCGCTGTTCAAGGGCATGAGCGTGATCGACAACATCATGACCGGGCGCAACCTGCGCATCAAGAGCAACCTCTTCCTGCAGGCGCTGCGCCTGGGGCCGGCCCAGCGCGAAGAAGAGCAGCACCGCGAGTTCGTCGAACACATCATCGACTTCCTGGAAATCCAGGCACACCGCAAGACACCCGTGGGCCAGTTGCCCTACGGCCTGCAAAAGCGCGTGGACCTGGGCCGCGCGCTGGCGATGGAGCCGCAGGTGCTGCTGCTGGACGAACCCATGGCCGGCATGAACCTGGAAGAGAAGCAGGACATGAGCCGCTTCATCCTGGACGTGAACGACGAGTTCGGCACCACCATCGTGCTGATCGAGCACGACATGGGCGTGGTGATGGACATCTCCGACCGTGTGGTGGTGCTGGACTACGGCAAGAAGATCGGTGACGGCACACCCGACGAGGTGCGCAACAACGAAGAAGTCATCAGCGCGTACCTCGGCACATCACATTGATGGGACAGACCATGTATCAGAACAACACACCAGTCCATGTGAAGGAGCGCCAACCCAGGGCGCCGCAGAACCGGCTCTGCCGGGCTGCCAGCGCCGCCCCCTTGAGGGGGGATGCGGCTACGCGCAGCGAGCAAGCAACGGGGGAGAGATAAGTCATGGCTTTTTTTCTTGAAACTTTGCTCGGCGGCCTCATGGCCGGCATGCTGTATTCGCTGGTGGCGCTGGGCTTCGTGCTGATCTTCAAGGCCTCGGGCGTGTTCAACTTCGCCCAAGGCGCGATGGTGCTGTTCGCGGCGCTGGCCATGGCCCGCTTCTCCGCCTGGATCCCGCAATGGCTGGGCCTGGAGAGCAAGTTGATCGGCAACGTGCTGGCCTTCGCGCTGGCGGCGGTGCTCATGTTCGCGCTGGCCTGGCTGATCGAGCGCCTGGTGTTGCGCCATCTGGTGAACCAGGAGGGCGTGACCCTGCTCATGGCCACGCTGGGCATCACCTACTTCATCGACGGCCTGGGCCAGACGCTCTTCGGCTCGGACATCTACCAGATCGACGTGGGCATGCCCAAGGACCCGGTGTTCCTGTTCGAGGGCACCTTCGAAGGCGGCGTGCTGGTCAACCTGGAAGACGTGTACGCCGCCTGCGTGGCCGCGCTGCTGGTGGCCGTGCTCTCGCTGTTCTTCCAGAAGACCGGCACCGGCCGCGCCCTGCGCGCGGTGGCCGACGACCACCAGGCGGCGCAGTCCATCGGCATCCCGCTCAACCGCATCTGGGTGATCGTGTGGTTCGTGGCCGGCATCACCGCGCTGGTGGCCGGGATCATCTGGGGCTCCAAGCTGGGTGTGCAGTTTTCGCTGACCACGGTGGCGCTGCGCGCCCTGCCCGTGATCATCCTGGGCGGCCTCACCTCGGTACCCGGCGCCATCATCGGCGGCCTGATCATCGGCGTGGGCGAGAAGCTCTCCGAGGTCTACCTCGGCCCCTACGTGGGCGGCGGCATCGAGATCTGGTTTGCGTACGTGCTGGCGCTGGTGTTCCTGCTGTTCCGGCCGCAAGGCTTGTTCGGCGAAAAAATTATTGACCGCGTGTGACCGCACAACGAAAACAAAGAAAGGGCTCGCACCATGTTCTATCGTGAAAACGGTCAATTCAAGACCTCCTACCGCGCCGACCAGCAGATCTTCCCGATCGCGCAGGACCGCTGGGCCATCCTCGTGCTGATCGCCTTCGCCTTCATCGGCGTGCCGATGCTGGCCGACGAGTACCTGTTCCGCGCCATCCTGATCCCGTTCCTGATCCTGGCGCTGGCCGCGCTGGGCGTGAACATCCTGGTGGGCTACTGCGGGCAGATCTCGCTGGGCTCGGGTGCCTTCATGGCGGTGGGCGCCTACATGGCCTACAACACCTACATCCGCATCGAGGGCATGCCACTGATCATCGCCCTGCTCTCGGGCGGTTTCTTCGCCACGCTGGTGGGCATGTTCTTCGGCATCCCCAGCCTGCGGGTGAAGGGGCTGTACCTCGCGGTGGCCACGCTGGCGGCGCAGTTCTTCTGCGACTGGGCGTTCCTGCGCATCGGCTGGTTCACCAACAACAACGCCTCGGGCTCGGTCTCGGTGTCCAACCTGCAGGTGTTCGGCCTGTCCATCGAAACGCCGCTGCAGAAGTACCTGTTCTGCCTGGCATTCCTGGTGGTGTTCGCACTGCTGGCGAAAAACCTGGTGCGCTCGGCCATCGGCCGCGAGTGGATGGCGATCCGCGACATGGACGTGGCCGCCGCGGTGATCGGCATCCGCCCCATGTACGCCAAGCTCAGCGCCTTCGCGGTCAGCTCGTTCATCGTGGGCGTGGCCGGCGGCCTGTGGGGCTTCGTGCACCTGGGTTCGTGGGAGCCTGCGGCCTTCTCCATCGACCGCTCGTTCCAGCTGCTCTTCATGGTGATCATCGGCGGCATGGGTTCCATCATGGGCAGCTTCTTCGGCGCGGCCTTCATCGTGGTGCTGCCCATTTTCTTGAACCAGTTCCTGCCCGCCCTGGGCGCGCTGCTCGGCGTGGAGATTTCCACCGCCGCCGTGTCCCACACGGAGTTCATGGTGTTCGGCGCCCTGATCGTGTGGTTCCTGATCGTGGAGCCGCACGGGCTGGCCAAGCTCTGGAGCATCGGCAAACAGAAACTTCGCCTCTGGCCCTTCCCGCACTGAATATGACGACCCCCTGCGCCGCTTCGCGTCTTCCCCCTGGAAGGGGGACCACACCTGCAGCCCGGCAAAGCCGGTTCTGCGGTGTGCTGGGAGGACATCCCCTCACCCGGCAAGTTGCTGGCAGGGCCGACCGGACGGTATTGCTGCGTTTCAATGGTTTCTTGCGTGTGTGTGTTTGAACGTTCCTATAGGAGACAAGTGATGAAAATGCGTAATCTGGTTCTCTCCGTGTCACTGGCCTGTGCCGCCCTGTCGGGTGCCGTGGTCCCGACGGCTGCCATGGCCCAGGCCAAGGAGCAGTTCTTTCCCTCACTGGTGTACCGCACCGGCGCCTACGCGCCCAACGGCGTGCCCTTCGCCAACGGCTACGCCGACTACCTCAAGCTCACCAACGCGCGCGGCGGCGTCAACGGGGTGAAGGTCTCGTTCGAGGAGTGCGAAACCGGCTACGCCACCGACCGCGGCGTGGAATGCTACGAGCGCCTGAAGGGCAAGAACGGCGGCGCCACGGTGTTCCAGCCGCTGTCCACCGGCATCACCTTTGCCCTGACCGAAAAGGCCCCGAGCGACAAGATCCCGCTGATCACCGCCGGCTATGGCCGCAGCGAGTCGGCCGACGGCGGCGTGTTCAAGTGGAACTTCCCGATTGCCGGCACCTACTGGGTGGCGGCCGATGTGCTGATCCAGCACATCGCCAAGAAGGAAGGCGGCTACGACAAGCTCAAGGGCAAGAAGATCGCGCTGGTCTACCACGACAGCCCCTACGGCAAGGAGCCGATCCCATTGCTGCAGGAACGCGCCGCCATGCACGGCTTTTCGCTGAGCCTGCTGCCCGTGACCCACCCCGGTGTGGAACAGAAGGCCACCTGGCTGCAGATCCGCCAGAACCGCCCCGACTACGTGCTCAACTGGGGCTGGGGTGTGATGAACTCCACCGCGCTGAAGGAAGCGCAGGCCACCGGCTACCCGCGCGAGAAGATGTACGGCGTGTGGTGGGCCGGCGCCGAGCCCGACGTGAAGGACGTGGGCGCGGGCGCCAAGGGCTACAACGCCATCACCATGCAGCACGGAACCGAAACCGGCTCGGCCGTGGTCAAGGAGATCCTGGACAAGGTGCACGCCAAGGGCGAGGGCACGGGGCCCAAGGAAGAAGTGGGCCAGGTGCTCTACATGCGTGGTCTCATGAGCGCGATGTTCGCGGTGGAGGGTGTTCGTGCTGCGCAGGAGAAGTATGGCAAGGGCAAGGTGATGACGGGCGAACAGGCGCGCTGGGGCTATGAAAACCTCAACCTCACGCAGGCCAAGCTCGACGCGCTGGGCTTCAAGGGCGTGATGCGCCCGATCTCCACCAGCTGCCAGGACCACATGGGTGCGGCCTGGGCCCGCATCCACACCTGGGACGGCAGCAAGTGGGCGTTCAGCAGCGACTGGTACCAGGCCGATGAACAGATCATCAAGCCCATGGTCAAGGCCGCGGCCGACAAGTACGCCGCCGAGAAGAAGCTGACCCGACGCACTGGTCAAGACTGCCAGAGCTAAGCCCACCCCCGCCGCATGAATTGACCCACCCCCGCCGCGCTTCGCGCGACCCCCTCAAGGGGGCGATGCCAGCCGTCCGGCAAAGCCGGCCCGGCGGCATCCTCGGATGGGTCACCTCACTCGCGGCGGATAGGTTGAAAAGTGATCGCGGCTGGTTCGCCAGCCGCCATCCACAAGACCGGCACGCCGCGTCTTGTGAATGGTTCACGAGGAACACACCATGAGCACCACTCCCAACATCGTTCTCAACGTCAACGGCATCGAGGTCATCTACAACCATGTGATCCTGGTGTTGAAAGGCGTTTCGCTCAACGTGCCCGAAGGCAAGATCGCCGCCGTGCTGGGTGGCAACGGCGCGGGCAAGACGACCACGCTGCGCGCCATCTCCAACCTGCTCAAGGCCGAGCGTGGCGAGGTCACCAAAGGCAGCATCGAGCTGCGCGGCGACCGCATCGAAAACCTCACGCCGGCCGATCTGGTGAACCGCGGCGTGGTGCAGGTGATGGAGGGGCGGCATTGTTTTGCCCACCTGACCATCGAGGAAAACCTGCTCATCGGCTCCTACACCCGCACCGACAAGGGCGAGATCGCTGCGAACCTGGAGAAGGTCTACAACTACTTCCCGCGCCTGAAGACGCGCCGCACATCGCAGGCGGCCTACACCTCGGGCGGCGAGCAGCAGATGTGCGCCATCGGCCGCGCGCTCATGACCAACCCCAGCGTGATGCTGCTCGACGAGCCCTCGATGGGCCTGGCGCCGCAGATCGTGGAAGAGGTGTTCGAGATCGTGAAGGACCTCAACACCAAAGAGAAGGTCACCTTCCTGCTGGCCGAGCAGAACACCAACATGGCGCTGCGCTACGCCGACTACGGCTACATCATGGAATCGGGCCGCATCGTGATGGATGGTCTGGCCTCGGATCTGCGCAACAACGAAGACGTGAAAGAGTTCTACCTCGGTATGGGCGGCGGCGAGCGCAAGTCGTTCAAGGATGTGAAGAGCTACAAGCGCAGAAAAAGGTGGCTCGCGTAGCGAGCACCCCCGCGCCGCCTTCGGCGTCACCCCCTCAAGGGGGCAACGCGAGTGGCCCGGCGAAGCCGGTTCCACCGCGTTCTCGATTGAAGACACCTCCCTCCAACTTTTGTCGCTACTGCCATGTCCAAATTCTTCGATGCTCTGGAAACCCGCTCCCCCGACGAGCGTGAGGCGGCGCAGATGGCGGCGCTGCCGGTGCAGGTCGCGCATGCGCAGGCGAACAGCGCCGCGTTTGCCGAGCTGCTGAAGGGGGTGGACGCGGCCGGCGTGAACAGCCGGGAAGCGCTTGCGCGCCTGCCGGTGACCCGCAAGCACGAACTGCTGGACATGCAAAAGGCATCGCGCGCCGCGGGCGGCGACGCCTTTGGGGGGTTTTCGACCCTGCTGCGTGGCCCCGCGATGCCGCGGGTGTTCGCCTCGCCGGGCCCGATCTACGAACCCGAAGGCGCCACCAAGGACTACTGGCGCGCCGGCCGCGCCCTGTTTGCCGCCGGCTTTCGCGCGGGCGATCTGGTGCACAACAGCTTCAGCTACCACATGACGCCCGGCGCCTTCATCCTGGAGTCGGGCGCGCACGCGGTGGGCTGCACCGTGTTCCCGGCCGGCACCGGCCAGACCGAACAGCAGCTCGACGCCATGCTGGCGCTCAAGCCCGACGGCTACACCGGCACGCCCAGCTTCCTGCGCATCCTGCTGGAGAAAGCGGCCGAGAGCGGCGCCGACATCCGCAGCCTGAACAAGGCCTCGGTCGGTGGCGAGGCCTGCCCGCCGAGCCTGACGGCCTGGTTCAAGGAACAGGGTGTGGACGTGTACCAGACCTACGCCACCGCCGACCTCGGCCTGGTGGCCTACGAGACCAGCGCGCGCCAGGGCCTGGTGCTCGAAGAGGGTGTGATCGTCGAGATCGTGCGCCCGGGCACGGGCGACCCGGTGCCCGAGGGCGAGGTGGGCGAGCTCGTGGTCACCAGCCTGAACCCGGCCTACCCGCTGATCCGCTTCGGCACCGGCGACCTGTCCGCCATCTTGAGCGGCACCTGCCCCACCGGGCGCACCGCGCCGCGCATCAAGGGCTGGATGGGGCGCGCCGACCAGACCACCAAGATCAAGGGCATGTTCGTGCACCCTTCGCAGGTGGCCGAGATCGTGCGTCGTTTCCCCCAGGTGGGCAAAGCCCGGCTGGTGGTCAGCGGCGAAATGGCCAACGACCGGATGAGCCTGCTGGTCGAGACCACGGACAGCACCGACGGTCTGCGGGAGCAGCTGGAAGCGGTGGTGCGCGACGTCACCAAGCTGCGCGGCGAGATCCAGTTGGTGAGCCCGGGCAGCCTGCCCAACGACGGCAAGGTGATCGAGGACGCGCGCAGTTATCGGTAGTCCGCCTGACCGGCCATGACATCGCTCAAACACAGGGTTTCCCCCGAGTGCTGGATACGTACTTCCCGCGATTTCTGCCCCGCGCCCAGGGACTACGATTCAGCGTCGAATATTCAACCCATAGGAGCATTTGCATGAACAAGATCCTGGCCTTTGCCTTGACCGCTGCCGTCTCGTCGGGCGCCTTCGCCCAGGACTTCCCCAGCAAGCCCATCACCCTGGTGGTGCCCTTCGCTGCCGGCGGTCCCACCGATCTGGTCGCCCGCCAGCTCGCCGAAGCCATGCGCAAGCCCCTGGGCGGCGCCACCGTGGTGGTGGAAAACGCCGCCGGTGCCGGCGGCACCATCGGCGCCACCAAGGTCGCGCGCGCCACGCCCGACGGCCACACCCTGCTCGTTTGGCACATCGGCATGGCCGCCACCACCAGCCTGTACCGCAAGCAGCAGTTCAAGCCGCTGGAAGATTTCGAATACCTGGGCATGATCAACGACGTGCCCATGACCCTGCTGGGCGCGCCCAAGCTGCCGGCCAAGACCTACCGCGACTTCGAGAACTACATCCGCGCCAACGGCGGCAAGCTCAACCTGGCGCACGCCGGCCTCGGTTCCGCTTCGCACCTGTGCGGGCTGATGTGGCAATCGGCCGTGAAGCTGGACAAGTCCATGACCACCATCGCCTACCGTGGCACGGGCCCGGCCATGAACGACCTGATCGGCGGCCAGGTGGACGTGATGTGCGACCAGACCACCAACACCACCAGCCAGATCGAAGCCGGCCGCGTCAAGGCCTTCGCCGTGACCACGGCCAAGCCGCTGTCCAACCACAAGCTGCTCAAGGACTACCCCTCGCTGCAGGAAATGGGCCTGAAGGGCTTCAACCTGACCATCTGGCACGCCATGTACGCCCCCAAGGGCACGCCGGCCGACGTGACCAAGAAGCTCAACGACGCCCTGATCGTCGCGCTGAAGGACCCCGAGTTCATCAAGCGCCAGGAAGCGCTGGGCGCCATGGTGGTGAACGACAACCGGGTGACCCCGGCCGGTCACAAGGCCTACGTGGCCGGTGAGATCACCAAGCTCAAGACCGCCATCGAGGCGGCCGGCCAGTTCGCGGACTGAACGCGACCCACCCCTGCGGCGCTCTGCGCCGTCCCCTCAAGGGGACGATGCCAGTGGCCCGGCGGAGCCGGTTCCACGGCATCCACTGGGTCAAGGCCCGCGCGCCGGTGAGGCGAGGGGCGACATGATCCCGATCCGGGTGGTCGATTCCATCACCGAATTGCAGCCCGCCGACGCGGGCTGCATTGCTTTGAGCGGTTCACACGGGGGTTGAACTCGGCCGGTGTGCCGGCGCTCAGACGCCCCACACCACCTCGACACCCGCCTTCTCGCAGCGCTGCAGCATCTCGATGAAAGGCGCGCTGCGCATGCGCAGGCTCACCGGGTCGAATTCGGGGGGCGGCTCGCCCCGGGCCGCGGCCTCTTCGATCAGGCGTTTGTGTTCGGCCTCTTCGTGCGCCACGGCGTCGCGCAGCGCCTGCACGGCCCCCGACATCTGCTCGGGCGACACGATGCCCGGATTGCCCGGGTCCTTGCCCAGGATTTCGAGCATGCGCTTGCCGTGCGGCTGCAGCATCACCAGGTCGCCGGTTTCCCGGGATTTGAATCGGTACAGGGACATGATGCTCTCCTTGGTGTCAGTGAACCCATTCTCCACCAAACCCCCGCCGCCGCATCCGGTAGAACCACCAGCCCGTGCGCGGGGTCCCGGTGCCGGTGCTCACACCTCGGTTGTAGCGAAACCGCCGGGCAACGGACTACGGGTTTTCCCGGTTGGCGCGATATATTTCATGTCTAAACTAATTAGGCATGAACACCTCCATTCCCGCGCTGCGGCGCATCCTGTGCATCGGTGGTGGCCCCGCGGGCCTGTATTTCGCCCTGCTCATGAAGCGGCGCGACCCTTCGCTCACCGTCACGGTGGTCGAGCGCAACCGACCGTTCGACACCTTCGGCTGGGGCGTGGTGTTCTCCGACCAGACGCTGCAGAACCTGAAAGTGGCCGACCCGGAATCGGCCCGGCAGATGGCCGACGCCTTCAACCACTGGGACGACATCGAGGTCTTCTACAAGGGCGGGCGCGTGCGCTCCAGCGGCCACGGCTTCATCGGCATCGGTCGCAAGCGCCTGCTCAACATCCTGCAGGAGCGCTGCCTGGCGCTGGGCGTGGACCTGGTGTTCGAGACCGACGTGACCGACGACCAGGCGCTTGCCGCACAGTACAACGCCGACCTGGTGATCGCCAGCGACGGCCTGAACAGCCGCATTCGCACGCGCTACGAGGCCACCTACCAGCCCGACATCGACACCCGCAAGTGCCGCTTCGTCTGGCTCGGCACCCAGAAGACCTTTGACGCCTTCACCTTCGCCTTCGAACAGACCGAACACGGCTGGTTCCAGGCGCACGCCTACAAGTTCGATGGCGAGACCTCGACCTTCATCGTCGAGACCCCGGAGGACGTGTGGCAGGCCCACGGCATCGAACAGATGAGCCAGGAAGACGGCGTGGCCTTTTGCGAAAAGCTGTTCGCGAAATACCTCGATGGCAACGCGCTCATCAGCAACGCCAAACACCTGCGCGGCTCGGCCAACTGGATCCGCTTCCCGCGTGTGATCTGCAACACATGGGTGCATTGGCAAGACATCTCAGGCAAGCTCACGCCCATCGTTCTGATGGGCGACGCGGCCCACACGGCCCACTTCTCCATCGGCAGCGGCACCAAGCTCGCGCTGGAAGACGCGATCGACCTGGCCGACGAATTCACGCGCCACGCCAACGCCGACATGGCCGAGGTGCTGCGGGGCTACGAAGCGCGCCGCAGCGTGGAGGTGCTGAAGATCCAGAACGCGGCGCGCAACTCCACCGAGTGGTTCGAGAACGTGGACCGCTACACCGGCATGGACATTCAGCAGTTCGCCTACTCGCTGCTCACCCGAAGCCAGCGCATCAGCCACGAAAACCTGCGCCTGCGCGACCCGCAGTGGCTCGAAGGTTACGAGGCCTGGCTGGAGGCTCATAACCCCCACGCTCCGCCGCTGCGCGGGTCGCTGCCCCAGGACGGGGAAGGGACCCTGTCCTTGCCGGTCCCGGGGGCTGATCCGGCTTGGGGCGGCCCGGCGCCGGATCGCGCGGCACGGCACCCCACACCACCCATGCTGCTGCCGCTGACCGTGCGCGGCCTCACGCTGAAGAACCGCATCGTCGTCTCGCCCATGGCGCAGTACAGCGCCACCGACGGTGTGGCGGGCGACTACCACCTGGTGCATCTGGGCGCGCGCGCCCTGGGCGGTGCGGCGCTGGTGATGGTGGAGATGACCAGCCCCACGCCCGAAGGCCGCATCACCCCGGGCTGCACCGGCCTGTGGAACGACGCGCAGGAGGCCGCGCTGCGCCGCATCGTCGATTTCGTGCACACCCGCAGCAGCGCCAGGATCGGCCTGCAGCTCGGCCACAGCGGCCCCAAGGGCTCCACGCAACTCGGCTGGGATCAGATCGACGAGCCGCTGCCCTCGCCCGGCGGGCGGCCCGACAGCTCGCCCAACTGGCCGCTGCTCTCGGCCAGCGCCCTGCCCTACGGGCCACAGAACCAGGTGCCGCGCGCCATGACCCGCGCCGACATGGACGCCATGACGGCGGCCTTCGTCGAGTCCACCCGGCGCGCCGCCGCCGTGGGTTTCGACTGGCTCGAGCTGCACTGCGCGCACGGCTACCTGCTCTCGGCCTTCATCTGCCCGCTCACCAACCAGCGCACCGACGACTACGGCGGCTCGCTGGACAACCGCTGCCGCTACCCACTCGAAGTGTTCAGCGCCGTGCGCGCCGCGTGGCCCGCCGACAAACCCATGAGCGTGCGCATCTCGGCACACGACTGGGCGCCCGGAGGCAATACGCCCGACGACGCCGTGGCCATCGCGCGGCTGTTCAAGGCCGCCGGCTGCGACGTGATCGACGTGTCCTCGGGCCAGACCACGCGCCAGGCCAAGCCGGTCTACGGCCGCATGTACCAGACGCCGTTCGCCGACCGCGTGCGCAACGAGGCCGGCATCCTGACCATGGCCGTGGGCGCCATCACCGAGGCCGACCACGCCAACAGCATCATCGGCGCCGGCCGCGCCGACCTCTGCGCCGTGGCCCGGGCCCACCTGGCCGACCCGGCCTGGACGCTGCACGAAGCGGCCAAGCTGCAGACCCGCGCCATCGAATGGCCGCGCCCCTACGAAAGCGGGCGCGACCAGCTCTACCGTGAGATCGCGCGCCAGCAAAGCCTGCAGGCGGCCAACCCCGTGGCCCAGGCCGCCCCCGAGGAAACCGCATGAACATTCCGCTCGACCTCGAAGCCCGCGCCCACAGCGAACACGCGCAGTCGCTGCGCCTGTGGTTGCGGCTGCTGACCTGTTCGCAACTGATCGAAAAGCGCGTGCGCGCCGGGCTGCGTGAGCAGTTCGACACCACGCTGCCGCGCTTCGACCTCATGGCCCAGCTGGAGCGCCACCCCGAGGGCCTGAAGATGAAGGAGCTGTCGCACCGGCTCATGGTCACGGGCGGCAACGTCACCGGCATCACCGACCAGCTGGTGGCCGAGGGCCTGGTGGAGCGCGTCGGCGTCGAAGGCGACCGCCGCGCCTTCCTGGTGCGGCTCACGCCCGAGGGGCGCAGTGCGTTCGAGCACATGGCCACGCAGCACGAGCAGTGGATCGTGGAGGCTTTCGAGGGCCTGAGCCCACGCGATCTCGATCAGTTGCACAAGCTGCTGGGCAAGGTCAAACAACACCAGCTCGACATCAATCAACGCGTGGATGAAACCAGCGAGTAAAGACCATGAAACACCCCATCCCCGACCACAACCCCATGCGCGGCCAGTACGCCGCCATGGCCGGCAACCCGCCCAAGCACTTTGCCCTCAGCGTTTCCGACGGCGTGGCCACCGTCACGCTCAACCGGCCCGAGCGCAAGAACCCGCTGACGTTTGATTCCTACGCCGAGCTGCGCGACTGGTTCCTGGCCCTGCAGCGCGCCACCGACATCAAGGCCGTGGTGCTCACCGGCGCGGGCGACAACTTCTGCTCCGGCGGCGACGTGCACGAGATCATCGGCCCGCTCACGAAGATGAGCATGCCCGAGCTGCTGGCCTTCACCCGCATGACGGGCGCGCTGGTCAGCGCCATGCGCGCCTGCCCGCAGCCCATCGTGGCCGCGCTGGACGGCGTGTGCGCGGGGGCCGGCGCCATGATGGCGCTGGCCTCGGACCTGCGCCTGGGCACACCCGCCGCCACCGTGGCCTTCCTGTTCACCCGCGTCGGCCTGGCCGGTGCCGACATGGGCGCCTGCGCCCTGCTGCCGCGCATGATCGGCCAGGGCCGCGCGAGCGAACTGCTGTTCACCGGCCGAGCCATGAGCGCCGCCGAAGGGCAGGCCTGGGGCTTCTTCAACGCGCTACACGAGAGCGCCGCGCTGCTGCCCGCGGCCCACAAGCTCGCGGCCCAGCTCGCGCAAGGCCCCACCTTCGCGCACGGCATGACCAAGACCATGCTGCACCAGGAATGGGCCATGACGCTGGACCAGGCCATCGAAGCCGAAGCCCAGGCCCAGGCCATCTGCATGCAGACGCAGGACTTCCGGCGCGCGTACGAGGCGTTTGCGGCCAAGCAGCGCCCAGCCTTTGAAGGGGATTGAACCATGTGCCCCCACGCTCATCACTTCGTGTATTCACTGCCCCCCAAGGGGGCGCTGGCCTCCCTTGGGACGGCCCGGCGGGAGTCCTGAATGGTCGCCTTCGAGCACCCCCACCCGCACGGCGCGCTGGCGCCGACCGCGCACCTCGAACTGCCCTTCTTCGACGACGCGCACCGCGCGCTGGCCAACGGCCTCGTGGCCTGGGCGCGCGAACAACGGGTGGACGAGTCCGACGACCGCGCCGCCTGCAAAGACTGGGTGCGACGCCTGGGCGCCGCCGGCTGGCTGCGCTACTGCGTGCCCGAGGACCACGGCGGCGCCCTGCCCGGGCTGGACTCGCGCGCGCTGGTGATCCTGCGCGAGACCCTGGCCTACCACTCCCCGCTGGCCGACTTCGCCTTCGCCATGCAGGGCCTGGGCAGCGGCGCCATCACGCTTGCGGGCACAGCCGCACAGCAGGCGCACCGCCTGCCGGCCGTGGCCCGCGGCGACCAGATCGCGGCCTTTGCGCTGAGCGAGCCCGAGGCCGGCTCGGACGTGGCGGCGATGGCGCTGCGCGCCACCCCAACGCCCACCGGCTGGACGCTGAACGGCCAGAAGACCTGGATCAGCAACGGCGGCATGGCCGACTTCTACGTGGTGTTCGCCAAGACCGAGCCGGACGCCGGCGCACGCGGCATCAGCGCCTTCGTCGTCAACGCCGACGCCCCGGGCCTGGACAGCAGCGCGCACATCCAGGTGATGGCGCCGCACCCGCTGGCCACGCTCACGTTCACCGACTGCCACATCGGCAGCGATGCCCTGGTGGGCAGCGTCAACGGCGGTTTCAAGCTGGCCATGCAGACGCTGGACATCTTCCGCGCCTCGGTGGCCGCCGCCGCGCTGGGCATGGCGCGCCGCGCCTTCGCCGAGGCCGTGGCCCACGCCAAGACGCGCAAGATGTTCGGCCAGACCCTGGCCGATTTCCAGCTCACCCAGGCCCGGCTGGGCGAGATGAGCGCCCTGATCGACGCCGCGGCCATGCTCACCTACCGCGCCGCCTGGATGCGCGACCGCAGCAGCACCCACGGCGCGGGCACACCGGCCTACACGGCCGCCGCGGCCAGCGCCAAACTCACCGCCACCGAAAACGCGCAGCGCGTGATCGACATGGCGCTGCAGATGTTCGGCGGGCGCGGCGTGCAGGTGGGCCAGCCCATCGAACACCTGTACCGCGACATCCGCTCGCTGCGCATTTACGAGGGTGCGAGCGAGGTGCAGCTGCTGATCCTTGGCAAACAGGCTTTGAGATGAAACACCCCCGCCGCGCTGCGCGCGACCCCCTCAAGGGGGCAATGCCTACGGCCCGGCAAAGCCGGTTCCGTGGCATTCCCGGGTTTGGGCATGTCGCGCCGGTCGTCCATGCAGACTGAGAGAGAAGGAGTTCCCCATGCCATCCGCTCAACTTGATCGGTTCGTCCACGACCGCTTGCCGCCACCCGAACAGTGGCCCGAGCTGCGCCACGAGCTGCCTGAGCTGCAACAGATCCCCGCGCAGCTCAACGTGGTGCAGGCGCTGTTCGATCGCGCGGTGACCCGCGGCCACGCCGACCGGCCGTTCCTGCGCAGCGACGAGCGCACGCTGAGCTACGCGCAGGCCCGGGCCGAGGTCAACCGTATCGCCAACGTGCTCACGCGCGACATGGGTCTGGTGCCCGGCAACCGGGTGCTGCTGCGCGGCGGCAACTCCATCGCCATGGCGCTGGCCTGGCTGGCCGTGGTGCAAAGCGGTCTGATCGCGGTGGCCACCATGCCGTTGCTGCGCGCCACCGAGCTCAAGGCCGTCATCGACAAAGCCCTCCCCTCCGCCGCGCTGTGCGACGTGAAGCTGCAGGACGAACTCAAGGCGGCCCTGGCACAGCGTCCGGAAACGGCAAGGCTGCCGCTGCGGCTGTTCAACACCGGCGACGCGGCTGTGGTGATCACCGACTCGCTCGAAGCACTCGCCAAACACGCCAGCGACCAGGCCACGCCCTGCCCCACCAGCGCCGACGACATCGCCCTGCTGGCCTTCACCTCGGGCACCACCGGCCGCCCGAAGGCCGCCGTGCACACCCACCGCGACGTGCTCGCCGCCTGCGAGACCTGGCCGCGCCACGTGCTGCGCGCCACGCCGGACGACATCGTGATGGGCTCGCCCCCGCTGGCCTTCACTTTCGGCCTGGGCGGCCTGCTGGTGTTCCCCATGTGGGCAGGGGCCTCGGTGTATTTCCCGAGCATTCCCTACACGCCCGAAGCCATGGTCAAGCTCATTGGCCAGGTGGGCGCCACCATCTGCTACACCGCGCCCACCTTCTACCGCCAGATGGCCGCGTTCGCCAAGCAGCACGGCGTCGGGAAACTGCGCATCAGCGTGAGCGCGGGCGAGGGCCTGCCCGACGCCACCCGCCAGCTCTGGAAAGAGGCCAGCGGGCTGGAGATGCTCGACGGCATCGGCGCCACCGAGATGTTCCACATCTTCATCTCCTCGCCGCCCGAGGCGGTGCGCCGCGGTGCGATCGGCCAGGTGGTACCCGGCTACCGGGCGAAGATCGTGGACGAGAACGGGCAGGAACTGCCGCCGGGCCAGGTCGGGCGGCTCGCCGTGGCCGGCCCCACCGGCTGCAAATACCTGGACGACGCGCGCCAGGCGCAGTACGTGAAGGACGGCTGGAACTTCCCCGGCGACGCCTTCAGCCAGGACGCCGATGGCTACTTCTTCTACCAGGCGCGCACCGACGACATGATCATCACCGCCGGCTACAACGTGGCCGGCCCGGAGGTGGAAGCCTCGCTGCTGCTGCACCCGGCGGTGGCCGAATGCGGCGTGGTCGGCCGCCCGGACGACGAACGCGGCATGGTCATCGTGGCCTACGTGGTGCTCAAGCCCGGCGAGGCCGCCGACGCCGCCCAGGTCAAGGCCCTGCAGGACCACGTGAAACACACCCTGGCGCCCTACAAGTACCCGCGCGACGTGGTCTTCGTGGACAAGCTGCCGCGCACCGAAACCGGCAAGCTGCAGCGCTTCGCGCTGCGCCAGCAGGCCAGTACATGACACCCCCCGCGTCGCCTCACGGCGCCACCCCCCTCTCTGGCGCCTTCGGCTTGGAGGGGGGCGACACCTGGGGCCGGCGGAGCCGGACCCTCGGTGTCCCTGGGTTGGGCTGTGGCGCTCGCGAGTTGGCTGGCAGCGTCCATCACCCTTGCTTTTATCTTTGAATGACGGCTCTCACATGAAACACCTGCAACCTCCCGGCTGGGCCGCCCCCAAGGGTTACGCCAACGGCGTCGCCGCGCGCGGCACGATGGTCTTCGTCGGTGGCCAGATCGGCTGGAACGGCGCCCAGCAGTTCGAGAGCGACGACTTCATCGCACAGACCCGCCAGACCCTGCTCAACATCCGCGAGGTGCTGGCCTGCGCCGGCGCCGGCCCCGAGCACATGGTGCGCATGACCTGGTACATCGTGGACCGGGTCGAATACAACGCACGGCTGCGCGAACTCGGCGGCGTGTACCGCGAGGTAATGGGCAAACACTTCCCGGCCATGACCTGCGTGCAGGTCGCGGCCCTGGTGGAGGCCCGGGCCCAGGTGGAGATCGAGGTCACCGCCGTGCTGCCGGACTGAGGATCAGGCCGAAACCAGCGCTCCACGCACCAGCGCCTCCAGGTCGGCATCGCGGCGGAAGCCCGCGGCATCCGCGCGGGCCGTGCGCAGCGGGGGAAAGCGGCCGAACAGGGCCTCGATGCGGGCATCGGGCGCCCAGCGCACGAGATCGTCCGCGGGCGTGCCGTGCACGCGGCCGACCGCCTGCGCCAGTTCGGCCATGGCAAAACGCAGCGTGGGCAGGGTCAGCACGCGCTCGCCGCCGGTCAGGGCCGGGTCGAAGCGGGCGGCGTGCAGCAGCTGTTCCACCACGCAAGGCAACGAGGAGGCCCAGGTGGTGGCCCCGGGCGAGGTGGGACAGACGAAGGGACGGTCCGCTGCCAGCTCGCGGATCAGGTCGCTCAGGAAGGCCGAGAGTTGTCCGGTGCGTTCGGGTGGGCGGGCCAGCACGCCGGGGATGCGCAGGGCGCGCCCGTCCACCCAGCCGCGGCGGCTGAAGTCGTTGATCAGCACCTCGCCCACCAGTTTGTGCGCCCCGTAGCTCAGCTGTGGCCGCGCGGGCGTGTCGTCGTCCACCTCGGCGGGCAGGGTGCCGAAGACGGCGATGGAGCTGGCGAACACGAACACCGGGGCCGCCCCGCCCCGCACCACCTGCTGCCGCCCCTGTTCCAGCAGGGTCTGGGTGGCGTCCAGGTTGACGCGGCGCGCCAGCTCGTGGTGCTGTTCGGCCGTGCCACCGGGAATGCTGGCGAGGTGGAACAGCAGGTCGATGGGCGGCCGCTCGGCCAGCGCCGCACGCAACGCCGTCGCGTCACCCATGTCGAGCGCCAGCTGGCGCACGCCCTCGCCCGCCGCGCGCGCGAAGGCCTGGTCCATCAGCGTGAGCTGGCCGACGGTGCGCCCGCCCAACGGGCTGCCCGGCACCAGGCGCTGCGCCAGAGCGCGCCCCAGGAAACCGGCCGCGCCGGTGATCAGCACGTGCATGGCGTCCCCATCCGCTCAGGCGGGGTGGGCAGCGGCGACCATCGCGACCACGCGCTGGTCGATCACGCCAAACGGTCCGTCCCCACCACCGTCGAAGCGGGCCTGCATGCGCACGCGGTCGCCGAAGCGCATGAAGCCGGTGCGGATCTCGCCCTGGTCGATCTTCTCGATCACGCGCCGCTCGGCGATGCAGGCCGAACCCGCCGCGCGCGACACGTTGGAGACCGTGCCCGAGCCGACGATGCTGCCGGCCGTGAGCCGCCGTGTGCGCGCCGCGTGGGCGATGAGCTGGCCGAAGTGGAAATTCATCTCGCCGCCGTGCGGCTCGCCAAAACGCTCGCCGTTCCATTGCACCTGCAGCCGCATCTGCACCCGGCCGTCGCACCAGGCGCCGCCCAGTTCGTCGGGCGTGACGGCCACCGGCGCAAAGGCGGTGGAGGGCTTGGCCTGCAGGAAGCCGAAGCCGGCTTTCATTTCGTGCGGGCCCAGCGCGCGCAGGCTCCAGTCGTTGATCTGCACCACCAGGCGCACACAGGCCAGCGCCGCTTCGGGCGACACACCCATGGGCACCGGCCCGGTGACCACGCCGAACTCGCCCTCGAAGTCGATGCCGTCGGCCTCGCTGGGCAAAGGCACGTCGTCGATCGGCCCGAGGAAGTCGTCGCTGGCGCCCTGGTACATCACCGGCACGCTGTCGAACAGCGGGATGGGCGGCGTGTTGAAGGCCTGCTCCATCAGGCGGCCGTGGTTCAGGAAGGCCGAGGCGTCGAGCCACTGCGGGCCACGCGGCAAGGGTGCCGCACAGGCGGTCGGGTCGAAGTCGAAAGCGCCGGGCGCGCTGCCGGCGTTGAGCGACTCGGACAGATCGGACAGCGGCAGCTGGACTTGTTCCCAGCGCCGCAGGGCTTCGATCAGGCTGGGTGCGACGGCACCGGCGCGCACGGCGCGCTGCCCGTCGCGCGAGACCAGGACGAGGCGGCCGTCCAGCGAGCCGTCTTTGAGGGTGGCGAACTTCATGGGGGGTGTTTCCGGGAATGGAGGGGGCTGTCAGCGCGTGGCCAGCGCAGCGGCCAGCGACGGCTCGTAGGCGCCATCGACCAACACGAACAGCATGCGGCAGGGCTTGCCCGAGCGGTTGGCCCAGGCGTGGTTGCTGCCGCGCTGCACGACCACGCTGCCGGGCCTGAGCTGCACTTCGCTGTCGTCGAGCACCAGGGTCAATTCGCCCTCGATCACGACGCCGTAGTCCACGCTCTCGGTGCGGTGCATCAGCGGGTGCGGCGAATGGGCCTTCACGGTCGAAGCTTTCTCGTCGCCGATCTGGCTGAAGGCGTCCTTCATCTTCCCGGCGCCCTGGGCCAGGAACTCGGCCGTGTCGGGCGGGATGTCGACGAAGCGCATGCGGGTGCCTTGCTGGGGCGGCGGCAGCATCAGCGGGCCCAACGTCGGGTCGGCGCCGTTGTCCACCGGGGTCGGGGTGGCGGCGGTGCTCCAGACCTCGTGGAACACCGTGCCCGGGATCGCGGCGATCTCGACCACGGTGGGCAGCGGGCCGCTGCTCGCGACGATGGCCTTGCCGTCGGCATCGTGGCCGGTGACGACGCGGTGGATCGGGGGAAAGCTCATGGGGTTCCGTCCTCAAAGATGGCGACCGCACGCGTCCAGCCGGCCGAGGCGCCGCGGATCTTGTGTGGAAAACAGCTGATGGTGAAACCCGTGGCCGGCAAGGCTTCAAGGTTGTGCAGCTTCTCCAGGTGGCAGTAGCCGATGTCGCGGCCCGCCTTGTGGCCTTCCCAGATCAGGGCCTTGTTGCCGGTCTCGGCCACGCGCTGGGCGGTGTACGAGAACGGCGCGTCCCAGCTCCAGGCGTCGGTGCCGGTCAGGCGCACGCCGCGCTCCAGCAGGTACATGGTGGCCTCGTAGCCCATGCCGCAGCCGGCGCCCAGGTAGTCGCTGTGGCCGTAGCGGCTGCCGGCGCGGGTGTTGACCACCACGATGTCCAGCGGCTCCAGCGTGTGGCCGATGCGCTGCAACTCGGCCTCGACGTCGGCGGCGGTGGCCACGTAGCCGTCCGGGAAGTGCCGGAAGTCCAGCTTCACACCCGGCTGGAAGCACCATTCGAGCGGCACTTGGTCGATGGTGATCGAAGGCCGGCTGCCGCCGTTCTTCGCGTCTTGCGTGGAATGGAAGTGCCAGGGCGCATCGAGGTGGGTGCCGTTGTGTGTGGTGAGCGTCACCCACTCGGCGGCCGCGGCCTCGCCATCGGGGTAGTCCTCGGGCTGGGTGCCCGGGATCATGGCCATGAACTCGGGCAACGTGTCGGCGTGCTTCTGGTAGGTGATCTTCGGCGCCAGCGGCGGCGGGTCCGACAGCACGTCGTTCTCCAGGTAGATGGAGAGGTCGACGAAACGGCGTTGCGGCTTCATGCGGGAGCCCGGGTCAGGACCGCAGGTGCCTGCCCCGGCAGGCGGGACATGCAATAGACGGCCAGACCACCAATCAACACCGCCGCCAGACCCAGGCTGCCGTAGCCGGCCGACTTCACCAGCGTGCCCCCCAGCACCGGCCCGATGGCCGCGCCGACCATCAACATCGCGGGCGTGGCGGCCATCGCGCGCCCACTGGGTTCGAGCCGCGCCATCAGGCCGAAGGCGAAGGTGTGGGTGAAGATCATCACGGCGGCGAACACCGAGGCCGATGCGGCGTAGGCGTAGAAGCTGGGCGCGTTCATGATCACCGCCGCCAGCAGCGCCTGGATCACCGGGCCGGCCAGCAGCACGCGGCGCGCATGCCAGCGTTTTTCCAGCATCGCGGCCAGCGCCGCGGGCAGCAGGTTCACCATGCCCAACACCACCAGCACGCCCGTGATCAGGGTCAGGCTGTAGCCACGGTCCGACCCGACACGCTCCAGGAAACTGAAGGTCATCGACTGCACCAGGGCCATGGCGCTGATGCCCACGATGCCGAACCAGACCGCGCGGGGAATGTGCGCGACCGGTGCGTCCACCGCCGTGGCCTCGCGCTCGGGCTCGGGAAAGCCTGCCGCGCAGACCAACGAAGCCAGCAGCATCACCGCACCAAAGATGGCGAACAGCACGAAGCCACCGGCCGCCTCGATCACCTTGGGTGAGGCGCCGAGGAACAGCACCGCGAACACCCCCAGGCCGATGCCCACGATGGCGAACTTCAGGTGTGGGTTGACACTGCGCGCGATGGTGCCGTGGGTGACGCTCAGCGCGGCCCCGGCGGCCAGGCCACCGACCGCGTGCAATACCGCCATGGTGGTGGTGTCCTGCGGCTGCGACAGCGTGCCGAAGCAGGCGGCCGCCAGCGCATAACCGCCGGCCGCCACCCAACGCCCCTTCACGCGCTGGAAACGCGAGGCCAGGAAGACGCTGGAGACCACCGCGCCGATCAGGAACAGCGTGGCCAGGCCGCCGGCCTGCTGCGGGTCGAGCTGGTAGTGCTGGATGAGTGTGCCGACCCAGACCGGCAGCGCCACCAGATCGACCATGCCGGCACAGTGCGCCACGATCAGGGCCACATGGCCGAACGTGCTTGTGGAACGGGGGTTCATGGCATCTCCTGGTCAGATGGGTTGCGCCAGCGCCATCAGCGACTCGCGCATGATGCGGGCGTGTTCTTCCTTGTCGCCGCCAGCGACCTCGATCTCGCCCAGGCGGGCCGAGTTCTGCACCACCATGCGGCAGCGCTCCCAGCGCCGGGCCTCGAACGCGGCCAGGGCCTCGCCCACCTCGGCTGCCCGGCCCAGCTCTTCGGCCAGCACCAGCGCGTCTTCGATGCCGATGCAGGCGCCCGAGGCCAGGTGGGGCGTGGTGGCGTGCACCGTGTCGCCGATCAGCACCACGCGGCCGCTGAACCAGGGGCGCGGCATCAGCAGGCCTTCGAGCGGGCGGTAGACGATCTGCGAGTCGGGGCCGATCTGCTCGCGAATGGCCTGCAGCACGGGCGCGGGGAAGTCGGCCAGCAGGCCGCGCAGGTGCTCGGCGAAGCTGGCGGGGTCGACGTGGTCGTTGGTGGGGCGCGGCTCGGTGACGAAGAGGTACATCTCCGTCTTCGACACCGGGTTCACACCGGGTTTGATGCGCGGGCCCATCCACATGGTGGCGGTTTCGATTTCGGGCGGGCGCGGCAGCACGGCGCGCCACACGGCCTGCCCGCTGTACCGCGGCTGGGGCGCCTGCGGGAACAGGGTCTCGCGCACTTTCGAATACAGGCCATCGGCACCGATCACCAGGTCGTAGCGGCGCCGCTGGCCGTCGGTGAAGCCGACGTCCACACCGTCGGCGTCCTGATCGATGGTGGTGAAGCTGCAACCCAGAAACACGTTCGCGCCCGAGGCCCGCGTGGCCTCAGCCAGGATGCGCGCCAGCACCGGCCGCATGATGCCACCGCCACCGGGCACATCGGCCCCGGCGATGCGCGGCGTGGGCAGCTCGGCCACCTTGGGGCCGTGGGGCAGGCACAGGTGCACGCCGTCGGTGGCGCTGCCCTGCTCCAGGAAGGCTTCCAGGATGCCGAGCGTGCGAAAGGCGCGCAGGGTCGCGCCGCCCAGGCTGATGCCGGCGCCGTAGCTGCGCCAGCCAGGATCGATCTCGACGAGGTCGACCTCATGGCCTTGCCGGCGCAACTGGATGGCGGCCGACATGCCGGAAAAGCCGCCGCCGATGATGAGGATGCGCGAGGGGTTCATGTTGTTGTCTCCTGACGGGGGTTGTGGGCGAGGTGCACCTCGCCGTTGTTGTGAATCAGCAAAGGGGCCGGCGTGAGCGAATCCCCCAGACAGGGACCCAGTGTGCACAGTCCGGTGTCGATGGCAAATTGCGCACCGTGCGCGCCACAGACGATGCGGTCGCCCGTGGCGTTGAGGTAGGCGTCCTTGCGCCAGGCCATGGGCGTGCCGTGGTGCGGGCAGCGGTCGGCCCAGGCGAACAGCCGTTCGCCCTGGCGCACGATGAACAGCGAGTCCTGCCCGCTGCGCTGCGGGTCAAAGCCCCGCGCCGCGCCCTCGGGCAGCTCGCTCAGGTGGCACAGCCGCATGGTGGCCATCGCCTCAGTGCTCCGCGCCGACTGCGGGCTTGCCAACACCAGGCGGCGGGCCCGACGGCGCCCAGTTTTCGCGGTGCTGGAACAGGAACAGCTGCGAGGCGTCGGCGCTCATGGGCACTTCGCGTTCGGCCCAGCTGTCGTCGTGCAGATCCATGTCGGCGTCGTACTCGATGTGGCAGCCCAGCGGCGAGTTGAAGTACCAGAACCAGTTGCTGCCGAACTTGTGGCGCCCCGGCCCCCAGAAGCTCTGGTAACCCTTCTCGACGAAACGCGCGCCGGCCAGCATCAGCTCGGTGGGGCCGCCCATGTGAAAGGTGAAGTGTTCGCAGCCTTTCATGAAGGGCGGGGTCTGGATCATGAAGAAGGTGTGGTGTTCCAGCGTACCGGCGGGGCGCAGGAAGGGGCCGACGCCGGTGAAGCGATCGGTGCAGACGAAGCCCAGGCGCTTGACGTAGAACGCTTCCGCCTGGGCCACGTCCGGCACGAAATAGACCACGTGCGACAGCGTGCGCGGCAGGGCCGGCGCGTTGGGGTCCACGCCGACGGCGTTGGCCGGCCGCTGCACCGGTGCCCCCGGCGCGTTCACGGTTTCGGCGGGCAGGTCCAGCGGGCGGCGCACGCTGACCTGAAAGGCCAGCGCAAAGCCCATGTCGTCGTGCGAGCGCACCACACCGTCCTCGTGCGTCACCGCGCGGTCGCGCGACAGCTCGGTGGCGATCGCCTGCAGCGTGGCCTCATCGGCCACGCCGTAGACGGTTTCGCGCAGCAGGCTGGCGGTGCCCAGGCTGGGCGGCAGGGTCGGGTCGTCCTTGGCGCGGATGACCACGGCTGTGCCGTCGAGGGCTTCGAAGCGGCCGTGGCCAGCATCGCGCAGGCCGTAGTCGATGAGGTACTGGCGGCAGGCGGCGAGATCGTCCACGCCAAAGACCAGGGCGTCGAGTCCGATGATGTTCATGTGGGTTTCCCTTCTTGCTGTGTGATGGTTCATACCGTGTTGCAGGCCGTGCGGCCACCCAGGGCTTCGGCCACCCAGTCGGCGATGTAGTGGCCGGCGTTGATGCTGTTGTCGAAACTGGCGTGTTGCGCGCCACCTTCGCGCTCGGTGAAAACCTTGAGTTCGCGCCTGGGGCTGTTGACCAGTTGCTCATAGGTGCGGTGCGCCCACTTCAGCGGGATCTGCGAGTCCTTCTCACCGTGCGTCACCAGGAACGGCACCTTGATCTTCTCGACCACGCCGTCCAGGTGCACGTCTTCGGCGATGCGCATGAAGTCGTCGACGTCCTTGGCGCCCCAGACCCAGCACACGTGGGCCCAGTAATGCGGCACCGGGAAGTCGCCCTCTTTCTCCAGCCGGCGCTTCTGCACGTCGCGCCAGTCGTGGTTGGCGCCCCAGGCCACGCCGCAGGCAAAACGCGGCTCCATGGCCACGGCGCGTGGGCAGTAGTAGCCGCCCAGCGACACGCCTTCGCAGCCGATGCGCTTGGGGTCCACGGCGGGGTGCTGCTCCAGCCAGTCGACCACGCGGCTGGCCCAGTGTTCGGTGTCGAAGCGCGCGGTCAGTCCCTGCAGGCGCAGCGCCTCGCCGGTGCCGGGCTGGTCCACCACCAGCGACGAGATGCCGCGCTTGGCCAG
Organism: Hydrogenophaga sp. GW101-3F08; assembly: GCF_059424585.1. Taxonomy (NCBI): domain Bacteria; kingdom Pseudomonadati; phylum Pseudomonadota; class Betaproteobacteria; order Burkholderiales; family Comamonadaceae; genus Hydrogenophaga; species Hydrogenophaga sp. GW101-3F08. The sequence continues at coordinate 387,085 of NZ_JBWKZP010000003.1, forward strand.
CCACAGCGGCAGGCCGACCAGGTGCTTCATCTCCTTGGTCGAATCGAGGCCGTTGAGCTGCACCAGGACCGGAGCGCGTTCGCCGGGCTGGAGGTTGTCAGCGGGGGTGTAGAGGGCCGAGAGGTGCTGACCCTCATACGGGATCTCGACCCGCTGGACCGGGTCGCCCATCAGCTGGGAACCTTTGAGGAACAGGTCGAGTTCGCGGCGGTAGATCGCCATGCGGCCGGGTGCGTTGTGCGCCTGCAGGCGCTCGGCGGTGATCAGGTAGCTGGCCGCGCGGCGGTATTTTTCGCCAGCGGACAACAAACGGCCCTTGGCCTCGTCCTCTTCGGCCAGGCCGCAGAGCCGGTCGGCCATGCTCACCCAGGTCTCGCGGAAGGCCGCGGTGCCCGCAGCGTCGGGCGCCTTGGCGGCCTCCTGCAAGGGGGCACACATCTGCTCGATCTCGCCGATGCGCGCGCCCATCTCGATCGCGAGATCGACCGAGAGGTTCCAGACGTAGTTGGTGGGAAAGTACTTGAACATGGTGCTCACTTGGAAGGGGTTTTGGCGGCGCGCGGGCCGATGCCCAGCGAGCCGAAGAAGATGGCGGTGGACTCGTCGCCGAAGTCGGGCACAAAGCGGAAGCCGTGGATCAGGCCGTTGCGCACGCGCACGATGTCGGTGCCCACGATGCGCTCGATGCCGGCCTTGGAATGCCAGGGGCTGCGCACCTCCAGCCTGGCGCTGACGGTGTCGCCATCGAGCTGGCGGCGCAGGACGGTGAACCGCGCCTTCGGCTGCACGACGGTGGTCTCGACGTAGTGCGCCAGGCACGCCGGGTTGTCCATCTCCGGGCGGCACCCGACGTAGTCGGAGCGCTCGACGTCGGGCGCGATCAGGGCGCGCACCGTTGCCATGTCGCCCGCGTGCACGGCGGCGACGTAGCGGTCGAACACGGCGTCGGGCGACTCTGCGGCGAGGGCGGTGGACACCACGCACATGACCAGGGAGGGGGACAACAGGAAACGGTACAACCAGGCGTGGTTCATATCGAGGCCCTCAGGAGGGACGGTGTTTGAATGGGAAGGGATTCCATCTGCAGCTCCGCGTCCTTGAGGTACTGCTCGGTCAGGGCCTTTTCCAGAAATCCCGTGTGGTCGAACACCACGTCGCGCAGCACCGTCAACGGCCAGGGCGTGCGGTGAAACAGGTAGCCCATGTAGCGCGCCATCGCAGCGTTCTTGTTGGTGAAGGCCACGCGCTGGCGGTCGTAGCTCGCCAGACCCTTGGCGAGCGCCGCGGGCTCGGCCAGATCCACCCCTTCGAGGCACTTGGCGAGCCACCAGCCATCCTCGATGGCCATGCCCATGCCATAGGCGGCATACGGCGACACCGGATGCACAGCATCCCCAACGAAGGACACGCGACCACGCGACCAGCTTTTCAGGGCCGGGCGGTTGTAGATCTCCCAGCGAAAGCAGTTGCGCTCGAAATCGGTGGCGGCCGCCAGCCGTGGCAGCGGATCGGCCCAGCCGTCCAGGTGCTTGAGCAGATGGGCCTTGGTGTCGCTGGGCGGTGTCTGGCCCTCGTTCCAGGGCTCCACAACCCACCATTCGACTGCGGGCTTTCCCTCGTGCAGGATCGGGAAAAAGCTGGCCTGCACGGTGCGCGAATGCGAGATCCACCCAACGTCGGGGGGCATGTTCTCGCAATGGCACCAGGCCAGCCAGACCTGGATGCCGCAGTGGAACAGGCCAAGGTCTCCAAACGTCTGCTGTGCGACCTGCGAACGGATGCCGTCGGCGCCGACCAGCAGATCGGCCTCCCATTGGCTGCCGTCCTCGAAGTGAACCGTGACCGCCTGGGCCGACTCCTCGTAACGCAGGAACCGCTTGTTGGGCTGGATCAGCTCGGGAGGGATCACGTCCAGCATGCGCTCCAGCGCTGCAGAACGCAGCATGCCGTAGTGCCATCCCGGAATACCGGCGCGTGCTTCGGCCTTCTTGTTGAACGGCAGGCGCGTGCGCAGCCTGCCCCGGTGGTTGCGAAACTCGGTGACCGCGTAGGCGCCCAGCCGATGGATGTCCACCCCCATGTCGCGCAGGATGGACAGCACCGGCAGGGACAGCAGCACCGCACCGCCGATGGGACGCACGGCGTCCTGGCGCTCGAACAGCCGGACGTCATGGCCGGCGCGGTGAAACGCCAGCGCAGTCGACAGGCCGCCCGGGCCCGCGCCAATGACGGCCACGCGGCGTCGGGGCGCAGGGCTTGTATGTGCGGAGGGGTTGTTCAAGAGGTTCTCCATGATTGCTTTTGGGGTTCAACGCGCCCCTGCCCGCAAGCCGACCGGCGCTGCCGCACCCGCGCTGGCTGGGGGCTGGACCGACGATGCGGCGACGCGGAACAACGATGCCGGCAGCAGGAAGTGCGCGAGCGCGGGCAGCAGCACGAGGGCGCCGAGCATGTTCCAGAGGAACATGAAGGCCAGCAGCAGGCCCATGTCGGCCTGGAACTTGATCGGGCTGGCGACCCAGGTGATCACGCCCACGGCCAGCGTGACGCCGGTCAGCATCACCACCTTGCCGGTGAACAGCAGGGCGCGGTAATAGGCCTCGGACAGGCTCTTGCCTTCGCGCAGCTGGGCCAGGGTGATGGACAGGATGTAGAGCGCGTAGTCCACGCCGATGCCCACACCCAGCGCGATCACCGGCAGCGTGGCCACCTTCACGCCCATGCCCAGCGCCACCATCAGCGCCTCGGCCAGGAACGAGGTCACCACCAGCGGCAGCACCGCCACGACCACCGCGCGCCAGGAGCGGAAGGTGACGAAGCACAGCAGCACCACGGCGCCGTAGACCATGAGCAGCATGGTGCGCCAGGCGTCCTTCACCACGATGTTGGTCGCGGCCTCGATGCCGGCCGAACCGGCGGCCAGCAGGAACTGTGTGTCGGCGGTGTTGTTGATCCGGGCGAAGGCCTCGACGTGGTCCACCACGCGGGAGAGCGTGTCGGCCTTGTGGTCGCGCAAGAAGACGTAGATGGTCAGCAGGCCGCAGGCGTCGTTGTAGAGGCCGCGCGGCGCGCTGGCGGTCACGGTGTTGAGCATGTCCTGGTTGGGCAGGAACTCGTACCAGCGCGGGTTGCCTTCGTTCAGGCCGGAGAGCACGCGGCGGTTCAGCAGCGCCAGCGTGTTGGTGCTTTCCACGCCGTCGATCTGGCGCAGCTCCCATTCCAGCGTGTCGACCTTGTTGAGCGTGTCGTAGGCCGAGCACTGGCCTTCGGGCGTCTTGACCATCACGGCCAGCACGTCGCTGCCGGCGCCGTAGGCCGCGTTCATGAAGGCCACGTCGCGGTTGTAGCGGCTGTCGGCGCGCAGCTCGGGCGCGCCCGGGTCCAGGTCGCCGATCTGGAGCTGCGTGCTGGCCGCGAAGCCGCCCAGCCCCATCAACAGCCCGGCCACCACGGCCCCCGTGGCCCAGGGGCGCCGGGTGAAGCGGTCGAGAAAGGCCCACATCGGGTGCTTGTCCGCGCCCGCCGCGTCGGCCTGTTCCGACCGCAGGCTGCGCGCCGCGGCACTCGCGCTCACGCCGGTGTAGCTCAGCAGAATCGGCAGCAGGATCAGGTTGGTGAAGATCAGCACCGCCACGCCGATGGACGCTGCAATGGCCAGCTCGCGGATGACCTGGATGTCGATCACCAGCAGCACCGCAAAACCCACCGCGTCGGCCAGGAGGGCCGTGAGCCCGGCCAGGAACAGGCGGCGGAAGGTGAAGCGCGCGGCCACCAGCTGGTCCACGCCGCGGCCCACGTCCTGCATGATGCCGTTCATCTTCTGTGCGCCGTGGCTCATGCCGATGGCGAACACCAGGAAGGGCACGAGGATGGAGTACGGGTCCAGCGCGTAACCCAGCAGCGGCAGCAGGCCCAGCTGCCAGACCACCGCGATCAGCGAGGCCAGCACCACCAGCAGCGTGGAGCGCACGCAGCGCGTGTACCAGAACACCATGGCGGTGGCGATGGCCACGGCGATGGCGAAGAACACCAGCACCGCCTTCACGCCGTCGATCAGGTCGCCCACGATCTTGGCGAAGCCGGTGATGTGCACCGTGACGCCTTCGGCCTCGTACTTGGTGCGCAGCGCGTCGAGCTCGTTGGAGAGCCGGGCGTAGTCGATGGCCTGGCCCTCGGCGTCCTTGGCGAGCAGCGGCAAGAAGATCACCGAAGACTTCGCATCGCGCGCCACGGTCTGGCCGATCTCGCCCGAGCGCGCCACGTTGGCGGCGAGCTGCTGCAGCTTGGCTGGCGAGTCGTCGAAGCCATCGGGGATCACCGGCCCGCCTTCCAGGCCGTCTTCGGTCACGCCGACCCAGCGCGTGCTCGGTGTCCACAGCGATTTCATGCGCGACCGGTCCACACCGGGCAGCAGGAACACTTCGTCGGACAGGCGCCGCAGGGTGTCGAGGTATTTCGCGTCGTAGATGCTCCCTTCGGGTTTCGCCACGGCGATGCGCACCGCGTTGCCCAGGCCACTCAGCTCGCTCTGGTGCGCCAGGAAGTTCTGGATGTAGGGGTGGCTGGTCGGAATGGTCTTTTCAAAGCTGGCGTTGAGCTGCAGGCGCGTGGCCTGCCAGCCCAGCAGCAGCGTGACCAGCGCGCACAGCAGCACCACGACGGCGCGGTGGTTGAACAGCGCGCGCTCGACCAGCGAACCCGAGCGGGGATCGAATGCGGATGCGTTCATTGGCGCGCTCCTGCGTCGACCGGAACCACACCGGCCACACCGAGCGTGAGCAGCGGGCCGCCCTGCAGCGGCAGCAGGGCCGAGGGCATGGGCGCCGGGGGCGCCTTCAGCGGCACCAGGGCATCGCCCTGCAGGCGCAGCACCACGCCGGCCTGGCTGGCCAGCAGCAGCCCGCCCTCGGCGTCGACCGCCATGGCGGTGATGGTGGCCGGCACCGGCGAGGCCAGCTGTGTCCACTGAGCACCGCCATCGGTGGATCGCCACACGTTGCCGCGCAGCCCGGCCAGCACGGTCTGCCCGTCGGGGCGGATCTCACCAGCGAACCAGCTGCCTTTGTAAGGTGAGTTCATCGTTTGAAAGCTCTGGCCGCCGTCGAGCGAACGGGCCAGCAGGCCCTGCTCGCCGGCCAGCAGCAAGGTGTTGCCCGCGCGCCGCGCCACGTACCAGTGCAGAGCCCTGGGGTTGGGCAGACGGTCCATCCAAGGCGTCCAGCGCTCGCCGCCGTCGTCGCTGTAGAAGGCGAGCCCATAGGCGCCCACCGCGAGCAGGCGCTTGGCGTCCCACTGCAGCACGTCGAGGAAGGGCTTGTCGGGTCCGTCGGCGAGCAGCCGTTCGGCGTCCCGCTGGGCCTCGGGTGTGGTGGCGGCAGCCTTGGCCAGTTCGGCCAGGCGCCGGCCATCGAGGCGCAGACGCCAGCTGGCACCCGCGTCTTCGGTGGTCAGCACCGTGCCACCGTGCCCCACGGCCACGCCGTGTTGGTCGTCGGCGAAACGCACCATGGTCAGTGTCACGCTCACCGGGCTGGGCGCCTGGCGCCAGGTGGCGCTGCGGTCGTCGCTCAGGGCCACGATGCCGCGCTCGCCCACCGCCACGAGGCGCGCACCGGCCTGGGCCGCCGCGAGCAGCACGGCCCGCTGCGGCGCCTTCACCACCAGGGCAGGACGTTGCAGCGCATCGACCACCGGCGAGCGGGCCAGCGCGGGGCCCGCGCCGGCTGCCGCGCACACCACGGCCAGGAGAAGTGACAGACGCATGGTGCGACCCGCTCAGCGCACGCCGTCGCCGGCCATGGCGTCGGGGGTGAAGAAGCTGTCCGGGCGGCGCGGCACGATCTTGTAGTGCTGGTTGCGCTCGTTGACCACGCCGTTGGCATACCAGGCGCCCGAGATCAGGTCGTTGAAGCCGAACTGCTGCTGAGGCGTGGTGGCCGGCAGATCCGGCATGGCGACAGGGTGGGACCACAGCGTCTTCCAGAGCTGCCCGTTGGCGTCCCAGCGGTCGCCCAGCACAGCCACCCAGGTGTCCTCGTCCACGTAGTAGCGGCTCTTGGGCGCCTGGTGGCGCTGCCCGGCTTTCAGCGTGGCCTCGACCACGTAGACGCGGTGCAATTCCCAGCGCACGTGATCGGGGTTGAGGTGGTTGGCCAGCAACACGTCGCCGACATTCTTGGGGGTGTGCAGGCGGTTGGTGTTGTAGGGGATCAGCATCTCCTGCTTGCCCACCAGCTTCCAGTCAAAGCGGTCTGTGCGACCGCCAAAGACATCGATCTCGTCAAAGCTCATCACGCCACTGGTCGCTGGCGTGGGGGTGTCGCAGCAGGCGTTGGGCAGCTTGCGCACGCGGCGTTGGCCGGTCAGGTACACCCAGGCGGACGTCCGCGACGGGTCCAGGTTCTCTCGCCCCGTGATCGCCTCGCCCGCGCGCACCGGAGGGCCCGAATTGACAATGCGGGTCAGCCAGTAGTCCCCCTGGAACTTGTCGCGCTCGTTCTCGGCGTAGTAGGGCATCTGAAAGTCGCCAGTGGCTTTCACCGTCAGCACCCTCTGCCCATTGGCGGTGGTCAGGTAGCCCTCGAAGTCGGCCTGCCAGGCCTCGCCGCGCCAGCGCAGCATGTGGTTCGCGATCACCTCTTCACCGGTCTTGGGGATCGGGAACGGAATGCCACCGAAGGCGCCGGTGACGACCCCGCCTTCGATCTTGGCGCTGGTGGCGTTCTTGAGCGTGTTGTCGTAGACCCATTGCGGCGCCGCAGCGGTGCGGTGGGTCTTGTAGACGTCGACGCGGAAGGTCTTGGGGTACTTCTTGAACATCGCCTGCGTGCCGTCGCTCAGCTTGTCGGCGTGCTGCGCCAGGTTGTCGGCGGTGATGCTGTACAGCGGCTTCTCATTCGCGAACGGGTCGCCCCGGCGGCCACCGTTCTTGAAGCCGGGGACGGCGGTGGTGTAGCCACCGGTCCAGGCCGGGATGCTGCCGTCCTTGTTGCCGGCGCGCTCGCCACCCAGCGGGGTGAGCTCGGTCTTGAGGCGGGCGGCCTCTTGCGCGGTCACGCCGGCGTGTGCGGCGGTCGTGGCCACCAGGGCGCACAACAGCGCCGGGGCCCAATGGGAAATGGGTTTCATGAATGTCTCCTCGATCAGAAGGTGGTGCGCAGCGACACGGTCAGGTAGTTCCGGTCTTTCAGCGCCTGCTGGTACACGGCGTTGTTGTTGGCGTCGAGCGTGGGCGCGGCCTTGCCCAGGAAGTGCACGACGTTCACGCCCAGGTTCCACGACCCGAGGTAGACCGCGTTCAGGCCCAGGCTGATGTCGCCGCCACCGTCGACGCCGAAGCCCGGCCCGACGGCCGAAGACTTGCCCTTGGTGTAGCCCAGGCCGATGCTGGGCGAGAGGTCCAGGCCCGGCAGCACCTGGCGGTAGCTGGGCGAAAACACCATGCGCGTGGCCACGGCCGACTTGTCGGCATTGGGGTTGAGCATGTGTTGATTGCGGGTGACTTTCAGCCGCGTATTCCACGCCACCTCGCCCACGAACGACGACTCTCTGGCGAGGAAGGACGGCCCGAGCGAGGCGATCCACGAGACCTGCGCATGCGCCGTCTCACCCACGGCGTAGCCGGGGTTGCTGTTGTTGTTCAGGCCGGCGTTGACACCGATGGTCGAGAGCGTGGACTGCCCCGAGCTGGCCAGCGGCGTGTTCTGGCGCAGCGAGACCTCGCCGGCCCAGCCCCATTCGCCGACCGACTTGGCGAAGCTGGCGCCGAAGGCGCGCACGCCCTCGTGGTACATCCAGCGGTAGCTGCTGGGTGCCACGGCGGGCGGCACACCCGTGAGCACGGTGTTGATGTTGCTCGGCGTGGTGGCGTGGTAGCGGATGGCGTAGAGGCCGAAGTCGGTGTCGATGGACGGCGCACGGAAACGCAGCTGCACACCGCCCTGCCCGCTGTCCTTGGCGTCCAGATCGGGCTGGCGCTCGAAAGCGGCGGTGGGCCCGGCCAGGATGCGTTCGGCACCCGGGCCCAGCGAGTCGCTGCTGGAGAGGTAGGCGCCCGCCGGCATCAGCCGGGTCTTCTCCCACTCATAAGCCAGGTAGGCCCCCAGCGAGACCTCGGGCGTGAGCTGCACCTGGCCCGAGAGCTTGCCGGTGGGCATGGCGACTTCCTTGAAGGTCGCGTTGGGCACCGAGAGCAGCTTGATCAGGTCCAGCGGCGCCTGGCCGCCCGCGATGCCGTTGGCGCCGAAGAACAGGCTCTCGCCCCAGAGCAGGGTGTGGCGGCCCAGGCGGGCCGAGGCTGGGCGCTCACCCAGGTCGAACTTGCCATAGACGAAGGCATCGAGCAGCTCGGCCTTGCGACCCATCAGGTCGCGGGTTTCCGTGGCGAATGCGCTGCCCGGCCGGTGGTTTGCGGTGAAGCCCGTGTTGTCGGTCTTGCCGTTGTAGACGCTGTCGTACCAGGCGGCGCCGCTGATCCGGGCGCCATAACCCGGGCCGGCGAGGTCCAGCTCGGTCAGCAGATCCAGGCGGTTGGACACCAGGCCCTTCTTGAAATTGTTGTCGCCATCGTCCTGATTGACCGTCAACGGCACCTGCGCCGAGAGCGTGGGCGAAGCGTCCTTCAGGCGCTGCATCAGGCTGACCTTCACGGTGTTGTCCCACCGCAGGGTCCAGTCGGGGTTGCCGGTGTCGATCTCGATCGCCGAGGCCGACTGGGCCGTCAACAGCGCCAGAAAGAGGCAGGAAAACGCGGGACGTGCGGCGGACCTGCGCGCAGGGGCTTTTCGGGCATGTGCTCGAACGGGCATGGCTTGTCTCCTTGTAGGTGTGGGGTCCTCGTCGATCCGGACCACTTGATCCAGATCAAACGAGTCGCGACTTTAGGGAGAAGGGCTGCCCCTGGGAAATGGGTTGTGCGAATCCTTTCCATCGGTTTCTGAAATATCAGGGCAAACCCTTGTGCCCCGCGCGCGCCGCTCGCCGGGCACTCAGGGCTGATGCACACTGGGGATGCTCTGCACAAACCCAGCCATGCGCGTTCGGGTCAAAAACGGGATGGATTGCGCGCCTGCTTGGCGCCGTGTGTGCCGGTGGCACACACAAGCCAACAGGTGTGCAAGACGCCCGTTTTTGGCCGAACCCTTGCGGGCCGTGGTTTTGCGGGCGATCCGCTGCGTTGCGAATTCGGGCAAGCCGTCCAGGCTTGCCCAGGAATTCGCGCCTTGCGGCTCATCCCGCAAAAGCCACGCCGCGCACGGCGCGGGTTGTGCAGAGCATCCCTTACCGCCGAACAAGCCATGCGATTCAAGAAACTCGACCTCAACCTGCTCGTCGCGCTGGACGCCCTGCTGACCGAAAAGAACGTCACACGGGCCGGCGAGCGCGTGTTCCTGAGCCAGTCCACCATGAGCAACGCGCTCTCGCGGCTGCGCCAGTATTTCGACGACGAACTGCTGGTCACGGTGGGGGGCCGCATGGAACTCACGCCACGGGCCGAGCTGTTGCAAGAGGCGGTGCGCGACGTGCTGGTGCGCATCGACACCACGGTGGCCGCGCGGCCCGCGTTCGACCCGATGGCATCGGAACGCGAGTTCACGCTGTTCGTTTCGGACTACTCGATGGAGGTGCTGATCCCGGGCATGCTGGCACTGGCCCACCAGCGCGGCAGCCGGGTGGGCTTCAACCTCAAACCCCAGGTGAACCAGCCCTACCGCCACCTGGAGCGCGGCGAGACCGACCTGCTGATCATTCCGGAGAACTTCTGTTCACCGGACCATCCGCTGGATCAGTTGTTCGAGGACCGCTTTGTGTGCGTGGTGTGGCGGGACAGCCCGCTGGCGCAGGGCGAGCTGACGATGGAGCGCTACATGAAGGCACGCCATGTGTCCATGCGCCCACCCGATGGCAGCCTGCCGGTGTTCGACACCTGGCTGGCGAACGACCACGGGCTGACCCGCGAGATCGGCCTCACCACCTACAGCTTCAGCGTGATGCCCTACCTGGTGGTCGGCACCGACCTGATCGGCACCGTGCATTCGCGGCTCGCCAGCAAGCTGCAAAGCCTGCTGCCGATCGAGATCCGGCCGGTGCCGATGCCGATGAAAACCCTTCACCAGGCCATGCAGTGGCACAAGTACCGCACCCGCGACCCAGGCCTGATCTGGCTGCGCGACCTGCTGCGCGAGGCGGCCGCCCAATTGCCCTCAACCGCTCAGGCGTCGAGCACGATCGTCCCTTCGGCCACGTAGCGCCTGAAGTCGACCAGGGGCATGGCCGCCGCGCCGTGGGTGTCTTCGTCGACCCAGCTCAGGGTGACGTCGCTGTCCCCCATCTCCACCGCCACCGGGCCGCGGCGGATCACGATGTTCGGGCCATCGCCTTCGCGGTATTCCACCGTGCCAACAATACGAGCGGTCTGTGTCATGAGGTTCCTCCGGGGTGACGCACTCAGCATCACCACCCGGCCCTGTCCGGTCGGTGCGCTGCCGCACACAACGGCCCCAAGACACGGCCCGTTCCGGGCCGGGCACGGGGCCCGTCCGCGAGGTGTGAACGGTGAACGGGCTTGGGAAGCAAGCTTCGTTTGTGTGTGTTTTCGCACAGACGCTTCGTGCAGCCAACCCTAGTCTGCAATCCGGTCGGCATTTCCCGGCTGGATTCATCCACCTCCTGCCCTGTGCAGTCACGTTGAAGGAACCTCTCATGAAAGCCACGCAATTCGTCACCACCTCCTTGTCCGCCCTGGCCATCGTTGGCGCGGTCGGTCTGGCGTACGCCCAGTCCACCCCGGGCCCGGCTGAGGCACAGCCACCCGCGACCGAAGCACAGCAGCCCACGACGCCGCCAGCGGACACCACCACACCGGCCGCCACCCCCGCGGCACCGGGCACCACCGCACCCGAAACCGGCATGACCGAACCCATGGTGCGCGCCGACCGCAACTGATGCCCCCGGGGTCCGCGGGCCGATCCACGTCAGCCCGCTCCGGCCCGGCGCCGCCCCGGCCACCGCGCTCGGGGCGGCGTTGCATGTCCACCAGGTCCATGTCCTGCGGCTCTCCGGGTGACACCATGAACGCCCATACCAATCCCCTGTCCGACCCACCGGAGGCAACCCGCCTGGGTCGGACCGAAGACATCCGGCGCGGCGCGCTGCTCGGCATCGCCGTGCTGGCGTTGCTGCTGCCGCCGCACCAGTTGGCGCCGCGGCAAGGACCGGCCGTGGCCAGTGCGGCCAGCGGCCAGCCCCCTCGCCTCCCCGATCTGGGCAGCGCCGCCACCTCCGACGACACCCGCCTGCTCGCCCACTGGGTGGTCGAGACCGGCGACAACGCCGGCATGGCCTTCGTCGTGATCGACAAGAAGGCGGCCCAGCTCCACCTGTTCGACGCGGCTGCGCGCCTGAGCGCCTCGACGCCGGTGCTGCTGGGCTCGGCGCAGGGCGACGACACGGTGCCCGGCATCGGCCTGCGGCCCATCGAAGAGGTGCGACCCGAAGAGCGCACCACGCCCGCAGGGCGCTTCCTGGGCATTCGCGGGCGCAACCACACCGGTGAAGACGTGGTGTGGGTGGACCACGACGCCGCCGTCTCCATGCACCGGGTGCGCACCACGCAGCCCCGGGAGCGCCGGCTGCAGCGTCTGGCCTCCCCCTCGGTGGCCGACAAGCGCATTTCCTACGGCTGCATCAATGTGCCGGCGGCGTTTTTCGACGCGCACATCGCCCCCACCTTCGCCACCCGGCGCGCGGTGATCTACGTGTTGCCGGAACAGAAAACACTGCAACAGGTGTTTGGCACACACCCCCGCCTGATGGCCGCCGAGCCCCCGCGCCCATGGGCGGCCCACACCGGATTGCCCGGGGTGGCCCGGCCGCTCTGACCACTCCCCGCAGCGGGGCCTGATCCGCTATCGTTCCATCCACGGACGTTCGCAAACTCCCGGAGCCCCGGGGAGCACGCGAACACGTTCCGAAGCGATGGGACGCACATGCTCAAGGTCATTGCAACGGCTCACCCCCTGGCCACGCCGATCCACCGGGCGGCCCGGGCGTCAAACGGCCTCGGACCGGCTGCGCAAGCGCGCAACAGGCCAGCGCGCATCGGGCTGGGCCTGGGGACTCTCATGGTGGGGCTGATGCTGGGGAGCGGAACGCCCGCCCGCGCCGCGGAGCCGGGCGCCTGCCCGGTGCGTCGGCCGGCCGATCTCGCCGCGCTGGACCGCGTTCATCACGTCGAGGAGTTCCGGCTCTTCTACACCCTGCGCGGGCCCCATGCCCTGCGCCACACCCAGGATGCGGACGGCAATGGCGTGCCCGACGGGGTCGAGGACGCCGCCCGCCAGCTGATCGCGGCACGGCGCCTGTTCGTCGAGGTGATCGGCCTCACACATCCCCTGCAGCAGCCCCGCTACCGCGCCCGCGCGCAAGGCATCGACATCCACCTGCTCGCCCTCGGACCGGAGAACGCGGTGTCGCACGGCCGGGCCTACGACGAGGTCCGGCGGTACGCCCATGGCGCGGGTGCGCCTTCGGCGCGCTGCGCGCTGCGCATCGACCTGGACACGCGCTGGAGCCCCCCCAACCAGACGCCGGCCCACGAACTGTTTCACCTGTTCCAGAACGGCTACACCCCGTTCAAGGCGGCCTGGTTCAGCGAAGGCACGGCGCGCTGGGCCGAGTCGGCGCTCGGCCCGGGCACCGACACCACCAGCACCAACACCCTGCCGGCCACGCCCGCGGCACTCAGCGCCCTGTGGGCCTCGTCCTACCAGGCCGGGGCGTTCTGGAACCGGTTGACGCGTTTGCTGGACCCGGCCGGCCAGATGCCGGTGCCCGACACCCTGCAGGCCATGCGCTACGCCGATGGCCGACCCGTGCTCGAAGGCACTCGCCTGCACGGCGCGGCGTTCATGAAGGCCTTGCTCGAAGCGCTGGCGCAGGAAGGCGACCGCGTGTCACGCCACAACGGCTGGCAGCCGTTCGACTGGCGCGAGTCCGACCAGAAGTCCCACCAGCACGACGCCGATCTGTGGGCCGCGGTGATCGAGGTGGTCAAACGCTTCCCGATCAACACACCCGAACTCGCCCGGCTGGTGGCCCTGTCCACAAGCCCGCGCTCCCCGGGGACGTAGACACCCATACCGACGCCTGAAACGGTGCCGCCCCTTGGGGTAGCGCGAAGCGCTGCAGGGGGATCAGGTCAAGGGGGTGCACGCGCGGCTGTCGATGGCCAGCGAGAGTTCGAAGTACTGTCGCGGCAGACCACCCACGTGGGGGAGCGGCACCCACCAGAGCAGCCATTCGCTGTTGGACCGGTGAACCACCACCGGGACCCCCCGCAGTGCGCAGGCCCCCACCACCACGTCCGCGCTGTGAACGCGGGGCACCCATTCTGCAAACCAGGCCGAATACCGCTGGTAGCACGCCGCGTAGCCGCCCGGCGGGGCCTGAACCGCAGCCCCGGGGCCATCACGGCGCTCGCAGTTGCCGATGGAAGCGTCCGGGTGGACCGCCAGGATGTAGCCCTGTGGCTCGACCGACTGCGCAACCGCGAGCAGGCCACCGGCGCGATCGCGCAGCGTCAGGTGCACGTCGTGCGGACTGCCGTACAGGACATGGGCCGACTTCAGCGCGTGGTCGTCCACCCGCAGATGAAGATGGGCGTGGCCGAGCGCGTGCCAATACCCCCAGGCAAGAACCAGCGAGCTGCCGACAACGGCGCCCAACCCGAATTTCGTCAGACGGTGCATGGTGATGATGGTGTGGCCGACGGCGGTGGCAACAACGCGAGTATGGACCCGCGCCTTGCCTGGCCCGCTACCATGCCCCCATGACCCACGACACCTTCACGCTCCAGCCCATCAACGACACCGCCTGCGCGGTGCTGGACGCGCAGGGCCGGCATGTGGGCAACCTCAAACGCATCGGCGCGGTGTGGAAATTCAAGGCCGTGGGCTACACGGCGCACGGAGAGCTGGTCCCTGGCGGTGGGCCGCTGACCGGGCGGCACAACACGGTGTTCGCCGATCCGCCGGACGCCGCGGAGGTCAGCGCGAAACTGCGGCCGGGCTGAGAGCGCCTGGCCACTGGCGGCTCACGCGCACGCCGAGTTTGTCCAACCGCCGGGCCATGGAGAGCACGTGGGCGTCCTTGCTCAGCAGCGCTGCGCCATGGGCCACGGCCAGGTCGATGAATTTCTGGTCGTCGGCGTCTTTGCAGGTGTAGGGCGCCTTGGGCGCGTCGGGCACGATGCGCACGCGCTGCTCAAACGCGGCCAGCACGTCGCCGGCGGGCAAGGCGCGGGCGGCCAGGCGTTTGGCGATCTGCGGATAGGCCAGCACGCGCGCGAGTTCTTCGCGCATCGCGTCCGTCGCCAGCCAGGCCGTCTGTGGTTCGGCGAGCGCGGCGCGCAGGGGCTCGGTGGCCGGGTCTTCATAGACCAACAGGTCGAGCACGATGTTGGTGTCGAGCACCAGCGCGTCCACGGGCATCGCTCAGCGTCTCGCGTCCAGCGCCACCGGAGCGAAGTGCCTTGGGCGCGTCGCGCGGCGGGGGGGATTCACGTCCTGCGCGCCACGAGGTCGAAGCGGAACAGCCGGCACTCGATGGGGCCGTTCCACAGCGGCACGCGGCGCGATTCCTTGAAACGCATCTTGCCGGGCAGCTTGAGGTCGGGCGTGAGCAGCCAGGCGCTCCAGCCGGCGTAGTGGCTCTTCCAGTGGGCCGCGAGCTGCTGGAAAAACTCACTGCCGTCGCCGCCATCGGCCATCTGCGCACTCTCGCGGCCCAGCCGCGAAACCTCCGGCTCCCCGCGGCCCTGGCCGGGCGCGGGCGGCGCGGCCTGCCCCACGCTGAAAGTGCGCGGTGTACGCGGCGCCTGGCGCAGCGCACGCGCGCTGGCGTTTTCACCGGCCACACCGGCGGCGGCGATGCGCTCGCCATACGGCGGGTTGAGCAGCATCACGCCGGGCGTCTGGCTGGGTGGCATGCGCTGCAGGGCGTCGCCGCCGCGCAGCTCGATGGCGTGGGCCACGCCGGCGCGCTCGGCGTTGCGCTGCGCGAAGTCGACCATGCGGAACGACACGTCGCTGCCGAAGACGATGGGCGCGTGGCCCGCCGGCCACTCGCGCTGCTGGCGCGCGGCATCGTCCCGGATGGCCTGCCACACGTGGGCCTGGAACGGCAGCATCTTTTCAAACGCGAAACGGCGCAGCAGGCCGGGCGGAATGTTCAGTGCAATCTGCGCGGCTTCGATCACCACCGTGCCACTGCCGCAGCAGGGGTCGTAGAGCGGGGGAATGTCGTCGAGCGGCTGGTCGGCGCAGGCGTCCCAGCCGGTGGCGGCGATCATGGCGGCGGCCAGGGTTTCCTTCAGCGGCGCGTCGCCCTTGTCTTCGCGCCAGCCGCGCTTGAACAGCGGCTCACCCGAGGTGTCGATGTAGAGCGTGACGCTGTCGGTGGTGAGGTGGGCGTAGATGCGCACGTCGGGCCAGGTGGTGTCCACGCTGGGGCGCTCGCCGCGCTTGGCACGGAAGCGGTCGCAGATGGCGTCCTTGATCTTGAGCGCGGCAAAGTTGAGCGAGGTCAGCGGGCTGTGCTGCGCGGTGATCTCGACCTTGATGGTCTGCGCCGGGGTGAACCAGATTTCCCAGGCCACGTCGCCCGCGGCGTTGTACAGGTCGTTCTCGTTGCGGTACTCGCCGTGCCAGAGCTGCACCAGCACGCGCTGCGTCAGGCGGCTGTGCAGGTTCAGGCGCATGGCGTCGCGCCACGATGCCCGCACCCCCACGCCGCCACGCGCCTTGAAGGCCAGCGGCTCGTTGGTGATGCGCTGCACCTCGGCGGCGAGGAAGTCCTCGACGCCGGCGGCGCAGGGAAGAAAGAGTTGGAGTTGGTTCACGGCAGGGGGTGTTCAGAGCGCTTTGCGCAGGTTCGCTGGCGCGATGCGCAAGGCCTCACGGTACTTGGCCACGGTGCGGCGCGCGCACTCGATGCCCTGCTCGCGCAGCAGGTCGGAGAGCTGGTTGTCCGACAGCGGCTTGCCCGGCTCTTCGGAGGCGATGAATTGCTTGAGCAGCGCGCGCACCGCAGTGCTCGATGCGTTGCCGCCGGTTTCGGTGCCCAGGCTGGAGCCGAAGAAATACTTCAGTTCGTAGGTGCCGAAGGGCGTGGCCATGTATTTGGCGGTGGTCACGCGGCTGATGGTGGACTCGTGCAGGCCGAGTTCGTCGGCGATCTCGCGCAGCACCAGCGGGCGCATGGCGAGTTCGCCGTGCATGAAGAAGTTGCGCTGGCGCTCGACGATGGCGCTGGAGACGCGCAGGATGGTGTCGAAGCGCTGCTGGATGTTCTTGATGAACCAGCGGGCTTCCTGCAGCCGCTGCTGCATGGCGGCGTGGCCGGCTTCGCCGCCGTTGTCGCGTCCGCCCCGGTTCTGCCGCATGGCATTGGCGTACACGTCGTGCACGCGCAGGCGCGGCATGACCTCGGCGTTGAGCTGGACCTTGAAGCCGCGCCCGGCGCGGGTGACGATGACGTCGGGCACGACCACGTTGCGCTCGACATCGACGAAGCGGCGCCCGGGCTTGGGTTCGAGCCGGGCGATCAAGGCCAGGGCGGCGCGCACGGTGGCGTCGTCCAGGCCACACAGGTTGCACAGGCGCTTGATGTCGCGCTTGGCCATGAGCTCCAGCGGCTGGCTGCAGATGGCCAGCGCGGCCCGCGCCTCGGGGCTGTTGCGCAGCTCCAGGATCTGCAGGCGCAGGCATTCGCCCAGGTCGCGCGCGCCCACACCCGAAGGCTCCATGTGTTGCAGCAGCTGCAGCGCCACGCCCAGGCGCTGTTCGAGCGCTTCGAGTTCCTCCAGGTGCTCCTGCGGATCGACCGGCTTGCCCGGCGGGGCCGAGAGCCGCAACCAGGCGCCAGCCAGCTCGGACAGGCGCTCTTCGAGGTAACCGTCGTCGTTGAGCGACTCGATCAGGAAATACAGCGCGGCGCTGTCCTCGTCGCTCAGGCGCAGGCAGCGGGCCTGGTCGTGCAGGTGGTCCTGCAGGCTGACGGGCACGCGCGCGAGGTCGGCTGCGCTGGCGGTTTCGTCGTCGTCGCCCGACGAGTTGTTGTTGCGCGGCGGCGCGTCGCCGCCCCACTCGCTGTCATCGGGCGCCATCTCGACCGTGCCGTCGCCTTCCCAGCTCTCTTCCATCGGCGCGGCGCCATCGAGCCGGCTCTCCAGCGCCTCGCCCTCACCGCCTTCGCCGCCGTCGACCGGCGACACGGTGGACGACGCAGGCGGCAACGGGCCGTCGAATTCGGCGGCCGGGGCCAGGTCGCTGGCAGCCGCCACCGTGGCTTCGGCGATCTGCTCGCCCGCGCTCACCGGCGCGTCGATCTGCTCCAGACCAAACGCCTCGCGTTCGGCGAGCTCCTCGGTGCGCTCCAGAAACGGGTTCTCGTCGAGCATCTGCTCGACCTCCTGCGCCATCTCCAGCGTGGACAGCTGCAGCAGACGGATCGACTGCTGCAGCTGGGGCGTGAGCGCCAGATGCTGGGAGACGCGCAGCGACAGGCCTTGTTTCATGCGTCAGGCCGGCAAAACGGAGGGACAGCGACCCGGCGCGCGGGTCGCGCAGCGGTGCGGGAGCCGGGTCGGGCCGGCGGGCACGAGACACACAGGGGCCTCATGCATCACATCCTGAAATGCTCGCCGAGGTACACCCGGCGCACTTCGGCGTTCTCCACGATCTCGGCCGTGGTGCCGCTGGCGAGCACCTGTCCGTCGCTGATGATGTAGGCGTGATCGCAGATACCCAGGGTCTCGCGCACGTTGTGGTCGGTGATCAGTACCCCGATGCCACGCGATTTCAGGAAGCCAATGATGTGCTGGATCTCGATCACGGCGATCGGATCGATACCGGCAAACGGTTCGTCCAGCAGAATGAAGCGCGGCCGGGTGGCCAGCGCGCGGGCAATCTCCACCCGGCGCCGCTCCCCGCCGGAGAGCGAGGGCGCGGGCGAGTCGCGCAGATGGTCCACCCGCAGGTCCTTGAGCAGCTCGTCCAACCGGTGCGTGATCTCGGTGGCGGACAGGGGTTTGCCGTCCTCGTCGCGCTGCAACTCCAGCACGGCTCGCACGTTCTGCTCCACCGTGAGCTTGCGAAAGATGGAGGCTTCCTGCGGCAGGTAGCCCAGGCCCAGCCGGGCCCGCCGGTGAATGGGCAGCGCCTCGATGCGCTGCCCGTCCAGCAGGATCTCGCCGCCGTCGGCGCGCAACAGCCCCACGATCATGTAGAACGAGGTGGTCTTGCCCGCGCCGTTGGGGCCCAGCAGACCCACCACCTCACCCTTGTCCACCGTGAGTGAAACGCTCTTGACCACCTTGCGGCTGCCGTAGGCCTTCTGCAGTCCGTGCACCTCCAGTTGACTGCGCACGGCCATGGGAGCGGGCACGCTGCCCAAACCTGCTGCGGTCACTTGTTTTTCTCGTTGAGCTGTTCGCTGGGGCGCAATTTGGCCGGATCGGCCGGCGCTGCGGGCTTCGCGGGCGCCTTCTCTTCGTCGGGGATGGGCGTGAGCATGGCGCGCACCCGGCCCGAGGGATTGGCCGCCGTGCGGTTGCTCTCGCCGCCCTTGACGGTGAAGACCTCGGTGCGGCTGTTGTAGGTGATCTGGTTGCCCAGGCTCTCGTCGTTGATCAGGGTCCCGCGGTAGCGGCGCAGCACGGCGCTGCCGGTGAAAACCACCGTCTCGGCCTGGCTGTTGTATTCGATGTGTTCGCCTTCACCCTCGATCCACTCCTCCAGCGCCTCGCGCTTCTGGCGGAAGAAACCGGGCTTGGCCGCGGAGCCGTACAGGTTGCCGAACTGGTTGCCCTGCGGGTCCTGGCGGACATCCATCTTCGTGCCCCGCATCACGATGGTGCCCTTGGTGACGACCACGTTGCCGGTGAACACGCTGCTCTGTCGGGCGTCGTCGTAGCGCAGCGCATCCGCCTCGATGTTCATCGGCTTGTCCTTGTCGGCCAGCTCTGCGTGAGCAGCGGCGACCAACGTCAGGCCAAGGGCCGCGATGATGAAGCGCGAAAGCAATCTGGGGGCAAAGGTGTTTTGAGGCATGGCTTTTCAGGGGCACAAATCTTGCATTCATTGTAGCGGCGCAAACCCCGCCCGCAGGCACCTCACCGGACTTTGTCGCGGCCCGGAAAACACAAGGCCCGCCAGAGGGCGGGCCTTGGTCGTGCCGGCGCCCGGTTCTTCAGGACTTGCGCGCCTGGGCGATCAGGTTGTCCGCGATCAACAGGGTGCGCGGACCCTGGCCACCGATGTAGAAACGGCCCGCCACACCCAGCGCGGGCGTGCCCTCCACCATATAGGCTTCCTGCAAGGCCGTGGCTTCCCTGGACTGCTGGATCGCCGCGCCGTTGTAGATGGCCGCGAACTTGGCCTTGTCGACACCCTGCTTTTCGATCCAGGCGGCGATCGCCGGAGGCGTGGTCAGGGGCAGGCGCTCCTCGTGCATCGCCTGGAACACCTTGCGGTGCAGCTTGTCCACCAGCCCCATGGCCTCCAGCGTGAAATACAGGCGCTGCATGGGGACAAAGTCCGGGCTGAACGCCACCGGCATGCGCCGCACCGTCACGTGGGCCGGCTTCTTGCCGATCCAGTCGTTGAACACGGGTTCAAAGTTGAAGCAGTGGATGCAGCTGTAGGCGAAGAACTCCACCACTTCGACCTGCCCCGGCGGGCTGACCACCGGCGCGGGCTTGCTCAGGCGCTGGTAGTCGGTGCCTTCTTTGAAACCGATGCGCTGGGCCAGCGCGGGACGCAGGGCCCCAGCGGCACTCAAGGCGCCAGCGCTCAACAGGGTGCGGGAAAAAACTCGGCGTTGCATGAAATCGGACTCCTTGTATGGGCTTGGTTGGGGCCGGCCCTGCGGAAAAAAGTTCCGCGGCACCGCCTCGGCTCAGGCGTTCAGCGCGCTCAACGTTGCACGCGCACCAGCGCAGCGGCCACACCATTGGCTTCGAGCTGCTCGCGCGTGGCGTCGGCCATGGCCTTCTGCGCGAACGGCCCCACGCGCACCCGGTACACCTTCTGCCCGGACTGCTCGCGCTCACTGACCTCGGCGGCCATGCCCAGCATGGCCAGCCTGGCGCGCTGCGCATCGGCCTCGTCGGGGTTTCTGAACGCCCCGGCCTGCACGAAATACGTGAAGGGGTCGGCCGTGGCCGGGTTCGGGGCACCGCTGGCGGGAGCCTCTGCGGTGGGCGCGGCGGGCGCACTGTCGGCCTTCGGGCGCGAACGCAGCAGATCCTCGATGGGGTCGCCCTGCGGTTGCGCGGCAGACGCGGGGGGCGCCTTCGGAGCGGCGGCCGGCGGCAGCGGCTTGCCATCGGCCGGGGGCACCACGATGGCCCCAGCTTCGTTGCCCGTACCGGGCACCGGGGCGGGTTTGCCGCCCAGCACCGCGTTCGGATTCCAGCCCTTGTTGCGCTCGGCTTCCGCCGCATCCTGCGCCGGTTTGCGCGACACCCCGCGGTCCACGAAGGGCATGGGCACCTTGGTGACGTAGATCGCCACCGCCAGCGCGCCAGCCAGCCCCACCAGCACCCCGATCACGAAGCCAATGAGGGTTCCGCCCACGTGCGAACGGGCGGAAGGAGAACGGGTTTTCATACGGGCTTTCGTCATCACATCTTCTGCGGGGCACTCACGCCCAGCACCTTCAAACCATTGTGCAACACCTGCGCGGTGGCCGCGACGAGGGCCAGACGGGCCTTTTTCACCGCCTCGTCGTCCACCAGGATGCGCTCGGCGTCGTAGTAGCTGTGGTAGCAGGCGGCCAGCTCGCGCAAGTAGAAAGTGACATCGTGCGGCGCGAAGTCGCGCGCGGCGTCGGCCAGCATGGCGGGGTATTTCGCCAGCAGCAGCATCAGCGCCTGGGCGGCCGGGCTGTCCAGCGCCGAGAGGTCCACGTCTTTCAGCGAAGCCGCGTCGCCACCCCAGGCCGCCAGCACCGAGCAGATGCGCGCATGGGCGTACTGCACGTAATAGACCGGGTTGTCGTTGTTCTTCTGCACCGCCAGGTCCACGTCAAACGTGTACTCGGTGTCGGGCTTGCGGGAGAGCAGGAAGAAGCGCACCGCGTCCTTGCTGGTCCATTCGATCAGGTCGCGCAGGGTCACGTAGCTGCCGGCGCGCTTGCTGATCTTGACCTCTTCACCGCCCTTGACCACGCGCACCATGGTGTGCAGCACGTAGTCGGGGTAGCCCTGTGGAATGCCGACGTTCGCGGCCTGCAGGCCGGCGCGCACGCGGGCGATGGTGCCGTGGTGGTCGGTGCCCTGGATGTTGATCACCTTGGTGAAACCGCGCTCCCACTTGCTGATGTGGTAGGCCACGTCGGGCACGAAGTAGGTGTAGGAGCCGTCGCCCTTGCGCATGACGCGGTCCTTGTCGTCCCCGTACTCGGTGGACTTGAGCCACAGCGCGCCGTCCTGCTCGTAGGTCTTGCCGGCCTCTCGCAGCTTCTGGACCGTGGCGTCCACCTTGCCGCTGGTGTAGAGGCTGGATTCGAGGTAGTAGTGGTCGAACTTGACGGCGAAGGCCTGCAGGTCGAGGTCCTGCTCGTGGCGCAGGTAGGCCACGGCGAAGAGACGGATGTCGTCGAGCGCGTCCACGTCGCCGCTGGCGGTGAAGTCGCGGTCGTCGGCGTGCACGGTCTTTTTCGCCAGGTAGTCGTTGGCGATGTCCTGGATGTAGTCACCGTTGTAGGCGGCCTCGGGCCATTCGGGGTCGCCCGGCTTGAAGCCCTTGGCGCGCAGCTGGGTGCTGTTGGCGAGCGTGCCGATCTGCACGCCGGCATCGTTGTAATAGAACTCGCGGTGCACGTCCCAGCCCTGCGTCTGGTACAGGCTGCAGATCGCGTCACCGAGCGCAGCCTGGCGGCCGTGGCCCACGTGCAGCGGGCCGGTGGGGTTGGCCGAGACGAATTCGACCATCAGGCGCTGGCCGTTGGGCGGAACCACCCCGAAGCCCTCGCCGGCCCGCAGCACCTCGCGCACGATCTGCTGCTTGGCCGCGGGCTTGAGGCGGATGTTGATGAAACCGGGTCCGGCGATGTCGATGTCGGACACCCACTGCTGGTACACCGGCTGCGCCAACAGGGCCGTGCGCAGGGTGTCGGCGAGCTGGCGCGGGTTGAGCTTGAGCGGTTTGGCCAGTTGCATGGCGGCGGTGCAGGCGAAGTCGCCGTGCGCGGCCACCTTGGGCGATTCGAAGGCGGCGCGGCTGCCCGCACCAGGAGAGAGCAGTTCCAGCTCGGCGGCGAGGCCACCCAGCAGTTCGTGTTTGACAGAGAGCATGGGGCGGGATTTTACGGGGCGGGCGGAGGCGCCGCCGCCAGCGGCGACAGGCTGGTCCGCGCCGCCGCCTTGACCGCCTGGGTCAGGCGCTGCGCGCTGAGCGGTTCGCGCGCCCAGTGCTGCCAGTACAGCGCCACGTCCACCGTCGATCCGGGCAGCACTTCCTGCAGGCGCGGGCGGCCCGCGAGGTGGTGCTCGGGCACCATGCCCCAGCCCAGCCCGAGTTCGATGGCGGTCTCGAAGGCGTCCACGGCGGGCGCGAAGTGGCGCGGGTAGTTGGGCTGGCGCAGGCCGAAATGCTGTTCCAGAAAGCTGTCCTGCAGCGCGTCCTTGCGGTTGAAGATGATGGCCGGCAGGGCCAGCAGCTGGTGCGGCGAGACCTCGCCCTGCGGCGTGGTGCAGCGCTGCACCACCTCGGGCGCGGCCACGCAGCGGTAGCGCATCACGCCCAGCGGTTCGGCCACGCAGCCGCGCATGGGCTCGGCCAGCGTGGTCACGCAGCCGATCACGTCGCCGCTCTTGAGTGCGTCGTGCGTGTGGTCCTGGTCGTCGATCATGATGTCGAGCAGCAGGCGGTGGCGCTGCAGCATGGCCGCCACCCCGGGCAGGAACCAGCTCGCCACCGAGTCGGCGTTGATCGCCACGCTCAGGCTCTGCCAGCGCGCGCCGTCGCGGATGCCCGGGCCACCGGTGCGCAGGCCGTCCAGCAGGTCGGCCTCCATCAGCCGCAGCTGCTTCACATGCCCGAGCAGGGCCTGCCCGGCCGGCGTGGCGCGCACCTGCTTGCCGCGCACCAGCAGGCGCTGACCCAGGGCGTCTTCCAGCGCCTTGATGCGCAAGGACACCGCCGCCAGGGTCAGGTGCAGGGAGGCCGCGGCCGCGCTGAAGCTGCCGTGCTCGATCACGGCGGTGAGGGCCTCCAGTTGGCGGGCGTCGAGCATGTTTTAAAAAAATTTAACCGAACCGGGTTTCATGCCGATCCAGTCTATGCCATCCGGCCAGCCGCCCACACGGGCCACACGAGGGCCACCCGGTCCGGGATTCACGCGGCGTTCATGCCCTGGGTCAGCGACAACGCGTTGGCCGCGTCGCGCAGGTATTCGCGCACCTGCACCATGTCGGGGCCCACGTGGCGGTCGATGCGGCGGATGTAGGGGCAGGTGAGCGTGGCCAGGGCGGTGTTGTCGGGGCCGAGGATGGGGAAGGAGATGTCCACCACGCCCAGGGTCTGCGCGCTCTCGCGCTCCAGGTAACCGCGCTCACGAATGCTGCCCAGCGTGGCCCGCAGCTCGTCCTGGGTGATCGGCACCTCCCCGTCCAGCGGGGTGTGCTCGGCCAGCATGCGGTTGAAGCGCCCCTCGTCGGCATAGGCCAGCAACAGGTGGCCCGAGGCCGTGTCCAGCAGGCCCACGCGGGCGCCGCGCTGCACGGCAAAGCTCCAGCCGCTGGGGCTGTTGATCTGCGCACTGATCAGCACGTTGCCCCGGTCGTACACCCCCATATGGCACGACTGTTCGGCTTTTCGCGTGAAGTCGTCCATGATGGGCAGCGCCTGGTTGATCAGGCGGCTGAGCGGGGGGTGCATGTGGGCCAGCGCGAACAGCTTGAGGCTCAGCGCGTAGCGGTCGCCCGAGAGGGTGCGCATCACGTACTGGCGCGCCACCAGGCGTTCGAGCATGCGGTAGATCTCGCTGGCGCTGCGGTCCATCTCTTTCACGATCTCGGCGCGCGTGAGGCCGTGCGGCTGGGTGGCCAGCAGCTCCAGGATGTCCAGCCCCTTGTCCAGCGCGGGGGCGCGGTAGCGGTCGTCGGCAGAGGCGGCGGTGTCGGGTGCGGCGTCGGTCTTGGGGCGGCGGCCGCGGGGTTTGGGGGCGGTGGCTGGCATGCGGGTCTCTCAATGGGGTGACTCGGGTCGAGCTGCTTTGTACCGCAGCCGTGGCTAGGGAAACTACCGAGCCGGTTGTGGGCGATTTGCACCTATGATTTTATTCATACATGGATTGTTTGTTTATCTGTGAATTTATTCAACCGAGGTTTCCCGTATGCGTGAAGGTCGTCTGGCAGGCAAAACCATCCTCATCACCGCGGCGGCGCAGGGCATTGGCCGCGCCAGCGCCCTGGCCTGTGCCACCGAGGGCGCCCGGGTGATCGCCACCGACATCAACCAGCCGCTGCTCGACCAGCTGGCCGCCGAACACCCGGGCATCGAGGCGGTGTGGCTGGACGTGCGCGACAGCGAAGCCGTGCAGGCACTGGCGCAGCGCACCCCCGCGCTCGATGCCCTGTTCAACTGCGCGGGCATGGTGGCCAATGGCAGCGTGCTCGACTGCACCGAGGCCGACTGGGACCTGAGCTTCGACCTGAACGTGAAGAGCATGTTCCGCATGACACGCGCCTTCATGCCGGCCATGCTGGAAAAGGCCCGCACGCAGGACGGCAGCGTGTCCGTCATCAACATGGCGTCGATGGCGTCGAGCATCAAGGGTTTTGCCAACCGCTGCGCCTACGGGGCCACCAAGGCGGCCGTGATCGGGCTGACCAAGTCGCTCGCGGCCGACTACGTGAAACAGGGCCTGCGCGCCAACGCGCTGTGCCCGGGCACGGTGGACACGCCGTCGCTGCGCGGGCGCATCGCCTCCGCGGCCGACCCGGTGCAGGCCGAAAAGGACTTCATCGCCCGCCAGCCCATGGGCCGCCTGGCCACGGTGGACGACATCTCGCCCATGGTGGTGTACCTGGCCAGCGACGAATCGCGCTTCGTGACCGGGCAGACGCTGCTGGTCGACGGCGGCGTGACCATCTGACCATGGACAGCCTGTCCAGCCAGGGTCACGTCGTGACACCTCTGATTTCGGTCCAGAACCTCAGCAAGTCCTTCCCCGGTGTCAAGGCGCTGGACGGGGTGCGCTTCGACCTGCGCGCCGGCGAGGTCCACGCCCTGATGGGCGAAAACGGCGCGGGCAAGTCCACGTTGATGAAGATCCTGGCGGGGGTCTACCGCAAGGACAGCGGCGAGGTGCGGCTCGACGGCGAACCGGTGGAGATCGAAAGCCCGGCGCACGCGCAGTCGCTGGCCATCGGCATCATCCACCAGGAGCTGCACCTGATGGCGCACCTCACGGCGGCGCAGAACATCTTTCTGGGGCGCGAACCCCGCAAGGCCGCGGGCCTGCTGCTGGACGAAGACCAGCTCAACCGCGACACCCAGGCGCTGTTCGACCGCCTGCACCTGGTGCTCGCACCCACCACCCCCGTGGGCGAGCTCACGGTGGCGCGCCAGCAGATGGTGGAGATCGCCAAGGCGCTGTCGTTCAAGACGCGCGTGCTCATCATGGACGAGCCCACCGCCGCGCTGAACAACGCCGAGATCGAGGAGCTGTTCCGCATCATCCGCAAGCTCAAGAGCGAGGGCGTGGGCATCGTCTACATCTCGCACAAGATGGACGAGATCCAGCGCATCGCCGACCGCGTCACCGTGATGCGCGACGGCACCACCATCGACACCGTGCCGGCCGACACCCCCATGCCGCAGGTGATCGCGATGATGGTGGGGCGCTACCTGGAGCATGCCGACAAACACATCCCCGACACCTCGGCCAACGAGGTGCTGCTGGAGGTGCGTGGCCTGAACCGGGGCCGCACGATCCGCGACGTGAGTTTCTCGGTGCGCCGCGGCGAGATCGTCGGCTTCGCCGGCCTCATGGGCGCGGGGCGCACCGAGGTGGCGCGCGCCGTGTTTGGCGCCGACCCGCTGGACTCGGGCGAGATTCTTGTGCGCGGCCAGCGCGTGCGCATCGGCTCGCCGCAGGACGCGGTGCGCGCGGGCATGGGCTACCTCTCCGAAGACCGCAAACACTTCGGCCTGGCCACGGGCATGGACGTGGAGTCCAACATCACCCTGCCCAGCCTCAAGCGCTGGCTGAAGTGGGGCATGTTCCTGAACCGCGCGGCGATCCACCAGGTGTCGCAGCAGATGGTGGACAAGCTGCGCATCAAGACGCCCTCGCTCACCCAGACCGCGCGCCTGCTCTCGGGCGGCAACCAGCAGAAGGTGGTGATCGCCAAATGGCTGGTGCAGGACTGCGAGATCCTGTTCTTCGACGAACCCACGCGCGGCATCGACGTGGGTGCCAAGAGCGAGATCTACAAACTGCTGATCGACCTGGCCGCCCAGGGTCGCGCCATCGTGGTGATCTCCTCCGAACTGCCCGAGGTGCTGCAGCTGAGCCACCGCGTGCTGGTGATGTGCGAAGGCCGCATCACCGGCGAGGTGCCGGGCCACCAGGCGACGCAGGAAAACCTGATGGCCCTGGCCACCCGCCGCGACTGATTCAGACCAACTAGGCATTCCATGACACAAACCACTTCCCCCTTCTCCTGGCTGGCCCGCTTTTTCGGGGCGCAGGCCAAACAAAAGCTGCTGGCCTTTGCCAGCCTGATCGCGCTGCTCGTGGTGTTCAGTGTGCTCAAGCCCGACGCCTTCATGACGCAGGACAACATCATCGGCATCCTGCAGTCCACCACGGTGATCGGCGTGCTCGCCATCGCCAGCACCTTCGTCATCATCACCTCGGGCATCGACCTCTCGGTGGGCGTGCTGATGACCTTCTGTGCCGTGATGGCGGGCGTCTTCATCGTGAACCTGGGCTTCCCGCTGCCGCTGGGCATCGCGTGTGCCCTGGCCATGGGCGCGCTGTCGGGCTGCATCTCAGGGCTGGTCATCACCAAACTCAAGGTGCCGCCCTTCATCGCCACGCTGGGCATGATGATGCTGCTCAAAGGCCTGTCGCTGCTGATCACGCAGACACGCCCGATCTACTTCAGCGACGTGGAAGGTTTCGACCAGATTTCGCTGGGCTCGCTGATCGGCGATCTGATCCCCAGCCTGCCGATTCCCAACGGGGTGCTGATCCTGTTCCTGGTGGCGGCGGTGTGCGCGGTGGTGCTGAACAAGACCGCCCTGGGCCGCTACACCTTCGCCCTGGGCAGCAACGAGGAAGCGGTGCGCCTGTCGGGTGTGAACGTGGACCGCTGGAAGGTCATCATCTACACCTTCGCGGGCGGTATCTGCGGCATCTCGGGCCTGCTGATCGCCTCGCGCCTGAATTCGGCCCAACCGGCCCTGGGCCAGGGCTACGAACTCGACGCCATCGCCGCCGTGGTGATCGGCGGCACCTCGCTCAGCGGGGGGGTGGGCACGATTCTGGGAACCATCATCGGCGCTTTCATCATGAGCGTGCTGATCAACGGCTTGCGCATCATGTCGGTGGCGCAGGAGTGGCAAATGGTCTTGACCGGGCTGATCATCATCCTGGCCGTCTACACCGACAACCTGCGTCGCAACAAGAAATAGACAAGGAGACCGCGCCACGCCACAAGCCCTTCACCTGCCCCCGCTTTCCTTCCCGTGATTCCGTTTCAAACGCACTTTTTCAACTGGAGACAAACATGAACGCAAAGAGAAAACTGCTGGCCTTGACCGCCGGCCTGGCACTGGCTGGCTTCACCAGCTTCGCATCGGCCCAGGAGGTGTACATCCCCCTGGTGTCCAAGGGCTTCCAGCACCAGTTCTGGCAGGCCGTGAAGCAGGGAGCCGATCAGGCCGCCAAGGACTACAAGGTGAAGGTGACTTTCGAAGGACCGGAAACCGAACAGCAGGTGGACAAGCAGATCGACATGCTCTCGGCCGCCATGGCGAAAAAACCGGCGGCCATCGGCTTCGCCGCGCTCGACAGCAAGGCCGCCATTCCCCTGCTGAAGAAGGCGCAAGCGGCCAAGATTCCGGTGATCGCCTTTGACTCGGGTGTGGACAGCGACATCCCCGTGACCACGGCGACCACCAACAACGTGTCGGCCGCGGCCCTGGCCGCCGACAAGCTGGCCGAGAAGATCGGTGGCGAAGGCGAAGTGGCGGTGATCGCCCACGACCAGACCAGCCGCACCGGCGTGGACCGCCGCGATGGTTTCCTGAACCAGATCAAGGCCAAGTACCCCAAGATCAAGGTGGTGGACGTGCAGTACGGTGGCGACCAGCTGAAGTCGGCCGAGATCGCCAAGGCGCTGATGCAGGCACACCCCAAGCTCAAGGGCATTTTCGGCACCAATGAACCCGGCGCCATCGGCGCGGGCAAGGGCGTCAAGGAAGCCAAGAAGACGGGTGTGGTGATCATCGGCTTCGACTCCGGCAAGGCCCAGAAGGACATGATCAACGACGGCACCATCGCCGGCGCGATCACCCAGAACCCGGTCGGCATTGGCTACAAGACGGTGGAAGCGGCCGTGAAGGCGCTCAAGGGCGAGAAGCTGCCCAAAATCATCGACACCGGTTTCTACTACTACGACAAGTCGAACATGAACGATCCCAAGATCGCCGCGGTTCTGTACGACTGATCCACGACCTACCAACCCACTCCCGCTCCGCTCCAGAACACGGCGGAACCGGCTTCGCCGGGCCGCTCGTGTTGCCCCCTGGGGGGTGACGCGCCCTGGCGCGGCGCGGGGGGTCATCTAAGGACTCACTGTGAAACTCTTGCGCTACGGATCCCCCGGCCAGGAAAAACCCGGCGTGCTCGACGCCCAGGGTCGCGTGCGCGACCTCTCCGGCGTGATCGCCGACGTGGCCGGCTCGGCCCTGCTGCCCGAGAGCCTGGCGCGCCTGCGAAGCCTCAACATCGACAGCCTGCCGCTGGTGGCCGGCACGCCGCAACAGGACCTGCGCCTGGGTGCCTGCGTGGGCCAGGTGGGCAAATTCATCTGCATCGGCCTGAACTACTCGGACCACGCGGCCGAGAGCGGCATGCCGGTGCCGCCCGAGCCGGTGGTGTTCAACAAATGGACCAGCGCCATCGTCGGCCCCGACGACGCGGTGGAGATTCCGCGCGGCTCGGTGAAGACCGACTGGGAAGTGGAGCTGGGCGTGGTGATCGGCCGCGGCGGGCGCTACATCGAGGAGGCCGACGCGCTGTCCCACGTGGCGGGCTACTGCGTGGTGAACGACGTGTCCGAACGCGAATACCAGCTCGACCGCAGCGGCACCTGGGACAAGGGCAAGGGCTGCGACACCTTCGGCCCCACCGGCCCCTGGCTGGTGACCGCCGACGAAGTGCCCGACCCGCAGGCGCTCAAGATGTGGCTGGAGGTGGACGGCAAGCGTTACCAGGACGGCAGCACCGCCACCATGGTCTACGGCGTGGCCTTCCTGATCAGTTACCTGAGCCGTTTCATGAGCCTGCAACCGGGCGACGTGATCTCCACCGGCACCCCTCCGGGCGTGGGCCTGGGGCAGAAACCCCCGGTCTACCTGCGCGCCGGACAGACCATGCGCCTGGGCATCGACGGCCTGGGCATCCAGACACAAACCACGGTGCAGGCCTGAGAGGCCCGCCCCGACCCCCGACACAGGTACCGAGATGAGCGTCATCGTTTCCATGCGCGTCGTAGACGTGCGCTTCCCCACGTCCCAACACCTGGATGGCTCGGACGCCATGAATCCGGACCCGGACTATTCCGCGGCCTATGTGATTCTGGAGACCGACCTGCCCGGTCTGGAGGGCCACGGCCTGACCTTCACCATCGGGCGCGGCAATGAAATCTGCTGCGCCGCCATCGAGGCCATGCGCCACCTGGTGGTGGGCCTGGACATGGCCTGGGTGACCGAGGACATGGGCCGCTTCTGGCGCTACATCACGTCGGACAGCCAGCTGCGCTGGATCGGCCCCGACAAGGGCGCGATCCACCTGGCCACGGGCGCGGTGGTCAACGCCGTGTGGGACCTGTGGGCCAAGCAGGAAGGCGTGCCGGTGTGGGAACTGGTGGCGCGTATGAGCCCCGAGGAAATCGTCAAGCTGATCGACTTCCGCTACATCACCGACTGCATCACACCCGAAGAAGCCCTGGCCCTGCTCAAGGAGCGCGCCGTGGGCAAGGAAGAGCGCTGGGAAACGCTGGAGCGCGAAGGCTACCCCTGCTACACCACCTCGGCCGGCTGGCTGGGCTACGACGACGACAAACTGCGCCGCCTCTGCCAGGAGGCCATCGACGCCGGCTTCAACCACATCAAGCTCAAGGTGGGCCGCGACAAGGCCGACGACATCCGCCGCCTGCGCATCGCGCGCGAGGTGCTCGGGCCGAACCGCCACCTCATGATCGACGCCAACCAGGTGTGGGAAGTGAACCAGGCCGTGGACTGGGTGCGCGAACTGGCTTTCGCCAAGCCCTGGTTCATCGAAGAGCCCACCAGCCCGGACGACATCGAAGGCCACCGCGTGATCCGCGAGGGCGTGGCCCCGGTGAAGGTGGCCACGGGCGAGATGTGCCAGAACCGCATCGTCTTCAAGCAGCTCATCATGCGCGGCGCCATCGACGTGGTGCAAATCGATGCCTGCCGCCTGGGCGGTGTGAACGAGATCCTGGCCGTGATGCTGATGGCCGCCAAGTACAAGCTGCCGGTGTGCCCGCACGCGGGCGGCGTGGGCTTGTGCGAGTACGTGCAACACCTCTCGATGATCGACTACCTGTGCATCGCCGGCACCCGCGTGGGTCGCGTGATCGAGTACGTGGACCACCTGCACGAACATTTCAGGGATCCTTGCGTCATCCGGGGCGCGGCCTACATGCCGCCGCGGGCCGCGGGCTTCTCGATCGAGATGAAGCCGGCGTCCCTGAAGCAGTACGAATTCCAGCCCCGGGCCGCATGAAGATCGACACCCACCAGCACTTCTGGCGCTACAGCGCGCCGGAGTTTCCCTGGATCAGCGAGGCCATGCCGGCCCTGCGGCGCGACTGCCTGCCGTCCGACAACGCGGCGGCCATGCGCACGGCCGGCGTGGACGGTGTGGTGGCCGTGCAGGCGCGCACGCTGGCCGACGAGACCGACTTCCTGCTGGGGCTGGCCGACCAGTGCCCCGAGGTGCTGGGCGTGGTGGGCTGGGCCGACCTGGGCGCCGCCGATCTGGAGCCCCGGCTGCGGGCCTGGTGCGCACACCCGGCCTTCAAGGGCCTGCGCCACATCCTGCAGGACGAGGCCGATGCATCGGCCTGGGTGGCCGCGCCGGCCCACCAGCGCGGCCTGCAAACGCTGCAACGGCAGCAGCGCGTGTACGACGTGCTGGTGTTTGAACACCAGTTGCCCGCCGCGGTGGCGCTGTGCGCCCGCCACGACGCGCACTGGCTGGTGCTCGACCATGTGGGCAAACCCGCGCTGCGCGACTGGGTTGACGCAGGAGCGCAGGCCTCGCCCGGCTGGGGCCACGCCCTGCGCGAGCTCGCGGCGATGCCGCACGTGATGTGCAAGCTCTCCGGCGCGGTGACCGAAACCGACTGGCTGAACAACCACGGCCTGACGCTGCAAGACACCCGCAACATCCTCGCCTGCTTCGACCAGGCGCTGGAGGCGTTCGGCCCGCAGCGCCTGATGTTCGGCTCCGACTGGCCGGTGTGCCAGTTGTCATCCTCGTACGACGTGGTGCACGGCCTGGCCGAGCAGTGGGCGCGCTCGCGCCTGAATGCCGCGGAGCAAGAGGCGTTCTGGAGCGGCAACGCCCTGCGCTGTTACGACCTGAGCCCGCCGCCGCCCGCCATTCCATAAGACCCCGACAACCCCCAAAGAGAAACGTTTCCATGGACCTGCATCTGAAAGACAAAGTGGTCATCGTCACCGGTGGCGCCAGCGGCATCGGCGCCGCCATCTCGCTCACCCTGGCCCAGGAGGGCGCCGTGCCCGTGATCCTGGGCAAGAGCCCGATGTCGGCGGCGTTCACGCAGCAGCTGCAGGCCACGGGGGCGCGCCACCGGTTCATCCAGCTGGAGCTGTCCGACGAGGCCGCCTGCGCCGCCGCGGTGGCGCAGACGGTGGGCGAGTTCGGCCGCATCGACGGCCTGGTGAACAACGCAGGCGTCAACGACAGCGTGGGCCTGGACGCCGGGCGCGACGCCTTCCTCGGTTCGCTGGAGCGCAACCTGATCCACTACTACGTGATGGCGCATTACTGCGTGCCGCACCTGAAGGCCACGCGCGGCGCCATCGTCAACGTGTCGTCCAAGACCGCGCTCACGGGCCAGGGCAACACCAGCGGCTACACCGCGTCCAAGGGCGCGCAACTGTCCCTGACCCGGGAGTGGGCCGCCTCCCTGCTCGCCGACGGCGTGCGGGTGAACGCGGTGCTGCCCGCCGAGGTCATGACACCGCTGTACGCGCGCTGGATCGAGAGCTTCGAAAACCCCGAAGACAAGCTCGCCAGCATCACGCGCAAGATCCCGCTCGGCCAGCGCATGACCACCTCGGAAGAGATCGCGCGCACCTGCGTGTTCCTGTTGTCGGACGCCTCGTCCCACACCACCGGGCAATGGTTGTTCGTCGATGGGGGCTACACCCATCTGGACCGCGCCCTGTCCTGAGCAAGCCACCGAAGGAGCCCGCATGCGCTACGCCCTGGCACTCGATCTGGTGGACGACGCCCAACGCATCGCCGAGTACGAACAGGCCCACGAACGCATCTGGCCCGAGGTGCGCGACCACCTGCGCGCGCAGGGTGTGCTGGACATGGAGATCTACCGCCTGGGCACGCGCCTGTTCATGGTGATGGAGGTGGACCCCGCCGTGTACAGCGTGCAGGCCATGGCCGAGGCCTCGCTGGCCAACCCGGACATTCAGCGCTGGGAGACGCTGATGTGGACCTACCAGGCACCCACGCCCTGGACGCCGGCAGGGGAAAAGTGGGTATTCATGGACCGTATCTTTTCCCTCGCCAGCCAGTAGCCTGCCGAGGGGCGCTGCTCGCTCCCTCCTTTTCATCGTCTGCCTAGATGCTCTGTCGCTGAACGGGCGGTGTCGTTCGTTGCACCTCGCGCGCTGCGGCAGGCGCTGCCCGGCGGGGGCTCATACTGGGACGGTCGGCGCTTTGCGCCGACTCCGCTACGCCCACCAGCCTGGGGCCGGCGCGGCCAAACTCGCTGCGTTCGCTGCGCTCTCTCCGCTCAAACAATGGCCGCGAGTCAGAAACGAAGCGCGCACTTGCGCGCCCGGCCCCAGGCTGGCGGTCACAGCCGCCCCAGAAATCGCCCCCACCGGACAGCGCCTGCCGCAGCAAGAAATGAAGTGGCTCTCTACCGGTGGAGAACCCACACCTTTTCTGCCAAGGCGTGCGTGGGCAAGCCGCAGCGCGCCTTGTGAGGCGCCGAGAAGCGCAGTGGCCGTGGCCGCGCGCGCAGCGCGCTTCGTTGTCTGACTCGTCGCACTTGTTTGAGCGGAGAGAGCGCAGCGAACGCAGCGAGTTGTGCGACGGGCCACGGCCGCGAGCATCGCAGGGGAGTCGGCGCATCGCGCCGACCGCCTCACTGAAGCGCTGCGGCCTGTCCGCGCACGCCTTGGCACGCGAGGTGCCACGAACGAGACCTTCCGTTCACCCACACGGCATCCGGCAAAACCCGGAAGAGGCCCCTCAACCCCCAGCAATGGCCGCCGGGCTCACCATGGGCAGGCCGCTGTGGTCCTTGAGCCCCACGCCCGTGACGCCCAGACGGCGGCCTTCGCCGACCAGCCAGGCCAGGCGCCGCGCGGCGGTGACCACGTCCTGCCCGGCCGGCCGCACGTTGGAGATGCAGTTGCGTTGCGCGTCGGTGCAGCCCAGCCGGGGCGCGTGGGTGAGGTAGATGCCCACGCTGTCGGGCGAGCTCAGGCCCGGGCGTTCGCCCACGATCATGGCCACCATGGCCGCGCCCAGCAGCTGGCCCACCTCGTCGGCCACCGCCACACGGGCCTGGCGCACCAGCACCAGCGGGCCCAGGCGCAGGGCCGGGTCGAGCGCGTCTCGGATGGCGCCGAGCAGGGGCACGGCGTGCTGCTGGATGCCCAGCGCCGACAGGCCGTCGCCCAGCACCAGCACCAGATCGGGTGCGCCGCCGGCGGGCGCCGCGTCGACCCGGCTCTGTGCCAGGCGGGTGGCGCTGTCGGTGTCCAGGCGCCGGCCCAGGTCGGGCCGCAGGAGGTATTCGTGCCGGTCGCGCGCCTGGCTCTGCAGCACCAGCGGGGCCGGCCAGCCGGCCGAGCGCAGGCCGTCCTGCAGCGCCTCGGTGTCCAGTGGCAGGTGGATCGCGTCGCGCGCCTGGGCGTGGGCGAGCGCGAAGTCCAGCACCTCGCGCGTGGGCAGGCTGACCCCGCTGCGGCCGAGCGCGATGCGCGCCGGCGTGTGGCGGCGCAGGTGGGCCCAGGGGTCCGGGCCGGGCGCATCGGGGAGCACGGGGAGCACGGGGAGCGTGGGCGGTGGGGGTTGGGTCATGGCGTCTCTGGCAGCGCCCACAGCGTGGCGGGCAAGGCGGGCTGGCGCGGCGCGGGCAGCAGCTGGCCCTGCGCGCCGGTCACACCCACGCCCTGCAGCCAGGCCTCGAACTCGGGCGCGCGTTTGAGGCCCAGCAGCTCGCGCAGCACCAGCGCGTCGTGGAACGAGGTGCTCTGGTAGTTCAGCATCACGTCGTCGGCACCGGGCACGCCGATCAGGAAGTTCAGCCCCGCGGTGGCCAGCAGCACCATGAGGTTGTCCATGTCGTCGCTGTCGGCCTCGGCGTGGTTGGTGTAGCAGATGTCGCAGCCCATGGGCAGGCCCAGCAGCTTGCCGCAGAAGTGGTCTTCCAGGCCGGCGCGGGTGATCTGCTTGCCGTCGTACAGGTACTCGGGGCCGATGAAGCCGACCACGGTGTTCACCAGCAGCGGCTGGTAGCGCCGCGCCACGGCGTAGGCGCGGGCCTCGCAGGTCTGCTGGTCCACGCCGTGGTGGGCGTTGGCCGACAGGGCGCTGCCCTGGCCGGTCTCGAAATACATCACGTTGTGGCCCACCGTGCCCCGGCCCAGCGCCTGGGCCATGGCGTGGGCTTCGTCGAGCAGGGCCAGGTCGATGCCGAAGGAGTGGTTGGCGGCCTGGGTGCCGGCGATGGACTGGAACACCAGGTCCACCGGCGCGCCCAGCTGCATGGCCTGCATGGTGTTGGTGACGTGGGTAAGCACGCAGGTCTGGGTGGGGATGGCGCCGCGCGCCAGCACCTCGGCCAGCAGGTGGTTCAGCCGCACCAGGTCGGGCACGCTGTCGGACACCGGGTTGATGCCGACCACCGCGTCGCCCGCGCCGTGCATCAGGCCGTCGATCATGCTGGCGACGATGCCGGCGGGGTCGTCGGTGGGGTGGTTGGGCTGCAGCCGCACCGAGAGGTGGCCGCGCAGGCCCTGGGTGTTGCGAAAGCGGGTGATCACCTCGCAGCGGCGCGCCACCAGCATCAGGTCCTGGTTGCGCATGAGCTTGCTCACGGCGGCCACCATCTCGGGCGTGAGGCCGGGCGCGAGCCGGCACAGCGCCTCGGGCGTGGCCTGCACGCCGAGCAGCCAGTCGCGAAAACCGCCCACGGTGAGCGAGGCCACCGGGGCGAAGGCGGCGGCGTCGTGGCTGTCGATGATGAGCCGGGTGACCTCGTCGTCTTCGTAGGGGATGAGTGCTTCGTCCAGAAAGCGCCGCAGCGGCACGTCGGCCAGCACCCAGCGCGCGGCCACGCGCTCCTGCTCGGTGGCGGCGGCCAGGCCGGCCAGGCAGTCGCCCGAGCGCAGGGGCGTGGCCTTGGCCATGACCTCGCGCAGGTTCTCGAAACGGTAGGCGCGCTGCCCGAGGGTGGTGCCCAGACTCACGGATGCATCCTTTCAGCCAGCAGGTTCGACCTGATCCCAGTTCTTCCACCACGCCGTGCGCGACCCATGGCGCACGAAGTGGTCCAGCCGGGAGACACCGTCGGGCCGGCTCTGCCGGACGACTGGTGTCGCCCCCTGGAGGGGGTCGCGCGCAGCGCGGCGGGGGGTGTTCAGTCTAAGGAGCTTTCATTCCACCACGCCCAGCATGGCATCCACCGGGGCGGCGTCGCGCTGCGCGGAAGTGACCCGGAAGTAGCCGTAGGCCAGTGCCATCAGGCCCAGGAACAGCACCGAGAGCATGGCGTTGAAGTACACCACCGCGAGCAGGCACACCAGGCCACAGACCAGGGCAATCGCCGGAAACAGCGGGTAGAACGGTGCGCGGAACGGACGCTCCAGCAGCGGTTCGCTGGCGCGCAGCTTGAACAGCGCGGCCATGGAGATGATGTACATCACCAGCGCGCCCAGCACGGCCATGGTCACGATGTTGGCGGTGAGCGGCAGGCCGCCGAAGCTGACCCATTCGTCGCTGAAGACGGCGATCACGCCGATCACGCCGCCGCCCACCAGGGCGCGCACCGGGGTCTTGAAACGCGGGTGCACCTTGGCGAAGTAGGCGGGCAGGTAGCCGGCGCGGGCCAGGGCGAACATCTGGCGCGAGTAGCCCAGGATGATGCCGTGGAACGAGGCCACCAGGCCGAACAGGCCGATCCACACCAGCATGTGCAGCCAGGTGCTGGACTCACCCACCACCATCTTCATGGCCTGGGGCAGCGGGTCGTTGATGTTGGAGAGCTGTTTCCAGTCGCCCACGCCACCGGCCATGACCATCACCAGGAAGGCCAGCGCCACCAGGGTGAGGATGCCGGTGATGTAGGCCACGGGGATGGTGCGGCGCGGTTCCTTGGCTTCTTCGGCGGCCATGGCGGCGCCTTCAATGGCCAGGAAGAACCAGATGGCAAAGGGGATGGAGGCGAAGATGCCGGCCCAGGTGCCCATGGTGAATTCGCTGGAACCGGCCCAGCCGTTGGCGGTGAAATTGGCCAGCGACCAGCCGGGCGCGACCACGCCGGCGAACACCAGCAGCTCGGCCACGGCCAGCAGGGTCACCACCAGCTCGAACATGGCGGCGATGCCCACGCCCAGAGCGTTGAGGGTGATGAAGATGGCGTAGGCGCCCAGCGCCGCCATCTTGGGGTCGAGCGAGGGGAACTGCAGCCCCAGGTAGGCGCCGATGGCCAGCGAGATCGCCGGCGGCGCGAAGACGAACTCCACCAGCGTGGCGAAGCCCGCGATGAAACCGCCGGTGGGGCCGAAGGCGCGCCGGGCGTAGGCGAAGGGACCGCCGGCGTGGGGGATGGCGGTGGACAGCTCGGTGAAGCTGAAGATGAAGGTGGTGTACATCAGCGCCACGAACACCGTGGCCAGCAGAAAGCCCAGGGTGCCCGCGCTGGCCCAGCCATAGCTCCAGCCGAAGTATTCGCCGGAAATGACCAGACCGACGGCGATGCCCCAGAGGGAGAAGACGCCCAGCACGGGCTTGAGCTCGCGCGATACCTGTTTGGGGGGGGTTGACATGTTGTTGCTCGCATCCAGAGTCGCCCGAAACGGCTCGGGCAGCCTGGGGCGCAGTGTGTCCAATCCGGTGCGCCCGGTGGTATCCCGTTTGGGCAAGCGTCGGGGCCCGGGCCGCATTTTTTCCGATTCGGGATAGCGTGGGGCGGGTTTTCCTGCAGAGCGCCCGGTGGCATGAAACTTGATACTCAGGCCCGGCCAGAACCCCGTCCGAAGGAGCACGCCATGTTGGTGCAGTCCGACACCGCCGCCGCCTGCTTCCGCGTCAAACGCACGCAGGATGTGGACATCCACGCCCGCAACCTGGACGCCTGGGAGCAACACTACGAGCAGACGTCCGCCGGCGCATTCAGCGGCGAGGTGCGCGAGCTGGTCGACCACGACCTGCAGGTGTTCGAGGAGGTGGCCAATTGCGCCACCAACCAGCGCTGCCGGCCCTGGCACGGCGGCGTCTGGATCGGCCTGGCCGTGCCGGAGACCGATGGCGGGCTGCGCTTCATGGGCCGCCCGACCAGCGGCCTGCAGCTCATGCTGGCCTGTGGCGACACCCCGTTCGACCTCCAGGTGCCGGCCGGCCACGGCCTCTACGGCATGGTGCTGGACCAGGCACAGCTGGTGCAACACGCCCAGGCGCTGCACCACCGGCCCTGGCCCGAGGACTGGGCCGGTGTGCCGCAGGTGCAGGCGCTGACGGCGCTGCAGCGTTACCGGCTGGTGGGCCTGGTGCGCGAGGTGCTGCGCAGCCTGCAGAGCCAGCCCGAGGTGCTGCTCCACGCGGCCAGCCGCCGCACGCTGCGCGAAGCCCTGCTGACCGTGCTCAGCGACATCGTGATGCCCCAGACACTGAGCGAGGCCGTCAACCCCCGGCAGCAGCGGCGCCAGGAGCTGGTGCACCGGGTGCGGGAGCTGGTGTTCGAACAGCCCGACGAACCGCTGAGCGTGGCCGAGCTGTGCACCCGCCTGCACGTGACGCGGCGGACCCTGCAGAACTGTTTCCAGGAGGCGCTGGGCATGAGCCCGGCGAGCTACCTGCGCACCGTGCGGCTCAACGCGGTGCGGCGCGCCCTGCGCGAAGGACCGCCCGCGACCACCATCGCCGACACCGCCGCGCGCTGGGGCTTCTGGCACATGGGCCACTTCTCCCAGGAGTACAAGGTCCTGTTTGGCGAGACACCGTCGCAGACCCGCCAGCAGATTTGAAACACCCCCGCCGCGCTGCGCGCGACCCCCTGAAAGGGGGCAACGCGTGCGGCCTGGCGAAGCCAGTTCCGCCGCGTTCTCGGTTGGGGTGCGGCGCTCCGGAGAGGTTCTCCCCTGTACTGCTGACCTCATTAAGTTAATAAAAATTAAACCAAACTCAGTTTTGGTTAATACCCATTAACTTCAAGCGCGGTTCAAGCACACTCGGTTCGCGTCACACACCCGGGCCAACGCCCGAACCGAACCCGCTTGCGAGGAACCCACCATGTCCGCCCTGGCCTTCACACTGCCGCCCCTGCCCGCTTTTCTCTCGCCCGCCTTCACCGCCGGCATGGTGCTGAGCATGTCGCTGATCATGGCGATCGGCCCGCAAAACGCCCATGTGCTGCGCATGGGCCTGCAGCGCCAGCACCTGTGGCTCACCGTGGCGGTGTGCGCGCTGTCCGACGTGGTGCTGATCTCGCTGGGGGTGCTCGGTCTGGCCCAGCTCGGTGGCCTGTCCGACAAGCTGCAGGGCGCCCTGGTGGGGGCCGGCATGCTGTTCCTCTCGGTGTACGGCTGGCAGGCGTTCCAGCGTTTTCTGCGCCCCGGCGAGCTGCCCGGCGCCATGGGCGACGCGCCCACTGAGGCCGCCGGCCCGGTGGCGAAGCCGGTCTCGCGCAGCCGGGCGGTGCTGTCGGCCCTGGCTTTTTCCTGGCTCAACCCGCACGCCTGGCTCGACACCGCCGTGTTGATCGGCTCGGCCTCCCTGGCCTATGGCCAGCGCAGCGCCGTGTTCGGCTTGGGCGCTGCGGCGGGCTCGGTGGTGTGGTTCTTCGCGCTGGGCGCGGCCGCGTTCTGGCTCGGCCGCCGGCTCAACTCGCTGCGGGTCTGGCGCGCGCTCGACGGCCTGGTCGCGCTCATGATGTGGGGCACGGCGGGCTGGCTCATGATGAGCCTGACCTAACCCCCGCGCCGACCTTCTGGCCGTCGCCACACACACACCTGAACCGGATCAACGCGGCACCTCCCCTCTCCAGATTGCGCCCCATGAACACCACCCGCCCCGCCACCGCCCCCGTCACCATCTTCGGCCCGGACTTCCCATTCGCCTTTGACGACTGGATCACCCACCCGCAGGGGCTGGGCGAGCTGCCGCCGGAGCGGCTGGGCAGCGAGGTCGCCATCGTGGGCGCGGGCATGGCCGGCATGGTGGCGGCCTACGAGCTGATGAAACTGGGCTTGAAGCCGGTGGTCTACGAGGCTTCGCGCATGGGCGGGCGGCTGCGCTCGCAGCCGTTTGAGGGCGGCCAGGGCGTGGTGGCCGAGCTCGGCGGCATGCGCTTTCCGGCGTCGAGCACGGCGTTTTTCCATTACGTGAACCGGCTCGGCCTGCGGACCCGGCCCTTCCCCAACCCGCTCACGCCCGCCGCGGGCTGCACCGTGATCGACCTCGAAGGCCAGACCCACTGGGCGCGCGACCTGGCCGATCTGCCGCCGCTGTTTGCCGAGGTGGCCGAAGCCTGGGCCAGCGCGCTGGAAGACGGCGCCGGCTTCAGCGGCCTGCAGCAGGCGCTGCGCGAGCGCGACGTGCCGCGCCTCAAAGCCCTGTGGGACCGCCTGGTGCCGCTGTGGGACGACCGCACCTTTTACGACTTCGTGGCGCAGTCCCCCGCCTTTGCCGCGCTCTCGTTCCGCCACCGCGAGGTGTTTGGCCAGGTGGGCTTCGGCACCGGCGGCTGGGACTCGGACTTCCCCAACTCCATGCTGGAGATCCTGCGCGTGGTGCTCACGGGCTGCGACGAAAACCAGCACCTGATCGTGGGCGGCGCCCAGCAGGTGCCCGTGGGCCTGTGGCACCACGCGCCCGCCGCGCACGAGCTGCGCCACTGGCCGGCGGGCACCACGCTGGCCGGCCTGCACCACGGCGCGCCGCGCCCGGGCGTGACGGCCATCGCGCGCGCGCCCGACGGCCAGCTCGCGCTGACCGACACCTGGGGCAACACGCGCCACTACCCGGCCGCGCTCACCACCTGCCAGAGCTGGCTGCTGACCACGCAGATCGCGGTGGAAGAGACGCTGTTTTCGCAGAAGCACTGGATGGCGCTGGACCGCACGCGCTACATGCAGTCGAGCAAGACCTTCGTCATGGTGGACCGCCCGTTCTGGAACGACCTGAAGGCCAACGGCTGGCCCACGCTGGGCATGACGCTCACCGACCGCCTCACGCGCGGCACCTACCTGTTCGACAACGGGCCGGACCAGCCGGGCGTGATCTGCCTGAGTTACGCCTGGATGGGCGACGCGCTCAAGATGCTGCCGCACGACACGCACAAGCGCGTGCAGCTCGCACTTTCGGCGCTGCAGAAGATCTACCCCGACGTGGACATCGCCAGCCACATCGTGGGCGACCCGATCAGCGTGTCGTGGGAAGCCGACCCGCATTTCCTCGGCGCCTTCAAGGGCGCCCTGCCCGGCCACTACCGCTACAACCACCGCATGTACAGCCACTTCATGCAGGACGCCTTTCCCGAAGCCGAGCGCGGCATCTTCATCGCCGGCGACGACGTGTCCTGGACGCCGGCCTGGGTCGAGGGCGCGGTACAGACCTCGCTGAACGCGGTCTGGGGCATCGTGCGCCACCTGGGCGGACGGTGCCACGCCGCGAACCCGGGGCCGGGCGATGTGTTCGCGCAGATCGGCCCGATGGCCTTGCCCGAGTAGATGAAACACCCCCGCCGCGCACCTCCATGAACACCGAACCGCTCACCCTCGCCCTCTGGCAAACCCCTTACGCCGCCACCCCAGCCGAGGCGCTGCAGCGGCTCGACGACGCGGCCGCCCGGGCCCGCGCGCAGGGCGCGCAGCTGCTGCTGTGTCCCGAGATGGGTCTCACCGGTTACGCCATCGGCGCCGAGCGCGTGCGGGATCTGGCCGAGCCGGCCGACGGCGCGCTGGCGCAGGCCGTGGCCGTCATCGCGCAGCGCCACGGCCTCGGCATCGTCTACGGCTACCCCGAACACAACCCGCTGGGCCCACCCTTCAACGCCGTGCAGGCCATCGGCCCCGACGGCCGGTCGCAGGCCCGCTACCGCAAGACCCACCTCTACGGCGCCATGGACCGCGCGCAGTTCAGCGCGGGCGAGACGGCCTCGCAGGTGTTCGTATGGCGCGGCTGGCGCCTGGGCCTGCTGATCTGCTACGACGTGGAGTTTCCCGAGACCGTGCGCCTGCTGGCGCTGCAAGGGGTGGACGCGGTGCTGGTGCCCACGGCCAACATGGCGGCGTTCGACGAGGTACCCCAGCTGCTGGTGCCCGCGCGGGCCTGCGAAAACCGGGTGTTCGTGGCCTACGCCAACGCCTGTGGCCAGGAAAACGGCACCGCCTATGGTGGCC
The DNA here is from genome assembly GCF_059424585.1 of Hydrogenophaga sp. GW101-3F08. Lineage (NCBI taxonomy): Bacteria > Pseudomonadati > Pseudomonadota > Betaproteobacteria > Burkholderiales > Comamonadaceae > Hydrogenophaga > Hydrogenophaga sp. GW101-3F08. The sequence continues at coordinate 429,258 of NZ_JBWKZP010000003.1, forward strand.
TGAGCACCGTGGCCGACGCCACGGGCGCGGTGCTGGCGCGCGCCGGGCGCGGCGAGGAACTGTTGTGGGTGACGCTGGACCCGAGCGCTTTGGCCGCAGCTCGCGGGCACAGCTATCTGGAGAGCCGGCGCAGCGGGCTGTACGGCCCACTCATCGGAACCCCGTCAACCCCTGTTTAGATCGTGGCCGCCTCAGGCACCTGGGCCCGGATGAAGCTCTGCACCGCCGGGCTCTGCAGGTTGGTGTAGTACGAATAATCGTCGGCGCCACAACTGGTGGCCGTGCCAAACGAGGTGATGCCGATCAGGCCATTGCCCGCACCGGTCTGGCGGTACATGGGGCCACCGGAATCGCCGCCGCAGGTGTTGCTGCCAGCGCCGCCCGTGTAATGGTGTCCCAGCTGCGCCGTCTTGACCATTTCAAGGGTGACCGTGCCGACGGCCAGCTGGAACCCGGGACCACCCCAGCCCGCCACGAACACCGACTGCCCCACCGCAGCCGGCTGGCTCACCAGCAGCGGCATGGTGGGGTTGGGCAGCGCCGCGGGCAGGAAGATCACCGCCACGTCGTTCACAAACCCCTCTGCCGTCCACTGGAACCCCGGGTGGGCCACCCAGCGGCTGGCGTTCATCTCGCCCGCGCTGCCGTCGGCGCGCCAGACCGGCGTCACCACCCGGCGCACGCTGCCGCGTACGCAGTGGGCGGCGGTGAGGATCTTGTCGCTGCTGATCATGGTGCCGGAGCAGGCGGACACCGCACCCGCGGAATTCACCACATACAGCAGCACCACGGGCGAGAGCTCGGGCGTGGCGCAGTTGGTGCCATTGAGGACCTTGGGCGACAGGCCCAGGCTGCCACATTGCGTTTCGGCGACCGATGCGCCATCGCCGCCGCCGCAGCCGGCCAGCAACAGCACCAGCGCCATCCCCAGACCTTGAATCCATCGCCGCATATCGCTCCCTCTTTCCATTGGTGGGTGGTTTTCAACAGATTCCGCACATCGCGGAGGGCTTGCGCCCGGGCATCACTGTAGCGCCAATTCAGGCCCGTCCTGCCGACCAGAAATCGGGCTGGCTGTAGTGGTGCTTGAGGAAGTCGATCCACAGCCGCACGCGCAACGCCAGGTGTTTGCGCTGTGGAAACAGGGCAAAGATGCCATTGGGCGGGGCGGCGAATTCGTCGAGCACGCTCTGCAGCCGCCCGGCCGCGATGTCGGCCTCGACCTCCCAGGCGCTGCGCCAGGCGATGCCGTAGCCCGCCAGACACCACTCGTGCAGCACCTGCCCGTCCGAACAATCGAGCGGGCCGCCCGGGCGCAGGTGCACGATCTCGGCGCCCTCGCCGCCGGCCGCCGGCACGGAAAACGCCCAGCCCCGCGTCTGGGACGCGTCGGAGGACAGCGTGAGGCAGTCAAAGCGCACCAGATCGGCCGGGTTCGCGGGGCGGCCGTGCTGCTGCAGGTATCTCGGCGTGGCCACGCACAGGCGGCGGTTGTCGGCCAGGCGCACGCTCACCAGGGAAGAGTCGGCCAGATCGCCCACGCGCACCGCGCAGTCGTAGGCCTCGCCGGCCACGTCCACCACGCGGTCGCTCAGGTTGAGCGAGATCGTCACCTCGGGGTGCAGCTCTCGAAAGCGGGGCACCAGCGGCGCCACGTGGCGGCGGCCAAAGCCGGCCGGCGCGGTGAGGCGCAAATGCCCACTGGCCTTGACGCCGCCGGCGCTGACACTGGCTTCGGCATTGGCCAGGTCGGTCAGCAGGCGCTGGCAGTCTTCCAGAAAGGCACTGCCTTCGTGCGTGAGCGTGATGCGGCGCGTGGTGCGCACCATGAGCTTGACGCCAAGACGGGACTCCAGCCCGTCAAGCCGGCGGCCGATGATGGCCGGCGCCACCCCCTCGGCCTTGGCCGCGGCGGTGAGGCTGCCGCGCGTGGCCACGGCCACAAAGGTTTCGAGCTGCTTGAGCTTGTCCATGGGGGGCCAGATTACCGCATCAAAGCGGGGTAATCAACGGCCACCTCGGGTTCATTTTTTACCAAATTCGCAACATTGGCGGCCACGCCGCCGTATCCGCTCAACCGTTCAGTTGCACTGCGCCGGCAGATTGGGGATCTCGCCACAACCCACCGCACCCTGGGCGGTGCACGCGTTGTTGGCCGCCGTCTGGGCGTCGAACGCCGAGCCGCCGGCCGCCGCCGCGATCACCAGGGTCTGGCCGATGGTGCCGGCGGACGCGGCCCCACAGTCCTCGAACTGCAGCACCACCGTGCAGTCGTTCGCGTCGCACTCGTCGCGCGCCTCGTCGTTGGCGACCGACTGGGTCAGTTCCCCGGCGGAAATGGCCACCCGGTTCGTGGACGTGCTCACCGCAACCGCGCCGTAGCCGTCGTCATTCCCGCCGCAAGCGGCCACCGTCAGAGACACCAGCAGTGCCGCGGTCCAGCGCAGCGATTGAGAGTCCGTCATACCAACCTCCTTGAAAAGATGCAAAGTCACAAAGACCACACAGGGCGTCCACACGGATCACCCGCCAGCGCGCAGTTTATGCCCGGCGGGTCGTCCCGTCAGCGCCCGCTGAGACGGTCTATGGCCTGCGTGTCGTAGCCCAGCGCCCGCAGCAGTTCCTCGTTGTGCTCGCCCAGCCGGGGTGGGCTCATGCGCACGCCGGGGCGCTCGCCGTCGAGCGTGAACGGCAGCAGCACCGTCTGCGCCTGCCGGCCCGCGGCCGCGCCGTCGGTCAAGGTGATGGGCGCCAGGCCGCCGGTGGCCTTGAGGTGGGGGTCGTCCAGCAGGTCGTGCGGCCGTGTGATGGGGGCGAACGGCAGGCCATGGGCCTCGAACACCTCGGCCAGCTCGCTCGCGGCCCGCGCACCCAGGCGCTCGCGCAGCAGCGGAATCAGCCAGTCGCGCTCGCGCACGCGGTGGTTGTTGGTCTGCAGGCGCGGGTCGTCGCGCAGGTCGGCGTAGCCGAAGGCGTCGCAGAAGATGGCCCACTGCGTGTCGCTCACCACCGCCAGGAAGATCTGCTCGCCGCCCTGCACCTTGAACACGTCGTAGATGCCCCAGGACGAGATGCGCTCGGGCATGGGCGCGGCGGGCTGGCCGGTCACGGCGTACTGCATCATGTGCTGCGCCACCAGGAACACGTTGTTCTCGAACAGCGCGCTCTGCACCTCGCAGCCCCGACCGGTCTTCTCGCGCGCGCTGAGCGCGGCCATGACGCCGATGGCGCCGAACAGGCCGCCCATGATGTCGTTCACGCTGGAGCCCGCGCGCAGCGGGTCGCCGGGGCGCCCGGTCATGTAGGCCAGGCCGCCCATCATCTGCACCACCTCGTCGAGCGCGGTGCGGTGGTCGTAGGGGCCGGGCAGGAAGCCTTTGTGGCTCACATAGATGAGGCGCGGGTTGAGCGCCTTCAGGCTCTCGTGGTCGAGCCCGAGCTTCTTCATGGTGCCGGGCTTGAAGTTCTCGCTCACCACGTCGGCGGTGGCGATGAGCCTGAGCGCGGCTTCCCTGCCCTCGGGCGACTGCAGGTCGAGCACCAGGCTCTTCTTGTTGCGGTTGAACAGCGGGTAGAAGCCCGCGCCCGAGCCGAGCAGGCGGCGCGTGTTGTCGCCCGCGGGCGGCTCCACCTTGATGACTTCGGCACCCAGGTCGGCCAGCACCATGCCGCAGGTGGGGCCCATCACCATGTGGGTGAATTCAACGACGCGGATGCCTTCGTAGGGGAGGTGGCGGGGCAACTCGGTGGTGGCGGTGTTGTCTTGCATGGGGTTGAATCAGAAAGCTTCAGGCGACGTGCCAGCCCTTGGGCAGGCCGGCCTCGGGGATCATGCCGTAGACCGGCTCGCCGGGCAGGCCGGCCTGCAGCGGCGCGCGCGCGGCGATGAGCTTTTCCAGATCGACGCCGGTGCGCAGGCCCATGGCCTCGAACATGAACACCAGGTCTTCGGTGACCACGTTGCCCGAGGCGCCGGGCGCATACGGGCAACCGCCCAGGCCGCCGAGCGAGGCGTCAAACGTGCGCACGCCCACGTCGAACGCGGCCAGGCAGTTGGCCAGGCCCAGGCCACGGGTGTTGTGCATGTGGGCCGCGCCGGCGTGCCCGCCCAGCTCGGCGCGCAGTCGGGTGAACAGGCGGCGCACCTGGGCCGGGTGGGCCATGCCGGTGGTGTCGGACAGGCCAACCTCGTCCACACCCGCCTGCGCGCAGGCCACCGCCAGGCGGATCACGTCGTCTTCGTCCACCACGCCCTGCAGCGTGCAGCCGAACGCGGTGGACAGCCCCACCTCGACCAACACGCCGGGCGCGCGCTCGCGCCGCAGCGCGAGCACCTCGCGCAGCTCGTCCAGCATCTGTTCGCGCGTCTTGCGCACATTGGCCAGCGAATGCGCCTCGCTGGCCGACACCGGCAGAGTGAGCTTGTGCACGCCCGCGGCCAGCGCCGCCTCGGCACCGCGCCGGTTGGGCACCAGGGCCATCACGGTAAGGCCGGGGTACCGGGCCGTGAGGGTGAGCGCGTGGCGCACCACCTCGGCCACGTCGGCCATCTGGGGCAGCAGCTTGGCCGGAACAAAAGAGCCCACCTCGATCTCGCGCAGACCGGCGGCGGCCAGCGCGTCGATCCAGCGGCATTTGTCGACCGTGGCCATGGTGGCGCGCACCGACTGCAGACCGTCGCGTGGGCCGACCTCGCTGATCAGCACCTGGGGCCCAGCGGGGCCGTGTTTGGAAAAATTCATGAATGGGCTTGCGTTCTGTTAGTTAGAACAGTATTCTTTCTAAAGAAATCATGGCAGAGCCTTGCCCCCGTGTCAATCCAGCCCCATGCCCCGCAAAGCCCAGACCCATTCCATGGCCGACGACAACGCCGCCCCCGGTGGCGCCGCGGCGGTCGATCGTGCGCTTTCGCTGCTGGGCGCGTTCCGCGCTGGCGACACCGCGCTGACGCTGGCCGAGCTGGCCGAGCGCACGCGACTCTACAAAAGCACGGCGCTGCGGCTGCTGGCCTCGCTGGAGCACGCACGGCTGCTGCAGCGGCTCGACGACGGCCGCTACGCGCTCGGCGGCGAGGTAGCACGGCTGCACGGCATCTACGCCGCCTCGTTTTCGCTCGACCGCATCGTGCTGCCGGTGTTGCGCGAGCTGGTGCGCCAGACCGGCGAAAGCGCGGCCTACCACGTGCGGCAAGGCCAGGCCCCGAACCAGACCCGGCTGTGCCTGTACCGGGTGGATTCGCCGCAGCCCGTGCGCGACCACATCCGGGCCGGCGAGGTGCTGCCGCTGAACCGGGGCAGCGGCGGGCGCGTGCTCACGGCCTTCGGCGCGGGCGACGACAGCCACCGCCCGACGCAGGGCGAAAAACGCATCAGCGCGACCATCCGCGAACAGGGCTACTGGATCGCCGAAGGGGACCGCCTGGCCGAGGTGGCGGGCATCTCCGCGCCGGTGTTCCACGCCGACGGCCGCATCGCCGCCGCCCTGACGCTGACCATGCCGGCCCACCGTTTTGAAGAGCGGCACGTCAAGCCGGTGCTGGCCGCCGCCCGCCGTCTGAGCGGGCAGGTCTGAAATCAGCCGACACCACCATTACCACCATAAATGTCACTTATTCTTCGGCATCGAGTTGTTTAATACCGAACCAGGTATCAAATAACATGCTGTCGTGGCCCACGGTCGGTGCGCCCCGCGCTGGCCCGCCCGCGCCAGACGCCGCCGGCCCGGTTGGAAGCCCTTGCCCTTCTCCCGTTTCCTGTTCTTCCTTTTTTCGAGGTCCGCCATGTCCGCATCCACCCCGCGCACCCCCGTCCACGGCCTGCAGGTCGCCACCGAGCTCTACGAGTTCATCAACAACAGCGTGCTGCCCGGCACCGGCGTGGCCAGCGCCACTTTCTGGAAAGGCTTTGACGCCATCGTGGCCGACCTGGCCCCGAAGAACGCCGCCCTGCTGGCCGAACGCGACCGCCTGCAGACCGAACTGGACACCTGGCACAGCGCCCACCCCGGCCCCATCACCGACATGGCGGCCTACCGCCAGTTCCTCGAATCCATCGGCTACCTGGTGCCCGAGCCCAAAAAGGTCAAGGCCACGACCCGCCACGTGGACGACGAGCTGGCCGTTCAGGCCGGGCCCCAGCTGGTGGTGCCGATCCTGAACGCGCGCTACGCGCTCAACGCCGCCAACGCCCGCTGGGGCAGCCTGTACGACGCGCTCTACGGCACCGACGTGCTGAGCGAAGACAAGGGCTGCGAGAAAGTCGGCAAGAAGGGTGGCTACAACCCCAAGCGCGGCGCCAAGGTCATCGAATACGCGCGCCACGTGCTCGACCGCTGCGCCCCGCTGAAGAAGGGTTCGCACGTCGGCTCCACCGGTTACAAGGTCAACAAGGACGGTGAACTCGTGGTCGGCCTGGCCGAAGGCGGCACCAGCAAACTGACCGACAAGAGCCAGTTCATCGGCTACCAGGGCGAGGCCAAGGCCCCGACCGCCGTGCTGCTCAAGCACAACGGCCTGCACCTGGAGATCCAGATCAACCGCGCCACGCCCATCGGCGCGAGCGACGCCGCCGGCGTGAGCGACCTGGTGGTGGAAGCCGCGCTCTCCACCATCCTCGACCTGGAAGACTCCGTGGCCGCGGTGGACGCACAAGACAAGGTGCTGGCCTACCGCAACTGGCTCGGCATCCTGCAGGGCACGCTGACCGAATCGTTCGAAAAGGGCGGCAAGACGCTGACCCGCGGCCTGAACGCCGACCGCGAATACACCGCGCCCACGGGCAAGAAGGGTGTGCGCCTGCACGGCCGCTCGCTCATGTTCGTGCGCAACGTCGGCCACCTCATGACCAACCCCGCCGTGCTGTGGGGACCGGAAGGCCAAGAGATTCCCGAAGGCATCCTGGACGCGATGGTCACCACCACCATCGCCATGCACGACCTCAAGCGCACCAAGAAAGATCCGATCCGCAACTCGCGCAAGGGCTCGGTCTACATCGTCAAGCCCAAGATGCACGGTCCCAAGGAAGTGGCCTTCGCCGACGAGCTGTTCGGCCGCGTCGAGCAGGTGCTGGGTCTGAAAGAGAGCACGGTCAAGCTCGGCATCATGGACGAAGAGCGCCGCACCAGCGTCAACCTCAAAGCCTGCATCGCCGCCGCCGCCAGCCGCGTGGCCTTCATCAACACCGGCTTCCTGGACCGCACCGGCGACGAGATGCACAGCGCCATGCTGGCCGGCCCCATGGTGCGCAAGGGCGACATGAAGACCAGCGCCTGGATCCAGGCCTACGAGCGCAACAACGTGCTGGTGGGCCTGGCCTGCGGCCTGCGCGGCAAGGCCCAGATCGGCAAAGGCATGTGGGCCATGCCCGACCTGATGAAGGCCATGATGGAGCAGAAGATCGCCCACCCCAAGGCCGGTGCCAACACCGCCTGGGTGCCCAGCCCCACCGGCGCCACCCTGCACGCCCTGCACTACCACCAGGTGCTGGTGTCCGACGTGCAGAAGGAGCTGGAGAAGATCGACGCCACCAAGGAGCGCGACAACCTGCTCACCGGCCTGCTGACCATCCCCGTGGCCGCCAGCCCCAGCTGGAGCGCCGCCGAGAAGCAGCAGGAGCTGGACAACAACGCCCAGGGCATCCTGGGCTACGTGGTGCGCTGGGTCGACCAGGGCGTGGGCTGTTCCAAGGTGCCCGACATCCACAACGTGGGCCTGATGGAAGACCGCGCCACGCTGCGCATTTCCAGCCAGCACATGGCCAACTGGCTCAAACATGGCGTGGTGACCTTGCCCCAAGTGAAGGAAACCTTCGAGCGCATGGCCGCCGTGGTGGACCAGCAGAACGCCAGCGACCCGTTCTACAAGAAGATGGCCGGCAACTTCAGCACCAGCATGGCCTACCAGGCCGCCTGCGACCTGGTGTTCAAGGGCCTGGCCCAGCCGAGCGGCTACACCGAGCCGCTGCTGCATGCCTGGCGCTTGAAAGTGAAGGCGGCCTGATCCCGCATGCACATTCCGGGAGAGGCGTCCCCTCTTGCCCCCTCTCCCTCTGGGAGAGGGCTGGGGGTGAGGGCTCTCCCCGAGCCAACCCTTCGTTCAAACGGCACCTTCGGGCGCCGTTTTGCATGGCGCAGAGAAGCCACGAAGACAATCGCGGCATGACGCTTCAATACCTGATCTTCGACGCCAGCGACGATGGCGAAGGCACTGGCACCTGGGACGCCATGGCCAGCGTGCGCGCGGCTGAGCTGCCCGCGGTGATGGCCGAGGTGCGGACCGTGCTGGACTGGGCCGAGCGCCACAGCCCCGGCCTGCGTGGCCCGCTGGACGAGGGCGGCACCTGGGACGCCGACCAGCAGGCGCAGACCGATGGCGGCTGGACCACGGTGACGCTGACGATCACCGGGCCCTGGGAATGGGGCGAGGCGCTGGTGGCGCATTTCACGCCGGCCGACTGAGCCTCTCCCGGCGCTCCAGCCGCGCCGTCGCAGGGGCCGACGGCCCGCCGCTGTCACCCAGGTTTCAGCGCCGCCCGCCCGTCGCGGGGAGACTCGCCCTTCCACCCCATTCCCAGGAGACGCGCCATGCGCGATGCCCTCTCGGTCACGAGCCTGCGCACGCGCAAGGACGCGGTCGCCACCTCCCGCCTGGACACCGTGTCCATGCCCCTTCCGCTGCAGGCCGGCGAAGTCGTCTTCCGGCTGGACTGCTTCGCGCTCACCACCAACAACCTCACCTACGCCGCGTTCGGCGACAGCATGCACTACTGGGACCTGTTTCCCACCGGCGAGGCCGGCTGGGGGCAGATACCGGTGTGGGGGTTTGGCGATGTCGTGCTGTCCAGCGCCGAGGGCATCGCGGTGGGTGAACGCTTCTATGGGTTCTTCCCCATCGCCAGCCACCTCAAGGTGCGGGCCACCCGGGTGAAACCGCACGGCTTTTCCGACGCTGCCGAGCACCGCCAGCTCCTGGCGCCGGTGTACAACCATTACCAGCGCTGCAGCGCCGACCCGGCCCACCAGCCCGGGCTGGAGCACCCGCTGCTGGTGGTGCGCCCCTTGTTCACCACGTCCTTTGTCTGCGCGGATTTCCTGGCCGATCAGGCGTTTTTCGGCGCGCAGCAGGTGGTCATTTCCAGCGCGTCGAGCAAGACGGCCTATGGCACCGCCCATTGCCTGGGCGCGCACCCGGGCATCACGCGCATCGCCCTGACCTCGCCGCGCCACCAGGACTTTCTGCGCTCGCTCGGCTGCTACGACCGCGTGCTCGGCTACGACGGGCTGGCCAGCCTGCCGGCCACCACGCCCACGCTCTACCTCGATTTCGCCGGCAGCCCGGATGTGCGCGCGCAGGTGCGCGAGCACTTCGGGCCGGCGCTGGTGTACGACTGCGTGGTCGGCTCGGCGAACCCCAGCGGCGAGGCCACGGGGGTGCGCTGGCCGGATCCCCGCCCCACGTTCTTCTTCGCCCCGACGCAGATCCAGAAGCGCCGGGCCGACTGGGGCGCCGAGGGGTTCGAGCAGCGCCTGCGGGCCGCGCAGACGCGGTTCCTGCGCACGATCAGCGACCCGCACCAACCGTGGATGCAGATCCGGCACGGCCAGGGGTTCGCCGCCGCCAGCGAGGTGATCGCCGAGCTGCAGGCCGGCCGCACCGACCCGCGCACAGCCCATGTGGTGAGCCTGGCGAACGCCTGACCGAGCAGCCCGGGCCTCTGGGCCTCTGGGCCTACCCACCCGTTGCGCTGGCCACCGGACCCGCGCGACGCGCCGCCTGGGTCTGCCCGCCATAGCCCCAGTCGCTGGCCGGCAGCTCGCGCACGATCACGTAGCTGGCCTCTTCGAGCGCGCCATCGGGGGCGAGCTGGCGCCGCAGTTCGTTGAACGCGGCCCCGATGAAGCGCGCTTTCTGCGCCTCGGTATTGGTGCCCGCTGTGACGCTGATCTCCAGCAGCGCCGTGGCTCCCTGCACCGTGCGCCCACCCACGGCCCAGCGTGCCAGCGGCAGGTCATCGATCACCACCGCCGTGACTTCGGGCCGTTTGCCCAGGGTGTCGGCGGTGATGGCGGTCAGCGCGGCGGCCAGGGCCTGGTAGCGCTCGGGGTTCTGCAGCGGGGCGATCTTGAGGAGCAAGGTGGGCATGCTCAGGCCTTCCGAGCGGCGGCGCAGGCGCTGAACGGCGCGGTCGGCGTCTGTGCCCGCAGGGCGGCCCGCCAGATGCGGCGCCACCCGCCCGTGCCAAAGGCGCGCTGCTCGGCCCGGCGCTGGCGCTCGGCCTGGGCCTGCAGGCCGTCGAGCAGGGCCGCGTAGGCCTGGGGGGAAAGGGTCTGGTGGAGGTGCTCGGTGTTCATGGTGAAGCTCCTTTGAAGGGGTGCCTGAACTCTAGGCAAGGCCGGGTGTCGGGGAAACGGCATGCGGTTCAAAAGCGTTTTGCGCCCGGCGCAAAACCACCTGGCCTACCATCGCGGTCATGAACGATCTGGCCTTCGACGACCTCCAGCTGTTCGCCCGCGTCGCGGCGCTGCGCAATCTGTCGGCCGTGGCGCGCGAACGCGATGTGCCGGTGAGCCAGATTTCCCGCGCGCTCACCCGCATCGAAAAGACCTGCGCGGCGCGCCTGATCCACCGCTCCACCCACGGGCTCGCGCTCACCGCCGAGGGCGAGACCTTTCTGGACTATTGCCACCGCATCACCGGCACGCTGGAACAGCTGGAGAGCGAGTTCGCCACCCAGGCCGGCGAAGCGCGCGGCCTGGTGCGCGTGGCGGTCAGCTCCGTGATGGCGCAGTACCTGCTGCTGCCCAGCCTGCAGGCCCTGAACGAGCGACACCCGCAGCTGCGCCTGGAGCTGGAGGTGAGCGACCGGATGGCCGATCTGGCGCGCGACGGCATCGACATCGCCATCCGCACCAGCACCTCGCTGCCCGAGACCCTGGTGGCGCGGCAGATCGGGCTGCTGGGCCGTGCGCTGTACGCGGCGCCGGACTATGCCGCCCGGGCCGGCCTGCCCCGGCACCCCGACGAGCTGCGCGAGCACCGGCTCATCGTCAACAGCGCCGCTCCCCACCTCAACCACTGGCCGTTCATCGTGGACGGGGCCCCGGTGCGGCTGACGGCCGAAGGCTACTGGCGCGCCAACGACACCGGCCTGGCGGCCAACATGGTGCTGGAGGGCCTGGGCATCGGCCGGCTCGCCACGGTGGCCGCCGACCCGCTGGTGCGGCAGGGGCGGCTGGTGCCGGTGCTGGCCGATTGCATCGACCCCCAGCCGGTGCCGGTCTACGCCGTCATCGCCAGCGCGCGCCAGCGGCTGCCGAAGATCAAGGCCTGCATCGACTTCTGGGCCGAGTGGATCGCCGGCGGGCACGCCGCTTAGCGCGCAAGCCTTTCAGCGCAGCCGCTGCACCTCCAGCGGCGACACCGCCGCGGCCTGGTTGCCCCAGCTCTGGCGCGCGTAGGTGATCACGGCGGCGATCTCGGCGTCGCTGAGCAGGGTGCGGTAGGGCGGCATGCCGTAGGGCCGGGGGTTGCCGGCGGTGGCGGGGGCGAAGCCGCCGTTGAGAACGGCCTGCACCGGGTTGACCGCTGAGGCCAGGGTGAGCGCGCGGTTGCCGGCCAGCGGCGGGTAGGCCTGGCGCGCGCCTTCGCCCTGGGCGCCATGGCAGTCGGTGCATTGCGCCTCGTAGACCCGCTGGCCGAGCGCCAGCTGCGCCGAGGCGGCGCGCGGCGCGGCCGGTGGCGGTGCCCCAGCGTCGAGGCCCAGGCTGCGCAGGTAGCGGGCCATGGCGCGCAGGTCGGCGTCGCTCAGGTGCTGGGTGCTGTGGAACACCACCTCGGCCATCGGCCCCATGGCCGCGCCCTTGGCCGCGCCGGTGCCGCCGTGCGCCACGCCGGTCTTGAGCAGGTCCACGATGTCCTGCGCCGCCCAGTCGGCCAGGCCCGCTTCGAAGCGGTTGCGCAGCGACGGCGCGTACCAGCCCTGCCCGGCCATGAGCCCGCCGTCGAACTCGCGCCCCGCCGCCACGCCGCCGAGCGCATCGCGCGGGGCGTGGCAGGCCGCGCAGTGGGCCAGCCCGCGCACCAGGTAGGCGCCGCGGTTCCAGTCGGCCGGCTGCGCAGGGTCGGGCTGGAAACCGCCTGGTTCGAAATACAGCGCGCGCCAGACCGCCAGCGCGGCCCGGGTGCGGTAGGGAAAGCGCAGCGCATGGGGCCGATTGGGCTGCGCCACCGGCGGCAGGCTGCGCAGGAAGGCGTGCAGCGCATCGCTGTCTTCGCGGCTGATCTGGGTGAAGCTGGTGTAGGGAAACGCGGGGTAGAGCAACCGGCCGTCGCGCGACTGGCCATGGTGCAGGGCGCGCCAGAAGGCCTCGGCGCTCCAGCGGCCCAGGCCATGCTCGGGGTCGGGCGTGAGGTTGCCGGCGAACACGGTGCCAAAGGGTGTCTCGATGCCGCGCCCGCCCGCGTAGGGCGGGCCGCCGCGCGTGGTGTGGCAGGCGGCGCAGTTGCCGGCGCGCGCCAGGTAGGCGCCGCGCGCGACCAGCGCCGGGTCGGCGGGCGCGGGCGCTGCGGTCAGCGGTGGCAGCCCCTCGGCGCCGAGCTGCCGCGCGATCAGCACCGCGAGCGCGACCAACAGCAGCAGTGCCGCGCCCAGCGCGACGGCGAGCAGGCGGCGCACCACGGCAGGGTTCGCGGCGTTCATGGGCGGACCTCCGCCCTGCGGACTGCGGGGCGAGCTCATCGCGCCACGCTCCCGCAACGCATCGGCAGCGGCTGGGCCGACGGCGCGACGGCATGCGTGTCGGCGGGCAGCGGCTGGGCCGAGAGCCAGGTGGCGAGCGCGCCCACGTCGTCGGGCGTCAGGCCCTTGGCGATCTGCGCCATGCAGTCGGGCGCGTGCGCATGGCGCAGGCCGGTTTGCCAGGCGCCGAGTTGCCCGATCAGGTAGTCGCGCGGCAGGCCGAGCAGGCCGGGGATGGCGGGTTGCCTTCCGGTGAGCGCCTGGCCGTGGCAGTCCGCACAGGCGGGCAGTTGGCGCGCCGGGTCGCCGCGCCGGATCAGCGCCTCGCCGCGCGCGAGCTGATCGCGGGGCGCGTTGACCGTCTGTGGCGGCGGGTACGGCAGATCGAGGCCCGCGAAGTGGTCGGCGATCTCGCGCAGGTAGCTGTCGGACAGGTTGTCGAGCAGCGTGGCCATGCCGGGGTTCTGGCGTCGGCCGTCGCGGAAGTGGGTGAGCTGGTTGTAGAGGTAACCCGCTGGCTTGCCCGCGATGCGCGGGAAGTAGCCGGCGTTGGTGGCGCGGCCTTCCTTGCCGTGGCACAGGGTGCAGGCCATGGCGCGCTGGGCGAGGGTGTCGGGCACGGTGCGCGCGGGAGCGTCGGCCGCCAGGCCCAGGGCGGGCACACTCCACAGCCAGAACCAAAGGCCCAACAGACCCCACCCTGCCGGGCCCCGGCGGGCGGAGCGCGCGGACCGGTGCGGCGGACAGATGGGGCGCATGAACATTCCAGGGGGAGGCGGCAGGCGCCCGGCGGGCAGCGGTGGCGGACGGGTTTCGGGGAGCTCGAAAATACCATACCGCCCCGTGCACAGCCTCGCTAAACTGGCCCATTCCCTTCCCGCACCCATGCCCACCGACGCCCGACTCCCCGACCCCACCCGCTGCCCGCTGTGCGGCGGCGACAACCGCTGCGCGATGGAGGTCGAGCGGGAAACCGGCCTGCCGCAGGCGCCGTGCTGGTGCACCTCGCAGCGCTTCAGCGCCGAGCTGCTGGACCGCCTGCCCACCGAGGCGCGGGGCAAGGCCTGCATCTGCGTCGCCTGCCTCGCGGCGTTCGACCAGCGCCCCACCGGCCCGGCCACGCCGCCAGACCCGGCGCCGTGATCCGCCTTCAGCTCACGGCAAACGCCAGCACCAGCGCCCCCAGGGCGAGCAGGCCCAGCGCACCGATGAACACGTTTTCGGCCAGCGACTCGAAACGCGCCGCCCGCCCGTGCACGCGCATGGACAGGAACGACAACACCGCGCTGACGAGGAACACCAACGCGTCCACCGCGAGCAGCTTGTCCACCACCATCCGCCCGGCGCTGAAGGGGCTGAGCAGGCTGATGTAGAGCGCGGTCAGGCAGACCCCGATCATGGTGGCCGAGGTCGGCAGGATGTGGGCCGACAGGCCGGTGCCACGAGGCACCGGGCCCGCCCCTGTACTTCCAGTGCCCGCCATCAGCCGAGCCGCACCGGCACGAAGATCGTGTCGCCCTCGCGCCGGATCAGCAGCGCCACCGATTTCGGCGACTTCGCCACCACCGCACGCACCTGCTCGACGCTCTGCACCGGCGTGCCGTTCACGGCCATCAGCAGGTCGCCCGGCATCACCCCCGCACGTTCGGCGGGGCCGCCCACGCCCTCCACCACCAGGCCCGCGCTCACGCCGGACTGGCGTTTTTCCTGCGGCTGCAGCGGGCGCAGGGCCAGGCCGAGCTTGCCCTGGCCCACGCCGTCGCCGGCCTGCGCCACCTGGGCCTTCTTGTCGCTGGCGTCGCCCAGCTTCGCGGTGAGCGTCTCGCGCTGGCCCTGGCGCCAGACCTCCAGCGCCATCTGGCTGCCCGGGGTGGACTGGCCGATCAGCGCCGGCAGGTCGCCCGAGGCCACGATGCGCTGGCCGTTCGCCTGGCGGATCACGTCGCCCGGCTTCAGGCCGGCCTTGTCGGCCGGGCCACCGGGCTCCACGCTGGCGACCAGCGCGCCTTCGGGCCGGTCGAGCTTGAAGGAGTCGGCCAGGGCCTGGTTCACCTCCTGCACCGTCACGCCCAGACGCGCGTGGCTGGCCTTACCGGTGGCCACGATCTGGTCCTTGACCTGCGTGACCAGCTCGATGGGAATGGCGAACGACAGGCCCTGGTAACCGCCGGACTGGCTGTAGATCTGCGAGTTGATGCCCACCACCTCACCGCGGCTGTTGAACAGCGGCCCGCCCGAGTTGCCGGGGTTCACCGCCACGTCGGTCTGGATGAAGGGCACGAAGCTGTCGTCGGGCAGCGAGCGGCCCTTGGCGCTGACCACGCCCGCGGTCACGCTGTTCTCGAAGCCAAAGGGCGAGCCGATGGCCAGCACCCACTCGCCCACCTTGAGGTCGCGCGTGCTGCCCATCGGCACGGTGGGCAGGTCCTTGGCGTCGATCCTCAACACGGCCACGTCGGTCTTCGGGTCCGAGCCCAGCACCTTGGCCTTGAACTCACGCCGGTCGGTGAGCTTGACGATCACCTCGCTGGCGTCGCGCACCACGTGGGCGTTGGTGAGGATCAGGCCGTCGGCGCTGATGATGAAGCCCGAGCCCTGACCGCGCACCGGGGTGTCGCGCTGGTCGGGCATGCCACCGCCTGGGCCCTGGAAACGGCGGAAGAATTCAAAGAACGGATCGTTGGGGTCGATGCCGGGCGGCAAGCCACGCGCCGCAGCGGCCTCTTCGCCCTCGGCGGACGCGTGGCGCACACCGCTGACGCTGATGTTGACCACGGCCGGTCCGTAGCGCTCGGTGATCTTTGAAAAATCGGGCGCGCCCTGCGGGCTGGCCGGCGGGGCGGCGCTGCTGCTGGCCACCGTCGCGCTGACAGGCGCCTCGGCCCGCGCGAGGCCGCCGACCACATAGGTGGCCCCGGCGCCGCCCAGCACACCAGCGGTGAGCAGGGCCAGCACGAGGCGGGCGGGTGTGAGGTTTCGGGTGTTCATGTGTGCTCCTTGTGAAACCATGGGTTGGACATGGCTTCACTGTCGAAGCAGACACTTAGACCGGGCTTAAGAACCACTGCTGGCAGGGTCTTGCCCGATGCGACGCCAGTGAGCGGGAGATCTCGCTTGCAGCACCTCGCAAGCCAAGACGTGCGCGGGCAGGCCACAGCGCTTGGGCGACAAAGGTGTGGGTTCGCCACCGGTGGAGCGCCATTTCATTTCTTGCTGCGGCAGGCGCTGTCCGGTGGGGGCGATTTCTGGGGCGGCTGTGACCGCCAGCCTGGGCCGGGCGCGCAAGTGCGCGCTTCGTTTCTGGCTCGCGGCCATTGTTTGAGCGGAGAGAGCGCAGCGAACGCAGCGAGTTTGGCCGCGCCGGCCCCAGGCTGGTGGGCGCAGCGGAGTCGGCGCAAAGCGCCGACCGCCCCAGTATGAGCCCCCGCCGGACAGCGCCTGCCGCAGCGCGAGGTACTGCACCTTCTGAACGCGCACCGACGAACACACCCGTCAGAAGAAGGGAGAGAAGAAGCTCAAAAAGCCGGCCCCCAAGCCCCACTCACCCCATGGCGCCCGGGTGGAAGACCACCCGCACACGCAGGCCACCCAGCGCTGGCGAGGTGTCCAGCTGCAGCGTGGCGCCGTGCAGATCGGCCACCGCCTTGACGATGGCCAGACCGAGGCCACTGCCCGCGGAGGCCGCGTCCGGCACGCGGTAGAAGCGGTCCAGCACACGCTCGCGTTCGGCCTCGGGAATGCCCGGTCCGCTGTCTTCCACGCTGAGCTCCAGCGTGCCGGCACCGGCCCGCAGCGCCACATCGACCCGCCCGCCCGCCGGCGTGTACTTGACCGCGTTCTCCAGCAGGTTGCGCACCAGGATGCGCAGCGCCTCGGCGTGGCCGCTCACCCGCGCGGCGTCGGCCTGGGCCAGGCCGAGGTCGATGCTGCGCACCTGGGCCGCGGGTGCCATCTCGGCCACGGCCAGGCGCACCAGCTCGTCCAGCGCCACCGGCTCGGGCCGCACGCCCGAGGCCGCACTGGCCTGCTGGCGCGCCAGCACCAGCAACTGCTCGATCAGCCGCGTGGCGCGGTCGATGCCCGAGCCCAGGCGCTCCAGCGCGCGCTCGCGGGTGAGGTCGTCGGACGCCCTTTGCAGGCCCTGCACCTGCAGCTTGAGCGCGGCCAGCGGCGAGCGCAGTTCGTGCGCGGCGTCGGCCACGAAGCGCTGCTGCGCGTCAAAGGCCTGCGCCACGCGCCGCAACAGGCCGTTGAACTCGTGCACCAGCGGGCGCACCTCGTCGGGCAGGTCGGTCTCGGTGAGCTCGGTCAGGTCGTCGGCCTGGCGCTGCGCCACCTGGCGCCGCGCGCGCGCCACCGGCGCCAGCGAGGTGCTGACCACCCAGCCCACCAGCAACATGAGCAGCGGCGCCAGCAGCAGGATCGGTACCGCCGTGCGCAGCGCGAGCGAACCGGCCATGCGCTGGCGCACCGCCAGGTCCTGCGCCACCTGGATCACAAAGCTGCGCGCCTGCACCGAAAACACGCGGTAACGCGTGCCGTGCGCCAGCACATCGGTGAAGCCCAACACCGCGCGCTGCGGCAGCTCGGCGCGCGCGGCCGACTCGAACACCAGCTCGCCATCGAGCGTCCAGATCTGCAGCACGAAGTCGAAGTCCTGCCCCTCGGCGGGCACGGGGATCACGCCGGTGACGAGGCCCTGCGGCAGGCCGGCGCGCAGCGACAGCGCGGTCTGCTGCATGTGGTAGTCAAAAATCTCGTCGGCCTCGGCCCGCGCGGCCCGCCAGGCCAGCCCCGCCTGCAACAGCGCCGTGGCCAGGATGGCCAGCAGCACGAAGACCAGCAGCCGGGCGCGCAAGGATGAGAGGTAACGCTTCACGTCAGCACTCCCCGCCCAAGCGCCGGTGCGACGTGCCTTGGCCCAGGGATGCCGTGGAACCGGCTCCGCCGGGCCACAGGCATCGTCCCCCCAGCGGAGGGAAGCCGCGAAGCGGCGCAGGGGGGATTCATATCTTCTTCACCATGTAGCCCACGCCGCGCACGTTCTGGATCAGTTCGGCCCCGAGCTTCTTGCGCAGGCCGTGGATGTAGACCTCCACCGCGTTGGAGCTGACCTCGTCTTTCCAGCCGTAGAGCTTTTCCTCCAGCTGCGCCCGCGAGAGCACCAGGCCGGGCCGCGCCAGCAGGGGTTCGAGCACCGCCCATTCGCGCGCCGACAGCACCACCGGCTGGCCGTTCACCGTGACCTCGCGGGTGGCCGGGTCGATGCTCACGCCCTGGTGCTCGTACACCGGCTCGGCGCGCCCGGCGGCGCGGCGCAGCAGGGCGCGGATGCGCGCGAGCAGTTCGTCCATGTCGTAGGGCTTGAGCACGTAGTCGTCGGCCCCGGCGTCCAGGCCTTCGATGCGCTGCTGCACCGAGTCGCGCGCGGTGGCGATCAGCACCGGCAGGCGGTTCCTGCGCGCGCGCAGCGCCCGCAGCACCGACAGGCCATCGCGCCGGGGCAGGCCCAGGTCGAGCAGCAGCAGGTCGTAGTCCTGCGTGCGCAGCGCCGTGTCGGCCAGCTCGCCGTCTTTCACCCAGTCCACCGCGTAGTGTTCGGCGCGCAGCAGATCGAGCACGGTCTCACCGATCATCGTGTCGTCTTCAACCAGCAGCAGCCGCATGGTGGATTCCTTCGGAAGTCCGGGGCCGAACGGCCCACACGGCCATTCTGCCAGCGCTCCCCAAGCCAAACTTAGGCGAAACTGAGGCCGCACCCGGTGCCGGGAATTGCGCGGGCGGTTATCGTTGCAGCCTTCCCACCCTCCCCGCCATGACACCGCCCCCCGACCACTCCATCACCGCGCTGCGCGAACGCTACGGCGCGCGCTACCGCTGGTTGCTGCTGCTCTCGGTGATGGTGGGCACGATGGCGGCCATCATGTCCTCGACCATCATCAACGTGGCGATCCCCGACATGAGCCAGCACTTCACGCTGGGCCAGGAACGCGCGCAGTGGGTCACCTCGGGCTTCATGGCGGCCATGACCGTGTCCATGCTGACCACGCCCTGGCTGCTCGCGCGCCATGGCTACCGGCGCACCTACGCGGGCTGCATGTGGCTGCTGATGGCCGGTGGCGTGGCCGGCGGTTTCGCCAACCACTTCCCGCTCGTGCTGGCCGCGCGCGTGGCCGAGGGCCTGGCCGCTGGGGTGGTGCAGCCCATCCCGGCCATCATCATCCTGCGAGCCTTCGAGCCGCACGAGCAGGGCCGTGCCAGCGGCATCTTCGGCATGGGCGTGGTGCTGGCCCCGGCCATCGGCCCCAGCATCGGCGGCCTGCTGGTCGATGGCTTTGGCTGGCGCTCAATCTTCTTCATGGTGGTGCCGTTCTGCCTGGCCTCGCTCTGGCTGGCGCGCCGATTCGTGCCCACCACCTCGCCGGGCGGCGTCGCAGCCAACCCCCAAGGCGCGGGGCTGGACTGGCGCGGCCTGCTGCTGGCCGCCGCGGGCACGCT
This sequence comes from Hydrogenophaga sp. GW101-3F08, assembly GCF_059424585.1. NCBI lineage: Bacteria > Pseudomonadati > Pseudomonadota > Betaproteobacteria > Burkholderiales > Comamonadaceae > Hydrogenophaga > Hydrogenophaga sp. GW101-3F08. The sequence continues at coordinate 448,490 of NZ_JBWKZP010000003.1, forward strand.
GTGCCTGCTCAACGGCCTGGTGCAACTGCAGGGCGACACCCCGGCCCAGGGCCTGGCCCTGCTGGGCGGCGCGCTGGCGCTGCTGCTGCTCTTCGTGTGGCTGCAGCGGCGCACGCTCAAGGCCCGCCACCACCGGCCCGGCGAGGGTGTGGACCCCCTGATGAACCTCTCGATGTTCGCCGACCGGCGTTTCACCATGGGCAGCATCGTGGCCTTCATCTATGGCATTGCGCTGTTCGGCTCCACCTACCTGCTGCCGGTCTACATGCAGATGGGGCTGGGCCTGTCGCCGTCCTACGTGGGCAGCATCCTGCTGCCGGCCGGGCTGGTGCTGGCGGTCACGATCGCCATCGTGGGCCGCCTGGCCGATCGGCAGCCCACACACCGGCTGGTGAGCGTGGGCCTGGTGCTGCTGGCGGCCTCGTTCGCGCTGATGGCGACCATCGACCTGCGCCAGCCCACGCAGATCATCCCCCTGCTGGTGAGCTGGGCCATCCTGGGGCGCATCGGCCTGGGCTTCATCCTGCCCTCGCTCAACATCGGCGCCATGCGCGGCCTGGAGCGCAGCCACATCCCGCAGGGTTCGAGCGTGATCAACTTCCTGCGCATGCTCGGCGGCGCGGCCGGTGTGAGCCTGTGCGGCATCGTGCTCGAATGGCGCGTGGCCGCCCACGGTTTCCGCCTGGACACCGCCAACACCAGCCCTGCGCGGCTGGCGGCGTTCAGCGAGACCTTTCTGATGCTCGCGGCCATCTGCGCGCTGGCCTTGGGGGCAGCCTGGAAGCTGCGTGCGCAGCGCGAGGCAGACTGATCCCACGGTGGACCCGCGCAACCCGGCCGAAGCGGCCCCGCCCCACGGCGAACAGTCCGTCGCACAATACGAGCTTCACCACCACCAAGCCTCCGACCGAGGCGCAGCGCTGGAGCGAAGAAGCCTCGTCCAGCACGCACCGTGGAACCGGCTTTGCCGGGCCACCAGTGCGGTCCCCCCTTCCAGGGGGGAAGCCGCGCAGCGGCGCAGGGGGGTCATTCCACATGTGCCAACTGCTGGGTCTCAACTGCGCCACCCCCACCGACGCCTCGTTCAGCTTCACCGGCTTTTGCCAGCGCGGGGGCGCCACCGACCACCACGCCGACGGCTGGGGCATTGCCTTCTTTGAAGGCCGCGGTCTGCGGCTGTTCGTGGACCACCAGTGCGCCGCCGAATCGCGCATGGCCGAGTTCCTGCGCAGCTACCCGCTCAAGAGCCGCAACATCATTGCCCACGTGCGCAAGGCCACCATCGGCGACGTGCGGCTGGAAAACGCCCACCCGTTCTCGCGCGAGCTCTGGGGCCGCCACTGGGTGTTCGCCCACAACGGCGACCTCAAGGACTACCACCCGAAGCTGCACGGCCAGTTCCAGCCCGTGGGCACCACCGACAGCGAGCGCGCGTTCTGCTGGTTGCTGCAGGAACTGGCCAAGTCGCACGCCGGCCTGCCCAGCATCGAAGAACTCACGCTGACCCTGCACGAGCTCCTGCCCCAGGTGCGGCGCTTTGGCAGCGTCAACTTCCTGCTCTCCAACGGCGACGCGCTGTGGGCGCACTGCAGCACCAAGCTGCACTACCTGGTGCGCCAGCACCCGTTCACCCAGGCCACGCTGATGGACCAGGACTGGACGGTGAACTTCGCCGAGCTCAACCAGCCCGGCGACCGCGCCGCGGTGATCGTCACCACCCCGCTGACCCGCAACGAACAGTGGACCGCCTTCGAGCCCGACGAGCTCAAGGTGTTCGTGGACGGGCTGCCGCTGGCAGTGGCGCGGAGCGCGGCATGAGCGCCGCGCAGGGCCGCTCCCAAGCAAGCTCGCACCGCAGCCCGCAGGGCGTAGGTACTCCTGTGAGCGCCGCACGGCCGTTCCGAAGGCGCTCAGCCCCGCATTGCGCAGCACGGGGGGTGGTCCGGTGAACGCCTGGCTCACCCTGGGCTTGGCCATCGTGGCCGAAGTGATCGGCACCAGCGCGCTCAAGGCCAGCGACGGCTTCACGCGGCTGGGGCCTTCGGCCGTCGTGGTGGTGGGCTATGCGGTGGCGTTTTATTGCCTCTCGCTGGTGCTCAAGTCGCTGCCGGTGGGCGTCACCTACGCGGTCTGGTCGGGCCTTGGCATCGTGCTCATCACCCTCGTGGCGCTGGTGATGTACGGTCAGAAGATCGACCTGCCCGGCCTGATCGGCATGGGCCTGATCATCGCCGGCGTGGTGGTGCTCAACGTGTTTTCCAAGGCGGCGGCCCACTGAAGCACCCTCGCGAGGGCCAGGGCGGTGCTCCGCTCAGCGCACCTTGAACAGCTTCTCGCGCAACTCCGGCAGGCGCCGGGCGCCCATGCTGTGGTTCAACAGGCTGCGCTCCCAGGCGAGGTAGACCTCGCGCAACTGCTCGTGGTCTGGGCGCAGGAGATGTCGCTCACCAGCGAGATGCGCATGTTCTGGCCAATGATGGAGTTGACCGAATTGGCCATGAAGTTGCGAGCCATTTCGTTGTCTTTCGCCTCGCGCGCACCGGCCGGCGGGCGAGCCCTGCCGTGGTTCCCACACGACAGGGTGCCGCGATACCCTCAGCGGGGTTGCCGGCCCGCCGCCCGGCTGCGCTCGCGCAGCATGAACAGGTACAGGCCTTCCACCTTCTCACGCGCCCAGGGCGTCTTGCGCAGGAAACGCAGACTGGAGCCCACGCTCGGGTCCACGTTGAAACAGCGCACCGGGATGCGCTGGCCCAGCTCTTCCCAGCCGTAGTGCTCCGCCAGCGCGGTGACGATGGCCTCCAGCGTCAGGCCGTGCAGCGGGTTGCGCACCTGCTTGATCGGCACTGCGGGCTTTTCGATGTCGCTCATGTCAGTTCTCCATGTCGCCGGAGCGCCATCCCTGCGCATGCCACAGCGCCGCCCCCTTGAGGGGGTCGCGCGAAGCGCTGCGGGGGTGTTTCATCCCAACGCGGCTTCCAGCGCGTCCACGAACATCGCCGGCACGTCGAAGCCGGTCTGCTCGGTGATCTCCTGGAAGCAGGTCGGGCTCGTCACGTTGATCTCGGTCACGCTGTTGCCGATCATGTCCAGACCCACCAGCAGCAGGCCCCGCGCGGCCAGCGTGGGGGCGATGGCCTCGGCCACCGCGCGGTCGGCATCGCTCAGGGGCTGCGCCACGCCCTTGCCGCCCGCGGCGAGGTTGCCGCGCACCTCGTTGCCCTGCGGGATGCGCGCCAGCACGAAGGGCGCCACCTTCCCGCCGATCAGCAGCAGGCGCTTGTCACCGTCCACGATCTGCGGCAGGTAGCGCTGCACCATCACGCTGGTGGCGCCGCCCTGGTTGAGCGTCTCGATGATGGAGCCCAGGTTCATCCCGTCCGGACCGACGCGGAAGATGCCCATGCCGCCCATGCCATCGAGCGGCTTGAGGATGATGTCCCGGTGTTCGGCGTGGAAAGCCCGGATCGCGGCGGCCTGGCGCGTCACCAGCGTGGGCGGCGCGAAGCGGGCGAACTCCATGAGGGCGAGCTTTTCCGGGTGGTCGCGCAGCGCGCGCGGGCTGTTGAACACGCGCGCGCCCTCGCGCTCGGCCTGCTCCAGCAGGTGGGTGGCGTAGAAGAATTCGCTGTCGAACGGCGGGTCCTTGCGCATGATCACGGCGTCGAAACCGTGCAGCGGCTCGATGGCCTCGCGGCTGACGCGGAACCACGCATCGGCATCGCCCGTGAGGCCGATGTGGCGCACCTTGGCGCTCACCGACTGGCCGCTTTGCCAGGCCATGTGCTGCGGCTCGGTCGCGGCCAGGGTGTGGCCGCGCCGCTGCAGCTCGCGCATCATGGCGAAGGTGGTGTCCTTGTAGATCTTGAAAGATGCGAGCGGGTCGGCAACGAAGAGGATGTTCATGGGCGTGGTCAGGTGGCTTTTCGGGCGGCCCCGTACTGTTGCACAAACAGCGCCAACGCGTCGGCGACGGCGCGAACGCCTTGTCCGGGCGCCCTATATCTCTATTTTTGAACCCAGCTCGATCACCGAGTTGCTCGGCAGGTTCAGGAACTCGGCCGCCGCGCCAGCGTTGTGGTGCATCTGGGCAAAGATCTTTTCACGCCAGGGCGCCATGCCACTGCCCAGGGTGGGCACGACCAGGTCGCGCGAAAGGAAGTAGCTGGTGGCCATGGGTTCGAGTTCGCAACCCCGGCCGCTCATGAGCTGCAAGGCCTTGGGCACATCCGGATCGTTCTTGAACCCGTAGTGGATCGCCACCTGCCAGCAGTCGTGGCCCAGCGGCTCCACGGCCAGCCGCTTGTCGAGCCCGATCCAGGGCACTTCGTGGTTGCGCACGGTGACGAACAGGTTCTGCTGATGCAGCACCTTGTTGTGCTTGAGGTTGTGCAGCAGCGCGTTGGGCACGGTGCCGGCCTCGGCCGTGAGGAACACCGCCGTGCCTTCAACGCGCGTGGGCGGCGCCATGAACACCGATTCGAGAAAGCTGTCGAGTTCGATGGCCTCGGCCTGCTGCTTCTGTGACAGCAGCTCACGGCCCCGCTTCCAGGTCATCATCAGGGTGAACACCACGCCACCGATCAGCAGTGGGAACCAGCCGCCGGCGAACAGCTTGAGCAGGTTGGAGCTGAAGAAGGCCAGATCGACCATGAAGAAAAACCCGGTGGCCACCAGGCACAGCCACAGCGGGAATTTCCAGCCGTAGCGGATCACGAAAAAGGTGAGCACGGTGGTGATCAGCATGTCCAGCGTCACGGCGATGCCGTAGGCCGCGGCCAGGTTGGTGGAAGACTTGAACATCACCACCGCCAGCACGATGGCGGCAAACAGGCCCCAGTTGACGAAAGGCAGGTAGATCTGGCCGGTGTCGTGCACGCTGGTGTGCTGCACGTTCAGGCGCGGCAGGTAACCGAGCTGCACCGCCTGCTTGGTGACGCTGAAGGCGCCCGAAATCAGCGCCTGCGAAGCGATCACCGTGGCCATGGTGGCCAGCCCCACCAGGGGCAGCAGCGCCCAGTCGGGCGCCATGTTGAAGAACGGGTTTTTCACCGCGGCGGGGTCGGTCAGCAGCAGCGCGCCCTGGCCGAAGTAATTCAGCGTCAGGCAGGGCATGACGATGGCGAACCAGGCCACGCGGATCGGCTTCTTGCCGAAGTGCCCCATGTCGGCGTAGAGCGCCTCACCGCCTGTCACGCACAGCACCACGGCGCCCAGGATGATGAAGGTGGTGCCCGGCTGCTGCCACATGAAGCGCAGCGCGTGGTGCGGGCTGAGCGCGCCCAGGATTTCGGGGTGGCCCACGATGTGCGACACGCCGAGCACCGCGATCGCCAGAAACCACAGCACCGTGATCGGGCCGAAGAACTTGCCGATGCCGCCGGTGCCGCGTTTCTGCACGAAGAACAGGCCGAACAGTACTACCAGCGTGATCGGCACCACGTACTGCTTGAAGGCCGGCGACACCACCTCCAGGCCCTCAACCGCCGAGAGCACCGAGATCGCCGGGGTGATGACGCCGTCGCCATAGAACAGCGAGGTGCCGAAGATGCCGATGGCCAGCAGCCATTTGCGCAGCTCGGGCCGCTCCTTCACCGCCTGCGAGGCCAGCGCCAGCATGGCGATCAGACCACCCTCGCCCGCATTGTCGGCGCGCAGCACCAGCACCACGTATTTGAGCGAGACGATGACGGTGAGGGTCCAGAAAACGATGGAGAGCACGCCATAGACGTTGTCGTGCGTGAAAGGCACGTGGCCGGACCCGAAGATCTCTTTGATGGCGTACAGCACGCTGGTGCCGATATCGCCATACACCACACCAATGGCGCCCAGGGTGAGCGCGGCGAGCGAAGACTTGTTGCTGGACACAAAAAAATACCCGGGACTGGTCGGCCCGGGTTCGGCTGTCAGGATGGGGGCGATTCTGCGCCCACCGCCCGCGCGCCGCCAGTGGGGGGGTATCGCCGAAAAGGCCGGCGCGTGACAAATGTTGCAGCGCAACAACTCAAAACGCGAGAGGTGCCCTCACCCAGAACATCGCGGAACCCACCCCATTCCGGCGCGGCGTGCCTGCCACCAGGATGCGGTGGAACCGGCTCCGCCGGGCCACTCGCATCGCCCCCTGGGGGGGTGACGCGCCGCAGGCGCGGCGCGGGGGGTCACTCGTAAACTTCTGCGTCCGGGTCGGTCGCTTCCAGTTCGTAGCTCGCGGCCAGCATGGCCAGCCGCCCGATCACGCCATACATGTAAAAGCGGTTGGGCACGCTGGCGCCGGGCTTCACGCCGGGCTGCGGCAGCTGCGCGCTCTGCTCGAAGGCCAGCGGCACGAAGCTCGACCCCGGGGCGCTCAGGTTTTCATCGGCGCCGCGCTCCGCGTGCACACGGTAGAAACCGCCCACCACGTAGCGGTCCATCATGTAGACCACCGGCTCGGCCACCGCAGCGTTGATGCGCTCGTTGGTCAGCACGCCTTCCTGGATGATGACCTCGGTGACCGGCTGACCGGCCTGCACGGTGGCCATGCGCTCACGCGCCTTGGGGCTCAGCGCGTCGATGTCCTTGGCGTCGCGCACGGTCAGGATGCCCATGCCACCGGTGCCGTTGTCGGCCTTGACCACCACGAACGGCTTCTCGTTGATGCCGTATTCCTTGTATTTGCGGCGGATCTTGCCCAGCAGCGCGTCGGTGTTGCTGCGCAGGCACTCCAGCCCGTGTTCTTCGGCGAAATTCACCTCGCCGCACTGGTTGAACATGGGGTTGATGAGCCAGTGGTCCATGCCCAGCAGCTTGCCAAAGCGTTTGGCAATTTCTTCATACGCCTTGAAATGGTGGCTCTTGCGCCGCGTGCCCCAGCCCGCGTGCAGCGGCGGCAGCAGGTACTGCTCGTGCAGGTCTTCCAGGATGCCGGGCACGCCCGCGCTCAGGTCGTTGTTGAGCAGGATGGTGCAGGGGTCGAAATGCTTGAGGCCCAGCCGGCGCCGGCTGCGGATCAGCGGCTCCAGCGTGATCGACTCACCGCCCGGCAGGTCGATGGTGGTGGGCGCCTTGATGTCGTTGGACAAGGAGCCCAGGCGCACATTGAGGCCGGCCATGTAGAAGATGCGCTGCAGCTGGGCCAGGTTGCTCAGGTAGAAGGTGTCGTGCGTGTTCTCGGGCACCAGCAGCAGGTTCTTGGCCTCGGGGCAGATCTTTTCGATCGCCGCCATGGCCGCCTGCACCGCCAGCGGCAGCATCTCGGGCGTGAGGTGGTTCCAGCCGCCGGGGTAGAGGTTGGTGTCCACCGGCGCGAGCTTGAAACCGGCGTTGCGCACGTCCACCGAAGAATAGAACGGCGGCGTGTGCTCCATCCACTCCAGCCGGAACCAGCGCTCGATCACGGGGGTGGATTCGAGGATGCGCTGTTCCAGTTCGTTGATGGGGCCGGTGAGAGCGGTGACGAGGTGCGGAACCATATTGGAGAGCCCCCCGCGCCGCCTTTTGGCGTCACCCCCCGGTGGGGGGCGCCAGCTGGGCCCGGCAAAGCCGGTTCCGTGCTGGCCCTGGACGCTTTTGCGTTGCGTGTGGGCTGGAAGTGAGGGATTTAGGGGGAGGACTGGAGGATATGGGGGCGATGGCGGGGCTTGCAAGCACCAACGGGTCAGCTCCTGACCTCGCCTTCACCCAACACAACGTATTTCAGGGATGTCAGGCCTTCCACCCCCACCGGCCCACGCGCGTGGAACTTGTCGGTGCTGATGCCGATTTCGGCCCCCAGGCCGAACTCGAAACCGTCGGCGAAGCGGGTGCTCGCATTCACCATCACGCTGGCCGAATCCACCTCGCGCAGGAAGCGCTGGGCGTGCATGTGGTCGGTGGTGAGGATGGCGTCGGTGTGGTGGCTGCTGTAGTGGTTGATGTGGGCGATGGCCTCGTCCACGCCGGCCACCACCTTCACACTCACGATAGGGGCCAGGTACTCCTCGCTCCAGTCCTGCTCGCTGGCGGCCGCCACGTTCGCGCCCGGCACGGCGGACAGGATGGCCATCGCCTCCGGGCAGCCGCGCATCTCCACGCCCTTGGCCGCGTAGATCGCGCCGATCTTCGGCAGGAACTCGGCCGCCACGCCGCGCGCCACGAGCAGGCTTTCGGTGGCGTTGCAAGGGCTGTATTTCTGGGTCTTGGCGTTGTCGGCCACCTTCACCGCCATCGCGATGTCGCAGGGGTCGTCCACGTAGGTGTGACAGTTGCCGTCCAGGTGCTTGATCACCGGCACCTTGGCTTCGGCGCTGATGCGCTCGATCAGGCCTTTGCCGCCGCGCGGGATGATCACGTCCACGTACTGCGGCATGGTGATGAGCTGGCCCACGGCGGCGCGGTCCGTGGTGGGCACGAGCTGCACGGCGTCGGTCGGCAGGCCGGCGGCGGCCAGCGCCTGCTGCACCAGCGCGGCCAGCGCCCGGTTGGAGTCGATGGCCTCCGAGCCGCCGCGCAGGATGCAGGCGTTGCCGCTCTTGATGGACAGCGAGGCGGCCTCGATGGTCACGTTCGGCCGGCTCTCGTAGATCATGCCGAACACGCCGATGGGCACGCGCATCTGGCCGACGCGGATGCCGCTGGGCATCTGCTTCAGGCCCGAGATCTCACCAATGATGTCGGCCATGGCGGCGAGCTGCTCGCAGCCTTCGGCGCAGGTCTCGATCACTTTGGGCGTGAGCTTGAGGCGGTCCACCATGGGCTCGCTCAGGCCGGCGGCGCGGGCGCGCTCCAGGTCCTTGGCGTTTTCCACCTGCAGCGGTGCCACGTTGGCCCGCAGCAGCGCGGCCAGGGAGCGCAGCGCCCGCAGCTTGGTGGCCGCACTGGCCTTGGCCATGAGCGCCGAGGCCGCCTTGGCCTGCAGCCCCAGGGTGTTCATGAGTTCGGTGGTGTTGGTCGCGTTCATGGGGAAGATTTTCGCAGAGGGGCCGGGGTTTGGGCGTTTTGGGGCCAAGGGCTGCCAGGCTCCGGCCGAAGGACCGCGGTGATGAGATGCCCGACGCCCCGCGGCGCACCAACCCGCCACTCTCTTGATCTTGATCAACCGCATGCTTTCGGGCTACTGCTCCAATCCCCGCCGGAGCACTTCGTGTCTTTTCCCCCAGGAACCCTGAACATGCAAATCTGCGACTTTGGCAACCGTTTCATATTTGACGACCCCCGGTACGAGGCGCTGGCCGCCGAAGGCGCGGTCAAGTACCAGCTGGGCACGCCGTTCAACCACATGGCTTTCGACAACTTCCTGCCGCAGGACGTGGCAGAGGCCATGCTCGCCGAATTCCCCAAGGCGCAAGACATCGAGTGGCACAACTACAACCGCCCGGCCGAGCAGAAACTGGTCTGCGTGGACGAGACCAAGTTCGGCCCAGTCACGCGCAGCATGCTGTACCAGTTCAATTCCGCGCCTTTCCTGCGCTTCCTGGAAAAGGTCACGGGCATCGACAACATGATCTCCGACCCCACGATGCGGGGCGGCGGTCTGCACCAGACCCCCAAGGGAGGTCTGCTCAAGCTGCACGCCGACTTCAACAAGCACGACGCCAACTTCCTGGACCGCCGCATCAACGTCATCCTCTACCTGAACAAGAACTGGAAGGAAGAGTACGGCGGCAGCCTGGAGCTGTGGGACCAGGAGGTGACGAAGTGCGAGGTCAAGATCCTGCCCGTCTTCAACCGCCTGGCGATCTTTTCACCCACCAGCAAGACGTTTCACGGCCACCCCGACCCGTTGACCTGCCCCGACGGTGACTCGCGCAAGTCGCTGGCGCTGTTCTATTACACCAACGGCCGGCCCGCGAACGAGACCAACCAGTCCCACACGACGATCTTCGCCGAGCGGCCGCACGAAAGAATCGGCGGCATGCGCTGGCGCGTCTCGCAGGACTACATGCCCCCGGTGCTGTTCCGGGCGATGCGCCGCTTCCGGGAACGCCATCTGGCCAACACGATCCAGAAGCGCGGCTGATCGCCCATCGTCAGAACGACGCTCAGCCTCTGAGCCCATGCAAACCCCTCGCGGGATTGCATGGGCTTTTTTCATAGGCTCCCCCGCGGCCGCAGCGCAGGGGCACGGCCCTCAGGCCTTGGAGCCCCGGGCCGGCACGGGAAACCACCGCGGCGGCAGCCAGGACTTGAGCGCCAGAGCGTGCTTCTCGATCAGGTGCCAGGAGATCGCGGCGAAAGCGAACGACAGCCCGGTGGCGGCCAGCAGCAGCCACAGGAACGCCGGCAGGCTGCCCGAGAACCACTGCGGGCGCCAGGCCACCAGCGCCTGGGTGATCGGGAAGCCGTAGAGGTACAGGCCGTAGCTGTAGTCCCCGCTGGACAGCAGCCGGCTTTTGGGGATCGGCAACAGGCCGACGAACAGCGTCATGTAGGCCACCACCACCGGCGCCACGTAGGTCATGGCGTTGGACATGAGCAGGAGGTAGCTCAGCGGCATGCTGACCAGAAACAGCCACGGATTGGCGGGAATGCGCTCCTTCCAGTGGAAGAACAGCACGCCCATGAAGAAGTAATACACCACCACATGCGCCGGGTAGGGCCCCTGGGGCGCGGACATGCCGGTCAACGCATGCGCCATGGCCAGGCCCAGGGTGACCAGCAGCATGAGCACGGAGAACACCCCACGGTGGTAGACCAGCCGGGTCACCATCAGCAGCGCCATGGTGAGGTAGCAGTAGAACTCGCTCGGCAGGGTCCAGAGGTTGACGTTGACCAGGAAGGGCACCGGGTTGCTGGCGAACACGCCCGGCAGCGAATAGCTGATGTCGCCCCAGGTGTTCCGGAAGTACCGGAAGAACTGGGGGTCGGAGACATACTGGTCCAGCGGCACGGTGGTGAACCACCAGCCCAGCACACAGGCCGACAGGGCCACCTCGACCACCAGCGCGGGAAAGATCCGCAGCACGCGGTGGGCGAGAAAGGTCGACGTGCTCTTCAGCCGCACGGCGCTGCCCATGACCAGAAAGCCGCTCAAGGCAAAGAACATGGGCACCAGGGCCAGCTTGAAGGGGCGACCCAGGCCGGTCCAGGGCGTGACATTCAGGACACCCCCATCAAGCCCGGCGGCGTGGCTCGCCGCGAGAGACGCCTGGTGGGCCACGGCCTCGATGGCCATGCCGCTGAGACCGGCCAGCCACTTGGCATGCCCCACAAAAATCACCAACGCGAGAAAGATGCGCAGAAAATCAAAGCCCGGTCCGACGCCCCGGTAGCGCTTCAACACCGAGTCAAAGCTGTCCGAGGGCGACATCCGGAGCCACTGATGCAACATGCTGTTCTGTTCCGCGCAAGATCGACCGGTGCAGGAGCTGGGCCGCATGTCCACACGGGGGCTCGGGGGTCGTGGTGCAGTAGCTTAGAAAGGCAAAGTTAAATGCCCCTTAAGCCGTGGCCCTCACGCCACAGACAGGCCCCATGCCGCTCATCGGCCCACCAGCCGCAACCGCTGGAACACCTGGCGCGGCGACCCCTGGAGCAGGCCCCGCCGACGGACCCAGGCCAGGCCCCGGTGCGCCACCACCCCGAGCACGACCAGCATCAGGGGATGGGCGGGTGTGGAGTAACGGGGGATGTTGTGCGTCAGGAAGGCGTAGAACAGCAACAGCCCCACCGGCATGACCGTCAGGGCGATCAGCCGGGGGCGCAGGGCGAACAGGCCGAACACGAAAGCCGCCAGCAGGGCCGCCCCGGCCACCAGGTTCAGCAACTCGACCAGCACTTCCTGCAGATCGGGATCGAGCAGCGGAATCTCGAACTTCTGGAAGCTCCAGAAGCCGTGCCACAGGAAAGGGCCGCTCATCCAGACGTGGCGCCAGGGATCGGCCCGCAGCATGGCCATGGCCTCGCGCTTCATGGCCTGATCGAGCACCTGCTCGGCGTGGGGAACCCCTTGGGCGCGCAACTCATTGAGCCGCCGCTTGGCCTCGGCACCGGACTTGAAGTGAAAGCTGACCACCCCATCCGGTTGCCCCTGGTAAGCGGCCCGGCGGTCATTTTCAAAAAACGACGAGACGCCCCGGTTCAGGCGCTGCCAGCGGCCACCCCGCTCGAAATCGCCCGGGCGGGCAGCGAAACGGGTGCCTTCCACCAGCCGGCGGTAGAGCCGGGGACTTTTTTCATAGAGCAGGCCCAGCACCTCTTCGTCCGACATTTGGTTGAGGGTCGCGCGGCCCAGCAGGATCAGGCCGCCCCGGTCGGACACCTGGCTGTAACCGAACTGCAACTGGTTGCGCAGCATCCAGGGCGCCAGGGTCAGGCTCATGCACAGCCCGGCCACCGCCCCCCAGCGCAACACCTGCCAGCGGGTGGCTTTCGGATCGCGACGGCTGAACAGCATGGCCAGCACCAGGAGCAGCAGCGCGGCCCAGCCGATGTAGAAAAACGAGGCCTTGCACAGCGCCAGCAGCCCCATCAACACGCCCGCGGTGGCGAAGTAACGCGCCTGCAGCTTGCGCACCGCCCGGAACAGGGCGTAAGTGCACCAGATGAGCAAGGTGGCGGTGGGCAGCTCGGTGTAGAGCGTGTCGATGTAGGCCGGCGCGTGAAAGAAGTACAGGTACGCCAGCAAGGTGGTGGCCAGGCCGGCGGCGCCGTGGCGGGTCAACCGGATCATCAGCAGCCACACGCCGACCAGGCCGGCAAAGACCCAGATCAGGTTGCTCAGTTTGACGAAACGCGTCTTGTCACCCGCCCGCAGCTGGGCAAACGAAGGGTGCTGGCCGGCGGGCAGCAGCGCCTTCAGGTACAGCCCCACGACCAGGGGCGGCAACGGCTCCCGGAAATTGCTCGGCCGGGCGTATAAGCCGCTGTTGTCGATGGAAAAGGTGTTGTGCTGATACACATTGCGCGCGATCAGCAGGTTCTGGATGGCGTCACCCAGGACAGGGCTGTCGGTGATGTTGTCGGAGGCGTGGTACGTGAGGCCGGCGCAGATCAGCACCGGCAACACCCAGCCGAACATCAGCGTGTTGCGCAGGCGGACGTAGGCAAACGGGAAATAGCGGCGCAAGAACGCGGTCGCGGTTTCCAGGGTCAGCCAGGCCAGCACGACCATGGCGCCCAGCAGAGCCGCCGCAGCGCTCAGCCGGCCCAGGGGCGGGTCGAACAGCGCGTCGGGCACCGTCAGGTTGAAATGCGGATCGGGCCCAGTGGCCTCCAGGCGGAGCGTCTCGCGGTCGGCCGACGTGACGCGCAGGTCGTTCCAGGCGCTCAGGGCACGCTCCAGGTCGGGGCCCTGCAGCTTCAGCTCGGTCCAGCGCCCGGTCAGCACCACCGGCCCCAGTTGCAGGGGCCCCCGGGTCGTCATCGGATCGATGCGGAACAGGGTCACGTCGCGGTAGCCCCGGAAATCGAGCACATGCTGCTGCCAGCCACCCTCCAAGGCGGACCGGGTGATCACCTGCCGCTCGTCAAAGGTCTGGTCGCGGGCTGCGTGGTAGACCTGCAAAGGGGTGCGCCCCGCGGTCCACACCGAGAGCGACAGCCTCAACTCCTTGTTGAGGTTCTCCAGGGCGAAGAAGGACAGCGCGACCAGGCTGCCGAGCACCAAAGCCCGCAGCACCGCGAATGCGGGCGTCGGCGTGCGAAGAAAGGCGATGGCAAGAGCGCGCATGGACGGACAAGGCAGTCGGAAACCGGTCGGTGGGGCCCGTCCAGGCAGGGGTGAGCACGCCAGGGTCGTGGCGATGGCGATGCTAGGGTTTGAATACTTAAGGATCTCTTAGCGTGTCGATCCGACAACAGTCAGCGCCCGTAAAGCGAGGGCCGCGTGCGATCGTGAAACGGCTGACGGACCTGGGGCCACAGCGCCTGGCCATGCGGTCGTTGCCCGGGCAGACACCCGAAGCGCTTGCCGGTCGGCGGGCACCGGTCTACGCTTGGATGGTGGGCATTCGCGCAGCAACCCGCTGCCCGGCGCTCGCGCAGGAGACGGACATGATGGACCGCTACTGGGACCACAGTTGGGGTGGCATGGGTTTCGGGGGCCCGCTCATGCTCCTGTTCTGGATACTCTTGATCGTGGGCGTGGTGCTGCTGGTGCGCTGGCTGGTCACGGGCGACATGGCCAGGCCCAGGCAACCCGACCCGCCGCGCAACGCGGCGCTGGACCTCCTGAGGGAACGCTACGCACGCGGCGAAATCGAGCGGGACGAGTTCGAACAGAAGCGGCGTGATCTCGAAACCTGAGCCGGGACACCACCGGCGCCCTCCGTTCCTTCAGAACGGGTAGTGCCGCGGCGTGGTCTGCACCGTGATCCAGCGCAGTTCGGTGAATTCGGCGATGCCGGCCTTGCCGCCGAAGCGCCCGATGCCCGAGCCCTTCACGCCGCCGAAGGGCATTTGCGCTTCGTCGTGCACGGTGGGGCCGTTGACGTGGCAGATGCCGGAGTCGATCTTGCGCGCCACGTTGAAGGCGCGCGCGATGTCGCCGCCGAACACCGCGGCCGAGAGGCCGTATTCGTTGTCGTTGGCGCAGGCAATGGCCTCTTCCACGCCCTTGACGCGCACCACGCACTTCACCGGACCGAAGGTTTCTTCGTGGTAGATGCGCATGGCGGGCGTGACGTGGTCGAGCACGGTGGCGGGCATCAGCGTGGTGTCGGCCTTGCCGCCGCACACCAGCTTGGCGCCTTTGGCGAGCGCGTCGTCGATCAGTTGATTGCAGTGGTTGACCGTGCCCATGCCGATGACGGAGCCGAGCACCACCGGATCGGGCTTGCGCGGGTCGCCCAGGGGCAGGTTCTTGGCCTTGTCGCTGAACTTCTTGACGAATTCGTCGGCGATTTTCTGGTCCACGATGATGCGCTCGGTGCTCATGCAGATCTGGCCGCTGTTGGCGAAGGCGCCGAAGGCCGCGCCGTTGACGGCGTCGTCGATGTTGGCGTCGTCCAGCACCACCAGGGGCGCCTTGCCGCCGAGTTCGAGCACCACGGGCTTGAGGTACTTGGCGCAGGTGGCGGCGATGATCTTGCCGACCTTGGTGGAGCCGGTGAAGTTGACGCGCCGCACCGCCGGGTGCGCGACCATGGCTTCGACCACGGCGCCCGCGTCGGCCGGGGCGTTGGTGATGTAGTTCAGCACGCCAGGCGGGAAGCCAGCGTCTTCGAACGCTTCGGCGATGAGCTGGTGGGTGCGCGGGCAGTTCTCGCTGCCTTTGAAGATGACGGTGTTGCCGCAGGCCAGCGGTGTGGCGATGGCGCGCACGCCCAGGATGATGGGCGCGTTCCAGGGCGCGATGCCGAGTACCACGCCGGCCGGCTGGCGGATGCCCATGGCGAGCGAGCCGGGCACGTCGGACGGGATCACCTCGCCCGCCACCTGGGTGGTGAGCGCGGCGGCCTCGCGGATCATGCCGGCGGCCAGCATCACGTTGAAGCCGGCCCACATGGCGGTGGCCCCGGTCTCGGCCGGCACAGCCTCCACGAAGCTGGGCGTCTTGGCTTCCAGCGCGTCGGCGGCCTTGAGCAGCAGGGCGCGGCGCTCGCTGGGGCCGGTTTCGCTCCAGGTCTTGAAGGCTTCGGCGGCGGCTTCCACCGCCATCACCGCGTCGGCCGGCGAGGCGGCCGGGGCGCGCGTGGCGACGCTGCCGTCGAGTGGGTTTCGGCGCTCGAAGGTGGCGCCTTTTTCGGCCGTGACCTTGAGGCCGTTGATGAGCATGGACAGGTCGGACATGGGGTTCTCCTTGGGTTCAGATGAAAGGGTTGTCAGGTGGTGGCCACGGCCTTGCGGCGCTGCACCGCATCGACCGCGCTGGTGGTGCCGGTGGCGGGGTCCTTGTCGGCGCCGAGGTAGGCCTCGCGGATCACGGTGGAGCGGGCAAGCAGCTTGGCCGGCCCACTGGCCACCAGGGTGCCGCGCTCCATCACGTAGCCACGGTCGGCCACCGCCAACGCCTTCTTCACGTTCTGCTCCACCATGAGCACGGTGGTGCCGGCGTCGGCAATGCGGCGCACGATGGTGAGCAGCTCGTCCACCATCTTGGGCGCGAGGCCGAGCGACGGCTCGTCGAGCATGAGCAGGCGCGGCGCGCACATCATGGCGCGCGCGACGGCCACCATCTGCTGTTCGCCGCCGCTCATGGTGCCGGCCAGTTGCGTGGCGCGCTCCTTGAGTTTTGGAAAGTCCACGAAGGCTTGCACCAGGCGCTCGGCGCGTCGGGCCTTGGGCACCAGCCAGCCGCCAAGCTCCAGGTTTTCAGCCACAGTGAGTTGCGGAAACAGCTGCCGGCCTTCGGGCACCAGGGCCACGCCGGCCTGCACGATCTCGTGGGTCTTCTCGGGCATCTCGGTGCCGTCGAGCAGCACCGTGCCGCTGCGTGGGATGAGGCCGTTGAGCGCCTTGAGCAGCGTGGTCTTGCCCGCGCCGTTGGGGCCGAGCACCACGGTCAGGCCGGGCCGGATGTCGAGCTTGAGATCGCGCAGCACGAGGAAGGCGCCGTAGCCGGCCGACAGGCCTTCGACCCGGAGGTGGGCGCGCCCGCTGCCGCCCAGCGCAAAGGGGGTGTCGCGGTACCACATCATGCGGGGCTCTCCTCGGCCATCTCGTCGCCCAGGTAGGCCTCGATCACCTCGGCGTTGCGCACCACCTCGGCTGGTGGGCCGTCGGCGATCTTGCGGCCTTGGTGCAGCACGATCACGCGCTCCACGTGGCGCAGCAGCGTGGTCACGGCGTGTTCGATCCAGACCACGGTGAGGTCGAGTTCATCGCGCAGTCGGCGGATCAGGCGGGCCATCTCCTCCACCTCGTTTTCGGTCAGGCCGGCGGCCACCTCGTCGAGCAGCAGCATGCGCGGGCGCGTGGCCAGCGCCATGCCGATCTCCAGCAGGCGCTGCTGCGACGGCGTGATGGCGGCGGCCGGCAGCTCGGCCTGCGCGGACAGGCCGATCAACCCCAGGATGCTCTCGGGCGTGCGCAGCACCCAGGGCACCGCCGTCTCTTCGCCCCACCAGAGGTACTTGCGCGGCCGGCGGCCGGCGAACTTCAGGCCGAAGGCGATGTTGTCGCGCACCAGCATGTCGGCGAACACGCGCGGGGTCTGGAAGGTGCGCGCCAGGCCGCGGGCGGCAAAGCGGTGCGGGCCTTGGCCGCTCAGCTCGCGCCCCTGCATCAGCAGTGCGCCGCTGGTGGGCTGGGTGACGCCCGAGATGGCGTTGAAGAAGGTGGTCTTGCCCGCGCCGTTGGGGCCGATGATGCCGACGAGTTCACCGGGCAGGAAACGCGCGCTCACGGCGTCCACGGCGGTGAGGCCGCCGAAGCGCACGGTGATGTCGCGGGCGTCGAGAAGGGGCTCGCTCATGGCATGGCTTCCAGGTGCGCGCGACCCTCACCCCGGCCCTCTCCCGCCAGCGGGAGAGGGGGCTTGCACTCCCTCTCCCGCTGGCGGGAGAGGGTTGGGGTGAGGGTCCATTCAAAACACATCGCGGCGCTCCCTCAAGCTCTTTTCAAGTTGTTTGCGGCGTTTCGTCTCACCGCTCAGGTCGTCGCGCGTCTCAGTCCACCAGGCCTTGGCACCCTCGCGCCAGCCCCGGAAGGTCTCGGCGCGCAACGACGCCAGACCACCCGGCAAATACAGCACCGACAAGATGAGCAACAGCCCCAGCGACACCATGTAGAGCTGCGGCACCTGCAGGCGCAGCGTCTCGGCCAGCACGCTGAACACGATGGCGGCAATGAGCGGGCCCCACAGCGTCATGGCGCCGCCGATGAGCGCGATCAGCACGGTCTGGAAGCCGATGAAGGGGTTGAACACGGTGTGCGGGTCGATGTAGGTCCAGCGCACCGACATGGCCGCCCCCACCGCGCCGGCCACGGCGGCGGTGAGCGCGAAGCCGGCGATCTTGATGAAGCGGGTGTTCACGCCCAGGGTCTGCGCGCGTTGCTCGTCGGCGCCGATGCCCCTCATGGCCAGGCCGAAACGCGTGCGGCGGATGGCAATGGACAGCGCCACCGCGATCACGGCCAGCGCGAGCAGGGTGAAGTACACCGTGTCGCGTTCGGGCACCACCATGAGCACGCGGCCCACGGTGCCGGTGACGCTCTTTTCGAAGTAGCTGATGGCGTGGCGGATCAGCTCGGTCATGCCGAAGGTGAGCACCGCGAAGTAGGTGCCGCGCAGGTGCAGCACGGCCGCGCCCATGAGCACCGCCACGGCGGCGGCCACGGCCGCGCCCAGCGCGATCACGGGCAGCCAGGCCAGTTGCTCCAGCAGCAGCGCGCCGGTATAGGCGCCGATGCCGAAGAAGGCCGAGGTGGCCAGCGAGAGGTAGCGCGTGCTGCCGCAGAACAGCGCCCAGCTCGATGAGAGCGCGATGTACATCAGGCAGGTGAGGGCCATGGACACGGCGAACTCGCTGCCGAAACCGGGGATGGCCAGCGCCCAGCCGGTGAGCCCGAACAACACCAGCAGGTCGCGCACGAAGAGTTGTCGGGAGCTCATGGGTTTTCGGTGCGGGTCATGCCCTGCGTCCTTGGCGGGCAAACAGGCCCTCGGGTCGCAGCAGCAGCACGCCAATGAACACGACGTAGCTCAGCAGCGCCTTGAGGGAGGGGTTGGTGAAATGCATGCCCAGGGCCTCGATCACGCCCAGCAGCAGGCCACCGGCGAGCGCGCCGCTCATGCTGCCGAAGCCCCCCAGCGTGATCACGATCAGCGCGGTGACGGTGTAGGGCTCGCCCATGGAAGGGCTGATGGTGTAGGCCATGGAGAGCAGGCAGCCCGCCACGCCCGAGAGCCCCAGGCCCACGCCGAACATCAGCGGGTGCAGCCGCCGGGTGTCGATGCCCACCAGCTGCGCGCCCACCGGCGACTGCATCAGCGCGCGCACGCCCTTGCCCAGCAAGGTGAGCCGCAGCAGCGCGATGAGCGCACCCGAAAACAGCAAGGCCAGAGCGAACACCAGCAGCTTGTTGGCGGCGAACTGCGCGTTGCCCACCGGCACCGGGTCGGTCAGGAAGTCGTAGCCACGCAGGTCGCCGCCCCAGACGTAGGACACCACGTTCTGCACCAGGAACATCAGGCCGAACGACACCATGAGACCACGCGCCTCGAAGATGTCGAGGTTGGGCGAGGTGGCGGTCAGGCGCCGGAAACACAACCAATGCACGACCAGCCCCAGCCCCATCAGCAGGCCGAACGACACCGGCACCATCCACAGCGGCGACAGGCCGAACGTGGTCTGCACCATCCAGGTCAGGTAGGCCCCCACCATCAGGAACTCGCCATGCGCGATGTTGAGGATGCGCATCAGCCCGTACTGCAGGTTCAGCCCCAGCGCGACGAGCGCGTAGATGCCTCCGGTGATGAGACCGGAGGCGAGGAGTTCGAGCCAGGCAGAAAAAGACATGCGAGCGAAGAGGAAGTTGTCCAGAACGTCGCGGAACCGGCTTGGCCGGGCCGCAGACGTTGCCCCCGAGAGGGGGTGGCGGCCGTCAGGCCGACGCGGGGGTGGGCCTTATCTCCATGCCGGCTTGTTGGGGTTCAACGCAGCCGTCGCCACGTTCTTCGGCCACACCACCTCGAACTCGCCGTTCTGCCACTGGCTCACCGTGCCCGGGGTGCCCACGTTCTCGCTGCCGTTGAACCGGATGTCGCCGAGGATGGTCTTGTGCGTGGTGCCGGCCACGTAGTCGCGGATCGCCTTGCGGTCCAGCCCCTGGCGTGCCACCGCGTTGGTGAGGATCTCCAGCCCCGCCCAACAGGCCCCGCTGGCCCAGCGGTCGGGTTCCTTGCCAGCGAACTTCTTGGTGTGGGCATCGAAGTAGGCCTTGGCCGCCGGGCTGGTCTTGGCGTTCCACGAGCCCATGCCCAGCACCCCTTCGGCACCCGCGGGCGTCATCACGTTGCGATACAGCTGGAAAGCGGTGCCGACCGAGGCGTAGAAGAACTTGGGGTTGAAGCCCACTTCCTTGGCCTGCTTGCTGGCCAGGATGGTGTCGGGCGGGTAGGTGAAACCGACGAAGGCGTCGGGGTTCTTGTCCTTGATGCTGCGCAGCACGGGCGAGAGGTCTTTCACGCCCCCGGGGTAGCTCTTGTCCTCCACCATCTGGATGCCACTGCCCTGCAGCGCCACCTTGAGCGCGGCGTAGTTTTCCAGGCCGAACAGATCGTCCACGTAGATGCAGGCCAGGGTCTTGCAGCCGTTGGCCTTGAGCATGTCCACCAGCGCGCCGGTCATGGGCGCGGGCTGCTGCAGCAGCAGGAAGAAGTACGGCAGCTTCATTTCCGCCAGCCGTTTCGAGAGCGCGGTGGGCGCCAGGAAGGGATAGCCAAAGCGGTTGGCCAGCGGCGCCACGGCGAAGTTGGCGTTGCTGCCCCAGGGCGGCAGCACCAGGTCCACCTTGTCGCTGCCCATGAGCTTTTCGTAGGTGCGCACGCAGGTTTCGACCTCGCTGCGATCGTCGTAGCTGACGAGTTCGATCGGGCGCTTCACCCCCTTGACGCTGAGGCCGCCCGCGGCGTTCTGCTGTTCGGCCCAGAGCAGGTAGTTGGGCTCCTGGCTGACCTGGGCACCACCGGTCCAGGGGCCGGTGCGGGCCATGGCGTAGCCCACGCGCACCGCTGCGGACTGGGCCAGCAACCGGGGCGCAACGGCCATCGCGCCCACCGTGGTGGCGGCGCTCTTGAGGATCAGACGGCGGGTGGACTGGGCCATGGCAGGTCTCCTGTGGTGTTCGGGATGCGGACCCCCGAATGCTAGGCAGCCCACCCCTGCCCGGCTGTGCTGGTGGTGCACAAGCCGCTTGCCGGAGCGTGCACACGCATGCGGGATAACCCTCAACCCCAGGCCCCCCAGGGCCGTGCACCGCCGCCCATAATTTGCGCACCCCAGTGCCGGAGCCTCGACATGACCCCCTCCTCCGTGATGAGCACCGACGCCGTCGCCCCCAGCGAACGCGCGCCCGCCTGGCGCGACTGGATCTGGAAGCACTTCGGCGGCCTCGAATCCGACCTCTACGGCGACACCGGTTTCGACGGCCACCTGAGCGCCTCGCACGCGGGCGACGTGGTGCTGACCAAGCTCGAAGCCAACCGCCACCGCGTGTTGCGCAGCCCGCGCCTGGCGCGCGCTGGCGACACCAGCTACCTGAAGATCGTGGCGCCCTGGCGGGGCAGTGCCGCGGTGGAACAGCAGGGCCGACAGGCCTGGGTGCGCCCAGGCGGCTGGGCGATCTACGACACCACCGGCAGCTACGAGATCGCCAACCCGGAGCGGGTGGAACACCTCATCGTGATGTTGCCCAAGGAGCAGGTGGCCGAGCGCGGCCTGCGGCTGGAGCCGCTGATGGCCCGCCACGTGGGCGGCGCCAGCGGCATCTCACGGGTGGCGTTGGAAACCATGCGCAGCACCTACCAGGAGCTGCCGGTCATGAGCGACCACGCCGCGCGCGGCGCCGGTGAGCTGATCATCGAGCTGGTGCGGCTGTCGCTGCAGGAACTGGCGGGCCGCGAGAACGCCACCACCCAGCTCGAAGCCTTTCGCGACCGCATCCGCGAGCACATCGGCCAGCACCTGCGCGACCCCGGGCTGTCGATCGAGCGCATCGCGCAGTCGCTCAACTGCAGCAAGCGCCACCTGCACAACGCCTTCAACGCCGAGGACGACACGCTGGCCCACCACATCCTGCGTCGGCGCCTGCAGGCCTGCATGCGCGAGCTGAAGGACCCGGCCCAGGCGCATCGCACCATCACCGACATCGCGTTTTCCTGGGGTTTCAACAACGGCGCGCATTTCAGCCGGGTGTTCCGCGAACACACCGGTCTGTCGCCGAGCGACTTTCGCGACACCGCACTGCGCCAGGCCCTGGACACCGAAGCCCGGTGACCAGGGCCTGAAGCTCTGTCAACAGGCCCTATCTCACCGCACAGGCCTGGGACACGCGCTGCGCGAGCTGCTGCAGCGCCACCCAGGGGTCGGCCGGCCAGTCGGGCTGTTTGAGGCCCTTGACGATGCCATCGACCGTGTGGGCATCGCGCAGCCAGCGCGCCAGGGTGGCGGTGCCCAGTTGCGGCAACACGCGCTCCATGAGCTTTTCCTTGACGCCCCAGACCCGGTTCTCGCGCAAGGCCATGGGCAGCGGGCGGCCCGCGTCCATGGCGTGGCGCACGCGGTTGAGCGTGCGGATGTCTTCGGCCAGGGCCCAATGCACCAGCACCGCGGCCTCGCCCTCAGCCTGCAGACCATCGAGCATGCGCTGCACACGCAGGCTCTGGCCGCCCAGCACCGCTTCGGCGAGCTTGAAGGCGTCGTAGCGCGCCACGTTGAGCACGGCGGCCTCCACCTGGTCAAAGCCAAGCTCACCCGGCGGGTGCAGCAGCGCGAGCTTCTGGATTTCCTGGTGCGCGGCGAGCAGGTTGCCCTCGACCCGGTCGGCGAAAAACTGCAGCGTGCGCTGCCCCTCTTCACCCGCGGCCACACGCTGGCCCTGCTGCTGCAGGCGCTGCGCGATCCACTGCGGCAGGGCCTTGCGGTCCACCGGGTCCACGCGCACCGTCACCCCGAAGCTGTCGAGCGCGGCAAACCAGGCGCCCTTCTGGGTCGCGGCGTCCAGCCGGGGCAGGACCACCAGCGTGAGCACGCTGTCGTTGCCTTCGGCGCTGGCGGCCAGCTGCTGCAGCACCTGCGAACCGTCCTTGCCGGGTTTGCCCGAAGGGACCCGGATCTCGATCAGTTGTTTGTCGGCGAACAGGCTCAACGAGCCGCCGCTGGCGAGCACCTCGCTCCAGTCGAAGTGCGCGCCGGCCACGGTGTGCACCGTGCGTTCGGTGTAGCCCTGTTCGCCCGCGGCCGCCCGGATGGCGTCGCCCGCTTCCTGGATCAGCAGCGGCTCGTCGCCGTACAAGGTGTAGAGGCTGCGCAGGCCGCGCTGGAGCTGGCTGGCGAGCTGCGGCGCCGCGACCTGCATGGGGCGGCGCTCAGAGCGACTTCACGGCAGCCAGGCGGCGCATGACCTGCTGCACGATGTCGCCCTGCATGTCGTTGAACATCATGTATTCCTCGGAGGCCTTGGCGAGCGCGGCCGTTTCGGTGAAGCTGATGTCGCGCTCCAGCAGTATCTCGGTGCTCTCGATCAGGCTTTTGCCCGCCGTGGTGCTCAGGCTGAAGCGAAACCGGGTGCGCAACTGCAGTTCGCGCACCTGGCCCGCCGCGGTCTGCCCCACCACCGCGCGCTCGCGCTGGTCCACCAGCACCGCCAGCACCACCTGGGCCGCCGCCTGGGCGGCGGGGGAGGACGAATTCAACACGCGGATATCGGACGCCGCGAGCGCGCGCTGCAGGGCGCGCGACACCGGCGAGTTCTCATAGTTCGACACCCTCACCGAGTCAAACGCAAATGTCGGCGCCTGGCGCAGCGCGAAGCCACACCCGGTGAGCAGGCCGCCGGAGAGCACGACGCCCGCCCCGGCCAAGCCACGCAGGAGCGCACGCCGTTCGGCGGCGACGCCAGTGGCGCCCGTCAAGGGCTGGCCGGAAATGGGGGAGTGGGGGTTTGAAATGGGCGTCATGGCACGGAGTTTTATACCACCAGGTTGACCAGCCGGCCGGGCACCACCACCACCTTTTTCGGGGCGGCGCCGTTGGCCTGTTTCTGGAACGCTTCGCTCGCCAACGCCGCCGCTTCGATGGTGGCCTTGTCGGCGTTGGCCAGCACGGTGATCGAGCCACGCAGCTTGCCGTTGATCTGCAGCACGAGTTCGATTTCGTCGCGCTGCAGCGCGGCTTCGTCGGCCTGCGGCCAGGGGGCGTCAAGCAGTTCGCCCGATGCGGCGGCGTAGCCGAGTTCGACCCAGAGGCTGTGGGCGATGTGCGGCGTGGCCGGGTAGATGCAGCGCAGCAGGATGGCGAAGCCTTCGGCGAGCGCGGCGTTGTCACCCGCGGAGCCGTCGGACTTGAAGTCGTCCAGCGCGTTGAGCATCTTCATCGCGCCCGAGACCACGGTGTTGTACTGCATGCGCTGGTAGTCGTAGTCCACCTGCTTGAGCACGGTGTGGATCTCCAGGCGCAACGCCTTGGCGACCTTGGACAGACTCTGGCCCGACACGCCAGCGGCCAGGGCGCCCAGTCCCCCGATGGCGCTGAGCTTGTGGCCGAAGCCCCAGACCCGGCGCAGGAAGCGGTAACTGCCTTCCACCGCCGCATCGTTCCACTCCAGCGTGGCCTCGGGCGGCGCGGTGAACATGGTGTACAGGCGCGCGGTGTCGGCGCCGTACTTCTCGATCAGGTCCTGCGGGTCGACGCCGTTGTTCTTGGACTTGGACATGGTGCCCACGCCCTCGTAGTCGATGGCCGTGCCCACGGGCAGGTCGCCCACCGCCTTGATCAGCTTTGCGCCGATCACCTTGCCGGCCTCGTCGAACACGTGCTCCACGTCCTGCGGCCAGAAGTAGTCCTTGCCGCCCTTCTCGGTGCGGCGCGAGTAGATGTGGTTGAGCACCATGCCCTGGGTCAGCAGCTTGCTGAAGGGTTCGTCCACCTTCACCAGGCCGAGGTCACGCATGACCTTGGTCCAGAAGCGGGCGTACAGCAGGTGCAGGATCGCGTGTTCGATGCCGCCGATGTACTGGTCCATCGGCATCCAGTAGTCCGCCCCCTCGGCCACCATTTTCTCGCTGTTGGTGGGGTCGCAATAGCGCATGAAGTACCAGGACGAATCCACGAAGGTGTCCATGGTGTCGGTCTCGCGCCGCGCCGCTTTGCCGCAGATGGGGCAGGTGACGCCGGCGTGGAAGCCTTCGTGCTTGTGCAGCGGGTTGCCCGAGCCGTCGGGGATGCAGTCCTGCGGCAGCACCACCGGCAGGTCCTGCGCGGGCACCGGCACCGCGCCGTGTTCGGCGCAGTGGATGATGGGGATGGGCGTGCCCCAGTAGCGCTGGCGGCTGATGCCCCAGTCGCGCAGGCGGAAGGTGGTCTTCTTTTCGCCCAGACCCTGGGCAGCCAGCAGTTCGGCGACCTTGTCGACGGCGGCCTTCTGGGTCAGACCATCCAGCACGCCGGAGTTCACGCACACACAGCGCTGCTTGTCGCCGTACCAGTCGGCCCAGGCGGCGGTCGAGAAGGTTTCGCCCTCCACCGCCACGACCTGCTGGATCTTCAGGTCGTACTTCAGCGCGAACGCGAAGTCGCGCTCGTCGTGCGCCGGCACGCCCATCACAGCGCCGTCGCCGTAGCTCATGAGCACGTAGTTGCCGACCCAGACCTCGACCTGCGCGCCGGTCAGCGGGTGGGTGACGAACAGGCCTGTGGCCATGCCCTTCTTTTCCTGCGTGGCCAGCTCGGCTTCGGTGGTGCCGCCGGTCTTGCATTCTTCGATGAAGGCGGCCAGCGCCGGGTTGCTCAAAGCGGCGTGGTGGGCCAGCGGGTGTTCGGCGGCCACGGCGCAGAAGGTCACGCCCATGATGGTGTCGGCGCGCGTGGTGAACACGTACATCTTGCCGTCGCCGATCAGCGTGCCATCAGCACCCTGGATGCCGTGGGTGAACGCGAAGCGCACGCCCTCGCTCTTGCCGATCCAGTTTTCCTGCATCAGGCGCACCTTGTCGGGCCAGCCGTTGAGCGTGGCCTTGGGGTTGCCCAGTTGCACGTGGTCCAGCAGTTCGTCAGCGTAGGAGGTGATGTTCAGGTAATAGCCGGGGATCTCGCGCTTTTCCACCGTGGCGCCGGTGCGCCAGCCCTTGCCGTCGATCACCTGCTCGTTGGCCAGCACGGTCTGGTCCACCGGGTCCCAGTTGACGATCTGGGTCTTGCGGTAGGCGATGCCTTTTTCCAGCATCTTGAGGAACAGCCACTGGTTCCACTTGTAGTAACTGGGGTCGCAGGTGGCCACTTCGCGCGACCAGTCGATGGCCAGGCCCATCGCCTGCATCTGCTGCTTCATGTAGGCGATGTTCTCGTACGTCCACTTGGCCGGCGGCACGCCGTTTTTCAGCGCCGCGTTCTCGGCCGGCAGGCCGAAGGCGTCCCACCCCATGGGCATGAGCACGTTGTGGCCGTTCATGCGCAGGTAGCGCGTGAGCATGTCGTTGATGGTGTAGTTGCGCACATGGCCCATGTGCAGCTTGCCGCTGGGGTAGGGCAGCATGGAGCAGGCGTAGAACTTCTTCTTGCCCGCGTCTTCGCTCACGCGGTAGGCGTCGTTGGCATTCCAGTGGGCGTGCGCGGCGCGCTCGACGTCTTTGTGCTGATAGGTCGGTTGCATGAAACAGCGGGCCAGTTGCCCGGCGGCAGGGGTTGTGTGAGCCAGTGCGGACCCGCCTCGGTGGCCCGGAAGAATGGCCCAGGGCGGGTGCGTCGCAAAGCCTGGATTTTAGGGCTTGGCACACCGGGCCGGACGCGGCACCCATGCCCGGTCGTGAGCGGGTGCGGGAGGCAGTGGGAAAAGGCGTGGACAGAACCGTCCGCTGCGCACGCGGACAACCCCGTCAGGCACCGCTTTCTGGGTCACGCCGGATGGCAGACCACGGTGCGGGGGACCGGTCAAGGCCTGGACCGTCCCGTCGATCAGCGAAAAAGAAGATCAGAGATTCTTGTTCAAGGAACGGCTCACCGTTCCATTGGCCTGCACGAACCACGAAGCGCTATCGGTCACCAGCTGACCGCCCACCGTGTGGAACCGTACCGTCAGGCCCTGCGTCGAGCCATAGGAATAGTCCGACCATCCCAGCATGAAGTCGGATTCCTGATGAGGTGGTTCACCCACGATGCCAATGACCTGCGCCTTGCTCATGCCGGAGCCCACGGTGTTGTAGGCGCCCTCCAGGTTGAGCACGCCCTGCTTGTCCAGACCGTCATCGCTGTCGCTGCCACCGCATGCCGACAACACCAGCGCGGCGGCGCCGGCCAGCGCCAGTTGTGCGAATGCCCGCCGCCCGGCTGGCTTGTGTCCCTGCTTCATCAACGCTCTCCTTGGGTTTCAAACGGACTCTGAATGGATGGAGCTGGCATGTTCCCTCGCCCCGCTCGTGAAGGCCTATAGCATAGCCCCAAGCCGGGACCCGATGGTGCACAGAAAACGACAGCGAAATGCGCGATCCGGCGGCACCCGCGCCCGGAAACACCGGCGTTCAGGGCTGTGCGCTGGCACCCGGGAGTTGCAGCGCCTTGGCGGTTTCGGCATCGGTCACGAACCCGATCCGCGCCAGCCCGGCCTGCTGCGCAACGCCAATGAGCTGGGCCAGCTTGCCATAAGGCACGGCCGCATCGGCGCGCAGCTGCAGTTCGGTGGCCGGATCGCGGCGGGCGGTTTCCTCCAGCCGCTGGCGCAAGGTGACGAGGTCAATCGGCTGTTCATCCCAGAAGATCTGTCCCTGCGCATCCAGACCGATGGAGACGAAGGCTTCGGGCTCCTCCGCCTGCACGGGGGTGCTGGTCTTCGGCAACTCCAGCTCCAGCCGGCTCGCCATCAGCGGCGCGGTGATGATGAAGATGACCAGCAGAACCAGCATCACGTCCACCAGGGGTGTGACGTTGATGTCGCTCATGGGCTGGTGGCCCGCGGGTTTTTCCAGGCGCCCGAAACTCATGATCTCTCGCTCCTTCGCAGGCGCGGCCCGAGGGGCCTGGCGGCGGTTCGGCAGCTCACAGGGTGGGCTCCTTGTGCAGGAGCAGTTCGCGCAGATCGCGCGCAAAACCTTCCAGATCGGCCTCGATGCGTGCGATCTGGCGACCCAGCACGTTATAGGCCAGCACAGCGGGAATCGCGACGGCAAGACCGGCGGCGGTCATCACCAGCGCTTCGCCCACGGGGCCGGACACCTGCTCGATGCGAAAACGGCCGTCTTCCCCGATGGCGATGAGGGCGTTGTAAATGCCCCAGACCGTGCCCAGCAAACCCACGAAGGGTGCGGTGGACCCCACGGTGGCCAACAACACCTGGCCAAACTGCAACCGGTGCAACACCCGGTGCAGGGCATCGCGCAGCACACGGGTGAGCTGCTGAGACCGATCGCCCGCCGCAGCCAGTGTCTGGGGCATGGCCTGCTCGATGGTCCGCGCGGCCTGCAACAGCGGCAACACCAGGCGTTGCGCGTCAAACGTGGACAGGCGCTGCTGCGCGTCGTCCAGATGCGCCGCCTGCCAGAACGCCGCCGTGGAGAGGCGCACGTCGGACACCGCGCGGCGCAGCATCCAGGCCTTCCAGAGGATCACCACCCAGCTCGACACCGACATGGACAGCAACAGCAGGGCCACGCTGCGACTGATCGCGTCACCCTGCATCACACTTTGCCAGACACCCAAGATCGTTCTCCGGTACTTCGTGCTCAGCGCAAGCCGAGCACATCAAACATGTCGTACAGACCGCTGCGCTTGTCCGCCAGGAAACGCACCGCGCGCAGGCTGCCCTGGGCGTAGGTGACCCGGCTGCTGGACTTGTGCGTGACCTCGATGCGCTCGCCCGTCCCGGCAAACAGCACCGTGTGGTCGCCCACGATGTCGCCCCCCCGGATGGTGGCAAAACCGATGCTTGACGGATCGCGCTCGCCGGTCACACCCTCACGGGCATAGACCGCGCAGTCCTTCAGATCGCGGCCCAGTGCGTCGGCGATCACCTCACCCATCTTGAGCGCGGTACCGCTGGGCGCGTCCACCTTGTGCCGGTGGTGCGCTTCGATGATCTCGATGTCGTAGCCGGTGGACAGCGCCTTGGCAGCCATCTCCAACAGCTTGAGCGTGACATTCACGCCCACGCTCATGTTGGGCGCCATCACGATGGCGATCTGCCGTGCAGCGTCGGCGATCTCGACCTTCTGCGCCTCGCTGAAACCGGTGGTACCGATCACCACGTTGACGCCGTGCTTCACACATTCGTGCAGGTGCGCCAATGTCCCTTCCGGTCGCGTGAAGTCGATCAGGAACCGGCTGCCCGAGAGCCCGGCACCGAGATCGGCGCTGATGGTCACGCCCATCGTGTGTCCCGCGAAGGCCCCCGCATCCTGGCCAACAGCGGGGCTGCCCGCCCTGTCCAGCGCACCGCTGAGCACGCAGTCCGCGCTGTCACGCACGGCCTCGACCAGCATATGCCCCATGCGTCCGCTGGCACCGGCGACACATACGCGGTGCAGTCCCTGAGACGCGGCGCTCACCGGGACGCCCCCGGGGTTTCCAGTGGCGGATAGCTGGTGGCCGGTGCGGCGGTCGGCGCAGCGGGCGCGGTGTCGCTCTTGGACTCGGGGTTGTTTTCCTGGAACTTCTTCAACTGCTCTTCGGTGGCTTTGAGCACGGGGACCTTGTCGGACTTGCGGCGCACATCGAGCGAAGCCACGAAGTCGGCCTCGCTGGGCAGCTCATCGGCCTCGAAGCGCTCCAGCACATCCCCTTTGAAAAACAGCGCCACCTTGCGCTGCTGGGGCGATTGCCCCTGCCGGCGGAAGGTGAACACGTAGTCCCAGCGATCGGCATGGAAAACGCTGGTCAACAAGGGCGAACCGAGCAGATCGCGCACCTGGGAACGGGACATGCCCGGCTGCAGCGCCTGGGCCTGTTCGCGCGTGACCACGTTGCCCTGGAGGATGTCGATCTTGTACGGCGTGACCAGGCTCCCCACCGAAGGCAGTTTGTCCCCGACGCTGCCACAGGCGGACAACGCGGCGGCTCCCGCGAGCGCGCACAGCACCCGCACCAGGTGGCGGGGCTTCTGTCGCGGGCCCGGGTGGGACGGTGGGAAGGGGGTGTGTTGGTGCATAGGGATAAACCGTGAAAGGCACTCGGATTCGCATGCGCCGACGGGGGACAATGTCTCCCCCGGCGCACGCTGGCGATATGATCTTCATTGTAGCCCCGGGGTAGGTCCGCCCACGTTGCCGCCCTGCGCTGCCAGGGTGGCACCACAACCCCCTGAAATCGGCCCGTTCAACCCCTGCACACCGCCCATGACCAATATCGATGAACTGAAAAGCACGGGACTCAAGGCCACCCTGCCACGGCTGAAGATTCTGGAAGTCTTCCAGAACGCCAAGCAGCGCCACATGACGGCCGAGGATGTGTTCCGTGTCCTGCTGGACGAGCGCTCCGACATCGGGCTGGCCACGGTCTACCGCGTCCTCATGCAATTCGAACAGGCCGGCCTGCTCACGCGCAGCAACTTTGAGTCGGGCAAGGCGGTCTACGAACTCAACGAAGGCCAGCACCACGATCACCTGGTCTGCCTGGACTGCGGCCGGGTCGAGGAATTTTTTGATTCGGAAATTGAAAAACGCCAGCAGATGGTGGCCAAGACCCGCGGCTTCATCCTGCAGGAGCACGCGCTCTCGCTGTACGCCAATTGCAGCAAGCCCGACTGCCCTCACCGGCACAACAACCCGGGGCATCGCTGAAGGCAGAAGCCCCCCCGCACGGGCGGGCCGCCCCGCCCTATTCGCCGCGCGCCATGGCCGCGCGGTGGCGCGCCACGAATTCCTGGTAGGTATCGATTCCGCGCAACTGCAAGATGGTGTTGCGCACCGCGGCCTCGACCAGCACGGCGATGTTGCGGCCGGCCACCACCTGGATGACCGCCTTGCGCACCGGCACGCCCAGCACATCCTGGTACAACGGCTCGTGGGGCATGCGCTCGAAGTCGCGCTCCATGGTTTCGCGGCGCACCAGGTGCACGATCAGGGACAGCCGCATCTTGCGGCGCACCGCGGTCTCGCCAAAGATGGCCTTGATGTCGAGCAGGCCGATGCCGCGCACTTCCAACAGGTTCTGCAACAACTCGGGGCAACGGCCCTCGATGCTGGTCTGGTTGATCCGGTAGAGGTCCACCGCGTCGTCGGCCACCAAGCCGTGCCCGCGCGAAATGAGCTCCAGACCGAGCTCGCTCTTGCCCAGTCCGGATTCGCCCGTGATCATCACGCCCATGCCCAGGATGTCCATGAAGACGCCGTGCATCGACGCACGATCCGCGAAATGGCGCGACAGATAGGCGCGCAGCACATCGATGACAAAGGCCGCCGACTCCTGGGTGGCGAACATCGGAATCTGCGCCCGCTCGCACATGGCCATGAGGGCATCGGGCGCGGTCTGCCCGTCGGCCACCACGAGCACCGGCGGCTCCAGCGTCACGATGCGCGCCACCCGGCGGCGGTTGTCGTCTTCGCTGGGGCTGGTGAGGTAGGCCACCTCGCGCTCGCCAAACACCTGCACCCGGTAGGGATGGATGTAATTGAGGTAACCGACCAGATCGGCCCCTGAGCGCGCCTCACGGATCGCGACCTCGTCAAACCGTCGCTCCGACGCCCCGAGCCCCGCGATCCACTGCCACTTGAGAGCATCCCGGTGGTCTTCGAACAGAACGTCGGCACTGACGACGGTGGGTTTCAAGCGCAGACTCTCCGAACAACGGCGCCGGGCCCGACGATCGACCGGCGCTCACCCCGATGGACCCGCCCGCGCCGAAGGCCGTCCCCCGAGCGATGGGCGTCCTGCAACGGACTGGCCAGCAAGGGACGCAAAAGAGCGGACAAGCTCAGGCGGCGGCGTGCGCCGACTGCCAGGATGTGATCTGGCCGTGCAGCGCCACGGCATCGCTCGATGTCTTCATCTGCTCGCGCAAGGCGCTGTCGCTGAGCAGCTCGGCGATTTCGGAGAGGATTTCCAGATGCTTCTGGGTCGCCGCTTCGGGCACCAGGAGAAAGATCATGAGCTGCACCGGCTGCTCGTCCGGGGCATCGAAACCGATCGGACTGGCCAGTTGGAACACCGCGGCCAGCGGCTGCTTCAGTCCCTTGATGCGGCCATGGGGAATGGCCACGCCGTGACCCAGCCCGGTGGAGCCCAGGCGTTCACGAGCAAAGAGGCTGTCGGTGATCAGCGCACGGTTGAGGCCATGCAGGGTTTCAAACAACAGGCCCGCTTCTTCGAAGGCGCGTTTTTTGCTGGTGGCATCGACGCCGACGAGCACTTGCGCGGCGGGCAATATGGCAGAGAGTCGGTTCATGTGGGCCTCTTGGACCGCAAATTATGCCGAGTTGGGCGGCGTTGGCTAGACCGGGAAAACAAAAAAGCCGCTTGACTTTTGAAGCGGCTCGCTGCATTGCAACATAACGACCGGGCCGCCGGTGGGCGACCCGTGATTTCCATCACATCAAACGTTTGGCACTCTCGTGGGCATGGTCTTGTGCTTTGTCCTTGTAGCGCAACACCTGCCGGTCCAGCTTGTCGGCCAGCTCGTCCACGGCGGCGTACAGATCGGCGTGAGCGCTTTCGGCGAACAGATCCCGTCCCTTGACGTGGATGTTGCATTCGGCCTTCTGGCGCATGTCTTTTTCTTTCAGGTTGTCCACTGTCAGCAGCACCTTGATATCGACCACCTGGTCGAAGTGTCGGGATATGCGTTCAAGCTTGGTCGTGACGTAACCGCGCAGGGCGGGCGTGACCTCGAGGTGGTGACCGCTGATCGTCAAGTTCATGGAAGAGCCTCCTAATGCTCCGGGTTGACACAAGCCGCCGGGCGGTCAGACCTCCCGGCGGCACGGGGATGTCTTGAGCCCACTATGCCCATGAAACCGGGGCGACGCAAGCACGCACCGCAACAAAGGATGAAAACGCGAACCTTGGCACTCAGCTGACCGCCCATGGGTCATGGCGTTGCAGCCTGCCCCACGCCAGCGCCATGCACGCGCAGGCGGCGCGCCATGAAGATGGCGGCCAGGCTGGCGCAGGCCCCCAAAAGACCCGACACCCAGTAGTGTTGAACGAGCCCCGCCGTGTCCCGGCTGATGATGAGCCCGCCCAGAAACGAGGCCAGTCCCATCGCGGCGGATTGCACCGACGCATTGAGGGCCATGAAGGTGCCGCGCAGGGCGGGGTTGGCCGCGCCGGTCACGAGCGCCATGCCGGGGATCATGCGCCCGCTCATGCAGATGAACAGCGCGGTGGACACGATCAACACGCCCCACAGCGGCCACAGCGGCATCAGGGTGGTGGCGAGCATGGGCACGATCACCGCCAGCGCGAGCATGGTGAAGGTCCGGACCTTGCCCAGCCGGTCGGCCAGCCGGCCAAACAGCCGCGCGGTGAACAGGGTGGCCACCCCGCCACACAGGTACAGGTAGGGAATCTGGGTCTCCTGCACCCCCACATTGGTCTGCATGTAGATGGTGAGGTAGGGCAGAACGGTGAAGCCGGTGAACATCAGCAAGGCGGAAAAGGCGAACGCCCGCTGGTGGTTGGGCTCCGCGAGCACCATGCCGATGCCGCGCCAGATCGAGGGCCGGTCCTTGACCAGCAGGTGGTGGTTGAGCCTGGGCAAGGTCAGCGCGGCCCCCAGCGCCAGCACGCCACTGAGCAGCGCGATGCCGATGAAGGGCGCCTGCCAGCTCCAGTGGCTCGCCAGGAACAGCCCCAGGGGAACGCCCGCGACGGTGGACACCGAAAAGGACGACATCACGATGCCCATGGCGCGACCGCGCCGCTCGAAGGGCACCACGTCGGCCACGATGGTCTGCGACAGCGCCGAGAGCACGCCGCCGAACATGCCGGCGGCCACGCGCGCGACCATCAGGAAACCGTAGCCGGGCGCGAGGCCGCAGGCCAGCGTGGCCAGCGCGAACAGCCCGTACAGGGTGATCAGCAGGCGTTTGCGATCAAAACGATCCACATAGGTGGCCGCCGCCAGGCCCGAGGCGCCGGCCGAGAGCGTGTACGCCGACACCAGCAGCCCGAACTGCGCATCGCTGATGCCGAAGAGCCGCGTGAACTGCGGCCCCAGCGGCATCATGATCATGAAATCGAGGATGTGGGTGAACTGGATGCCGGCGATGGTGATCAGCAACCACAGCTCGCGCCGGTGTGACAGGGAAATGGTCTTGTTGTTCATGAATGGGGTCCGGTCCGGCCCTCCGAGAGGCCAGCGGTGGAGGATACGCAGCCAGGCGACCCCGCTCCCGACGCACCGCCAATGCCCTGACAGGCTGCCCTGACTTCCCACCGCCCAGGAGGGGGCGGACACGAAGGGGCTCAAGTGTGATGCCCGGGTGTCGAAATACCCAGGACACACCGGGAGTCCGTGACGCCATGACCACCATTGCCCTTCAAGAGCCACCATCCGCCGCGGCGAATGCCGGGCCACTGGCGGCACCGACGGTTCTGACCGTCGATGACGAACCCTCCGTATTGAGCGCATTGCGCCGCGTCTTCCGGGCACAGGGCATCGCGACCCTGCAGGCCACCAGCGCCGCCGAAGGCCTGGCGCTGCTGAAGACCCACCGGGTGGATCTGGTGATCTCGGACATGCGCATGCCCGAAATGGACGGGGCGCGTTTCCTGGAACTGGTGCGCTCCCATGACGAGGGCATCGCGCGCATTCTGCTGACCGGTTACGCCGACATTTCAGCCACGATCGCGGCCATCAACAAAGGCGCCATCCACCGGTACATCTCCAAGCCATGGGACGACCAGGACCTCGTTCTGGTGGTGCGCGAAGCCCTGATCCGGCGCGGCCTGGAACAGCAGAACGCCGAACTGACCGAGTTGACGAAGCGGCAGAACGAACAGCTTCGCGACGCCAACCAGACCCTGGAGTCGCGCGTGGCCGCGCGAACCGCCGAACTCCAGCAGATCAACGGCATGCTGGACGCGGCATACGAGGATCTGGACAACACCTTCGTGCTGGCGGTCAACGTGTTTTCCAGCCTGATGGAGATGCGCGTCGGCAACTCCGGCCATTCACGCCGGGTGGCGGATCTGAGCCGCGAGACCGCCAGGCGCCTGGGCTTGTCGGACCGCGAGATCCGCGACATCCATCTGGCCGCGCTGGTCCACGACGTGGGCAACATCGGGTTTCCCGACGCGATGCTGGGCAAGTCGGTCTCCGCCTACAACCCGGAAGAAACCCAGCGCTACCGGCGCCACCCGATCGACGGCGAAACCACGTTGATGGCGCTGTCGCAGCTGCAAGGGGTGGCGCGCATCGTGCGCCAGCACCACGAACGCGTGGACGGAAAAGGTTTTCCCGATGGCCTGGCGGCGCCCGAGATCGTGATGGGCGCGCGCATCGTGGCAGCGGCCAGCGATCTGGACGACATGATCAACGGCAACCTGGGGGACCAGCGCTGCACCGTGGAACGCGCGCAGAAATTGCTCCACGGCGGCATTGACACGCGCTACGACCGCTCCGTGGTCGAAACCATGATCAAGGTCGTCGATGACCTGGCGGCCGCGGCCAAGGCGGACGTGCACATGGATGTGCGCGATCTGCGTCCCGGCATGGTGCTGGCACGCGACCTGGTGTCGTCCAGAGGAGCCATCCTGCTGGCGGCGGGCTATGTGTTCGACGAACGCGTGGTCAAGCAGGTGGGCGACTTTTCCGCGAGGGAAGGCGTTCGGCTCACGCTGTGGATCCGCAAGAGCTCGATCCCGCAGGACGCCAAAGCCCTGGATGTGCCGAGGAGCCAGTCATGATGGACGTCGCGGACCAACAGAAATCGAATGCCGCGGTGGCCCGGGAGATCGTCGACGCGGTGGCCGTTCCCTCGGCCTTGCTGGGAGATGGGCGGATCCTGGCGGCCAACGATGCGTTGTGCCGGCTGGGCTCGCGCAGTCCGTCGGCGCTGCTCGGCATGTCCTTGCTGGACCTGGTGGACGAGAGCACGCGCGCGCCTCTGCACGCCGCGATCCTGACCTGCTCGGAGCACGGCGAGGTACCGCCCGTGGTTTCGGGTTCGGTCATGACCCCCGACGGGGGGCTTCGTCCGGTGGAGATCCATGCCCGGCAGGTCTGTTTCGACGATCGGGTCCAGGTGGTGGTGACCTGCGTGGATCTCAGCGACGTGATGCACGTGCAAAGCAGTTTGCTGGGCATGACCGAGATGCTGTCGCAGATCATCGACGGGGCCTCGGTGGCGTCGCTGGTGATCGACCAGTACCACCGGGTGACGCACTGGAACACGGCCTGCGAGCGCATGACGGGCATCAAGCGCAACGAGGTGCTCGGGTCGCGAGAGGGCTGGAAAGCGTTCTACCCGGAACAGCGCCCCTTGCTCGCGGACATGATCGTCGATGGGGTCGATGAAGCGACCATGCGGTCGTTCTACGGCGGGCAGATGCACCGTTCCTCCATCATCGCCGGCGGTGTCGAGGTCGAGGCCTTCTTTCCACAGTTCGGCACCTCGGGCAAGTGGCTGTTTTTCACGGCCGCCCCCCTCTACGACGCCCGGGGCGCGGTGATCGGGGCCATCGAAACCCTGCAGGACGTGACCGCCCGCAGGACCTCGGAAGACGAGCTGCTGCGGCACCGCAACGAGCTCGAAGAACTCGTCCGGCAACGCTCGGCCGAGCTGGCGGCCACCGCCCGTGACCTGGAGCTGTTCATCGCCAATTCGCCCATCGGGGTGGCCTATGCCAAGAAAGGCGTGATCCAGCGCGTCAATCCCGCCATGGCCGACATGTTCGGTTATGCCGCGTCCGACATGGCCGGTCTGCCGGCCCGTGCGACCTACCTGACGGAAGAGGACTTCGCCAACTTTGAAAGCCATGTCATTCCCCGGTTCAAAAAAGGCGAACCCATTCACCTGGAGATGTGGATGCGCCGCGCCGATGGCCATCCCATCTGGGTGCAGGTCGATGCTTACGTGGCCAACTCGGCGGCCCCAGGTCTTGGCACCTGGTGGATGATGCAGGACCGCTCCGACATCCGCGATGCCCAGGCACAGCTGCAGGAGCGGATCAACCAGCTCGATGCGATGAACCATCAGTTGGAGGAAGCGCAGAACCAGCTGCTTCAGCAGGACAAGATGGCGTCGATCGGGCAACTGGCGGCCGGCGTGGCGCACGAGATCAACAACCCGATCGGCTTCGTCAGCTCCAACCTCAACTCCCTGCGCCAATACGTCACCGGTCTCCTGGACCTGAGCGAGGCCTGCGACGCGGCGGTGGCCGCCCCGGGCGACGCCACCGCGGCCGCCGCGCTGACGAAGAAGCGGGAAGAGGTCGAGATCGAGTTCCTGCGCGAGGACCTCCCGCTGCTGCTGGACGAATGCGCCGAGGGCCTGGGGCGCGTCAAGAAGATCGTGCAGGACCTCAAGGACTTCTCGCGCGTCGATCATTCGGACTGGCAGGAGGCCGATCTGAACGTGGGCCTGGAGTCCACCCTCAACGTCGTGCGCCACGAAGTGAAATACAAGGCCGAGGTGGTCAAGAAGCTCGCGCCGCTGCCACCGGTGCTGTGCCTGGCCGCCCAGCTCAACCAGGTGTTCATGAACCTGATCGTCAACGCGGCGCACGCCATTGTGGACAAGGGAACGATCACCTTGTTGTCCGGCGTCGAGCAGGACTGGGTCTGGGTGCAGGTGGAGGACACGGGCTGCGGCATGAGTGCCGAAGTCCAGCGCCGGATCTTCGAGCCCTTCTTCACCACCAAGGACGTGGGCAAGGGAACCGGGCTGGGCATGTCGCTGTCGTTCTCCATCGTCCAGAAACACGGCGGCACGATCCAGGTGCGCTCCACCGTCGGGGAGGGCACAGCCATCCGCGTCTGGCTGCCGGTCGCGGGACCCGTTGCGCAAGGAAAAGACACCATTCCACCGGTGTGGGAGCACGAACATGAACACACAGTCTGAGCGCGCCATGCCGCAGACGGATCGCATCAACACGGAAAGCCCCGACCCGGCAACGGTGCCACGCTTCCAGACACACTGGAACCTGGTCAGCGGCCAGTTGGTCGCGGTGGAACTGCTCTGGCAAGGCGAGATCCTGGACGGACTGGACGCTTGCGGTCACCCGCTGCGCGAGCGCCAGGAGGCCGCCTGCCGACAAGTGGCCACCGTGCTGGACGGACACGTGGGCGATGTGCGGCTGTGCCTTCCCCTGGAATGGCTGGAGCTGGCGCTGCCCGGCACGGTGGACGACTGGCTGACCACGCTGGCGGCGTGGGGTCTGAAGGCCTCGCTGTTGTCGGTGCTGGTTCCGGAGCGCCGGGCGGCAGCCGATGGCAAGGCGCTGGCGACAACGCTGACGCCCTTGCGCGCGGCGGGCGTGGAGGTGATCCTGGGTGGCTTCGGGGCCGGCGCGTCGAGCCTGTCCGAACTGCGGGAGCTGCCTCTGGACGTGATCCGGATCGACCGCGCCGTGGTGCCCGACATCGTGACCGACAGCCACGACACCTCGTTGACCCGATCGCTGATCCAGCTCGTTCATGGGCTGCACATGCGCGTCATGGCCGACGGCGTGACCCACGACGACCAGCTGCAACGCCTGGTGGACCACGGATGCGATCTCGCGCAGGGCGACTGTTTCGGCGCCGCGCAGACCGCCGAGGGTCTGCATGCCCTGCTGCACGCGGGCGCATCCATGCCCCAGGGCCTGCTGGGCACGCGTCCACGCCGCCGCACCCTGCTCCTGGTGGACGACGAGGCGGCGATCCTGTCGTCGCTCAAGCGCCTGTTTCGCCGCGATGGTTACCACATCCTCACCGCCACCAGCGGCCGCCAGGGGTTGGAGCTGCTGGCCAGTCAACCGGTGGACGTGATCGTTTCGGACCAGCGCATGCCGGAAATGACGGGCATCGAGTTCCTGCGCGAAGCCAAGCGCCTGTACCCCAACACCGTGCGCCTGACCTTGTCGGGCTACACCGATCTGCAATCGATCATCGAGGCGGTCAACGAGGGTTCCGTGTACAAGTTCCTCACCAAGCCCTGGGACGACGACCTCCTGCGCAACCACGTGGCCAAGGCCTTTGAACAGAGTGAACTGGCCGCGGAAAACTGCCGCCTCGGGGGCGCGGTCCACCGGGCCAACCGGGAGTTGATCGTGGCCAACCAGCGGCTCTCGCGCATGGCGCGCGACGAAAGCGCCCGCCGGCTGGCCATGCAGAGCGCCGCGGGCGCCTCCAGGGACGCCCTGGACGGGCTGCCGATGGCCGTTTTCGGCATCGGAGAAGACGGCATGCTGGCCTACGTCAACCGCCTGGCCGTGCGCCAATGGCCCGAATGGTCGTCGGCCTTGGGGGGAGACCCGGCGCCCTCCATGCTGCAACTGCTGACCGCGCTGGGACAACCCGCCCAGCGCTCCGACACGGACGGGCTGTGCACCGCCATCAACGGTCGAAACGCCCTCGTCTGGCTCCACCAGGTGCCTGGACAAAAAAAGCCCCTGGGCCATCTGATGATGGTTCAGCTGCTGGAAGACGCCGCCGTCGCGGCCCCGGACCGGCTGGCATGAACCCGCCGCTGCGCACCCAGAATCCCGCCGGTGTCACCCGGCGCATGGGCCCGCGCACGACAACGGTTCTGGTCGGTCATCCAACAACAGTGCCTTCAGGGAGAGTTCATCATGTATGTGGAACCAGTTGAGTCTGCGGCCCCGCCGCGACATCTGAAACCCGCCACGCTGGCCCGGTGCATCGGCGAGCTGCCTTCGCTGCCCGGCGCCTTCATCGCGGCGGTCGAAGCGCTGAGCAAGGACGACGCACCGGCTTCGACCTGCATCGAAGCGATCGAGCGCGATCAAGCGCTGTCCGTACGCATCCTGCGGCTGGCCAACTCCGCGTTCTATGGGGCGCAGGGGCAGGTCGCCAGCATCGGCGATGCCGTGCAGATGCTGGGCCTGCGAACCGTGGCGAGCACGCTGGCGGCCATTTCCCTGCGGTCCAGCTTCGGGGCGGTGCGGTGCGAGGGGTTCAGCTTCGACACCTATTGGCGCCACACCTTGTGCACCGCCATCTCGGCCAGGGAATTGGCCCGGATCGCGTCGCTGGACACCGGCGAGGCCTTTCTGCTGGGCTTGCTGCACGACGTGGGCAAGCTGATTCTGGCCATCACCAGCCCGGAACTGGAGGCACAGGCGCTGCGGCTCTGCGCGGCCGAAGGGCTGGCCTTGCACGAGGCGGAGCAGCGGGTGCTCGGTGTGTCACACGCCGAGGTCGGCGCCACCGTGGCCCAGCAATGGAACTTCCCGGCCACCCTCTCGGCGGCGATTGCCACCCACCATCTTCCGGCTTCCATCCCTGAGGGTGAGCGTCTGACCTTCTCGCACCTGGTGCAGTTGGCCAACCACATGGCCCATGGCCTGGAAGCCGCACCCACCGGGGGCGCGGGTCCGGAAGCGGAGGCCGAGTTCCTGATGGACCCGATGTGGTCCGTCCTGGACGCCAGCGAGCCGCAGCTGCGCCGTCTGACGCAGCGCGTCGTGAGCGAGCTGTCCGTCATGTCCTGTGCATGAACCACGTTGTCGGAGCACCCATGAACCCAGCACTTCAAGGCAGCCTTCTCCTCGTCGATGACGAAGCCCCCATCGTTCGCGCCCTGCACCGTGCATTGCGCGGCCCCCTGGGCAGTCAGGTGACGATCGTGACGCACTGCAGCGGTGCGGACGCTCTCGCCGAGTTGCGGGTGCGACGGTTTGACGTCATCGTCAGCGATCTGCGCATGCCCAGCATGGGCGGCATGGAGCTGCTGGCCACGGCGGCGGACATGCAGCCCGGGTGCGTGCGGATGATTCTGACGGGAACGGCGGATTTCGCGACCGCCCAGGAGGCGGTGAACCAGTTCGGCCTGTACCGCTACCTCACCAAACCCTGGGACACCGACGAGCTGGTTCATCACGTTTCATCGGCCCTGGCCTTCAGCCTGGCGCAACGTGCGCAGCAGGATCAGGCCACGCAGTGGGTGGCCAGCCAGGTCGGCGCCGAAGAGCTGGAGCGGCGCCGGCTCGAAGCCCTGGAACCCGGCATCACCCAGGTGGATTGGGACGAACAAGGCTGCGTGATCCTGCCGCTGCTGGACTGATCGGCGATCCGTCCGGCGGCGCATCGCCACGGCCTTCCTTTACGGTGAACAGCAGAAGCAGCGCGGCGGCCATCGCGCAGGCGGTCGAAAACAGGAACGCCGCCCAGGGCGCGATGGCCTGGTAGATCCAGCCAAACACGACGGAGGCGGGCAGCAGGAAGAGGCCGGCGGTCAGGTTGAACCAGCCAAAGGCCGTGCCGCGCCGGTTCTGCGGCGCCAGGTCGGCCACCAGCGCTTTTTCCACCCCTTCGGTCGCCGCCATGAACAGGCCGTAGAAGCCGAACAGGGCAAACAGCACCCAGCCATCGGTGTTGATGAGGCCCAGCGTGGCGTAGAAGATGGCATAGGCCACATAGCCCAGCAGCAGCAGCCTGACGCGGCCCAGCCGGTCGGAGAGCGCGGACAGGGGCGTGGCGAACAGCATGGCAATGACCGAGACCGCCGCCCACAGCAGCGGCACCTGCGCCTGGGGCACGCCCAGTTCGTTGGCGCGCAGCAACAGGAACATGTTGGAGGAGTTGCCCAGCGTGAACAGGGCCACCACCAGCAGGTAGCGCCGGAAGACCGGGGGCATGTCGCCCAGCCGCCAGTCGAACCCCGCGCTCACCGGGTGTGGCTCGGCCTTCGGCTCCCGGATGGCCAGCGCCAGCCCGACGCAGATGAGCGCGGGCACGATGGACCACAGGAAGATGTCCCTGAGCGACACCTGTGCCGCCAGCAGGCCAAACGCCAGCAAGGGGCCCACGACCGCGCCCGCGTTGTCCATGGCGCGGTGCAGGCCGAAAGCCAGCCCGCGCCGGTCCGGTGTGACGCTGGCGGCCAGCAGGGCGTCCCTGGGGGAACTGCGCAGCCCCTTGCCAACGCGATCGGCGAACCGGATGGCCAGCAGGAAGGGCCAGCTGCTGGCAAAAGCGATCAGGGGCCGCCCAAAGCCGGCCAGGGCATAGCCGAACACGATCCAGGGCTTGGACTTGCGCGTGCGGTCCACAACGACGCCGGAGAACAGCTTGAGCAGGCTCGCGGTCGCCTCGGCGATGCCTTCGATGATGCCCAGGGCGCGGGGCCCCGCCATCAGCACGGAGGCGAGATACAGCGGCACCAACGGGTAGAGCATCTCGCTCGCGCTGTCGTTGACCAGGCTGATGAGCCCGATAAACCAGACGGTGCGCGGCAGGCTCCAGATGGCTTTGAGCATGGTTGCATCCTTGTGCACGGGCCGCCCAGGCCCCTCCATATTCACGGCAACCGTCGAAAACACGGGGGGGATGTGTCATGATTTTGGGCAACCGCCCAACGTCATCGCAGGCACCGCCCGCGCCTGGGCTCAAGGCTCCGATTGTGTCACTCGATACGCTGATCTCGCGCAACCTGCTCGACACCCAACTGTCCGAGACCGCCTCGGGCCATTGCGCGCTGGTGCTGATGGGCGGCGGCGCCCGCACGGCCTACCAGGCCGGCGTGCTCAAGGCGGTGGCGTCCATGCTGGCGAGCCGGGCCCCCACGACCGCCGGCTCCTCGCCCACCCCCTTCCCCTTCCAGGGGCTGTTCGGCACCTCGGCCGGCGCCCTCAACGCGGCCTACCTCGCCAGCCACGCCACCGATGGGCTGCACGCCCTGCCCCGCCTGGCCGCGTTCTGGGGCGGCCTGCGCTCGGAGCACATCTACCGGCTCGAAGCACCGGGCTGGGTGCGCGCCAACCGCATCATCGCCGGGCTCACCCTGGCGCGCCAGGTGCGGCGCTACCGCGCCCTGCTCGACACCCTGCCCCTGGTGGACACCCTGCACCGCGCGATCGACCTCGACGGGCTGGAGCGCGCGCTGCAGCAAGGCCACATCGATGTGCTGGGGGTCACCGCGTCCAGCTACACCACGGGCGAACACTGGACCTTCTGCCAGACCCGGCCCGACCACCCGGTGCCGCCCTGGCACCGCCCCGGGCGGCGCGCCGACTTCCAGCCCATCACCATCGAACACCTGATGGCCTCCAGCGCCATTCCTTTCCTGTTTCCGGCCGTGCCCCTGTGGGTGAACGGCCACAAGGAGCATTTTGGCGACGGCTCGATGCGCCAGCTCTCGCCCCTGTCGCCGGCCATCCACTTCCGGGCGCGCCGGGTGCTGG
Organism: Hydrogenophaga sp. GW101-3F08; assembly: GCF_059424585.1. Taxonomy (NCBI): domain Bacteria; kingdom Pseudomonadati; phylum Pseudomonadota; class Betaproteobacteria; order Burkholderiales; family Comamonadaceae; genus Hydrogenophaga; species Hydrogenophaga sp. GW101-3F08. The sequence goes on from NZ_JBWKZP010000003.1 coordinate 491,320, forward strand.
TGATCGGCGTGGGGCAACCCCAGCGCTCGGGCCTGGTCGCGCGCGCCAACGACGAGCCGACGGCCGGCACCATCGCCGGACATGCCATGGCCAGCGTGTTCCACGACACCCTGCAGGCCGACGTGGAGCAGGCCCAGCGGGTGAGCGAGACGCTGGCCAGGCTCCCCCCCGAACTGGCCGCGCGCCTGCCCTACCGGCCGGTGCACGTGATGGCGGTGCAGCCCAGTTTTTCGCTCGACGAACTCGCACGCAAACACATCGGTGCCCTGCCCGCGCCGACGCGCAACACCCTCACCGGCCTGGGCGCGCTCGACACCGGCCAGGGCGCCGCCGGCAGCGCCGCCGCCCTGGCCAGCTACCTGCTGTTCGAACCCGATTTCGTCAACGCCCTGATCGAACTGGGCGAAGGCGACGCCTGGCGACGAAAGGACGAATTGATGGGGTTTTTCGGCCTCCCGCTGGAGGCCGACGTGCAGGCCACGGTGCCATAATCGGCACCAGTTTCAACCCGCAAAGAGCCCCCATGGAAAGCACACCCCCCAGTTGTGTGCTTTCAGCCTCCCCCGCGACCGTCTGAGCGCTGCCCCTCGCAGCCCCTGAGATTCGGTGGCCGGCCGGCTGAAAGCGCCGCCCGAACCGCCCCGAGGCCCCGCAGGCCTGCCCCCCTCAGACATTCCCCGCCGGGAGCGCCCCATGCTCAACGTATTCACCCTGGCCAATGGCCGTCTGTTCCAGGAAGAGATCGAGTCGCTCGAAGAGCTGGCCCGGTTCAAGCCCATCTGGGTCGACCTTGAAGAACCCACGCCCGAGGAGCGGCGCTGGGTCAAGCAGCACTTCGGCCTGTCGATCCCCGAAGACGCGATGGACGACGACATCGAAGAATCGGCCCGCTTCTTCGAGGAAGACAACGGCGAACTGCACATCCGCTCCGACTTCCTGATCGATGACGATGAAAGCCCGCATGCGGTGCGCGTGGCCTTCATCCTCAACGAGCACAACGCCGAGCTCAAGAGCCAGGGGGTGCTGTTTTCCATCCACGATGAAGACGTGCCGGTGTTCCGCCTGCTGCGCATGCGCGCGCGCCGCATGCCAGGCCTGATCGAAAACGCCCGCGACGTGCTGCTGATGCTGTTCGATGCCGACGCCGAATACTGCGCCGACACGCTCGAAGACATCTACGACGATCTGGACGATGTGAGCCGCCAGGTGCTGGCCGGCGACGTGACGGACAACAAGGCCGGCGAGGTGCTCTCGGCGATCGCGCGCCACGAAGACATGTCGGGCCGCATCCGCCGCAACGTGATGGACACGCGCCGCGCGGTCAGCTTCATGATGCGCAGCCGCATGCTCAGCGCCGAGCAGTTCGAGGACGCGCGCCAGATCCTGCGCGACCTCGATTCGCTCGACAGCCACACCGCCTTCCTGTTCGACAAGATCAACTTCCTGATGGACGCCACGGTCGGTTTCATCAACATCAACCAGAACAAGATCATCAAGATCTTCTCGGTGGCCAGCGTCGCCCTGCTGCCCCCCACGCTGATCGCCAGCCTCTACGGTATGAACTTCCAGTACATGCCCGAGCTGAGCCAGAAGTGGGGCTATCCGTTCGCGCTGGCACTGATGGTGCTGTCGGCCGTGGTGCCGATGCTGTACTTCCGCAAGCGCGGCTGGTTGCGGTAGGCCCACCCCCGCGCCGGGCTGCGCCCGTCACCCCCTCAAGGGGGCGATGCCTGCGGCCTGGCAAAGCCAGTTCCGCGGCATCCTGGGTCAAGGCACTCCACGCCGTAGAGGACGTTGGTGCCGGGGCACCGCGGAACCGACTCAAGGTGTTGATGCATGCGGCCTGGCGGAACCAGTTTCGCGGCGTCCGGGGTCAGGGCACGTCACGCCGGAGGGGGAGTTGGTGCCAGGGCACCGCGGAACCGGCTTTTCCGGGCCGCCAGTGCCGCCCCCTTGAGGGGGTGACGGGCCACGCAGTGAGCCCGGCGCGGGGGTGGTCCATCAGACCATCATCGATTCGATGATGGCGCCGCTGTAGCGGCTGGCCACCTCGCGCAGGAAGCGCGGGAAGTCCACGTGGGCTGCGTCGTCGGCGCGGTCGGAGATGGTGCGCACCACGGCCAGGGGCACGCCGAAGTCGTGGCACACCTGCGCGAAGGCCGCGCCTTCCATTTCCACCGCCAGCGCCTCGGGCAGTTCGCGCTGCAGGGCCGCGCCCTCCGCCGTGGTCGCGACGAAGCGGTCGCCGCTGATGAGCAACCCCTGGTGCAGGCGTGGCGCGTGCAGGCCGAAGGCCGCTACCGTCTCAGTGCCCAGCTGCTGCGGCAGGGTGTGCAGCATGCGCTCGCAGGCCAGTTCCAGGGCGTCGGTGAGCGAGGCGTCGGCGCCGAAGCGCGCGCGGCCATAGCCGGGTACCTCGTGGCGCGGGAAGAGGGGCGAAGCGTCCATGTCGTGCTGCAGGAAACTGCGCGCGAGCACCACGTCACCCACGTTGACGCCAGCGCCCAGCCCGCCCGCCACACCGGTGAAGACGATGCGGTTCACACCGAAGCGCTGAATGAGCAGCGTGGCCGTGGTCGCGGCCGACACCTTGCCGATGCCGCTGAGCACCGCCACGACATCCTGCCCATGCAGATGGCCCACCCAGAACTCGCGCCCACCCACGATCTTTTTCTGTTCGTCTGGCATCAGCGCCAGCACACTGGCAAGTTCGTCGTGCAGAGCCGAGACAATGGCGATTGGGGCACTGGTCTTCATGCCCGTATTGGACCAGAAGCGAACGCCTCACCGGCGCGCGGGCCTCGATCCCAAACGCGGTGGAACCGGCTTTGCCGGGCCACTCGCGTTGCCCCCCTGGGGGGGGTGACGCCGCAGGCGGCGCGGGGGGCTACTTCTTGTCTCTGAGTTCGCGGCGCAGGATCTTGCCCACAGGGGTCTTGGGCATCTCGGTGCGGAACTCCACCACCTTGGGCTGCTTGTAGCCGGTGAGGTTGGCCTTGCAGAAGTCGCGCACCTGCGACTCGGTCAGCGACGCATCCTTCTTCACGATCACCAGCTTGACCGCCTCGCCCGACTTCTCGTCGGGCACACCGACCACGGCGCACTCCATCACGCCGGGCAACTGGGCCACCACGTCCTCGACCTCGTTGGGGTACACGTTGAAGCCGCTGACCAGGACCATGTCCTTCTTGCGGTCCACGATCTTGAAATAGCCGCGCGCGTCCATCACGCCCACGTCACCGGTCTTGAAGTAGCCGTCGGGTGTCATGACCTTGGCGGTCTCGTCCGGGCGCTGCCAGTAACCGGCCATCACCTGCGGCCCCTTGATGGCGATCTCACCGGGCTGGCCCTGGGGCACTTCGTTGCCGTCGTCGTCCAGGCACTTCATCCAGGTGTTCGGCAGCGGCACGCCGATGGTGCCGCTGTATTCGGTGCTGGTGGTGGGGTTGCAACTGGCCGACGGACTGGTCTCCGACAGGCCATAGCCTTCGCAGATCGGGCAGCCGGTTTTCTCCAGCCAGAGCCTGGCCACGGCGGCCTGCACCGCCATGCCACCACCAACCGACACCTTCAGGTTGCTCCAGTTGACGGTGTTGAAATCGGGGTGGTTCGCCAGGCCGTTGAACAGGGTGTTGACGGCCGGGAAGCTGTGGAAGGTGTGCTTGCCCAGTTCCTTGAGCACCGCGGGCAGATCGCGCGGGTTGGGGATCAGGATGGTCTTGCCGCCGGTGCGCAGGGACAGCATCATGTTCACCGTGAAGGCGAAGATGTGGTACAGCGGCAGAGCGCAGACGCTGGTGGGCTGCTCGCCGGCCGGCACGGTCTTCATCACCGGGTCGTTCCAGGCCTCGGACTGCAGCACGTTGGCGATCACGTTGCTCTGCAGCAGCACGGCGCCTTTGCTCACCCCGGTGGTGCCACCGGTGTATTGCAGCACGGCCACGTCGTCGGGCCGGATCTCGGGGCGCTTGAAGCTGCCCCGGGTGCCTTTGGCGATGGCGTCGTTGAAACGCACCGCCTGCGGCAGGCTGAACGCCGGCACCATCTTTTTGACGTTGCGCACCACGTAGTTGACGATCGCGCCCTTGAGCAGACCGAGCAGATCGCCCATGGCCGCGAGCACCACGTGCTTGACCGGCGTGCTGGCAATGCACTGCTCCAGCGTGTGCGCGAAGTTTTCGATGATGACGATGGCCTTGGCGCCCGAGTCCTTGAGCTGGTGCTCCAGCTCACGCGGCGTGTACAGCGGGTTCACGTTGACCACCACGAAGCCCGCGCGCAGGATGCCCGCTACCGCCACCGGGTACTGGGGCACGTTGGGCATCATGATGGCGACGCGGTCGCCCTTGACCAAACCCAGCCCCTGCAGGTAGGCCGCGAAAGCCTGCGACAGGCTGTCGGCCTGGGCAAAGCTGAGCTCCTTGCCCATGAAGCTGTAGGCGGGGCGGCCGGCGTATTTCTGAAAACTCTCCTCCATCAGATGCACCAGCGACGGGTACTGCGCGACATCGATATCGGCGGGTACACCACTGGGGTAAACGCCCAGCCAGGGACGATCGGCCGTCGGTTCGGTCATGCGTGATCTCCGTTAGTTTTGTTTGAAACCATAACCTGACATTCTCCTTCGGGGCACACGGGCCAGCTCTCGTGTTTTTCCCTTATGAACGACTGACAGCCTACTCTAAAACCTGGGGTGTCCTTGCCTCGGTGCTACAGAAACAAAGAGCCCGTGTCACCACAGGCTCACGGCCTTTTCCGGTGCCGCATCGGCCCGGTGCACACCAAAGCCGCATCCCTCACGGCCCGCCCATCGACGGCGGCCAACGCGCGCTCAGGTCTTCAACGCCACCAGCACCTCGTCGAGCATCTTCTTGGCGTCGCCGAACAACATCCGGTTGTTGTCCTTGTAGAAGAGCGGGTTGTCCACGCCGGCGTAACCCGAGGCCATGCTGCGCTTCATCACGATGGAGGTGCGCGCCTTCCAGACTTCCAGCACCGGCATGCCGGCGATGGGACTGGTCGGGTCTTCCTGCGCCGCGGGGTTCACGATGTCGTTGGCGCCGATCACCATCGTCACATCGGTGTCGGGAAAGTCTTCGTTGAGTTCGTCCATCTCGAACACGATGTCGTAAGGCACCTTGGCCTCGGCCAGCAGCACGTTCATGTGGCCGGGCATGCGGCCGGCCACCGGGTGGATGCCAAAGCGCACGTTCACGCCCTTTTCGCGCAGATGCCGGGTGATCTCGAACACCGTGTGCTGCGCCTGCGCCACCGCCATGCCGTAGCCCGGCACGATGATCACGTTCTTGGCCTCGCGCAGCATCTCGGCGGTCTCGGCGGCGAGGATGGGGGTCACCTCGCCGGCCGGCTCGGCTGCCGCACCGCCCGCCGCCTTGGGCGCGGCGCTGGTGGAGCCGAAGCCGCCGGCGATCACGCTGATGAAGCTGCGGTTCATCGCATTGCACATGATGTAGGACAGGATGGCGCCGCTGGAGCCGACCAGTGCCCCGGTCACGATCAGCAGGTCGTTGGACAGCATGAAGCCCGTGGCCGCGGCCGCCCAGCCCGAGTAGCTGTTGAGCATGGACACCACCACCGGCATGTCGGCGCCGCCAATGGCCATCACCATGTGGATGCCGAACAGCAGCGCGATGGCGCTCATCACGAACAGCGGGAGCATGCCGTCCTGCAGCGTCTCGGCCTGCAGGAACAGACGGCCGAAATAGATCACCGCCAGCAGACCGGCCAGGTTCATCCAGTGGCGCCCGGGCAGCAGCATGGGCTTGCCGCCGACACGGCCCGAGAGTTTGCCGAAGGCGATGACCGAGCCCGAGAAAGTGACCGCGCCGATGAAGATGCCGATGTAGATCTCCATCGCGTGGATCGTGTGCGCCGCCCCCTCGAAGCCCTTGGTCGCCTCTGGGTCAACGTAGGTGGCGTAACCCACCAGCACCGCGGCCATGCCGACCATGCTGTGCATCAGCGCCACCAGCTCGGGCATCTGAGTCATTTGCACTTTGCGGGCGGCGGTCAGGCCGATGGCTCCGCCGACCACCATGGCGCCGATGATCCAGGGAAGCCCGGCGGCGGTGACCTGCGGGCCGAACACCGTGGCCGCGACGGCCAGCGCCATGCCGACCATGCCGAACAGGTTGCCGCGGCGCGAGGTTTCCTGGTTGGACAGGCCGCCCAGGCTGAGGATGAAGAGAATGGTCGCACCAATGTAGGAGACCGTGGCCAGACTTGCAGACATTCAGGGTCTCCTTCTTATTTGCGGAACATCGCCAGCATGCGCTGGGTGACGGCGAAGCCGCCGAACATATTGATGGCGGTGAGCACCAGCGCCAGCGCGGCCAGGGCGACGATCAGCGTGTTGGGCCGCTCGGTGGCATTGGCCATGGGCGATATCTGCACCAGCGCGCCGATGGCGATGATGGAGCTGATGGCGTTGGTCACGCTCATCAGCGGCGTGTGCAGCGCGGGCTTCACGTTCCACACCACCATGTAGCCGACGAAGCAGGCCAGCACGAACACCGTGAAGTGCGACAGGAATTCGGCCGGTGCGTAGGCGCCCACCAGCGCGAACAACACCGCCGTGACACCGGCCACGATGGCCAGCTTGCCCGCCGGCATCGGCCCCGAAGGCTCGCCGTGGCCCTTCTTGGCCACCGGCGCGACAGCGGGCTTGGGCGCCGGTTTGGGCGCAGCCGCCAGCGGCGGGGCCGGCCAGGTGATCTCGCCGTTCTTGATCACGGTCAGGCCACGGATGGCGTCGTCTTCCATGTTGACATTGATCACGCCGTCCTTGGTCTTGCACAGCTCTTCGCTCAGGCGGAACAGGTTGGTCGCGTACAGCGTGGACGACTGGCGCGCCATGCGCGAGGCCAGGTCGGTGTAGCCGACGATGGTGACGCCGTGGCGCACCACCGCCTCGCCGGGCACGGTCAGCTCGCAGTTGCCGCCCTGCTCGGCCGCCATGTCCACGATCACGCTGCCGGGCTTCATGCTCTTCACCATCTCGGCGGTGATCAGCTTGGGCGCCGGTTTGCCGGGGATCAGCGCGGTGGTGATGATGATGTCCACCTCGCGCGCCTGCTTGGCGTACATCTCGCGCTGCGCGGCCTGGAAGCCCTCACTCATGACCTTGGCGTAACCGCCGCCGCCCGAGCCCTCTTCTTCGTAGTCCACCTTGACGAACTCGCCGCCCAGCGAGACCACCTGGTCGGCCACCTCGGCACGCGTGTCGTTGGCGCGCACGATGGCGCCCAGGCTGGCGGCCGCGCCGATGGCGGCCAGGCCGGCCACGCCGGCACCGGCGATGAAGACCTTGGCCGGGGGCACCTTGCCCGCGGCCGTGATCTGGCCATTGAAGAAGCGGCCAAAAGCGTTGGCCGCCTCGACCACGGCGCGGTAGCCGCTGACGCCGGCCATCGAGGTCAGCGCGTCCATCTTCTGCGCCCGGCTGAGCGTGCGCGGCAGCGCGTCGATGGACAACACGGTGACCTTCTTCGCGGCCAGCTGCTGCATCAGCTCCGGGTTCTGGGCCGGCCAGATGAAGCCGATCAGCGTCTGCCCTTCGTGCATCAGCGCCACTTCGTCGGGCGTGGGGGCGCGCACTTTGAAGACGATGTCGGCGCTGTTCCAGAGTTCGGTGGCCGAGCCGGCGATGCTGGCGCCCGCTTCGCGGTAAGCCTCGTCGCTCAGATCGGCCAGTTCGCCCGCGCCCGTTTCCACCACCACGCCAAAGCCCAGCTTGGCGAGTTTGGTGACCACGTCGGGCACAGTGGCCACACGTTTTTCGCCGGGGAAGGTTTCACGGGGAATGCCGATGCGCTGCGGGGTGGCAGCGGCGGTGTCGGTCGGTGCGCCAGAAGTCATGGACAGGTCCTCAATGCTGGGAGTTCAAAAAACAGGATGGGTGGCCGGTCAGCCGCCGTCGGCCGCAGCAGCAGGCTGCGGCGGTACGACCACCTGGATGGGCGGCATCTCCAGACGGCCGGAGAGCGAATAGACGCTGCTCTTGACCGCGTCCTTCAGCTGCCGCCCCCACACCACGTGGGCGGGCGGCACGTCCTGGGGCAGGGCGCCCACGGCAGCGCTGCCGTCAGCGCTGATCGGAAACACCGTGAAGACGCGCACGTCCACGAACGAGCCCGTGGAGATCGCATGCCGGCTCCACACGGTGTAGAAGGGTGGCAGCTCCGTGCCTTCTTCGGTCTTGAGGGCACCTTCCAGCTGGGGCGCCAGGGCCTTGATCACGCTGGAACCGTTGTACCGGGGCATCACGGTCAGGCATTGGAGGAGCGACGCATTGAAGCCTTCATTGCCTTCGCGATAGTTGTGTTCATCCGACTTGCAATTGGGCGAGTAGGTCATGTAGCCACCCCGGCCACCGCCCATGCCTTGCGAATTGGCGCTCACCAGGACCAGCACAGGCACTTCGCTGGCGCTCCCGTCGCGGACAAAAAGCTTGGCCTGCACCGCCAGCGCGCCCGACTTTTCTCCCCCGTAGCTCTGCGCGCGATCCGGCAGCGGCACTTCCTTCCAGCCCTCGTCGGCGAACCGGATGTCCACCCGCCCGACCGAGAACTCGGCCGCGTGGCTGGTCACAGCCCCCCACAGCATGCACCCGCAGACCATGGCCTTCCACATTCTTCTGGACATTTTTGTTGGTTCCCATCGTGTGTGCCGGGCCCTCCGCCCGGTGTCGTCTGTTTTGCCAGCCGGACGCCGTCCCTGGTCGGCGCCGGCACCCGTCCCTGGGCTCTTCTGGCAGCGCGCCAGCTTAACCGACGCGTTTCGGGTCTTCGCCGCCGGCAAGCCCTTGTCGCACAAGGGTTTGTACCAAGCACCGGGTGCGCAGAGGCCACCGCACCCGTGCAACGTTTCATCATGCGGCAAGAACTACCACCTCAAGGGACAGCCAGACGATCGGTCGGGATAATGCCCGAATGAACACCCGTTGGAAACCCAGTGTCACCGTGGCGGCCATCATCGAGCGCGACGGCCGCTACCTGCTGGTCGAAGAGCACACGCCCGAGGGCCTGTGCCTGAACAACCCGGCCGGCCACCTCGACCCCGGGGAGAGCCCCACCGAAGGCGTGACGCGCGAAACGCTGGAAGAAACCGCCCACCACTTCACGCCCACGGCCCTGGTCGGCGTCTACCTCTCGCGCTTCCAGCGGGCCAGCACCGGCGAAGACATCACCTACCTGCGCTTCGCCTATTGCGGCGAACTGGGCGACTTCGATCCACAACGCGAGCTCGACACCAGCATCGTGCGCACCCTGTGGATGACGCCCGACGAAATCCGCGCCAGCGCCGGGCGCCACCGCAGCCCGCTGGTGCTGCGCTGCGTGGAGGACCACCTGGCGGGCCAGCGCTATCCGATGGAACTGGTGCACACCGAACCGTCCGTGAACGCGCCCGGTGGCGCCGACCCTTTGCCGCCGGCCACGCCATCGCTATGATCTCCGGCGTTCGGTGCCTTCGGCTCACCCACCTTGGAACACCCCGCCGCCCCGCCCCAGCTCAACCGTGACCTGCTCGACATGATGGCCCGCGGGGTGTCGGTCATCGTCAGTGCCTGCGGGCACGACCTCACCCCCAGCGTCATGCGGGCACTGGGCAGCCAGATCAGCGCTTCGGGCGACTTCGTCACGGTCTACCTCGGGCAGCGCCCCTCGGCGCAGTTGCTGCGCGACGTGGCCGCCAGCGGCCGCATGGCGGTGGTGTTCAGCGAGCCCAGCACCCACCGCACGGTGCAGCTCAAGACCCGCCGCGCCCGGTTGCGCGAGGCGCGCCCGGAAGACGCCGCCGTGCTGCAGCGCTACCGGCTCGCCATGCAGCAGGAGCTGGGTGGCCTTGGTTTCGGCCCGGCGTTCGTCTCGGCGATGTTCGCGCACCGGATCGACGACGTGGTGGCGGTGGAATTCACCCCCGACGAAGCCTTTGACCAGACGCCCGGGCCCCGCGCTGGCCAGCCCCTGGGTGGGCCGGCCCCATGACCGCGGTGGACCTGGCCGAGCTGCGGCCCTGTCTGGAAGGCGCGATCCCGGCCATGATGGCCACCTGCGCGGCCGACGGCACACCCAACGTCGCCTACATATCCCAGGTGTTCTACGTCGACGAGCGGCACGTGGCGCTGTCGTTCCAGTTCTTCAACAAGACGCGCAAGAACCTGCTGGCGCAACCGCGCTCCACGGTGTTGGTGCTGCATCCACTGACGGCGTGCTTCTACCGCCTGCACCTGCGCTACCTGCGCACCGAAGACAGCGGCCCGGTGTTTGAAAGCATGAAGGCCCAGTTGGCGGGCATCGCCTCGCACAGCGGCATGGCCCATGTGTTTCGCCTGCTGGGCTCGGACATCCACGAGGTGTGCGAGATCGAGCGTGTGCCCGGCGACCCTTCGTCCACACCACTGCCGCCGGCGCCCCCGCGCTGCAACCTGCTGGGCGCGTTGCGCCGCGGCAGCGCGCGACTGGCGGCCTGCGCCACGCTCGACGCGCTGCTCGACGCCACCCTGCAGACGCTGGAGCAGGACCTGGGCATCCGGCATGCCATGGTGCTCATCCTCGACCCGGTCACCGAGCGGCTCTACACCGTGGCCAGCCGGGGCTACGCCACCTCGGGCGTGGGCTCGGAGATCGCGCTGGGCGACGGCGTGATCGGCGTGGCCGCGCGCGAGCGCACGCCGGTGCGCATCATGCACATGGCCAGCGCCTACCTGTACAGCCGGGCGCTGCGCGACAGCCTGGCGGGCGATGGCAGCGCTGCGATCAGCACCGACATCCCCTACCCCGGTCTGCCCGAACCACGCAGCCAGTTGGCCGTGCCCCTGCTCTCGGCCGGCCGGGTGCTGGGCGTGCTGTTCGTGGAGAGCCCGCTGGAGCTGCAGTTCAGCTTCGAGGACGAAGACCTGCTGGTCACGCTGGGCGGGCAACTCGCCGCCGGCATCGACCTCATGCAGGAAAGCGCCGAGCCCTGCCCCGACATGCCCGGCACCGAGCACCCCGCCGCGCCCGCGAAAGCCCCGGCCGGTCCACGCCTGCAGGTGCGCCACTACCGCAGCAACGACAGCGTGTTCGTCAACAACGCCTACCTGATCAAGGGCGTGGCCGGCGCCATCCTGTGGAAACTGCTGCAGGACCGGCAGCGCCAGGGCCGCCGCGAGTTCACCAACCGCGAACTGCGGCTGGACCGCGCGCTGCGCCTGCCGGACGTGGCCGACAACCTCGAAGCGCGCTTGCTGCTGCTGCAGCGCCGGCTGGCCGAGCAATGCCCCCAGCTGCACATCGAAAAAACCGGCCGCGGCTGTTTCCACTTCGACACCGCCGGTCCTGTCGAGCTCGAGGACGTCGCCGCCTGAGGCCAGCGGCTTCAGGCCATCACCAGGCCGTCCACCGGCGCCAGACCCAGCCCCTGCGCCAGCTTGGCCCAGTCGCGCTCCGCCAGTTGCGCGCGCACCCCGTCCAGCACCGCCTGGAACACCGGGGCCGGTGCGCCCTGGCGCATGCCGCCCAGCATCTCCAGCCGTTCCGGCGCGTTCATGTGCGGCAGCATCCAGCGCATCACCAGCATCATTTCGGCCGGCGGCACGGTGGCCAGCAGGCCGTCGTGGATGCCCACCAGCTCGGCGTCGCTGAAGGCTTGCCAGAGGGCGGTGTTGTGCACGGTTTCTTCGATGTGCATGTGCTGCAGGTTCTCGGCCACGAACAGCGCCAGCGCCAGGTACAGGTTCTGCAGCGCCAGCGCGCACGCGGCCGGCGCCAGCCCCTGCAGACCATCGGCCATGGAGCGCAGTCGCGCGATCTGCTCCAAATGCCTGACGTGTTCGTCGGCCACGCCCTCAACCACACCCGGGCTGCGCGCCTCGATGGCCGGGTGCACGAAACCGTTCTCATGGCGCACGTGCGCGGCGCACAGGTCCAGCAGCGCGCCCAGGCGCTCGTGGGTGGCGGCCACCTCCTCGGCGTCGGCCGGGTCGGTCCGGCCCACGGCCAGCAGGGTGTCGGTCATGAAGGCGCGCAGGGCCTTGTGAATACCGGCGTACAGATTGACGCGGCCCGTTCCGGCCTCGACGGCCTGGGCGGTGGCGGCGACCTGCGCCAGTTCGTGGGTGTTCGATTGCATGGGATTCCTTTCGCGGGCCAGGCCCGGCTGCTTCGTGGGTGGCGGCGACGCCCCGTGCGTCGCCTGCCATGGAAAGCAGTCTAGGAACCGGCCCTTCGGCGCGCTGCTAAATAGCGCTTAAAGGAACCCTAAAAACATCTTAAGCGCGCGAAATGGACCCGAAGTCAATCCAGACCGCGCACACGACCGCGCTGCTGCTTGACCTGCGAGCGCGTGGCCTTGCCTTCGAGTCGCCGTTGTTTGGAGCCGAAGGTCGGCTTGGTGGGCTTGCGCGCCTTGGGCAGCGTGGCCACACTGTCCACCAGCGCCTGCAGCCGCTCCAGCGCCTCGGCCTTGTTCTGCTCCAGGCTGCGGCTGGTCTGTGCCTTGATGACCACCACACCCTCGGTGGTGATGCGCTGGTCGCTCAGGGCCAGCAACCGTTCCTTGATGGCCTCGGGCAACGACGACGCGTGAATGGCGAAGCGCAGGTGCACCGCGTTGGACACCTTGTTCACGTTCTGCCCGCCCGCACCCTGCGCGCGGATGGCGGTGAATTCGACTTCGGAAGGATCGATGCGGGGCATGCGCGGCAGTGTGCCACGCATGAAACGACCTGCTGCCGGGCCGCCCCAAGGCAGGTCAGCCCCCGCGGGGGGCAGCGACCCGCACAGCGGCGGAGTGTGGGGGCTCAGTCAATACCGTTCCTTGACACCCGTGACCATGGCCTTCAGGAGGCGGGCGCGCTCGATGCGCCCCATGATCAGCGCTGCCGCCGCATGCAGGCCCACCAGGATGATCAGCGCCTCGCCGATCCCCTCGTGCAAATCCTGCAGCCACTCTTCGCCCCAGTAGGCGTCAAGCCCCTGCATCCAGCCGGTCACGCCCAGCGCGAGCACCAGGCCCATGAGCGCCATCATCATCAGCGCGCCCAGCGGGTTGTGCCCCCAGTGGAATTCGGCGCGACCCGACAACACCCCGCGCACGTGGCGCGCGATGCGCCCCGGCGTCGGGAAAAAATCGGTGAACCGCGCATGGCGCGATCCGACAAAGCCCCACACCACCCGCGCCAACACCAGGGCCGAAGCGAGGTAACCCGCCCACTGGTGGACGGTCTCGCCGTCGTCGAGCACGAAGCTGTTCAACAGCACGCAGACCACCAGGGTCCAGTGGAAAACGCGGACAAACAGGTCCCAGACCGGTCGGCTGGCTTCGAGGGTGGCAGAGGGCTTCATCGTTCAATCGGAATCACTTGGTTTCGAGAATGGCCGCGGTGGCGGGATCGAAATAGATTTCGACCTTCTTGCCGTCCTTGTCGAAGCCGTAGATCTCGTAACACTCGCCCTTGGAGACCTTGAAGGTCTTGATCTGGTAGCCCTTTTCTTCCAGCCCCTTCTTGAACGTGGCTTCGGGCATCCACTTCTCTTTGGGCACATTGCAGGTCGGGCCGGCGAGAGCCACGCCGGAGACAGCGATCAACAGGGCGGAGACAACAAATGATTTCATGGAACATCCTTTTTCAATAGCACCCCAGCAAGTGCTGGTGCGCGTATTGAAAGGGGTTCACATGAAGCGAGCCTTAAGAGCCCTGTGTGAAAGTGTGACGACCCGTGAGCACGGTTACAGGTGGGCGAAACGCGTGGATTCGGCGCTTCGCGCCATGCCCCACACCACCGACTCAGGCGTGTTCGCTGGGTCGCCGCGCACCGCTGCGCCACAGCAGCATCAACGCCAGCAGGGCCGAGGCCACCATCAGAAAAAGGCTGATGGCGTTGAGCACCGGCGTGGCGCCCTCGCGCATGCGGCCGTACATCAGCACCGTGAGCGGCGAGTCCGAGCCCACCAGCATCAGCGTGGTGTTGAAGTTCTCGAACGACATCAGAAAGGCCATGGCCGCGGCGCCGATCATGCTGGGGCGCAGGTAGGGCAAGGTGATGGTCCAGAGCACCGCGAGGCGGCTCGCGCCCAGGTTGTAGGCGGCCTCTTCGAGCGTGCGGTCGAAGCGGCGCAGGCTGGCCGAGATGGTGAGCGTGGCGATGGTCACGATGTAGCAGAACTGCCCCAGGATCACCAGCGGCAGACCGGGCCGCAGAAAGTCCAGCTCCAGGCCCCAGGTCTCGTCGGCGAAGTTGGCAATGCGGCTGGCGAAGGCGAGGATGGAGATGCCCAGGATCACGCCCGGGATCACCAGCGGCAACATGCTGAGCAACGCGATGGCACTCTTGCCCGGGAATTCAAAACGCTCCAGCAGGAACGCGTTGCAGGTGCCCACGCCCACCGAGAGCAGCGTGACCCACAGCGCCACCCAGGCGCTCACGCCCATGCTCTGCAGCAGTTCGGCGTCGTGCAGCAGACCGGTGCGCGCGTCGCTGTTGGCGGTGAACCAGTCCAGCGTGAACCCCATCCACGGCGGCGTGGGGTAGTCGGCGTTGTTGAATGCGAACAGCGCAACCACCAGCAGCGGCACGAACAGGAACACGAAGAAGCCGGCAACGAAGGTGCCGAGGCCGAAGCGCTGCAAGGCGGGGCGGGGCAGGCTGGGGATCATGTCAGCTCGCCTTCATCACGGCGCCGAAGCGCTGGCCGGTCAGTTTGAGTCCGGCCCACACCAGCAGACTGGAGAGGAACAGCAGCAGGAAGCCAAACGCCGCGCCCTGGTTCCAGTTGAAGCGGGTGATGAACTGGGTGTAGATCTGCTCGGTGAACCAGAGCGAGTTCTTGCCGCCCAGCAGCGTGGGCGTGAGGTAGTTGCCCAGGCAGAGCATGAAGACGACGATGCAGCCGGCGGCGATGCCCGGCGCGGCGTGCGGGATCACGATGCGGCGCACGATATTGGCCGTCGAGCCGCCGAGGTCGTAGGCGGCTTCGATCAGACTGTCGTCCAGGCTCTCCAGGCTGTTCACGAGCGGGATCACCATGAACAGCAGCGAGGCGTAGACCAGACCCACCAGGATGGTGGCGTCGTGGTACAGCAGTTCCACCGGTTGATCGGCCAGGCCCACGGCCTGCAGCAGGCCCGAGACCACGCCGGTTTCGCGCAGCAGGATCAGCCAGCCCAGGGTGCGCACCATCTCGCTCACCCAGAACGGCAGCAGGCACAGCACCAAGAGCACCAGCCGGGCCCGGCCCTGGGCCACCTTGGCGATGTACCAGGCGGCGGGGAACGCCAGCAGCAGCGTGATCACCGTGGCCAGCACCGACATCACCGCCGTGCGCACGAAGGTGTTCCAGTACAGCGGCTCGTCCACGAAGGTGCGGAACTGGTCCAGGCTGGCCGCGTACTCGCCCGGCCCCACGCGCGCCTGCAGCGACAGGAAGAGCAGCTCCACGTGCGGCAGGATCACCAGCCCCAGCAACCACAACAGCGCCGGCGCGAGCAGCACCCCAAGAAGGAAACGGCGGTGCGTGGCGGTGCTCATGGATCAGGCCGCAAAGCACCAGGCCTGTGCGGGCTGGTAGGCGAAATGCACCGTTTCACCGTGCTGCAGATCGGCCAGGCGGCCGGTGAGGGGCAGCGCGATGTGCAGCGGCGTCTGGCTCCGGTCTTCGAGCACCTGCACGGTGGAGTTGCCGCCATCGAACAACACGCTCTGCACGCCGGCGCTCCAGGCGGGAGCGCCCTCGGGCAGCTCGCGCGGGCTGCGCCCGATCTCGATGGCTTCGGGCCGGATGAACACGGTGGCCGACTGGCCCACATCCAGCGTGCCCACACGCTGCGACCACAGGCCCATGCCACTGGCCGTGCGCAGCAGCACCTGCTCGCCGTTGCGCGATTCGATGGTCCCCTCGAAGCGGTTGTTGTTGCCCACGAAGCCCGCCACGAACGCGGTCTGCGGCTGGTAATACAGCTGCTGCGGCGTGCCCAGCTGCTCGAAGCGGCCGTGGTTCATCACGGCGACCTGGTCGGACATGACCAGCGCTTCCGACTGGTCGTGCGTGATGTAGACGAAGGTGGTTCCGACCTCGGCCTGCAGTTGTTTGAGCTCCACCTTCATGTGCTCGCGCAGCTTGAGGTCGAGCGCGCCCAGCGGTTCGTCGAGCAGCAGCAGCGCGGGCTCCAGCACCAGCGAGCGCGCGATGGCCACGCGCTGCTTCTGCCCGCCCGAAAGCTGGTCGATGCGCTTGCCTTCGCTGCCGGGCAGGCCCACGCGCTGGAGCATGTCGGTCACCTTGGCCTTGGCGGCGGCGCCCTTGATGCCGCGGCGCTCCAGGCCATAGGCGATGTTCTCGCCCACGCTCATCATGGGGAACAGCGCGAGGTGCTGGAACACCATGTTGACCGGGCGCCGGTTGGGCGCCACGCCGCGCATGGACGCGCCCTTGATCACGATGTCGCCGGCATCGGGGGCGATGAAGCCCGCCACCATGCGCAGCAGCGTGGTCTTGCCGCAGCCCGAGGGGCCGAGGAT
Organism: Hydrogenophaga sp. GW101-3F08; assembly: GCF_059424585.1. Classification (NCBI taxonomy): domain Bacteria; kingdom Pseudomonadati; phylum Pseudomonadota; class Betaproteobacteria; order Burkholderiales; family Comamonadaceae; genus Hydrogenophaga; species Hydrogenophaga sp. GW101-3F08. The sequence goes on from NZ_JBWKZP010000003.1 coordinate 507,840, forward strand.
GGAGAAGAACGAGCCCCGCCGCACGGAAAAGCTCAGGTCATCCACCGCCGCAAACGCGCCATAGCGTTTGCGCACGGCCTGGATGTCGAGATCGTGCGTGGCGGAGCCGCCCGCGGCCGGTGTCGGCACCGCCACGGCTTACTGAGCGGCCTTGACGCGGTCGAGCACGCGGCCTTCGATGTCCTCGATGCCGGCCGGCACGGCCGGGTACCACTTGATGTTCTTCAGCGCGGCTTCGGGGAAGCTGTCGGCGAACTGTTTCTTGAGCACCGGGTCCATCATCTGGTCGGCGCCCTTGCTGGCGGTGAAGTTGCCGGCCGAGGACGCCACCTTGGCGGCGATCTCGGGGCGCATGTTGAAGTTGATCCAGGCGTAGGCGGCGGCGTCGTTCTTGCCTTTGGCGGGGATGGCGAAGGTGTCCACCCAGCCCAGCGCGCCCGACTTCGGCGCGATGAATTTCACGTCGGGGTTGGCCTTGTTGAGCTCCCAGCCGCCGGTGTCCCACATCATGGCCGTGGTGAGTTCACCCGAGCGGATGCCGGCGAGCAACTGGTCCTTGCCGTCCCAGTAGAACTTCACGTTCTTCTTGCACTCGGTGAGCTTCTTGCCCATGTCGTCCATCAGCGCGCTGTAGGCCTTGGCGTCGCCGTAGAGGGCAAACGGGTCCTTGCCGGAGGCGAAGGCCATGGCGATCAGCGTCGGGCGCTTCAGGCGCATGCTGACCTTGCCGGCGTTTTCGGCCGCGCACAGGTCGGCGTAATCGGCGGCCTTGGAGGTCTTGGTGTTGACCACCAGACCGTCGGTGCCCCAGATGTGCGGCAGGCCGTAGACCTTGCCGCCGACCGTGGTGTTTTTCTTGGTCGCATCGAGCATGGACGGGATGAACAGATCGGCCTTGATCTTCGAAAGATCCAGCGGCTTGTAGATCTTGAACTCGGTCTGCGGGCCGGCGATGCGGTCCTGGCTGGGCTGGGCGAGGTCGAAGCCGGCGCCCGCGGTGGCGCGCAGCTTGGAGATCATCTCTTCGTTGTTGGAGGTGGTCACCTCGACCTTGAAACCGGTTTCCTTGGTGAACTGCTCCATCACGTCCTTGGGCACATAACCGCCCCAGGTCAGCAGGCGCAGGGTTTTCTCTTGCGCCTGGGCGCCGCCGGCGGCCAACACCAGTGTGGCCAGAACGAGGGTGGACAACTTGTTCTTCATGGAGGAACTCGCTTTCAGAGTGGGTGTGTGACAGATCGGAACAGAAAGACGCCCGCGAGCTTTGCCGCGGGCGCCCGCCGGATTTGCAGCACGCAGAATCCGGTAAAGGCCAGAATAAGTCAAGGCTGTGAAAGTGGTGTGACAGGCGCACGCCGCGCCGCCGCTCAGCCGGCGAGGTGCACGGCGTCAAAGCCCAGGTGGTGCATGAACTCGCGCAGGATCAGCACCAGGGCGTCGCCCGCGGGGTCGTCGAAGCCCGTGCCGCGCGCCGACACAGCCCCAACGGCGCGCGCCGCCAGCGCCTGGTACCACCGCTCGACCGTGTCCAGCGAAATGGCCTCATGATCCACCCCCCGAATGGCTCCATCCCGTCGCAAGGGCGCCACTGCGCCACGGGCCAGCGACAGCCGGGCACCGGCCGGCACGCGGCGGTGCAGCCCTTCGATCTGGTCTTCCACCACTTGAATGGCCTGCTCGATCGCCCACGGCGACGGGCCGCCGCCCGGCCCGCTCATGGGCCACAAGGTGGTCAGCCCGATGGGCAAGGTGAAACGTTCGTCGTCCGCGCCCGGGCGCTGCAGCAAGACACCGGTTTCCCGTGCGCCGACGTCCAGCCGCAGGGTGGTTGACGTGGCGGGCTGTGACATGGCGGCCCGCTTCAGGCCGCCAGCGCAGCGGCAGCCGCGTCGGGCACCGCACCGAACAGGTACGCGTCCATGGACAACACGCCGTGGGTGATGCCGCCGTCGATGCGCGTGGCCGGCGCTTCGGCGCCCGCCGCACCGGCGGCCACCATCAGCGGCCACAGGTGTTCGGCCGTGGGGTGGGCGCGCTGCGCGTGGGGCGCCACCGCCATAGTCTGCTGCAGGCGCGCGTGGTCGTGCTGACCCAGGGTCTGCTGGATCCAGGCGACGAACTCAGCCGCGTAGGTTTCCGCGCGGGCGTCGGGTGCGTCGAAGCGCACTTCGTGGAGGTTGTGGGTCAGGCTGCCCGAGCCGATGATCAACACGCCCTCCTCGGCCAGCGGCGCCAGCGCCTGCCCAAAGGCGTAGGCGCGCGCGCCGTCCAGCCGCGCCGGCAGCGACACCTGAAACACCGGCACATCGGCCTGCGGGAACAGGTACAGCAGCGGCACCCAGGCGCCGTGGTCCAGCCCCTGCTGCGGGGCCGCCTCGACCGCCCAGCCCGCGGCGCGCAGCACCTCGACGGCCCGCTGCGCCACCGCTGGCGCACCCGGCGCGGGGTATTGCAACTGGTAGAGCGCCGGCGGGAAACCACCGAAATCGTGCACGGTCTGCGGCGCGGCGCTGGTGGACACGCGCGGCTCGCGCGTCATCCAGTGCGGCGAGACCACCAGCACGGCCTTCGGGCGCGGCAACGTCTTGCTCAAAACGGTGAGCGCCGGGCCGGCCAGGCCGGGTTCGATGGCGAAGGTGGGTGAGCCGTGGGAGATGAAGAGCGTGGGCAGTCGGGGCATCCTGGTCTTTCGCAGAGCCACCGGGCGGTGGCGATGGCTCAGACTTTAGGACGCAGGCCCGGCGCGTGGGTTCTAGCCGTTTGCAGGTTGGCGTCAAATTTGTTGATGGAGGCACGCCTCGGCATGGCGGTCGGCATCGGCACGCGTCAGCCGCGTCGGGCCGCTTCGATCGCGGCGATGTCGATCTTTCTCATCTCCATCATGGCTTCGAACGAGCGCTTGGCCGCCGCCGGATCGGGATCGGCGATCGCGGCCGTCAAGGCGCGGGGGGTGATCTGCCACGACAGCCCCCATTTGTCCTTGCACCAGCCGCACGCGCTTTCCTGACCACCGTTGCCGACAATCGCGTTCCACAAGCGGTCCGTTTCGGCCTGATCGTCGGTCGCGACCTGGAACGAGAACGCTTCGCTGTGCTTGAACGCCGGGCCCCCGTTCAGGCCGAGGCAAGGGATACCCATCACCGTGAACTCCACCGTCAGGACATCGCCCTGCTTGCCCGAGGGATAGTCGCCCGGCGCACGATAGACCGCGCCCACCGCGCTGTCCGGAAAGGTTTCGGCATAGAAGCTCGCGGCATCCAGCGCGGTGCCGTCGTACCAGAGACAAATCGCGTTCTTGCTGGTCATCCGGGTTCTCCTGAGATGAAACACCCCCGCCGCGCTGCGCGCACTCCCTCACGGGGTGGCCCGGCGGCGCCCTGGGCTGGACCGTGTCATGCGTTGCGGGGGCGCTTCGACGCCATGGAAAACTGCCCTGGGGCAGCGCTCAGGGGCGACCTTACGCCACGGCGCCGATCCGATGAAGCCGTACCCACGATTGGAATCGGGTCATGCCCCGGCCTGGGCTTTCACGGCACCCACGACGGAAACCGCCCCCGTTGTCGATTCCGGCCCGTCTCGAACGTCGGGTCAGTGGGCGGCCAGATGGCGTTGCCGGCGCTCCACCAGATACCCAGCCAAGGAGAAACTGCCATGACCTTTCCAATGACCCCCACCATCACCGCCTTTGAACGGTCGCCCGATCGTGGCAAGGGACTCGCGCGCGACATGCGCGTTCGCTGGGCGCTTGAAGAAGCGGGCCAAGCCTACGAGGTTCGTCTGGTTTCCTTCGGCGCCATGAAGGAGACCGCGCATCGCGCGCTTCATCCGTTCGGGCAGATCCCGACCTACGAAGAAGGCGATCTTGTCCTCTTCGAATCGGGGGCGATCGTGTTCCATGTTGCGCAACGCCACGCAGGCCTGCTGCCTGACGATGCGAATGCCCGGGCGCGCGCGATCACATGGATGTTTGCCGCGCTCAACACGGTTGAGCCGCCGATCCTTGAACTCCAGAACGCCAGACTCCTGGAGGGCGACAAGCCCTGGTCCGAACAGCGCCTGCCGCTCGTCGAGGGCCGCGTCCGCATTCGGCTGGGCGAACTTTCCGCTCGCCTGGGGCGTGCCGACTGGCTCGATGGTGGATTCAGCGCGGGCGACCTGATGATGGTGGCGGTGCTGCTCAGGTTGAAACCATCGGGAATGCTGGACGACTACCCGAACCTTTGCGCCTACGTGGCCCGCGGGGAAGCGCGCCCTGCCTACCAGCGCGCTTTCGACGCCCAACGGGCGGTTTTCACCGGCAAACCACCGACCGGCCGATGAAGGCCGGCGCTGGGCCATGTCGACCGCGCCCAGGGCCTGGTACACGGCTGGGATAATCCCCGGATGGCAAACAAACAGCGTGTGGTGGTGGGTTTGAGCGGGGGCGTGGACTCCGCGGTGAGCGCGCACCTGCTCAAGCAGCAGGGCTACGAGGTCATCGGCATCTTCATGAAGAACTGGGAGGACGACGACAACAGCGAATACTGTTCGTCCAACATCGACTTCGTGGACGCCGCCTCGGTGGCCGACGTGCTGGGCATCGAGATCGAACACGTCAATTTCGCCGCCGAGTACAAGGACCGCGTGTTCGCAGAGTTCCTGCGCGAGTACTCGGCCGGCCGCACGCCCAACCCCGACATCCTGTGCAACGCCGAGATCAAGTTCAAGGCCTTCCTGGACCACGCCATGCGCCTGGGCGCCGAGAAGATCGCGACAGGGCATTACGCCCGCGTGCGGCTGAACGCGGCGACCGGAAAACACGAGCTGCTCAAGGGACTGGACCCGCTGAAGGACCAAAGCTACTTTCTGCACCGCCTGAACCAGGCGCAACTGAGCAAGACGCTGTTTCCGGTGGGCGAGCTGCCCAAGACCGAGGTGCGCCGCATCGCCGCAGAAATCGGCCTGCCCAACGCGAAGAAAAAGGACAGCACCGGCATCTGCTTCATCGGCGAGCGGCCGTTCCGCGATTTCCTGAACCGCTACATCGCCAAGGAACCGGGGCCGATCAAGGACCCGAACGGCCGCACCATCGGGAAACACGTGGGCCTGTCGTTCTACACGCTGGGCCAGCGCCAGGGCCTGGGGATCGGAGGGATCCGTGAAAAAGGCGCGCAGAAGGGCGGCAACGAGCACGAGCCCTGGTTCGTCGCGCGCAAGGACATGAAAAAGAACATCCTCTGGGTGGTGCAGGGCCACGACCACCCCTGGTTGCTCTCGCCCAGCCTGCGCGCCGAAGACCTGAGCTGGGTCGCGGGCGAGGCGCCGCAGGTCGCAGACATCGCGGCCAAGACGCGCTACCGCCAGGCCGACGCACCCTGCACGCTGCAAACCGACGCCACCGGCATCACGCTGCATTTCACCGAGCCGCAATGGGCGGTGACGCCCGGCCAGAGCGCCGTGCTGTACGACGGCGAAGTCTGCCTGGGCGGCGGTGTGATCACGACCGAGGCAGCCAACGCGCCCGCCTGAGCCGCGGTCGGCCTTTGCGGCGCAGCAGCCGCGTCGGGCTGATCGAGTGCCAGGGCGTCAGTGAGCGCCCGCTTTCCAGCAAGCTCAAAGCATTGGCTGGGATCCGCTGTCAAAAGCACAGGAACCGTTCGGGATGGAACCCCTCCGGCATGCATGGCGGATCGGGCACCGAGGGAATTTCCCCACGACACGGGACTCGGACCTCGATACCATAACCATCCGAATATTCGGAGGCAACTATGAATAACCTGTTCCAGTTTGGCGAAACCGTGGACGGCTACCCGGTGCGCGTGGTCAACGAGCGCACGGTGCGCGCCGCCGCTGGCCTGCTGTTCTTCCCCGCCGTGGTGTCCTTCATGAACGCCCTGCTCACGGCCAACTACCAGCCCACGCGCCTGTTCGTGATCGTGTTCCTGATCGACATGACGCTGCGCATGCTCACCCCGCGCTGGGCGCCCAGCATGATCGTGGGCGGCTGGATCGTGCGCCACCAGACGCCCGAATGGGTGGGCGCGCCGCAAAAGCGCTTCGCCTGGGGCCTGGGCCTGCTGCTGGGCATCGCCATGCTGTACCTGATGGTGCTCAACCGCTTCATGGGCCCGGTGAACATGCTGGTCTGCGCCAGCTGCCTGACGCTGATGTTCTTCGAGACCGCCTTCGGCATCTGCCTGGGCTGCAAGCTCTACAACGTCTTCAACCGCGAGAAAGCGCAGCTCTGCCCCGGCGGCGTGTGCGAGGTGCCGGCCCGGCGCCCAGGCTGGGGCATCGCCCTGCCCCAGGCGGTCGTGCTGGTGCTGTTCGTGGGCGCCCTCACGCTGGCCAAGGGCTGGGTGGACGAGACCGGCCCGCTGGGTGGCTTTGACGACATGGCGACGCTGGAGGACATGGGGCTCAAGCCTACGCCTGGCCAGGCAAGCACGGCCGACGCCGAACGCTGCCAGGTGTCCGCCTTCGCCAAAGCCATCGGCCTCGAAGCGACCTGGAAGCGGCACAACGGGTGTGGCTGACCCCCAACATCTCATCGATCGTGATCGGGTGTGGGGGCTTGTCGAGCGCCGGACCCGCACTCAGCCTGAACGCTTCCGGGCCGATCCATCGGCCACTCCCTGCAGGACCGCCACCACCCGGTCTTGTTGCGCGTCGGACAAACCCACCCAAAGCGGCAGTCGGACCAGCCGCTCGGACTGCCGCACGGTCACATCCAGGCTGCCGTGCGCCCGACCGTATCGCCGGCCAGCCGGCGAAGCATGCAGCGGAACATAATGAAACACCGAGGAGATGCCGTTTTGCTTGAACTCCTGCAGCACGGTCTGACGATCCATTTCCGGCGCCAACAGCACGTAATACATGTGGGCGTTGTGGCGACATTCGTCGGGCACGATGGGACGCCGCAGAATGCCCCTGGCTTCGAGCGGCGCCAGGAGATCGTGGTAGCGCTGCCAGCTGGCCAAACGCTGATGGGTGATGCGATCCGCCTCTTCGAGCTGCGCCCACAGAAAGGCCGCAATCAACTCTCCGGGAAGGAACGATGAACCCACTTCCTGCCAAGTGTATTTGTCCACCTCTCCCCGGAAAAAGCGGCTGCGATCGGTCCCCTTCTCGCGTATGACTTCTGCACGCAATGCCAAAGCAGGATTATTGACCAGCAAGGCCCCCCCCTCGCCGGAGATCACGTTTTTCGTTTCATGAAAGCTGAAGGCCCCCAGATCGCCGATGCTGCCCAATGCGCGGCCCTTGTAGGTGGACATGACCCCCTGGGCGGCATCCTCGACGAGCCTCACATCATGGCGCTTGGCCACGTCCAGGATGGTGTCCATCTCGCAGGCAACCCCCGCGTAATGCACCGGAACAATCGCCCGCGTGCGCGGCGTGATGGCCGACTCCACCAGCGTCTCGTCCAGATTCAACGTGTCTTCCCGAATATCGACAAACACCGGAACACCTCCGCGCAACACAAAGGCGTTGGCCGTGGAGACAAAGGTGTACGACGGCATGATGACTTCATCGCCAGGCTGGATATCCAGCAACAAGGCCGCCATTTCCAACGCCGCTGTACATGAATGGGTGAGCAGCCCCTTATGGCATCCGGTCCGCTGCTCCAGCCAGCCGTGACAGCGCTTGGTGAATGGCCCATCACCGGCCAGACTGCCATTGAAATGGGCCTCGGCGATGTAATAGAGCTCCTTGCCTGTCATATGAGGCCAGTTGAACGGGACGGTGGTGTTCATCTTTTTCATGCGCTTTCCAAGGCTTTGTGTCGATGTGCCTGCCAGGACCTGACGCCCACCAGCAGGAGCAATAGAAACCAAAATGCGTGCGCAATCCACGCGTGGCGAGCAAAAGGCTTGAATTCCAGCCGCACCCGAAGCGTCTCCGGGGGCAACATCACCCCTTGGAATACGCCGTTGATTTCCGTCATTTGAGCCGGGCGCCACCCTTTGAGGGTGTACGCGCGCGCGCGCGCCAGTCGCGATGGAATTTTTGGCTCAACAACAGCACGGAGGGGATCGAGGGCTTGACCTCGAACTCCAGGACGTCCCCCTGATCCAGCAGCTTGTCGGGCGCATGGCGCGGCAGGCTCCGCGGATCGGGGATGCGCCACGCGTTCGCCCCCTCATCCAGCCCCGGAGGAAACACCTGCAAGGCCTCACCCATGCGAGACACCACCTTGTAAAGGCGCACGCCGGAGATCTCGCCCACCGGCGCGAGATTGTCGTGCGCCAGAGAGCCAGGCGACAGGATCAGGCCGATATTGCTCATCCAGAACAGGGCGTCACCGTAGTCGGGTGCGATGGCACCGTTCCAGCGGCCATAGGTTTGAACCTGTCCACCCAGTGCCTGGATGAAGCGGTGGTACCGGGTGGGTGACAGGCTGTTGTAGCTGTGCACCGACGCCAGACCCAACGCGGCGTTCAGGTTGGGCGGCAGCACCGACACCCCCGGCTCCACAACCGCATAACGCGAACCGGGCGGCAGATGGTCTCGAACCTTGTCAACCAGCAGGGAGGACGTGACGATCTGTGCCGGGTCTTGCTTCAGCATCAATGGATACGAGGTCATGGCGATGACGGATGCCATGGCCAACATCACCAAGACGGGACGAAATCTCACGTATTGCGAGACCAGCAAGGCGGCGACCGCCAGCATGCCGGCCACCACGCCCCAACGGATGGAGAGCTGCTGCGCAGCGCCATAGGCCACACCGGATGCGATCACGGCCAGTGTCACGGCACCCGCCACCAGGACGGCGCGCGAGCGCGGGCCATGAGGGCGTTGTTTGGCCAGCGCGTCCACCCCGAACGCGGTGATCACGGTCAATGGCAGCAGGACGCTGCCCAGCGGGGTGCTGCGCGACAGATGGAACCCCAGGTGCTGGACACCGAACGCGTAGAGCGGGTGAACAAACGCCAGCAGGCACAGAATCACCACGGCCAGCCACCAGCCCCAGGTGGCCCTGAGCCTGGTCAGAAGCGCCACGACAGCAAAGAACACCACCACCGGCGTCACGCTGAGTCCGTCGTAGGCAAAAGGATACGACGGCGCCACCGGGCGACCGAACAGCTCAGGCACGGTGCCCAACACCACCAGGCGCGTCAGGTCGGCCAGGCCGTTGAGCGTGGGCAAAACGACCGTGAAAAAGGCGGGATCGGGCGCGACGCGCGCCGATTCCGAGGCCCGAAAGGCCAGGTCCCGGTACACAGGCAAAGACAACGCGGCCCCAACCAACAAGGCGGAGACGGCCAACGCCATGAAGGTCAGCACCGCACCCCGGCCATTGCGGGCCAGCCGATGCACCAGGTAAACGCCGTACCCACCCAGCAGATAGGCCTGAAAGACCACGGGCTGAGGGTAAGCCGTCATCAACAGGCTGTAGCCGCTGAAGGCCAGCACGCCCCAGCCCACGAGGTCCGGGCGTCTGGCCAAGCGGGTGACCGACCACAGGGCTCCGGCCGACCAACACCACACCGCCGGGAACATGGGAAACGTCAGCCAGTACATGAACAGCGGAGAGGTGGCCAGGCTGGTGCCGGCCACCAGCCCGGCGACAGGTGCCAGACCCCGCTCCCTGGCAAACAGCAGGACAAACAACCCGGCCATGAAACAGAAACTCAGCGACAACGTGGTCAAGAACCGCCACGGTTGATCGACCAGTTTGGCGATGATCCAGGATGGAGGGTAGGCCGCCCCAAAGCCCCAGATCTGGTAGAGGGGCCGTCCCAGCTCGGTGTTTTTCGTCCACAAAGCCAACCATCCCGATCGGGCTGCCGTCAAATGCTCGGTGATTTCAGGAATATAGGCGTTCGAATAATCACTGAATTTTCTGTTTTCGAGAGACAGAAGGTCTGACGCCGGAGCGGCCTCCACACCCATCTCCAGGCCTTGCCGGTGGGGCGCCACAACAAAAGACCAGAACCCCGAAAACAGAATTGCAATGACCGCCACGTAGCCAATCAAGGCCTTTTTGTAGGAATTTATCAAGCGCATGTGAGGGGCCGAGCTATCGCTTGGCGGCAACGATCAGCCGGGATCCCCCCACCGGATAATTCAGTCCCCACCGGATACCCGCCAACTCGATCTTCATGGCGGCGTAGAAAATCTGGTTGAGGATCACATGGACATTCAGCTCAGCGGCGGGATCAAACGCCGTGGGTCGGCGCTTCTGAAGCGCTCGCGACAACACCATGGCGGGCAGCAGCGAGGTGACAAAGGAGGTGCTTCTGAGCAGCGAAAAGCCCGCCGCCCGAACCTTGGCTTCAATGTCGGAACGGGTGTATCGGCGCACGTGGCAGGCGTACTCGTCGGACGCGCTCCACAACCAGGGGTGCTGGGGCACGGAGAGCAGCAAGATCCCGCCCGGCTTCAATGCCTTGTGGAGTTGAGCCAGAACCGCCTCATCCTCCGCAATGTGTTCAAGCACATCAAAGGCCCCCACCGCATCAAACTCCTCCACGAACGGAACATGGCGTGCGTCCATCTGCATGAACCGCGCAGAGGGCACCCGCTGGGCCGCGTGGGACAACCCGGCCAGAAAAATCTCACTGCCACTCAGGGCCATCCCGGGATGCGCCCCGGCAATCCCGGACAGCACAAAACCCGTGCCGCAGCCGACCTCGAGAAAATGTTGGGCATCAGGGCTGTAGCGACGCAGCGCCCACAGAATCAATGCGTTGCGCGCCTTGAACCAGAAGTTCGCGGACTCCGACCGGGCCAGTTCAGCAAAGTACTCGGGCTTGAATCCACCGCCCCCATGGGCCATCTCTGCGGCGTGGGCTTCGACACCATTCAGCCTGGCGGGCCCGTACCCACACACGGGACACGTCCAGCCGTCCGACGAAAAAACACGATGGCACCGAAGGCAGGCTTTCATGACCGAACGACTCCCTGGTCCGCTGCCGGGGGCGCAAACACGAAATAGCGAGACAAGGCAAACAGGACCAACGCCACAACCACAATGGCCACCGCCTGGACGATCTGGTGGGGAAAGCCCAACCAGTCGACAAACAGCACCAGCAACAACAGATTCAGGAGATAGCCCGACAGTTGCGCCACCAGGTAGCGCAGCCCCGCCGCCCCGATCTGGCCGCGGTGGCGAAAAGTCAATCGACGGTTGGCAAAGAAACCGGCCAATGCCCCGATGGAATACAGTGCGGTCATGGTCAATTTTGGGGCGTCCCAGAGATACGTCAAAAGTAGGTACAGCAGATAGCCGATCAGATTGGTGAACAGGCCAATCACTGCGTAACGGAACAGCTGCTGAACGACAGCGCCTCGCCCCGCCTGTTGGTGTGCGTCAGGCATTCAGAACCGCCAAACCAAAGCCCGTTCGCCCATAACCATTGCCGTTGTAGAGCATGTACCGTTGACCCTTGTGGTCAAAGACGTAGGGGTATTCAATCATTTCGGCATCCCAGCCGTTGTCCGAAATGGAAATGCCAGCGCTATTGAGATCGAGCGTCCAGTGAATACCGTCATCACTTCTGGCATACCCGATGCGGTAGCTTTCGCCGGAACCGCTGCGATAGGAAAACCACATCTCCAGATCGCCGCGCCCGTTCCTCACCACGGTCGGCCGTGAAAAAGCCTGCGCGTGCCCGAGCGCGTGAGGCACCTCCCCACCAGTCCGCGTCCACTGATGACCGTCGTCGGAACGGGCGTGCCGAAGGGTGTGCAGCATCTCCCCGTTGCCCGCGTCCCACGTGCGCGTGGACCCGTACCACATATCGAAGCCTCTCACCCCACTGCGAAGCACCCAGGGATACGACAAACTGATCGGATCGGTAGCGTCGCCGCCCATGAAGGGCCCGACGCCATCCAGCCGGAGGGTAAGGTCGGGGTCCACAACCAGACGACCGATGTCCCCGCGCCAATGACCGCCCGCGGGTGCCTGCCATCCCATGAACAGCATGTACCGGACACCGCCCGCTTCGTAACAATTGCCAATGCTGACGCCATCAGCGAAAAAGCTCCCGGCCGGCCCGTGCTCGAAGAAGGGGTGGTGGTGATCCGTGACCACTTCGCGCCGAACGATGTCGATATCAACCGCTCCCACGGACGAGCGGTTGGTATCGTCGCGACCGCTGTAAAACACCCGGTAGACATCTCCCTGCAGGTGTACGGGCAAGGGGTTCGCGGCGTGGGTGGCCAGCTTGGGGTGCCGGCCGCTTGCTGCGGGGACGTACAGCCGACCCAGTTTGGTCCAGGCGGTGCTCATATGCCCCTCAGCCGGCTGCTTGGCACCTTTGAGCGCTCCGTGGCGGCCCCGATATAGACGCCTTCGGCCGCTGCGTCCGCCAACAACAGAGCGCCAGCACCCACCACACACCGGTCCCCGACCTTGATGTGATCCCTTAGCGTCGCGTTCACCCCCACAAAACATTGCTCGCCGATGTCCACCCCGCCGGACACCACGACATGGGACGCCATGAAGGTATGGTCACGGATGACCGAGTGGTGACCAATATGGTTGCCGCTCCACAGGGAGACGTTGTGGCCGATCCTCACAAACGGCTGGATCGTGTTGTCTTCCAGAATGAAACAGTTGTCTCCGATGAGCCCGTTGTTGAGCACCGTTGCGCGAGAGCTGATGTAGCTGACAAGCTGGTAGCCCTTTTCTTTCGCCGCCAGAAATTTGTCTTTCCGTATGGCATTGAGTTTCGAATAACTCAGGGCCACGAAAAAATCGTATCGATCAGGGGGATACCGGTGGGCCACCTCTTCAAAGGCCACCACAGGTAAGCCACAGAACTCATTCGCCTGAATATGGCTCGCGTCCACGGTGAATGCAGCGACCTCATGCTCCGTATCGGAATGAAAATAATAATGAGCCAGCTGGGCAATATCGCCCGCACCGAATATCACCAGCGGTTTTTTCATTGCATCTTCCTCACCAGGATCGAAAACTCATACAACCCGTAGTCGTGAAGCAGGGCCACCTGACGAGAATAGCGGCGCTTGCACAAATCAAAAATCCGACACGGGTCGGCGTAATACAGATAATCGCGCTTCTTGTCCTCATCGGAATAGGAGGTCAGACAATTGAAGGCGAACCCCATGCGGCTGGTTCGGTCCAGAACATCCAGGGTGGATTGAAGATAGTCAAACCACTCCGCGTCCGTCCGCTTCAGACGAACATTGAAAATGCCGCTGGCCACACCATAATCACCGATCGCATCGGGTGCTGCAGCCGTGATGAATCGGGCACGGCCGGGTGATGGGTGACGGGCCTCTGCGGCCTGTGTCATCTGCGCCGAGACATCCACCCCAAGGTATGAACACGAGGGGTACCGTTTCGAGAGAAAGTCAAACAGCGCACCATAACCACAGCCCAGATCGTTCAGAGAAAAGCCGGGTGCATCAGAGGCAATGATCTTGCACAGCTGCTCAAACCGGACGAACTGGCTTTCTTCACCGTTCCAGTCCACGCCTCGGGGGGTGTCGCCATATTCCGCCAGTTTGTCGGAATAGTAACTGGCCACGTCATTGAGCAGCTCAGTCTGGTTGCTTGGCATAAATCTTCCTAACGATGGTGTACGGCCGCTGTTTGGTTTCCGAGAATATTTTCGACAGATAAATGCCCACCACCCCGATAAAGGATATCACCATACCCCCAAGGAGCCAGATGGATGCCATCACCGAGGTCCATCCACTCAATGGCCTTGCAAGGACGAGCCAATGCACGACAAGGTAGGCGATGTACATCAAAGCAAACAACGAAATCGAAACCCCGATGTAAAATATACCAACCAATGGGGCATTGCTGAATGACGTCACCGAATTGACCAGCAAGGCCATTTTGCGGCGGAAGGTGTAAGTGGTTTCGCTGGTTTTGTGCTTTTTGATGGGGTGAGGACGCTGGTCAAACCCGGTGGTATGCCACAGTCCCGCCATGAACACCTCACGCTCTTCGTGACGCAAAAGCGCATCCACATACCGGCGGGTCATCAACCGGGCGGTGACGATATTTTCTGGCAATGCCAAACCCGTCAGTGCCTTGAAAAAGCGATAGAACCAGCGGCCGCTCCAGCGCTCGAACCAATCGCCCTTTCGGGACTCCTGGACGCCGTACACCACGTCACAGCCCTCCCGGTTCATCTGCGCGTCGAAGTTCAGCAGCCACTCGGGCTCTTCTTCGAGATCGCTGTCGATCAGAAAGACGCGAGCACCTTTCGCATGGGCCAAACCCGTCATCATGGCCTTGTGGTGGCCGAAATTGCGTGACAGGTCGACCACGACGACATGGGCGTCGCTTTCGGCCAGCCGAATTACCCGCTCCAAACTCGTATCGGGTGAGCCGTCGTTGACGAAAACGATTTCATGGTCTTCTCCCACCAGATGCCGCGCCGCCGCACTGACTCTCCGATAGAACTCATCGATGTACGGAGCGGATTGGTAGAGCGTGGCGACAACCGAAAGCTTCATGCGACATACCTCATGTAACGAGGAGCGTCCTTGCCACAATTGAACAACAGGTCCAAGACGGTGACGCCGTGTGAAAAATCGCCCCACAGTTGCGGGTACTCGGGGTATCCGGCGTAGTCGAACCAGGTGAGCCGAATCCCCAGATTCGAAAAGATCGTTTCGTCCACATAGTCTTTGGCCGCAGGGCCCGAAATGTACTCAGTCGCACCGGCCTGCACACAGAGATCCGCGAGCCGTTCGGTTTTTCCATCGACCATCGTGTAATCCCATGAATGGGTGATCGCCGTCTGGACGCCCAGATAGCGGCAGACGGCTTCGATGAAACGGTGGTTCATTCGAGACAGATGGGTGAAGGTTTCCTCGAGATAGAGGGGCTTCAGCCATTCAGCAATGTCCGAGAAATGGGGCGCACGACGATAGTTCTGCTCCAGCGCCTTCCAATGCGCCGCCGCCCAGTCGACACCGTCTATCTCGGTGTCGCGGATTTTCTGATGGTATTTTCCCTTCACCAGCACGGGAACCGTCAGCCACTGAACGCCTTGCGGGGTCTTGATCTGGTTTCGGTTGCGCCAGTCGCGTCGCGTGTACTGCATATCGTCGTAGAGGATGAACTCGTCGACGGAGGCAATCAGGTCAAAGTAGCCCTTCCACGGAATGTAGTTGGACTGAAGGATGGCGACCTTTTTCATTTTCCCGCACTTCTCGCTTTGTATATTTGATAAGCCGGACTACCAGAGTGCGGCATCGATTCAAAATTACTCAAGATATATTCATAAATCAACGGATGTGTCTTTTGGAATCGCAAATCCTGACGCCCATCAAGTGGAATATCCACTACAAATGCAAATCTCGGATTTGATTTTCGAATGCGGTCGATTTCCTTTTTCTCGAAATCACCGGAGCGGGGGAAAAGCGCATAGATCTCCCACATCGGTGACGGGCGCTCCAGCAACGCGTACGCACCTGGCCAGAAAGGGACCGCCAGAAACGTCCGTCCGTCGGGGGAAAATTGCTCGGCAAGTTGACGCAGCAACGCCACATCGCTCGCCGTGCCGGGATCGATCTGGAGTGTGTCCCCGGAAATGTCAACCTCGACGCACGCCGTGGGTTCGATGCATTGCCAGCCTGGGTGAGACGCATGCACCACGCCCCAGCTGGCGGCACACAGGGCGAGGGCCAGCGGCCATTGGACCCATGCCCGCGCGGTGGACAACATCACCAGGCATCCGACCAGCAGCGGGAAGATGCCTTGTGCGAGATGCCCGAGATCGGCGCGTGAAAACGCGTAGTGCGCGTAGGGAAGTGCCAGGAATGCGGACGCGACCAACGCCGGCGCCACGGGTTGGCCTTTCCCTTTCCATTGGCGGTACACCACCCACAGCACAGACATTCCACCAAAGGCCAGCACGCCCATGAAGAACAGTCCGGTCAGCACGCCACGAACCGCTTCGTCGACAGAGACCGTGGAAAAAGCGACTGTCCACGGCCAAGGCACGGGCAACGGCAAATTCGTGGCTTTTTGCTCAAACAAGAGACGTATGCTTTCCCAGAAAGCCCTGGCGAAATCCGGGATCAGAAGTCCCATGAAAACAATCGGGAGAAAACCGATCAGGATCCCCGCTCCCCACAGCACGATGCCCTTCAAGAACTGGAGCCCCAAGGGTTTGTTCAAGGACAGCCAGGCGATGACACCCAGGCTCGCGACGGCACCGTACACGCCGTGATTGCGCCCGAAAACGGCGACCAACCCCAGGCAAACGCCGGCGATCAGATGGTTTTGTGCGGTGGGATGTTTGACGAGAACGGTCAGAACGCCCATCAGCAGCATCGACAACGAGATATCAAACAGCTTGTGTCGCGGAAACATCCAGAGCACAAGGATCGCGGCCGACACCATCCAGAAAAGGAACCGGTCTGTGCGCTCACTTTTCCCCGACCGCGCAATCAGCAACATGCCCGTGAACAGCCCCAGCACCTGAAACACGGCCACGGCCGCCCGCACGCCCATGATGCCGTTGTCGCCCGCCACACGCAGAAAAGCCGCAGACCAGTAATAGCGCCCAGGATCGTAGGCCATGAAATCACGGATCGGCACTTCGCCCAGCAACACCCGCTGGACGCCGTACCAAAGAAACCCTTCGTCCCAAAGGCTGAATCCTTTATTTCCCTGCCATGCGAAGGACAACGAAACCACAAGGCATGAAATCAACAGGATTTTTAAGGGAAGGTATTCATTTTTTCGTGATTCTGGGTTCATGCTGACGGTTGGTGTGAGGACGGCTGAGCGCACCCGAGGATATCGGTGCACCCGCTCTTGATCCATTCTCCCACCGACTTCACCCGGTACGGCACCGGCCAAGGGCATTGATGAGTCCCCACACGGCGTTTTCGGTCTGCGCCAGGATCGGCTGCAAGCGCTGGTGCAGATACTCCTGTTGCACCGCACGTCGGACACGGGATGGTTTCTGGACTTGGTCCAGCACCACCCTCAACTGGATCGAAAGGGAGCTTGATCGGCACGCTTTCTGAGCCGCTCACCACCGGCCACGACAGCTCAGGCCTGGCCATCCTCACCGATCAACAAACGGTTGTCGGCCAGGAACCGGTAGGGCGGCACTTCCAGGTTGCTGGGGGCCGGCTTGTTGCGGAACACCCGACCGGCGTAATCGAAGGTCGAGCCGTGGCAGGGGCAGAAGAAACCGCCCTTCCAGCCGGCCGGCAGGCTCGGGTTGTCCGAACTGGCGGGCTGGTTGGTCGGGGAGCAACCCAGGTGGGTGCAGATGCCCACCACCACCAGCACCTCGGGCTTCACGGAGCGCACGTTGTTGGCGGCGTAGGGGGGCTGCTGCTCGCGTTCCGACGCCGGGTCGGCCAGATCGGCCGTCTGTTCGAGCGCGGCCAGCATGTCGGGCGTGCGCCGCAGGATCCACACCGGCTTGCCCCGCCATTCCACCGTCTTCAGGCCGCCGGGGGCGACGTCGCTGATGTCGACCTCGACCGGCGCGCCCTGCGCCTTGGCGCGCTCGCTGGGCGCGAAATTGGCCACGAATGGCACGGCCACGCCCACCGTGGCCACGCCACCGAGCGAGGTGGCGAGCCGCAGCCAGGTGCGGCGCTCGGCGTCGTGTCCGGCCGCATCGGGGGCCAGCGAAGGAAAGGTGTGGGTGCTCATGGCGCGCTCCTGTGGGTTGAAGGCGTGCGGCACCGGCCAGCGGCCAGCGCCGCGCCAGCGTTGGAGCCGGCGCGCCGTCGATGGTTCAGGCCGCAGTGGCCTCAGTGCCCCGCGTGCAGCTTCTCGTGGATGCGCTTGGTGGTGCGCCACACCGCCCACAGCACCAGCGGGATCAAGGCCCCGGCGGCCATCTCGGGGTTGATCGGCAGGCCCGCGGCCTTGCCGGCCTTGCCCAGGTAGAGCAGCAGGCTGATCACGTAGTACGAGATCGCCGCGATGGACAGGCCTTCCACCGTGCTCTGCAGCCGCAGCTGCAGTTCCTGCCCTTTGGTGAGCTTGGCCAGCAGTTGCTGGTTCTGCTCTTCGGTGGCGATGTCCACCCGGGTGCGCAGCAGCGCGCTGGTGCGGGTGACGCGTTCGGAGAGCGAGGCCAGGCGCTGCGCCGTGGCGGCCACGGTGGCCATGGCCGGCGAGAGCCGGCGCTGCATGAACTCGCCCAGGGTCTGCGTGCCCTGGATGGGCCGTTCGCGCAGTTCGGCGATGCGCTGGGCCACCAGGGTGTCGTAGGCGCGGGTGGCCGAGAAGCGGTAGATGTTTTCGGCCGTGGCGCGCTCCACGCCGCCGGCCAGCGAGACCAGGGTGTCGAGCAGCGCCTGGTCGGACGCGCTCTTGTTCTGCAGCTGGGCCGTGATGTCGGCCAGCTGCCGCTCGGAGGCCGCGAGCAGCGGGGCGAGCTGCTTGACCACGGGCAGGGCGCGCAGGGCCATGAGGCGGTAGGTTTCGAGCTCGAACAGCCGCGAGACGATGCGCCCGGCGCGCGTTTCGGAGGTGTCCTCGGGCGCGATCACCAGCATGCGCTCGAAGCCGCCGGGCCGCAGCCAGAAGTCGGTCACGGCCACCGAGTGGCCGTTGTTGCCCATGAGCGACGCCACCACGGTGTGCTCGCCCAGCCAGGTGCGGGCCTGCGCCAGCCCGTCGCTCAGCGGGTGGAGCTCGCCGACCACCATGGCGAGCTGGATGGCGGCGAAGGTGCGCCCGGGAATGGTCTGCAGCCAGCCTGGGGGCGTGGCGATGTGCGAGAGCAGGTCGGGCTCGCGGGTGCCCAGGCCGCAGCCCTCGGGCAGCGCCTGCACGATGGAGTAGCGGGTGAACTCGGTGTGGCGCTCCCACTTGAGCGTGTAGCCCGGCAGGCGCAGCCGCAGGAAGTTGCCCTGCAGGTCGTCCACGGTGAGCGCGTCCTGCCCGGGCAGCCGGCGCAGCTGTTCACACTCCTGTTCGCGCGTCACGTCCTCGTTGAAGACCGCCACGTAGGTGACCAGCGTGGGCAGGCGGATGCGCGCGGGCGGGCGCGCGTGCACCTCGTTGTGCAGCAGCTCGCGCTGCGGGTCGCTGGCGGGCAGGCGGTGGGGGGTGGCGGCGCCGGTGGAGGTGGTGTCCATGGGGCCCGATTGTGCCGGCTGTGCCGCGCACCGCCACGGCAAAAAAAACCCGCCGGACCGGGGGTCGGGCGGGTGCAAGGCCACGTCCTTGGGGATCGACGTGGCATCAGGGATCGGGAAAATCAGAACGGAATGTCGTCGTCCATGTCGTCGAAACCGCTGGCCGGGCGGGCGGCAGCGGGCGCCGGGGCCGGGCGGGCCGCGGGCGGTGCCTGGCGCGGCGCGGCGGCCGGGCGCGAATAACCGCCGCTGCCACCACCACCGCCTTCGTCGCCCCCGCCCATGCCTTCGCGGCCGCCGAGCAGCTGCATTTCGGTGGCGATGATGTCCACGGTGTTCTTTTCCACGCCGGTGGCCTTGTCGACGTAGGTGCCGTATTTCAGGCGGCCCTCGACATAGATCGGACGGCCCTTCTTCACGTATTCACCGGCGATCTCGGCCAGGCGGTCGTAGAAGGTGACGCGGTGCCACTGGGTGTCTTCGATCATCTCGCCACTGTTCTTGTCCTTGCGGCGGCTGGAGGTGGCCACGCTCACGTTGGCCACGGCCTGGCCCGAGGGCAGGTAACGGATTTCGGGGTCGCGGCCGCAGTTGCCGACGAGGATGACTTTGTTGACGGATGCCATGTGTGTGCCCTTGGGGGAATTAGCGGGCGGCACCGGGAACCCGGGCCGCAAAACGGTCAACCATTGTGCCGCAAGTGCCGGCCGCGCCCAATACGCCGCCCGCCGGTATCGGCCACCCCGCCCCGGGCCCTACACTGCCCCCGATGAAAGGCGAACCGGACTTCCTGCAGAACCTGCGCGACGAGATGGGCGACGGCCGGCAATGGCTGGACCGGGGCGTCGTGATCGCCTACGCGGTGCTGACCGGTCTGGCGGTGGTGGGGTTCACGCTGCTGGCCGACGCCGCCTTCGGCCTGTACCAGAGCCTGCGCGGTGCCGTCTGGTGGGCGCCACTGTTCTGGACACCGGCGCTCACCGCGCTGGTGGTCTGGAGCATCCGGCGCTGGGCACCGGGCGCGGCGGGTTCGGGCGTGCCGCAGGTGCTGACCGCGCTGGCGCCGGAAACCCCGATCGCCAGCCGCTCGCGCTTCGTGTCGCTGCGGCTCTCGCTGGCCAAGATCGCGGCGGTTGCGGGTGGCCTGCTGGCCGGCCTGTCGATCGGCCGGCAGGGGCCGTCGGTGCAGATCGCCGCGGGCGTGATGCTGCACGCGCGGCGCTGGCTCTCGCCCAAGACCGACATCAGCACGCGCGAGCTGCTGGTGGCCGGTGGCGCCGCCGGCATCGCCGCGGCCTTCAACACGCCGCTGGGCGGCATTGTGTTCGCCATCGAAGAACTCTCGCGCCGGCTGCAGGACCGCAGCAGCGGCCTGATGCTGGCGGCCATCGTGGTGGCCGGCCTGGTGGCGGTGTCGGCGTTCGGCAACCTCTCGTATTTCGGCCGCATCCGCGCCGACGGTGTCTCGTGGTGGAACCTGCTCGGCCCCGGTCTGCTGGTGGCGCTGGGCTGTGGCCTGCTGGGCGGTCTGCTCTCGCGCCTGATGCTGGCCTCGTTCACCGGCCTGCCCGACCGCTTCTGCGCCTACCGCCGCAAACGCCCGGTCACGTTCGCGGCCCTCTGCGGCTTCGTCGTGGCGGTGATCGCCATCGTGAGCGACGGCAACGCGGTGGGCGTAGGCCACCACCACACCCACGCCCTGCTGGACGCGGCAGACAGCGGCGGCGAGCACCAGCCGCTGGTGTTCACCGGCCTGAAGTTCATCGCCTCCTGGCTCTCGGCCTGGGCCGGCGTGCCCGGCGGCATCTTCGGCCCCAGCCTGTCGCTGGGCGCCGGCCTGGGCGCCGACGTGGCCTGGCTGCTCGACTCGCCGCACGGCCCGGCGCTGATCGCGCTGGGCATGTGCGGCTTTCTGGCGGCCGTGACGCAGACACCGATCACGGCCATGATCATCGTGATGGAGATGACCGACGGCCACAGCATGGTGCTCAGCCTGATGGCCTGCGCGCTGCTGGCCAGCCTGCTCTCGCGCATGATCAGCCGCCCGCTCTACAGCACCATGTCGCTCCTGATGATGCGGTCGCTGCGCGGCGACGCGAACCTGGCACCGCGCAGCAGCGGCCTCGCCCCGTTGGAGGGGTCGCCGGCGCCCACACCGCCCGCGGACCGATAAGCCCGGCCGGTCCGCGAACCCGGGCCGGTGCAGGTCCGAAGGTGACGGGGGGTGTACCGTCACGCAGATGAAACATGGCGACGCTAGGGTGACAGGCTCTGTCTGCCCTTCTCCCGTTGCACATGTCCTCCCCGCCAACGACCGCCTCGACCCACACCACCGGCTCACCCACGATCTTCTGGAATCAGACCGCCGCCCGAACCCATCTCTTCGACGCGTTCTCCGTGATGCTTCCGGAAGGGGAAGCTTTTGTGATGGACGCCGTGACAGAGGCCGCCCAGCACCTGCCCCCGGACGACGAACTGCGCCTTGAGTGCGCCCGGTTCGTCAAGGAAGAAGAGGCCCACCAGCGCGCGCACCGGCTCTACAACGCACGGCTCGAACAACAAGGCCACGGCGTGGCGGCCATGGAAGCGCGCATCGCCCACGATCTGGGCAACATCAAGACCCGCCTGTCGGCGGACCAGCGCCTGTGCCTGGCGGCGGCGTTCGAGCACGTCACCGCCACCATTTCAGCGGTGGCCCTGCGCAGCGAACGGGTGCTGACCGCAACCCCCAACGCGCAAACGCGTCTGTGGCGCTGGCATTGCGCCGAAGAGATGGCCCACCTGGGTGTCACGGTCGAGCTGATGGCGGCGCGGGACTTGTCTTATGGCGCGCGGGTGGGCTGGTTTCTGGTGGCCTCGGCCGCCATGCTGGGCGATGTGCTGCGCCACATGCGGGCCTTCTACCGGCACGACGTGGCGACGGGGCGCCTGAGCCCATCGCGGTTCTGGGCCTCCAGCCTCGCCTCGGCGGTGCAGGCGCTCCCCGACCTGTGGTCCGCCGGTCTGGGTTGGGCGTCGTACCTGCTGCCCAGACGCTGGTCGATGGCCAAGGCGGCATCGGCGCCGATCACCGTTCGAGAGCTGCGGCCAGCCGACATCCCCGCCCTGATGGCGCTGGAACACGCGTGCTGGACCGCCGAACAAGCCGCGCAGGCATCGGACCTGCTCGACCGCATGCGCCGCCACCCCGGCCATTGCCTGGGCGCGTTTTGCCCGCGCACCGGCAAAGCCCTGGCCTCGCTGTTCATGAAACCCACCAGCATCCACGCCATGTCGCAGGCCAGGACATGGCGCGACTGCGTCGAGGGCAACCCGGCGGGCACCACCGCCGGGCCCGGCAATGCCCTGTTCGGCATCAGCCTGAGCAGCATCGATCCGGCGGCCGTGAAAGCGATCTTCGGGTACTTCTGGCCCCACGCGCTCAAGGGCGGTTGGCGCCACATCTTTCTGGGCTCACCGATTCCCGGTCTGGCGAACTGGCTCCAGCGCCACCCCCAGGGCAATGCCCAGGCCTACGTCCGGCAGCAACGCCACGGCCTGCCGCTGGACCCCCAACTGCGCTACTACCACGGCAAAGGTTTCCGGCACATCGAAGCGGTGCTGCCGGACTACTTTCCGCATGCCGGCTCGCTGGACCATGGCGTCTTGCTGCGCGGCCAGGTGCCGGGTGCCCGCTGGGCGCCGCTGTGGCGCCGCGTGTCGTTGAGCCACATCCAGTCGATGCAGCGCTGGCTGTCCAGCCTGCCGTGACGCGGCCTCTACCACCGCCCCGCGAATGGGGCGACACACCGCAGCTGTGGCGCGGTGCCGCACGGGACTGGCCCGCCCTGCAACGCTGGACCTTCGCGCACCTGGGCGCACTCGACCCCCATCGACCCGTCCAGGTGGTGCAAGGCAACCGCGAAACCGCCCCCGCCCGCTTGGTCCACACCACCTGGGGCGAGCACCTGGCGCGGCTGGATCAAGGCGCGTGCGCCACCCGCGAACCCGTGGGCCATCTGAAAGAGTTCGATCTCCTGAAGCACTTTCCGGCCTTGCGCAACGACCTGGCCCCCAGCGCGCTGTTTCCGCCCGGGTCGGTGGTCTCGCACCAGGCTTGGATCGGGCCCGCCCACGCGCGCACCGGTCTGCACCACGACCTGCTGGACAACGTGGCCCTGACCCTGCGCGGGCGCAAACGGTTTTACCTGCTGCCGCCGGGCAGCGTGGAAGCGTTGCGCGGGGTGTCGCGCAAGTTCGACCGCTGGGCCAGGCTGTCGGTGCTGGGGGTGGATGCCCTGGCGCAGCGGCTCGAAGCCCAGGGCCTGGCCGCGCCCCGCGTGGTGGACATGGAACCCGGCGACGCGCTGTACGTGCCCCATGGCTGGTGGCATGAGGTCGTGAACCTCGAAGCCAGCGTGCTGCTCAGTGGCTTCTTCGGCAGCCGGCAACGCATCTGGGGCTGCTGGCTGCAGACCGGTGCCTGGCAGCTCGCGCACGACGCCGGCCTGTGGCGTCGTGGCCATTGCACCTGCCACGGTGGGGCCACGGGCCCCGGCTGAGGTTCAGCGCTGCGCGGTGGGCACCCGCATTGGCCAGGCCACCACCAGCCAGATCAGCATGGCCAGCGCGCAGGCGGCGAACAACCCGGTGGCGCCGTGCGCCTGGGCCAGCCAGCCGCCGACCGCGCCGCCCACAAAAAAACCGACCGACTGCAGCGTGTTGTAGACCCCCAGCGCCGCACCGCGCGCATGCGCCGGCGCCAGCTTCGAGACCAGGCTGGGCTGGCTGGCTTCGAGCGTGTTGAAGCCGATGAAGAAGACGAACATCAGCCCGCCCAGCGTCCACAGGCCCGGCGCCGCGCCGCTGCCGGCCAGCCACCACAGGCCGATCTGCACCGCGCCGATGAGCGCGATGGCGATCAGGAAGGCCGTGCGCAGATGGCCCTTGCGCTCCATGGGAAACAGCACCCCGCCCATGACCAGCAGCGAGGCCGCCACCGCCGGCAGGTAGACCTGCCAGTGATCGGGTTTGGCCAGTCCGGCCTGCACCAGCATGGCGGGCACGGCCATCCACATGGCGAGCTGCACCGCGTGCAACACGAACACGCCCAGGTTCAGCCGCAGCAGACCCTTGTCGCGCAGCACCAGGCCCAGCCCCGCGCCCTTCACCTGCGCGATGTCGGCCGGCTTGTGCACACGCGGCTCGGGCGGCGCGACCCAGATCACCACCGCGATGCCGGCCAGCGCGAGCACGCTGGTCAGGCCGAAGATGCCCGCCAGGCCGACCCAGCCCGCCAGCAGCGGGGCGATCACCAGCGAGAGCGCGAACATGAGTGCGATGCTCGCACCCACCATCGCCATGGCCTTGGTGCGCACGCTGTCGCGCGTCACGTCGGCCAGGAAGGCGGTGACGGCGGCCGAGATCGCGCCCGCGCCCTGCACCGCGCGGCCGATGGAGAGCCAGGTGAGGTCGGGCGCCCAGGCCGCGATGGCGCTGCCCAGCGCGAACACCAGCAAGCCGGCCACGATGGTGGGTTTGCGGCCGAAACGGTCGGAGGCCAGTCCAAACGGAATCTGCAGGAAGGCCTGGGTCAGGCCGTACAGCCCCATCGCCAGCCCGACGCGGCCCGCGTCATCGCCCCCGGGCAGGCGCGCGGCCTCCAGCGCGAACACCGGCAACACGATGAACAGCCCCAGCATGCGCAACGCGAACACCAGCGCCAGCGCGCCGCTGGCACGGCGCTCTTCGGGCGTCATGCGGGCGGCATCGGCGGCGGGAGCGGGGGAAGAAATGGCAGGAGCGGGGGTGGAGGACACGATCAAAACGCCGGCCATCGGGCCGATCGACCCGATGGCCGGCATGGAACTGTTGGTGCAGGTCATGATTGTGCGCCAACCCGCTTGCCCGGCGTGGGCCAAGGACTCATGGCACGTCGCGGGCCACTGGCGCATTTTTTTAATCGGCCAAAATCGAAGCCTCATCTCACCAAACCCGCATGACGACCCACCGCCACTCGCCGAACATCGACGTCCTGAGGGGCATGGCGATCCTGGCGGTGGTGGTCCACCATGTCTTCGCTCACACGGGCTTTTCGGTGCCCATGCTGGGCACGTATGGGGGCCTGCTGGGGGTCCAGCTGTTTTTTGTCCTCAGCGGCTATCTGATCACCGACAGCGCCAGCAGGCACCCCACATCGGTCTATTGGCTGCACCGGGTGCTGCGGATTTTCCCGGCGTACTGGGTGACCTACCTGTCGATCGGGGCGGTGTTCGGGATGCTCGATCTGGAGCGCATCGGCGAGCACCCGTTCCCCTTTTTCCTCAACCTGATCAACCTCCAGCAGCTGCACGCGGTGGCCTTGCTGGAATTCAACGTGCTCAGCGTCTCCTGGACGCTGACGGTCGAGATGGTCTGGTACGCGCTGGCGCCCCTGCTGCTGGTGGCCGGGCTTCGCCGGCCCTGGTGGATGCTCGGGGGGCTGTTGCTGCTCTCCGTGGCATGGACCTGGATGGCCCGCCACCACGGGCTTGACACCTTGTACCGACCGTCGCTGGAGGCCATGACCCGGCCCTGGTCACCCAGTCAATTGAACGTGCTCATGGGCGCCGCCTTCCCCGCTCAGTTGGTGTATTTCGGCCTGGGTGCCGTGGCCTTTCACCTGCGCGATCGGCTGCGCGATCTCAACCCATGGGTTCCGGCCCTGGTCTGGCTGACCTGCCTTGGCGCAATGCCGTTTTATTTCCACCTCCTGCCCGTGGCAGAGCAGGTGGCGGGCCTGGGGGTCGCGGCCCTGTTTGTCTGGATGCTGAACACACCGGCGCTGCGCCTGCCTTTTCTGGCCTGGACCGGTCAGATTTCGTATTCGATTTACCTGCTGCACGTCCCGCTCATCCTCTATGGCTTCTACAAGCTCGGCCGCTTTGGCCCGATCCATTTGTTGGTCACATTGCCGGTGATCTACCTGTGTTCCTATGGGCTGTACCGCTGGGTCGAGCAGCCCGGCATGCGCCTGGCACGCCGCTGGTCGGCACGGGTCCCGGCGCGCGCGGCTGCAGTTTGACGGACCGAAGCGCCGCTGGCGCGGCACCGAGGGCATCAGGCCGGCAACTGCCGGGCCACCATTTCGACCACGCTTTCAATCTTCGTGGGCCAGGCGTCGGCTTCGGCGCCGGCCATCGCGTTCAGGCGGCAGCTGCCGCAGGACACCACCACCGTGTCGGCCCCGGTGGCGTCAATCTGCTCGCGCTTGATGGCCCAGGCCTGGTGCCGCAAGCCCTCGGCGCGATTGATCAGGAACACGCCCGCGCCGCCGCCGCAACACCAGTTCTGCTCGGCCGTGGGCGTGGTTTCGCGCAGGTCCATGCCCAGGGCCTTCAGGGCTGCGCGCGGCTCGTCCACCACGCCACCGTGGCGGGCCAGCTTGCAGGCGTCGTGGTAGGTGATCTTGCGGCTGGGGTCTTCGGGGGGCCGCAGCCGCAGCCGCCCGGCGGTGATTTCGCGCCCCACGAATTCGGACGCCGCCAGCACCTCGAAGGGCAACGGCTGGCCGTTGGCGAGCCGCGCTTCCCAGCGCAGCGCCGGGTAGGCGTGTCCGCACTCCGGCAGGATGACGGTTTTGGCCCCGATGGCCAGCGCCTCGTCGATCAGGCGCTGGCTGGCCGCCTTCTGCAGCGATTCGCTGCCGGACAGCAGGCCGAAATTCGCCGCCTCAAACCCCGCGCTGCGCAGGGTCCAGCGCACGCCCAGGTGGTTGAGGATGCGCGCCGTGGCGGCCAGCGCGTCCTGGTACAGCAGCACGTCGATCACCGTGGTCACCATCATCAGGTCGGCCTGCGGTTCGTCCAGCGGGATCGTGATGCCCTGGGCTCGCAGCTGGTCCACCACCTGCCGGAGTTCGCCCGGGCCGACGCCGAACACCGTGCCCCGCCCGGCCTGTTCCTGCGCCACCGCCGTCAGCTCCAGCGGGGCCAGCCCGGCCTCGAACAGCGCTTCGCGCATCACGTTCACCCCGCGTGCGGTGTTGATGCCCATCGGGCAGATCATGCTGCAGCGCCCGCATTCCGTGCACGAGTCGTAGACCAGCTCCTGCCATTCCTTGAGGTCGTCCAGGGTGATGTCGGGCAGGAACAGGCGCTTGAGGGGCGCAAACGCCGAGGTTTCGCGCGCGTGCACCCGGCGCAGCAGGTCCAGCTTGCGGCTGGGGCTGTATTTGGGGTCGTTCGTGCTCTGGTAGAAGTGACAGGCTTCCGAGCAGTAGCCGCAGTTCACGCAGGCCTCCAGGTCCAGCGCCAGACCGCGGTCGGTCTTGGCCCGCATGACCGCCTTGGCGCGGCCCAGGCGGTCGGCGTCGCTCAGCGCATCGGGCTGCGCCATCTCCGGCAGGTGGTGGATGGCTTGCAGGAAGCCATGGAAGACATCCATGTTGATCATGAACGCACCCCGCGACGGCCAAAGAACGTGGCCAGCTGCATGCGCGCCGGCAGGAACAGGAAGGCGTGCATCAGCTTGCCGAACGGAAACCAGATCAACAGCAGCTCCAGCGACAACAGGTGCACCGCCAGCGGGTCGCGGTAGATCACGTGGTCACGCGCGAGGATGGTCGACGACGGATCGCCGATCACCGCCATGCCGGTGACGAAGGGCAGGAAGGTGAGCACCCAGGTGATCCCGTCGTCGGCGGTCGAGATCCGTCTCAGCACCGGATCGGTCAGGCGGAACATCAAGGCCATCAGCAGGGACACGATGGTGGCCGCCGCCGCGGCGTACATCACGGCATCGGGAAAGGCTGGCCACGACAGGCCGGTCAGGCGGCGGATGAAGGCGATGTGGGGCGCATAGCCGAAAAACACCAGCGCGAGCCCGATGTGGAACACATAAGGGTTCGCGGTGACGAGCGTGGCGCTCGGGTGAAAACCGCCGCGCGGCAGCATGCGGGTGAAGGCTGCGCGCATCGCCGCACCGGTGCCGAAGGGCTGGCGCTCGGGTGCGCCGGGGGCGGCCAAGTGGGGCAGGCGCCAGAGCGCCAGCAACCGCCAGGCGACGCCCGCGACAAAGACGAAAAGCGACAGCGCCAGCAGCGGGCCGCGCACCCAGTCCAGAAAATCCATGGGGAACCGCCCTTCTTGTTGCCACCAAGGTTTGCACAGTACGCCCAATCCGCCCGAAAAACCAAGTCCCGTCATCCGCCGCTGCGCGGTGTTTGCGCTCCGTCATGCCCTGGACGCCGCCCGGTCCGGTGGGCGCACCCCGGAAGTGGTCCCGCCGTATCATGTCGGGTTGCCTTTTTGACGCCAGAACCCAGCCCTGGTGACCCCGCCTTGAACCAGAACCCGACCCCGCTGACCGGCACCGCGCCGGACGCGCCGCCCGCCCCGCTCAGCCCCGCCCACGCCGCGGCCCTGCGCACGGCCGCCGTGCTGTCCGTGCGCGGCGCGCGCACGCACAACCTCAAGAACATCGACCTCGACATCCCCAAGCACGCGCTGGTGGTGATCACCGGGCTGTCGGGCTCGGGCAAATCGAGCCTGGCGTTCGACACGCTGTACGCCGAAGGCCAGCGCCGCTACGTGGAAAGCCTGAGCGCCTACGCCCGGCAGTTTCTGCAGCTGATGGACAAGCCCGACGTGGACATGATCGAAGGCCTGTCGCCCGCGATCGCCATCGAGCAGAAGGCCACCAGCCACAACCCGCGTTCCACCGTGGGCACGGTGACCGAGATCCACGACTACCTGCGCCTCTTGTACGCCCGCGCCGGCACGCCGCACTGCCCGGACCACGACCTGCCGCTGGCCTCGCAGAGCGTGGCGCAGATGGTGGACACGGTGCTGGCGCTGCCGCAGGACACGCGCCTCATGATCCTGGCACCCGTGGCGCGCGAGAAAAAGGGCGAGTTCCTGGAGCTGTTCGCCGACATGCAGGCCCAGGGCTACGTGCGCTTCCGCATCAACGGCGAGGTGCTCGACTTCGACGCCCTGCCCGCGCTGAAGAAGACCGAGAAACACAACATCGACGTGGTGATCGACCGCATCAAGGTGCGCACCGGCGGCGAGGACGAAGCGGTGAATCCACTGCGCCAACGGCTTGCCGAAAGCTTCGAGGCCGCGCTGCGCCTGGCCGAGGGGAAAGCGATCGCGGTGGAGATGGACAGCGGCGCCGAACACGGCTTTTCCGCCAAGTTCGCCTGCCCGGTCTGCAGCTACACCGTGGGCGAGCTGGAGCCGCGGCTGTTTTCGTTCAACTCGCCCATGGGCGCCTGCCCGAGCTGCGACGGCCTGGGCCACACGGAGGTGTTCGACGCCGAGCGCGTGGTCGCCTTCCCCACGCTCAGCCTGGCCAGCGGCGCCATCAAGGGCTGGGACCGGCGCAACGGTTACTACTTCGCGATGATCGAAAGCCTGGCGGCGCACTACAAGTTCAGCGCCGATGCGGCCTGGGAATCGTTGCCAGAAGCGGTGCAACAGGTGCTGCTCTACGGCTCGGGCGAGGAAGAGATCAAGTTCAGCTACGCGCTCGAATCGGGCGAACGCGCGGGCAAGAAGATCAGCAAAAAACACCCCTTCGAAGGCATCATCCGCAACTTCGAGCGCCGCTACCGCGAGACCGACAGCGCCAACGTGCGCGAAGAGCTGGCGCGCTACCGCGCCACCCAGCCCTGCCCCGAGTGCGGCGGCTCGCGCCTGCGCAAGGAAGCGCGCCACGTGTTCGTGGGCGAAGGCGAGCAGAAACAACCCATCTACAAGATCAGCCACATCACGCTGGGCGAGTCGCTGGCCTATTTCACGCGCCTGCAGCTGCCGGGCGCCAAAGGCGACATCGCCGCGCGCGTGATCAACGAAATCCGCCAGCGCCTGAAGTTCCTCAACGACGTGGGCCTGAATTACCTGAGCCTGGACCGCAGCGCCGACACGCTCTCCGGCGGCGAGGCGCAGCGCATCCGCCTGGCGAGCCAGATCGGCAGCGGCCTCACGGGCGTGATGTACGTGCTGGACGAGCCCAGCATCGGCCTGCACCAGCGCGACAACGACCGCCTGATCGCCACGCTGCAGCACCTGCGCGACCTGGGCAACACGGTGCTGGTGGTGGAGCACGACGAGGACATGATCCGCTGCGCCGACCACGTGATCGACATGGGCCCGGGCGCGGGCGTGCACGGCGGCCACGTGATGGCGCAGGGCACGTGCGCACAGGTGATGGCCACGCCCGGTTCGATGACCGGCCAGTACCTGAGCGGTGCGCGCGAGATCGCCGTGCCCACGCGGCGCACGCCCTGGCTGCCGGTGAACAAATCCGCCGCCGCGGCCAGGGCCGCGCCCATCAAGTCGCGCTTCCCCATGAGCCCGGCGGCCGAGCGGCGCAGCGCGCGCGAGGCCGCGCACCTGGCCTCGCTGGGCGAGCTGCAGGAAATCCGCGTGGTCAACGCCACCGGCCACAACCTGAAGGGCGTGAGCGTGGCCTTCCCCGTGGGCCTGCTCACCTGCGTGACCGGCGTCTCGGGCTCGGGCAAATCGACCCTGGTGAACGACACGCTCTACGCCGCCGTCTCGCGCACGCTCTACCGCTCGCACGAAGAACCGGCCGAACACGACGCCATCGAAGGCATCGAACATTTCGACAAGGTCATCAACGTCGATCAGTCACCCATCGGCCGCACGCCGCGCAGCAACCCGGCCACCTACACCGGCCTGTTCACCGGCATCCGCGAGCTGATGGCCGAGATGCCGACCGCGAAAGAGCGCGGCTACGGCCCGGGCCGCTTCAGTTTCAACGTGGCCGGCGGCCGCTGCGAGGCCTGCCAGGGCGACGGTGTGGTGAAGGTGGAAATGCACTTTTTGCCCGACGTCTACGTGCCCTGCGAGGTCTGCCACGGCCAGCGCTACAACCGCGAAACGCTGGACGTGCAGTACAAGGGCAGGAACATCGCGCAGATCCTGGACATGACGGTGGAGCAGGCCCACACCTTCTTCGGCGCCGTGCCCACACTGCACCGCAAGCTGCAGACGCTGATGGACGTGGGCCTGACCTACATCCAGCTCGGCCAGAGCGCGACCACGCTCTCCGGCGGCGAGGCGCAGCGCGTCAAGCTCGCGCTGGAACTGAGCAAGCGCGACACCGGCCGCACGCTCTACATCCTGGACGAACCCACCACCGGTCTGCACTTCGCCGACATCGAGCTGCTGCTGAAGGTGCTGCACCAGCTGCGCGATGCCGGCAACACCATCGTGGTGATCGAGCACAACCTCGACGTGATCAAGACCGCCGACTGGCTGATCGACATGGGCCCCGAAGGCGGCTCGGGCGGCGGCACCGTGGTGGGCGTGGGCACCCCCGAAGACCTGGCCGCCAACGGCGAAAGCCACACCGGGCGCTACCTGGCCAGGCTGCTCAAGCGCTGAACGACCGAGCCGAAGCGAGGCCCGCAGGCGCGAAGCACCCCAACCAAAGGCACCCGAAGCGGGAGCGACATGCCCCCAATCAGGGACACCGGGAACCGGAGCGTGACCCGTTCCGCACGAGGCAACGCCACCCCAGAGATACCGCGGAACCGGCTTCGCCGGGCCGCTGGTATCGCCCCCCTTCAGGGGGGTGGCGCCGCAGGCGACGCGGGGGGTGCTCCTATCACTTGCTGCGGTAGGCCAGCCCCACGCTCAGACCGTGCGTGGTGACCCGCCCGACCAGCGGGCTGCGCGAGGTGGCCCCGAGCAGGCGCGACACCTCCAGCCCCCCGAAGATCACCCAGTGGTGGGTCATCGCCGTTTCGAAGTTCGCGGCCAGCCGGACGTTTTCCCAGCCGCCGCCCAGCCGGTAGGGGGAGCGCCCAGTGGCCTGCGCGGCCTCGTTCGTGATGCCGTAGTGGGTGCGCAGGTACCTCGAATCGCCCCAACCGCCCCCAAGCGAAAAATCCCAGTTCGTGCGGGGCGACAGCGGATAGCGGTAATTCACGCCCGTGCCCAGGCGCATGCCGCCGTTGCGCCCCAGCAGGTCGTGATCGACGCTCATGCTCCAGTCCCAGCGCTCGCCCAGGGGGTGGCCGGTGGAGACACGCCCGCGCAGGGTGGTGGGCACGTCGGGCAGGCCGCGGAACACGGGGTCGTCGTCGAAAGACCGCCCGTTGTCCAGGCGCAGCGAGGCGCCGAGCCGCCAGTCGGTCAACCAGTCGAATTCGGTGCTCAGGCCGGTTTCCAGCCGTTCGCGGCCGGTGTTCATGAGCGAATTGGCCCGCGATCTCGACACCCTGAACGGCCCGAGCTGAAAGGCCCACATGGGCTTGAGGTCCAGCGAAACGCGCCCGCCGCTGCCCACGTGCCCGGTGGCGCTGACCACCGAAGCCCCCACCAGGTAACCCGTATCGCCGCCGATCACGATCTGATCGTCGGCACGCGCCTCCCAGGCCAGACAGCTGCCCACCACCCAACACACACCACACCAATTGATTCCAGACATCCGGGCATCATAGCCAGCGCGCGCCGGGGCAAATGGCAACCAGATGCAAGCGTGCCGGAGGATTTGCCCCATTGCGGCACACTCGGAGCCATGGCACTGGAAACCGAACTCAAGCTCGCGCTGCGGCCACACGAGCTGCCGCGCCTGCTGGCGCACCCACTGCTGGCCCAGACCGCGCGGCGCGAACGCCTGTTCAACACCTATTTCGACACCCCCACGCAGGCACTGTTGCAACGGCGCATCGCGGTGCGCGAACGGCGCGTGGGCCGGCGCACGCTGCTCACCGTGAAGACCGCCGGCTCGTCGGTGGGCGGGCTGTCGCGGCGCGGCGAATGGGAAGGCCCGACCCGAGCGGGCGCGTTCGACTTCGCGGCGCTGGTGGACGACCCGGCCCTGGCGCAGGAGCTCGGCCGCCTGGCCTGGCAGCTGGTCCCGGTGTTCCGCACCGACTTCACGCGCCGCAGCTGGCTGCTGCGCCACGGCGAGGCCCTGATCGAGGTGGCGCTCGACGACGGCGCCATCACCACCGGCCACACGCCCAGCACGCCCCGGGGCACGCAGCGCGAGCCGATCCTGGAGCTGGAGCTCGAACTCAAGAGCGGCCCGGTGGACGCGCTGCTCGATCTGGCGCACACCCTGGCGCTGGGCCCCGACGGCGACGCCGCGCGCGGCCTGTGGCTGCACCCCTCGGACCGCAGCAAGGCCGAGCGCGGTCTGGCGCTGTTCCAGGGGCAGCGCCTGCAGCCGGTCAAGGCCGGCCCGGTGCTGCTGGCGCCCGACATGCACCCCCGCGCCGCTTTCCGTGCGGCGGCCCTGAGCTGCCTGGCCCACCTGCAGGCCAATGTGGCCGGGCTGCTGCAGGCGCGCGACCCGCAGACCCCGCCCGACCCGGAGTTCGTCCACCAGGCCCGGGTGGCGCTGCGCCGGCTGCGCACCGGACTGCGGCTGTTCGGCCCGGCCCTGCCGCGCCGCTTTGCCAGCCACTGGGGCGCGCAATGGAAAGCCACCGCCAACCGCCTGGGCGACGCGCGCAACTGGGACGTGTTCGCCACCGAATGGCTGCCCGAGCTGCTGCAGGAGGCGAAAGACGCCGGGACCGACCCCCAAATTCCGGCCCTGCGCGACTGGGTCGACACCGAGCGCCGCGCCGCCCACCAGCGGGCCATGGCCACCCTCACCGACCCGGCCCACGCGCTGAACCTGCTCGCCTTCACCCGCGCGCTGCTGGCGCTGGCGCCCCCGGCGCCCCGGCGGGCGGCGCGTCCCTTGCCGGGCTGGGCGCGCAACACCCTGCGCCAGCGGCACGCGCGGCTGCGGCGGCAGGCCCGCCAGGCCCTGCGCCAGGGCAGCGAAGGCCGGCATGCGCTGCGCATCCAGCTGAAAAAGCTGCGCTACGCCCAGGAGTTCCTGACCAGCCTGCTGCCCGCCAAGCGGCTGCGGCGCAGCACCGCGACCCTGACCGAAGCCCAGGAGCTGCTGGGTTCTCTCAACGACCTGAGCACGGCACAGACCCTGCTGGGCGCCTGCCCGCTGCCGGTGGCAAACGACCTGCTCGACCGGGCACAGACCCGCCTGCGCGAGGACCTGCGCGCCCTGCCGCGCCTGGAGCGAACGCTGATGAACACCCCCACGCCCTGGGGGTAAGACCGGTTCCGCCCCCCGGTCGGCCGAAAGCTTGGCAAACGCCTCGCTGGCGGCCCACAATGGGGCCTTCACCCTGTGACACAAGGAAGCTCTCATGTCGTCCACCACCTTGCGTTTTCTGGTTGAACAGAGCGCCGTCGGCCCCGGCGGCGATGTGCACGGCGGCACCGTGATGAAGTGGATCGACGACGCCGGCCACGCCTGCGCCACCGCCTGGTCGCGCGGCCGCTGCCGCACGGTCTACGTCAGCAGCATCCGGTTTCAGCGAATCCTGAAACTCGGTGACATGGTGGAAGTGCGCGCCCGCCTGGCCTTCACCGGCGAAACCAACATGAACATCGGCGTGGAGGTGCGCGGCGGCGACGTGACCGACGGCCGCATGGAGAAGATCGCGGAATGCCTGGTGGTGATGATCGCGCTGGACACCGAGGGCCGGCCCATGCTGGTCAACCGCTGGACCCCCGAAACCCCCGGTGAAATGGCACTGGCCAGCAGCGCCCGCGCCCAGTTCGAGAGCACGCGCCCGGCCCCCCTGGAATAGGTGAACCTTTGTCAAGCCAGGGCGCTGGGGCGTGCCGCCATCCGGTCGCGCCAGGCCTGCAAGGCGGCAAAGCCCTGTTGGCCCGCGTGGAAGCGCATCAGCTTCGCGAACTCCAGCGCACAGAAGGCCGTGATGTCGGCGATGGTGAAGCGCTCACCGGCCACCCAGGGCTGGCGCTGCAGCTCACCATCGAGCCAGGCGGCGGTGTCGCGCAGCTTCTGGCCTTGTGACTGGCCGAACTCGGGGAACTGCGGCTGCTCCAGCGGCGCCAGCCCCGGGTGGGTATGGCGCACGCAGTTGGCGATCGGCAGCATGAAATACCACTCCACCCGCCGGTCGGCCATTTCGATGAAGGCGCGCTCGGTGGCGTCCGCGCCCATCAGGTTGGGCTCGGGGTGGAGCCCCTCCATGTAGGTGCAGATGGCGCGGGTTTCGGTCAGCATCCGTCCGTCGTCCAGTTCCAGCGCGGGCACGCGCGCCAGCGGGCTCTTGCGGCGGTACTGCTCGCTCTGGTGCTCCAGCGCGTTGAGGTCCACGTTGACCAGATCGAGCCCGTTGATGTTCTTTTCCACCAGGAACATGAGCACGCGCCGGGGGTTGGGTGCTCGCGGCGACACGTAGAGCTTCATGCGGCGCCTCCGCGCGCCGGGGCGGGGCCCAGGCTCTGCCCCATCTCCACCATGCGGCGCGCGTCTTCGGCGAAACGCTGCGCGCCCGCGTCGCCGTCGCGCGTGAGGTCCACCCTGGACGACGGCTGTTCGATGCCACGCTGCACCGCCGGGCGCGCCCGGATCGCGTCGCGCCAGCGCCGCAGGTGCGGCAGGTCGTCCATGTCCACGCCCGACCAGCGGTGCGTGCGCACCCAGGCCCAGTTGGCGATGTCGGCGATGGAGTAGTCGCCCGCCAGGTATTCGTGGTCTTTCAGCTGGCCGTCGAGCACGCGGAACAGGCGCTTGCTCTCCCCCTGGTAGCGGTCAATCACGGCCGGGATCTTCTCGGGAAAGTAGCGGAAAAACACATTGGCCTGGCCCATCATCGGGCCGATGCCGCCCATCTGGAACATCAGCCACTGCAGCACGCGCGAGCGGCCCCTGGCGTCCGCGGGCATGAGCCGGCCGGTCTTTTCGGCCAGGTAGATGAGGATGGCGCCCGATTCAAACACCGCGAAATCGTCGGCCTCGCGGTCCACGATGGCCGGGATGCGGCCGTTGGGGTTGATGGCCAGGAAGGCGGGAGCCTTTTGTTCGCTCCGCGCCAGGTCCAGCACCCGCAGCGTATAGGGCAGGCCCAGCTCTTCGAGCGCGATGGACACCTTGTGCCCGTTGGGCGTGGCGGCGGTATACAAGTCGATCATGCGGTTTTTCCTGGTTGGAACACCGCATGGTAGGGACGGCCGCATCGGTTGGCTGTCACCAACGCAAGAAACCTCAGGCCATCGCGCGTTCGGGCGCCGCGTGTGTGGGCGCGGAAGCTGCTTCCGCAGTACGGGTCGCCTCCTGCGCCTGGGCATGGGCCGCCTGGTGCGCGTGCGCGAGATGCTGTTCCGCGGGCTGCGCCTGTGCCTGCCGCACGCTGAACTCGCTGATCGGCGCATGTTCCTGCACCACCGCCACGCGCTCCCCGTCTTTGCTCAGGTGGAAGGCACGCACCTCGCCTCGGTGCGCATGGGTCTGGGCGTGGCTCACGGCGGCGGCGCTGACGCGGTCGATACCGTCGGCGTCCAGGCCGCGTTCGCGCAGACCTGGCCCGAGCTGGTCCATGGCCAGTTGACGGTGGCGCGCCTGCCCGGGCGTGAGCGGAAGCTGGCCCGAGCGTATCGGCGCCACCGCCTGCGGGTCCCGAGAGCGCGCGTCCGGGCGCAGCTCGGCCGGCAGTTCGGGTGGCATCAGCCCGCGTTCCTTGTGGGCCTCTCGGATCGCGCCCAGGTGGCCGGTGTCGCGCCAGAGCTCGTTCAGGCCTTCCTGCACCCGGCCCGCCTGGCGCTGCTGCGCCAGCGATCTGGGCCAGCCCTGATCGAGGTTGTTGTGCGAATCCCGGTTGGCCGCCAGCGCCATCACGGCCTTGCGGCCCTGGCCGACCTCGCCCACGTATTGGCGGTGTTTGTCGGCCAGTTGCTCGCTGCTCAGTGCCCGGTAGTTTTCCAGCGGCTGGTGCGGCAGGGCGCGGGGGTACTTCTCGTGCACCGCGTCACTGTAGGCGCCGCGCACCGCATCGGCGGGCGGCTTGCCAGCGTCGATGTGCCTGGCCAGCGCGTCGCTGACATCGTCCTTGTCGACCTTGGGGAAACGCGCATGCATCGCTTCCCAGCCCTGGTCGATGCCGGCCCGACCCTCGAAATAGCGGCCGTTGCGCTCGGCCTCATTGCCGAAAGCGGCGCTGGTCGAATCCAGCCGGGTCTGCAGGCGCGCGCGCTCAGCCGGGTCGGTGGTGTGCTGCAGCTCCTCCTTCAGGCCGTTGACTTGGCGCAGCAGGCGGCCTTCCCGGGACACGTGGTCGTAACCCAACTGGCCCACCTCGCGCCCGAGGACCTTGCTCCACTGCTGCAGGCGCGAGTCTTCGTACAGCTTCTCGGCACCGACGGCGGCCGCGCCACCGGTGAGCAGGCCGCCCGCCACCGGACCGACCGGCCCCGTCACCGGGCTGGTGAGTGCGCCGCCGGCCGCACCGGGAATCGCACCGAGCGTGGCGGCCGTGCCGGTCACCGCTGTCTTGACGGTCTGGTTCGCCGCCTCTTCGCCGCCACGCACCCACTGCTCGCGGTTGGAGCGCGCGGTGTCGATGGCGGCGTCGATCTGGTTCTTCGCGTCGTAGGCGCCGTAGGCCGTGCCCAGCACGCCGGCGGCCTTGACCGTGGGGCGCACGGCCCGTCCTTTGGTGGGGAGGTGCAGGTGGTTGTCGACGCTTCGCACGAATTCGTGCGGTTCGTACAGGTTGCGGTTGGGTGTGAGGTACTGGCGTGCGCCACCGGATTTCGTCACCTGGCCGTCCAGCTCACTGGTCGGCGCCACGGTGTTGACGAAGACCTCGGTGGGCGCTTTCGGGGTGATCTTGTAGACGTCGTACTGGGGCGATTCGCTGGCGACCGGCAGGGCGAAGTGCTGGGAGAGGTTTCGGCCTTCCTTGATCGCAGCGTCGAGGTCGGCTTCCTTGGCCCAGAACGGAGAATACGGCGAAGGCTGCTGGCCTTTGGGGACGATCTTGACCAAAGGCTCGTGGAGGGTCTCCATGCGGGGGAGCTCGCGGCCGGAGGTGATCTGGTCGATGGCCCGGTCGTTGAGTTTGTTCAGCGGTGTGTCGGGAGATGCTTCGAGGAGCCGCTGCCGATACAACTTTCCTTCGGGCGTTTCCAGATAGTCCAGGGCCGCCTGCCGGTTGACGCCCTGGGTCTCAAAGGTCCGTGCTTCCTTGAGGGTCTTCTCGTCGTATGGCCGTTTGAGTTCATCGGGAGTCAGACCAGGGTCACTCATGATTGAGTGCCTTTCAGAATCGCTGCCCGCTGGGCCTCCATGTCGGCAAGGATTCGCTTTTCTTGCTCTGACAGACCGCCCTCCAGTTCGATGCCGAAGTCCACATAGGCACCCTCGACGTCAGGATCCGCGAAGTCGCGAAACAGACCTTCAGACGACATCGCCCAGCGAAACGGCAGCTTGAACCTGTCCGGTATCGGCTCCAGAATGCGACCCGCCTTGGCGTCGTCGATCATGGGTTGCATGACCTTCAACACATGTTGCACGCGCTCTTCGTTCGGGTACTGCTGGCATACCCATTCAAGGCGCTCGGCGGCGGCCTTCAGTCGGACGGGGTCGATTTTTTCGGTCATGGTGGCTTCCCTGGGAAACGGTTGGAGTGGGTGACAGCGCGGAATGTTCGCACACCATCCGCTGTCCCCACGCCAGCCATTCGCGGGCGCGAGGCATGGTCGTGTCCAGCACGAGGTTCTTGCGCTGGGCCACTGCGTCGGCCCGAAGCTCCTGCGCCCAGCGACCGGCATCGCTGTGCGTCTCTCCAGACCAGATGTATGGCTTATGGTCGCGCAGGTTGCGTGCGTCGGGATGAGCGCTGCGCAGATCGTCCGGATCGATCACGGCCGCA
This sequence comes from Hydrogenophaga sp. GW101-3F08, assembly GCF_059424585.1. Taxonomy (NCBI): domain Bacteria; kingdom Pseudomonadati; phylum Pseudomonadota; class Betaproteobacteria; order Burkholderiales; family Comamonadaceae; genus Hydrogenophaga; species Hydrogenophaga sp. GW101-3F08. The sequence continues at coordinate 546,577 of NZ_JBWKZP010000003.1, forward strand.
TTCCCGCCCATCTCTGACAGCGTTGTGCGGGCCAGCCCACCTTTCCCATGGCCCGCTCCCTCAGTCCTGACCCCAGCTGAAGAACCTCATCAGTTCGTCGCCACCATCACGTCGGTGCAACCGCAGAAGGTGCAGCTTCTTTCGCACTTCAGCGCCCTTGTCGGCATCGCCGGAAGCCTCAGCAGAGGCCAGCTCGTCATTTGCGCGCTCGACGAAACCGTCCATGTCACCTTCAAGCAACCAGAAAGCCCGTTCCAGCTGGTCACTCCGTTGCATCTTGCTCATGTCCGGCGAGCGGCCAACGGTCTTGAGTCCTTCCTCCAGCTTGGCAAGCAGCTCTGGATAGTCCTTGAGTGCCTCCTGCAGCACCTTGGGTACGGGTGGGTTTTCGGTGGAGTTGGTCATGTCGATGTCCCTGGAAAATGCTCGTTATGAATGACAGGACGAGATGTTCGCACACCACCCGCTCAGCCCATGTGGATCTCCGGCATCGCGGTATCGATGGCGGCGTCGACCTGGTTCCTGGCGTCGTAGACCGTGCCCAGCACGCCGGCCGCCGACGGCAGCCTGGCAGCAGCCGCCTTCTGGTCGGCGCCCAAAAAGACGCCGTGCAGGTCTGGAAACCGTTCGAGCTCACCGTCCTCATCAAGAAAAAGAGCCATTCGAATGCGCTATCCCCGGGAAAGACTGCGCAACAGCATCAGCATCCCCTCTTCCAGATCCTGCTCGAATCGGTATCGCAGCGGTGCCAGGTCGGGGCGTGCAATCACCACAGCAGAGACTTCCCCAGGGCTTGCCAGCGGCCATAGACCGATGAGCAGTGGCAGGGCGAGGTGGATGAATCTATCGAAGGTCGAGGCCGGGATGCTTGGAATGCAGCGATGGAAGTCGATCGCGGTCTCCTGGCGCACGGCCAGCAAGCCTTGTTTGAACTGGACCACGCGTTCGGTGGAGACGTTGCGCTCAAGGATGGAAGGGAAGATGCTGGTGAGTCTGCACAGCAGCGGGCGGGCGACCCAGGTGGTGGTGAACGCCCAGGCAATGTGTTCGATGGTCCCTCTGCGCTTGCCCCCTCGGTTCAGCGCCTTGACCAGCTCGCTGCGCCAGGCCATGAACTCCTCAACAAGCACCTCAAGCAGGACGGCTTCGCTGCTCTCGAAGTATCGGTAGACGTTTGACTTGGTCATCTGCGCCTGCCGCGCCAGTTCGTTGATGCCCAGTGCGTGCACGTCGGGCATCTGCAGCAGCAGGAACTTCGCGGTATCGAGCAGATGGCGCCGACGCTCCTCCTTCTGCTCGGGAGAACGCGCGCGCAGATACGGTGATGGGTTGCTCATAAGGATGTGTCAGGGAACGTTGATCTCCTCAAGAGACCGATAGTCTGCTATATTGCAGACTATCGGTCTCTTAATGGCGCCAGCACGGCAAGCAATTCGACACGGCATCCAGCTTGCGATTGGCTGAAAGAGTTCCACTGCATCCCACTGACGAAGAACGTGCGCACGCCGCGCAACAGGAGAGTGATCATGGTAACCCGCAGAACAGTCCTACTCAGCGGTGCTGGGGTGGCCGGAGCGCTCGGCGCCCTGATGGTGGGCTGGACGGCGTTGCCGCCCAAGCCGCGCCTGGTCACGTCCGATCCGCTGCCGGTCGGCCCGGGCCAGTCGGCGCTGAACGGCTGGGTCAAGATCGGCGCAGACAACACGGTCGGCATCGTGATGTGCAAGGCCGAGATGGGCCAGGGCATCTACACCGGCCTGGCGATGGTGCTGGCCGAGGAGCTGGACGCCGACTGGGCGCAGGTTCGCGTTGAACGCGCGCCGATCGACAAGATCTACCAGAACGTCGAAGGGATGATCGAAAGCCTGCCCTTCCACCCCGATGACCACGGCATGCTGAAGGCCATCGCCGGGCGGGTCACCGGCAAGGCGATGCGCGAGTTCGGCCTGATGCTCACCGGCGCGTCCTCCAGCATGCGGGACCTGTGGCTGCCGATGCGCCAGGCCGGGGCGTCGGCGCGCGCGATGCTGGTGGCCGCTGCGGCCGGGCAGTGGCAGGTGCCGGCCGGTGAGTGCCGTGCCGAGGCGGGCCGCGTGCTGCACCCGTCGGGCAAGAGCGCTTCGTTCGGCGAGCTGGCGGCCGCCGCCGCGAGCCAGCCCTTGCCTGAATCGGTGGTGCTGAAGGACCCCAAGACCTTCAAGCTGATCGGCCAGCCGCGCAAGCGCCTGGAGGCGGCGTCCAAGATGGACGGCAGCGCGCGCTTCGGCATCGACGTGCTGCCGCCCGGCATGCAGTACGCCAGCGTCGAGATGTGCCCGACCCTCGGCGGCCGCGTCGCCAGCTTCGATGCCGCCGACGCACAGAAGCTGCCCGGCGTGAAGAAGGTGCTCGCGGTGCCCGGCCTCTACGGCAGCACCGGCGGCGTCGCGGTGATTGCCGACACGCCGTACCACGCGATGCGCGCCGTCAAGGCGGTGCGCATCGAATGGGACCATGGCGCGACCGCCCAGTTGTCCACCGACGTGATCTATCGGCGGCTGGCGCAATCGCTGGACACGGACGATGGCTTCAGCTTCTACCAGCATGGTGACGTCGATGCCGCGCTGAAGAGCGCCGCGAAGACGATCAAGGCCGAATACCGCGCGCCGTACCTGGCCCACGCAACCATGGAGCCGATGAACTGCACCGTGCAGTTCAAGGACGGCCGTGCCACCGTGTGGGCGGCCACGCAGGTACCTGACATGGCACGCCACGCGGTGGCCAAGGTGCTGGGCCTCGCGCCCGAACAGGTCGACGTGCAGATGCAGTTGCTCGGCGGTGGCTTCGGCCGGCGCTGCGAAGTCGACGTGGTCGCGCAGGCCGCGGCCATCGCCCGCGAGGCCGGTGGCGCGCCGGTGCAGACCATCTGGTCGCGCGAGCAGGACATGACGCACGACTTCTACCGCCCGGCTTGCGTAGCGCGTTTCCAGGCCGGCCTCGATGCGTCGGGCCAGCTGCTGGGCTGGGTGAACACGTCGGCCGGCCAGGCCATCATGCCGCAGATCATCGAGCGCATGATCGGCGTGGGCAGCGCGCTACCCGACCGAACCACCTCGGAAGGCGCCTTCGACCAGCCCTACGAATGGCCCGCCGCGCGCATTGGCCACGAGGTGTTCGAACTGCCCATTCCCGTGGGCTTCTGGCGTTCGGTCGGGCATTCGCACCACGCGTTCTTCAAGGAAAGCTTCCTCGACGAAGTGGCCCATGCCGCCGGGCGCGACCCGGTGGCCTTGCGCGCCGCGCTCCTGGCGAAACACCCCAGGCACCTGAAGGTGCTGAAGCGCGCCGCCGAGTTGTCCGGCTGGGACAAGCCCTTGCCTGCAGCGGCCGACGGCAGCAAGCGTGCCCGTGGCGTGGCCTTGCACCAGTCTTTCGGCTCCATCGTGGCGCAGGTGGCCGAAGTGTCGGTGTCCACCGACAAGCGCATTCGCGTCCACCGCGTCGTCTGCGTGATCGACTGCGGCATCGCCATCAACCCGAACCTGGTCTGCCAGCAGATGGAAAGTGGCATCGTCTACGGCTTGTCGGCCGCGCTGAACGACGAAGTGCGCATCGAGAAGGGCCAGGTCCAGCAGACCAACTTCCACAACAACCCGGTGCTGCGGTTCGACGAATGCCCGGTGATCGAGACAGAGATCATCGCCAGCAACGAGAACCCCGAAGGGGTCGGCGAACCCGGCACGCCGCCGATTGCCCCGGCGGTGGCGAATGCCCTGTTCACCATCACTGGCCAGCGGCTGCGCAGCCTGCCGCTGAAACTGACCTGACCCGGAGAAGCCCGATGACCACGTTGACGATCAATCGCAAACCCGTTGAAGTGCAGGCCGAGCCCGACACACCCCTGCTGTGGGTGTTGCGTGGCGAGCTGCAGCTGACCGGTACCAAGTTCGGTTGCGGCATGGCGCTGTGCGGCGCGTGCACGGTGCACGTCGACGGCGAGCCGACGCGATCCTGCGTCACGCCGATCTCGGCGGTCGGCCCGCGCGAGGTGACCACGATCGAAGGGCTGTCCGGGCCGCAGGTGGCGGTGCTGAAAGCGGCATGGATCGATGTCGACGTGGTGCAGTGCGGTTACTGCCAGAGCGGGCAGCTGATGGCTGCCGCTGCGTTGCTGAAGAAAGTCCCGAAGCCGACCGACGCGGACATTGACGCGGCCATGGCCGGCAACATCTGCCGCTGCGGCACCTACCCGCGCATCCGCGCGGCCATCCACAAAGCCGCGGAGATGCGGGCGGCCGCCTGAGCTGACCGTCGGAAGCCGACACTCGACGACGGAACACCATCGCAGGACAAGCGACGCCACGATCAAACCAGCTCGGTGCTGCGGCCATCCAACGGAATGCGACATGGAAAACCTCGACGTCACCGTCCTTCGCACGCTGCATGGCTGGCGTGCCCAAGGGCAGCGCGCCCTGCTTGCCACGGTGGTACGCACCTGGGGTTCGTCCCCGCGCCCGGTCGGGTCCATCATGGCGCTGTGCGAGAGTGGCTTGTTGGTGGGCTCGGTCTCGGGCGGCTGCATTGAAGACGATCTGATTTACCGCTACAGCCGAGGCCAGCAGGTCGAAGCCAGCACGAGCGAGACGGGCATCACGCACGAGATTCCGGACAGCAAGCCACAGCGGGTCAAGTACGGCGTGAGCGCCGATGAAGCCCACCGCTTCGGTCTGCCGTGTGGCGGCACGCTGGAACTGGTGCTGGAGTACAACCCCGATCCGGCATCTCTGCTGGGGCTGGTGCAATCTCTGACCGATGGCCACATGGTCCAGCGGTGCATGGAGATGGTCAGCGGCCGGGTGGAGTTGCGTGCGGTCACCTCGCCCTTGCCACTGGTTGACGATGGCAAAGTGCTTTTCAACACTTTCGGCCCCGAGTACCGCATGCTGCTGATCGGCGCAGGCCAACTCACCGAATACCTCGCCACAATGGCACTCTTCAGTGGCTTCAAGGTCACCGTATGCGACCCGCGCGAGGAGTACCGCGCTTCCTGGTCGGTGCCTGGCGTCAGCCTGCTGACCGGAATGCCGGACGACGTGGTGCGCGACTTCAAGTTCGACCGCCGCAGCTGCCTGATCGCACTCACGCACGACCCGAAGCTCGACGACCTTGCTCTGCTGGAGGCGCTGGACACCGAGGCCTTCTACGTGGGGGCCATCGGCTCGCGGCGCAACAACGAGGCCCGCCACACGCGCTTGATCGAACACTTCGAACAAACTCCGCAAAGTCTGGCGCGGCTGCGCGGCCCCATTGGCATCTACATCGGCAGCAAGACGCCACCGGAGATTGCCGTGAGCATCATGGCGGAGGTGCTGGCGGTAAAAAACGGCGTACCACTTTCCCGCGACATGGATGTGGCCAGCGCCAAAAATGCACTCACTGGCCATGCTTCAACGGGGCCGACCTGACGGCCCAGCGAAAAGGCAGGTCGAATCTGTCTGGAATCGGCACCAGAATCCGCCCCCGCCTTGGCGTCTTCGATCATGGGGCGCAGGCCGCCCCCGGCTCAGCGGCTCAGCCCTGGGCGGCGTTCAGCACCTCGCGCGTGCGCAGGGCTTCGGTGCGCGCGGCGGCGGCGAAGTCGTCACCGCTGGAGGCGTAGAGAATGGCGCGCGAGCTGTTGACGATGACCGGGCCGGTGGTCGCGTCGCCCTGCCGGCGATAACCGGCGCGGATGGTGGCCACGGCGTCGCCGCCCTGCGCGCCCACGCCGGGGATCAGCAGCGGCAGCGTGGGCGCGAGTTCGCGCACGCGCTCGATTTCTTCGGGATAGGTGGCGCCCACCACCAGGCCGAGCTGGCCGTTGAGGTTCCACGGCCCCTGGGCCAGGCGCGCGATGTGTTCGTACAGCCGCGGCTGGCCGTCCACCGACGCCAGGCGCTGGTTCTGCAGGTCGTCGCCACCGGGGTTGGAGGTGCGGCAGAGCAGGAAGGCGCCCTTGCCGTGGTACTTCAGGTAGGGCTGCACCGAGTCGAAGCCCATGAAGGGCGAGAGCGTGACCGCGTCGGCGCCGTAGCGCTCGAAGGCCTCGATGGCGTACTGCTCGGCCGTGCTGCCGATGTCGCCGCGCTTGGCGTCCAGGATCACCGGCACCTGGGGCGCGATGCGCTTCATGTGCGCCATCAGGCGTTCAAGCTGGTCCTCGGCGCGGTGGGCGGCGAAGTAGGCGATCTGCGGCTTGAAGGCGATCGCGGTGTCGGCCGTGGCCTCGACGATGGCGGCGCAGAAGTCGTAGATGCGGCTGGCGTCGCCCTTCATGCCGGCGGGGAACCTGGCCGGGTCCGGGTCCAGGCCAACGCAGAGCAGGGACTGGTTCTGGCGCTCTGCCGCGCCGAGCATGTCGAGGAAGGTCATGGGCACTGATTTTAGGAGACTGGCCCCCACGCTCCGCCGCTGCGCGGGTCGCTGCCCCCCGAGGGGGCTGACCCGGCTTGGGGCGGCCCGGCACCGGCTCGCTCGCCCCCACGCTCCGCCTACAAAGGCCCCTCCGCCTAAGATCACGCCCCATGCAAGCCCTCTCACGCCGGCAACTGGCCATTCTCGCCCTGCTCACCCTGGTCTGGGGCATCAACTGGCCGATCATGAAGTTCGGCGTGACGGGTTTTCCCGCGCTGAGCTTTCGCTCGCTGTGCATGTGGCTGGGCCTGCCGGTGTTGGCGCTGTTCCTGGTGGCGCGGCGGGTGCCGTTCGTGATCGGGCGCGAACACTGGCGTGAGCTGGGCTGGCTCACCGTGTTCAACATGTTCTTCTGGCACACGCTGGCGATCCTGGCGATCCAGACGCTGTCGAGCGGGCGGGCGGCGATCCTGGGCTACACCATGCCGGTGTTTTCGGCGCTGATCGGCGCGGCCTGGTTCGGCCAGCGCCTGCCCCACCGGGCCTGGGGCGGCGTGGCGGCCGCGGCGCTGGGCGTGGTGCTGCTGCTCTGGCACGAGCTGAGCACGCTCTCGGGCAAGCCGCTGGGCGTGGCCATGATGCTGGTGGCCGCGGCCACCTGGGCGCTGGGCACGCAGCTGATGCGGCGCACCCGCATCCCGCACCCCACGCTGGCGATCTGTTTCTGGATGACCGTGTTCACCACGCTGTGGATGAGCCTGCTGGCGCTGCTGTTCGAGCGCGACGCCTGGGCCTGGCCCACGCTGCCGGTGTGGGGCGCCATCGTCTACAACGCCGTCGGTGTGTTCGCGTTTGCCCAGGTGGCCTGGCTGATGCTGGCGCGCGACCTGCCCCCGATCGCCTCCTCGCTGTCGGTCATGTTCATCCCGGTGCTGGGCGTGTTCAGCGGCGCCTGGTGGCTGGGCGAGGTGCTGCACTGGCAGGACTGGGCCGCCGTGGCGCTGGTCATGGTGGCGATTGCGACGGTGCTGTGGCCCCAGCGGACGGTGGGACCCTGAACGGCCAGAGCCCGGGCACATCCTCGCGGGCGGCCACGGCCGGGAACAGCCGGGCATCGATGCGCTGCAGCAGGTCCTGGTACGGGGGCGCGAGGCGTTCCGGGGCGATGCGGCTGTCGAGGTGGTAGGCCGCGCGCTGACCGTGGTATTCGATGACCGGGCCCAGGCGCTCGAAGCGGATGCCCGCGAAACCCATCCCGCGCGCCAGGCGCGGCTCCATCACCGCGTACATGTGGAAGCGGCCGGTGTGGCGGGCCATGGCGATGGCCGACAGATACAGGCCGACCGCGATGTAGGGAAAGGTGCGCAGTTCCTCGGCCGAAAAACCCATGTGCCCGATGGCGCTGGCGCCTTCGGCCGGCTCGACGCGCGGTTGGCGAAAGCGGGCCGGCACGGCCAGCCGCGAGACTTCGCAGACCTCGTGGGGCGGGAAATGGCGCGGCAGCAGGCTCTCGTGCGTGAGCCCGGGGGCGCAATGCGCCTCCATCGGCAACTGCTCGCCGGCATGGCGCTTGCCCACGAGGCGCACGGTGCCGGCGAGCACGCCGGAGCGCCGGTGACGCACCATGCCATGGACCGACTGCGGGTCGAACGGATCGGTCTCCTGCCCGTCGGGCCGCAGGGGCTCGAACCGCAGTTCCTCGCAATACACCTGGTGGCGCAGCCGGTGGACCTCGCGCCGCTGGGGCTCGGTGCGCGCGATCTCGGGTCGCAGGCAGGCCAGAAAGGCGCTGGCCAGGTCCAGCGGTTCGTCTCGGCGGGCGGGCGGGGTGGATTCAAGGGTGGGGAGGTGGGCTGACCCACGGGACATCCGGGGGCTCGGCCCCGGGGAGGACAAGGGCGATGTGTGCATGGTGGAATGACCGGAAAACGCGAAAAGCCGCGTTTTTAAGTGTCACGCCTGCCAGCACCCGTCGGGTCGGCACCCTGCCAGCGCTTGCAATGCCGCGGCGAACCCTGCCGCTCAGGGCTGCCCGCCGGACTCGGCGGCGACGGTCTCCATCGCCAGGCACAGGTCGGCCCAGGCCTTGCCCTTGTCGCCGGGGGTGCGCAGCAGGTAGGCCGGGTGGTAGGTGACGATCACCGGCACGCCCTGGTAACGGTGCACCTGACCACGCAGGCGGCCGATGGGCTCGCTGGTCTGCAGCAGCGACTGCACCGCGAAACGGCCCATGGCGATGATGACCTTGGGCTGGACCAGCGCCACCTGGCGCGCCAGGTAGGGCTCGCACTGCGCCACTTCCTGCGGCTGCGGGTTGCGGTTGGCCGGCGGGCGGCACTTGAGCACATTGGCGATGTAGGCCGCCTGTTGCCCCGACCCGCTGCGGCTGCGGCCCACGGCGCGCAGCATGTTGTCGAGCAGCTGGCCGGCCGCGCCCACGAAGGGCTCGCCCTGCAGGTCTTCGTTTTCGCCCGGCGCTTCGCCGATCACCATCCAGTCGGCCTGGGTGTCGCCCACGCCGAACACAGTGTTCTTGCGGCTGCGGCACAGGCCGCAGGCTTCGCAGCCGGCCACGGCGGCCTGCAGCGCCGGCCAGTCCATGGTGTCGATCCCGGCCGGCCGGGGGCCCAGGGGCGCGGCGGCGGCGAGCGGCGCGGCAGCGGGTGCCGGCACCGGCCGGGCCGCGGGCGTTGCC